>JBKEDE010000028.1:0-2681 GCA_047975265.1 Flavobacteriales bacterium
AATTAAAACAGACGCCAAACAACTTTGGGATTTAGCCGTAAAACAAGTACAAAGTGGAAAACTTGACGACAGGCCGTTGTATTGGGCAAGAAACAAAATGCAAGTACATTTAAAGCGACATCCTCTTTTTGAAAAAGATATTGATTTTGAAACTTCAATAGTTGATAAAAATAGTAAACTAAATGAAATCATTGTATTATTTGAAGAGTTGAGTAGGAATTATACTGGTATTGACTTCTCTAAAGCACCAAGTGGAGCTAAAAAAGTATTGATTACTGGATTTGACCCATTCGTTTTAAATCAAATAAAATATTCTTGGGCTGATATTCACACTCAAAATCCATCAGGTATATCTGCTCTATATTTCCAAGGAAAAACTATTGAAAACGCTTATATTCAGACAACAATCGTACCTGTAAGGTATGAAGATTTCGACAAAGGAATAATTGAGAGTATTGTTGAAAGGAATATTAACCAAGCCGACATAATTATGACTTCAAGTAGAAATGATAATAATTTCGATTTAGAGAGATTTGCAAGTAAACATAGAGGAGGCTTTTTTGATAATATGAATATAGGAGATAGCACTATATATCTTGGAAATAATGAATGGGATAAAACCAAATTTAAACAAATTCCTAATGGTAATGAGTTTTATGAAACCACTCTTCCTATTGATAAAATACTAACAGGAGAATTAAGTCTTGATAAAAACATAGTGTTTTATGATCAATCAATAATTGACGATAAAGGTTTTAAAATTAATCACCCAACTAAAGATGGCCCTAAAAGCAACAAAGATAGCTACCCTACAAGCAAAATTACAGGTAAATCTATTTCTGATTCTGGTTCAGGTGGAGACTATTTATCAAATGAAATAATGTATAGAAGTACTCGAAAAAGAGACGAATTAGGACTTTCAAATAATAAAGCAGTTGGTCATATACATATTGCCGACAACATCTCTTTTGAGAAAGCCATTGAAATCATAACCAAAATTTTAAAAAATGCAACTGCTTAACTTTCATCCCTTTCTTATCTTAATTTACTTTGTTGTTCACAATTTAAATGCTCAACCAAGTCCTAAAAGACACTATTATGAATTAAACTTATCGTTTCTAAATTGTAAAAACGAACTTCTAACATTTAAGACAAAAGATTCTATTAATTTCTTTTCAAATGACGATAAATTTTTGGTCTCTTTTGAATTAATTGACAAGCTTTCAGCAGAAAAAAAAAGAAAACCAATCAATTCAAGCAAAGCAATCAACTCAAATAACAATTTATATCAACTATTATTTAACGGTAATTCTTTTTTACTAAATCATAACTTTATAACATTTTACAACAATAATCCTATCCAAAAATCGATTATTAAAATAAAATTTTCTAAAAGAAAAAAAGAAATGATTATTTATCTAGATTATTCGGATATAGAAAAAGATATTAATTCAACAGGTTTAGAAATCAATTTTAAAAAAGGTATCTATAAAATATCTAATGGACAAAGACTGAAAATAATTCAAAATAAAAACAAATAACGTTTGCTAACAATGGCTATAAACAATTGGGGCGAAAGTGATAAAACGAAACTATAAACATAAAACAAAGGTCTGTACTAAACCGAACAGTTAGGGCGTAAAACCCCCAACTGTTCATAGCCGAGACCGTTAGCAAACATTAGAACCAAAAATAATGGGAACAATAAAGAAACAGGCAAAAAATATAATTGTAAAAGTACAAAAACAAGCATACTACTGTAGTTGCTGGAACTTATACAAATACAGCCGATAAAATAACTATAGACTTAAATCCTAAACAAAATGAGCTACTTGATACTGTCAAAAACATAATAGAAAATATTTAAAAAATGTATAAAATATTATTTTTCTTATCGCTTTTAACCTTTAGTTTTTCTTTAGAAGCTCAACCCACAGACCCCTACTTTGTCTTAGATATAGACAATATTACTAAATCAAGAACCAAGAACTTTCAAATAGAAAATATTGTTTATAGCGATAGATTAAATGGAAAAATCATTTTTTTAAAAAAAGGGAAAGAAACAAAGTATGGCAACAGAATCAAATTAAACAAAATAGGTGGAGTTGGTCACATAGAAGAGAATACTATTTTTTTCATTTATAAAAAAGACACAATGCAAGTGAATTTTCAAGAGTGGAAAAATTCACTTTTCTTTAAATCAATAAACATAAAACAAACATGCTTTAGAAAAGGAATATTCAGTCTCAACTTTAATGAGTATGATAAACAAACAAAAAATAATTCAGTTCTTTTAATCAATAATGTATTTTGTGGATGTCAATCTCAACTCGAAGATGACAAAAAAAAATAACGTTTGCCAACAATGGCTATAAACAATTGGGGCGAAAGTGATAAAACGAAACTATAAACATAAAACAAAGGTCTGTACTAAACCGAACAGTTAGGGCGTAAAATCCCCAACTGTTCATAGCCGAGACCGTTAGCCACAAGCTGAAAAAATAACACTGTAGGAAAATAACAAACTGAATGACAGAAGATAAAGTTAGAGATAAAGCAGGTAAGATATTAGGATTTAAGGACACTGAATCTGCCAAAAGTGGTGTTGGACAAATAACCTCTTTTAACCAACTTGGATTTAAAGGTGTGAAAGACAGACCAGATGGTTGGTACTTACCGAA
>JBKEDE010000065.1:0-28529 GCA_047975265.1 Flavobacteriales bacterium
CGAGCCATCCACCGAAGAAAGATGTTTGCCAATATTGTTGAAAACAAGCGTAACAGAAAAACAAACAAAAGAGGAAAAAAGCGGTTTTTTAACCAAGATATTTACAATCAAAGATTTGTCAACGAACGTACATTTGTTTGGATGGACAGTTTTAGGACGCTTTTGGTTCGGTTTGATTATTTAGATTCTTGCTGGTTAAGTTGGCATTATTTAGCCTTTGCTCTTATCTTACTAAAAGTTTAAATGAGTTCAATACCTTAGTTTTGACTAAATGGGAAAACAATAAATCATATTATTTAAGCCCTCTGGAAAATACTTTAGACGAAGTAGTCTTTACACCAAATGAAAATAAAGATTATACCATATTAAGAGGTTTTTTTAGAAGTTATCAAACAGAAGATGCCGTAGCCAAGTATTATTCTGATGGAATAATGGAATATTACATCCCAAAAGACGAAAATAAAAATATTAAACAAAATGTAGTTGAGTATAGGGTTTTTGAGAATAAAAAAAATCAACAAAAGAAAAGAATTGTAGATGTATCCATAGATAATTTTAATCTTCCTTTTTTAAATAAAAAGCCGCTTAGTCATTTAGAGAACGCTTCAAATGCTTTAGAAATTAACTATAAAAATAATCACATCATTTTATCTAAAGATTTTATAATAGATAAAACAAAGATTTTCAATTTGTTAGGATATAGAATACAAATGATTAATAACATAAAAATAGAAGAACATAATAGTGATAATCTTCCTATTACACAAAAAGAACTAGTAAAATCAATTCAATATATAAATCTAAATTTTAAGCATAAAAAAGATGACCGATATAAAAATATAGAAACAATATATGAGTTTTACACACTGGAAAAAACATTTTGTTCTAATAAAGAATTTAAAAGAAAAAAAAGAAAGTTTAATACGTACCATAAATCAAAAAGTTATTATACCGATAAATATTGGGAAAAAATAAATAAAAACATACCTCCATTAATAAAACCGATTGAAAATCAACTCTATAATAATCTTGAAGAGAATTAATGAAATATACAAAATATTTGTTTTGAGAACAACTTTTTTTATCTTAATTTACAAATGCACTACGGGTATTATTTAACTTTACAGATATTTTCTATTAATTTAGGTTTAATATTCAATAGGGTTATGATAACTTGTAATGAAGATACATCAGAAAATCACTTTTCTCTAATGTTTTTTTTTAGATAAAAACGATGTAATAATCTTTTGTATTATTATGAATAAATCTTCATTGTATTTTTCACTGTATTGTTTTTAAGCCAAGAGGGTAACCGGATTTTCAATCATGGTTTTTAGCGTTTGCAAAAAGGCTGACCCAAGAGCTCCATCCACCGTTCTATGATCAGCAGCTAAGGTTACTTTCATAATGTTTCCAATCACAATTTGTCCGTTTTTAACAATGGGCTTTTCAATAATGGCTCCAACAGATAAAATACACGAGTTGGGAGCGTTGATAATAGAGGTAAAAGACTCAATTCCAAACATTCCCAAATTTGAAATAGTAAAAGTGCTTCCCGACATTTCTTCAGCAGTTAATTTACGATCTCGGGCTTTACTTGCTAATTCTTTTACAGCTGTTGAAATTTGTGTTAAAGGCAAATAATCGGCATTATTTATAACAGGAACAACCAATCCGTCCGAAACAGCAACAGCCACTCCAATATTAATATTGCCGTGTGTAATAATCGTATCGTTTTGCCATGTTGTATTGATTTCCGGATGCTTTCTCAAAACTACTGCACAAGCTTTTATAATCAAATCGTTAAATGAAATCTTAGTATCCGGAAGAGCATTGATTGCTTGGCGTGAAGCAATGGCGTTTTCCATATCAATTTCTATATTCAGATAATAATGAGGAGCTGTAAATTTCGATTCACTCAGGCGTTTGGCAATCACTTTTCGCATTTGGCTAACAGCAGTTTCTTTTGTCTCTCCTGCAGGTACAAAATTTGTAACGGATGTTGTAGAAACAGTTGGTGTTGCAGTACTGCTTGGTGTAAAACTTTCAATATCTCTTTTTACGATACGTCCGTTTTCTCCGGAGCCTTGAACTCGTGTCAAATCAATTCCTTTATCTAAAGCTATTTTTTTTGCTAAAGGAGAGACAAAAACTCTTTCTGAACCAGAGTCTGCCACAGATTGAATTTTTTCTTCAGTTTTAGGATTTGGTTTTATGGTTGTTTTTTCCTCAGTCTTGGCAGAAATTGTACTATTAGTAATAATTCCACTAACATCAGTTCCAGCGAGACCAATAACGGCAAGAATGGTGTCCACAGGTGAAGATTTTCCTTCTTCAACACCAATGTGTAATAAAGTCCCTTCAAATTCGGATTCAAATTCTTGAACGGCTTTATCGGTTTCTATTTCAGCAATAATATCGCCTTCATTAACTCTATCGCCTACTTTTTTATGCCATTTGGTTACCGTTCCGGCTTCCATAGTATCACTTAAACGAGGCATTTGTATAACTTCAACACCCTCAGGAATTGTTATAGACTCAGTAGCATTGGCTTTAGAAGAGTCTTCTTCGATATTTGTCGTTGTAACAATAGTATTTTCTTTAATTAAAGATTGAAAATCTTCGTCTTTATTTCCTATAATGGCTAAGGGACTGTCTACAGGAACTCCTGATCCTTCAGCTACACCTTGATAAAGCAGAATTCCTTCAAATTCAGATTCAAATTCTTGAACAGCTTTATCGGTTTCTATTTCGGCAATAATATCGCCTTCTGAAACATGATTACCAACATTTTTGTGCCATTTCACTACGGTTCCTTCTTCCATAGTGTCACTAAGTCGAGGCATTAAAATTAATTCTGCCATGATTTATTTTTATATCTTTTAATTAAAATAGTTGTTTTCCACTCGATCGACAAAAGCATAATTTTCTTCCTCATAAACAACATCATATAGTTGATTAGAAGGAGGATATTCGGACTCTTCAGCAAATTTGACTGCTTCCTCGACTGTTTTTTTTGCTTTCGCCACTAATTCTTTTAATTCTTCTTCTGTAGCCCAACCTTCTGCCAAAATTTTCTTTTCAACTTGTTTGATGGGGTCTTTGTTTTCTTTATAATAATTTACTTCTTCTTTTGTTCTGTAAGCCTGTGCATCAGAAATGGAATGCCCTTTAAAACGGTAGGTTTTTACTTCTAAAAAAGTAGGTCCATCACCACGACGAGCACGTTCGACAGCTTCATACACTGCTTCAGCAACTTTGATAGGATCCATTCCGTCTGCAGCCGCATGAGGCATTTTGTAACCTTCTGCCAACAGATGAATATCTTCATGATTAGCTGTTCGTTCAACAGAAGTTCCCATAGCATATTGATTGTTCTCACAGATAAATACAACGGGTAATTTCCAGTTCATAGCCATATTAAAAGTTTCGTGTAGAGCACCTTGTCTTACAGCACCGTCTCCCATAAAAGTTAGAGTTACGGCATCACGGTTATTGTACTGGTCTCCAAAAGCAATTCCGGTTCCCAAAGGTATTTGTCCTCCAACAATTCCGTGTCCTCCATAAAAATGATGTTCTTTTGAAAAAATATGCATAGAACCACCCATTCCCTTAGAAGTTCCGGTTACTTTTCCGCAAAGCTCGGCCATAATCTTATTGGGATCAACACCTAATGCCATAGGATGTACATGGCAACGATAGGCTGTGATTAAATTGTCTTTACCGATTTCAATAGCGTGTCGGACTCCGGCAATGACGGCTTCTTGCCCGTTATACAAATGAAGAAACCCTCTGATTTTCTGTTTTAAGTACAACGATTGGCATTTGTCTTCAAATCGTCTCCATAACGTCATATCAGCATACCACTCCAAGTAGGTTTCTTTGGTGATTTCCTTCATATGAATTTTTTTATTTTTAAATTGAATTATTTCTTACAAAGGTACATTTTTCCGTTTAACTGCACAAATTACATCATGTCGGAACTAAAAGAAAAAGGAAGTAGGTTTTGTAAACTTTTTATTTTGTAAATTTTACTGTAATCTGTTCCAAAAATAATTTCGATTTTCTGTTGTTGTTTATGTTCGTATTCGTATAGACTTTGTCTGCAAGCACCACAAGGCGGTATAGCTTTCAGAAGTTTGGTTTGTTGTGTATCGGCTGTGATGGCAATTTTAAGTATTTTTTTATCAGGATAATGGGAAGCTGCATGAAAAATAGCAACGCGTTCGGCACATAATCCGGATGGATAAGCTGCGTTTTCCTGATTGTTTCCTGTTACGATAACTCCGCCTTCTAATAAAACGGCAGCTCCTACATTAAATTTAGAATAAGGAGCATAAGCTGTTTTTCTTATTAAAATGGCTTTTTGAAATAGCTTTTGATCTTCTATTGAAAGAGATTTTATAGAATCATATTCTTCAAAATCAAAAGTAAATTTTAGTTGTACCATAAAAGATTACTTTAAAGAATAAAGGTAAGTAAAAAGTTTTAGATTAAGCGAAAAGAAAAAAATGCCCTAATTAATTTTTTAATCAAAGCATTTTTAGAATAAAACTTTTATCGTTTAATAGGAATCTATTTTTCCACCAAAATTCCAAGCTAATGAAAAACGGAGTGTGTTAGCTAATGGATCATCTTGACTTCCTGTAGGAATCAGATAAGAGGCATCAAATTCAAAATCGGAAAAAGCCAAACCAATACCGGTGGTAACGTAAGGTTGATCTCCTTTATCTTCATCACCGTATTTATAACCGGCTCTTACAGCCAATACATCATTGTATTTATATTCAGCACTTACACCCACGGTACTGGCAGATTCTCCAAACATGGAAGAAAACATACCGCCTACTACACTGTCGTCAGGTAACCGATAAGCATCATTGTTGTTAATTATTCCATCAGCATTAGAGTCGTATTGCTCTGCCATAGGAACTAATATTTTATTGTATTCTAATCCAAAAGATAAGGTGCTGACATCGCTAAAAATAAAATCATATCCGGCTCCGATTCCTAAATTGGTAGGTAAAGCAGTTCCTATTGAGGAATTGGAAGAATCGTAATCCAATTTTGGACCGATGTTTTTAATATTAGCACCTAACCGAACACGGCTGTCAAAGCTTCTACCTTGTATAACGTTGGTTTGATAAAAGGCTGAAATGTCGGCAGCAAAAGTGTTGGCGGCTTTTCGGCTTTCAAATCCTACTTGTGTATTATCATAAATGTCAGAGCGTAAGAAGCGTCCGGTTACGGCCATCGATAATTTATCACTTAATAATAATCCATAGGATAAATCAATAGAAAATTCATTGGGTTTGAAAGAGCCTTGAGGAACAATTTCTCCTGTAGGTCCGATGGTGTTATTTTCTACTTCACCCATGTTAAAATAATAAATACTCGCCGCTAAAGTACTCCGTTCGGATTCTCCCAAATACTTGAAAAAAGTAGCGTTTAGTAAAAAAGTATCGTTTGAAATTTTGTTTAACCATGGAGTATAGGAAATGGCAAAACCGGAATAATTTTTATTAAACAGGTATTTAGAAGGATTCCAATATTGCGAATAGGCATCAGAACTTGTCGCAACTCCCATATCGGCTAATCCGCCGGCACGAGCATCGGGAACGATAGACTGAAATACAGCTCCGGTAATGGGTCTTTGATTGACTTGAGCAAAAACAAACGAACTGGACACAATCCATAAAAATCCTAGAATAAATTTTTTCATAAAATTAGAGTATATAATTGTACTTAGTTAAAACTTTCAAAACAAAGATATAAAATGATATTGTAAAGCAATGTTTTTTAACAAAAACGTGATTTATATAAAATTATTGTTTGGGTTTTTAGGTGTACAGATTTATTCATATTTTACGTTTACGAAATTGGCTTAATTTCCACCTGTTGTTTTTGAAAAATATATATAATTCGAGCAACGTTATCAATCAAATAGGCTTTGGTCTCCGTATCCAGCTTCATAACAGATTGTGTTTTTCCGGTGTCTAAATTTAAAGAGATTAATTCAGTCTCTGAATCTTTATTTAAAGCGATTAAACGTTCTTCTTTTAAACGATTTAAACTTTTTCCTCTGGAAAACACTTTTTCGTAAGAAGATCCAATATCTCCATACTCGGTTAATTTAGATGCATCCATATACCCCATAACATTGTTGTAATTATTGTAAGCAAGAGTACCTATATCCGAAGCAAAACCAAATTTTCCTGACATTAAAGCATAATTGGTTACGTTACTGATTTGATTAGAAACAATTGAGGTGGTATTACCGTAAATTCGGTAACCAGTCTCAAAAAGCCCGACAGCTTTATCCACAAGCGTTTTCTTTTTTTTAGGATTAAAGTGCTGTGTATAAAGAGTGTTTCCTTTTGGATCAAAAGCATAATAATGATTATCAGAAGAGACTAAGTAACCTTTTTTAATAATAGAAAAAGAGGGCGTTTCGTCTTTAAAATCCAAAGAATCAACACGATGAGGTGTTGTTGAAATAAGAGGTGTTAAAATATAAAAAAGATTGTTGTTTAAAACTAATAAATGATTTTCGCTTCTTTTAGTCAGATAATTTTGTTCGCTGATAACATCCAAATTCCGTTTGATGAAATTCTTTGATTGAAAGTGCAAATCATCTTCCCATATTTTTTCACCTGATTTTAAGTTAATTACATTAGAAAAAGAAGGAGACGCGAATAATAAATAATTTTTATCAGCTATTAATCGAATGGGTTTTTCAGTAGCGGTGTGTGCGATATTTTGTTTCTTTTTCCAAACTTCTTTTCCTTCTTTGTCTATTAGGCTTAACCAATTGCCTTGTGCAACGGCATAACCGTTTTCTACGGGTACAATATTTTTAATTAAAGGCAACTGAGGTGTTTCTTCAAAATCTTTTTTACCATCTTTTAAATGGATGATGTTAAATCCCTTAGAAGTAACGACAACGATACGGTCGTCTTTAATAAATCCTTGTTCAAATTTTCCGGGTATTGAAGTCCCTTCTTTCCAAAAAGTACTTTCACTACCGTTTTTTACGGCTTGGACTGAAAGTTCATCTCCAACAGCTTCCACATCAAGTTTTGAGGTAATTAACACTAATAAATCCTCTTTACTGTCATAGAGTACATCTTTGGTATCAGTGTATTTATTTAATACTTTTCCGGTTTTAAAGTCTAATTTTAACAAAAAACCATGCGTTAATACAAATAAATTATGATTAGTATCGGAAAAAACTTTATTTTTAGAGCCTCTGTATGATTTTAATTGTTCTTTTGTGGCAGAAGATAAATTACTTTTTTCTAATGATTTACTCCATCTTATTTCCTTTGTTTGATAATCGTACAAAGCATAGGTATATTTTTTATCACTAATTCCTTGAATGAAAATAGTTTTACTTTTTGGAGAAGTTTTAAAGTCAAGTACGGCGGTGAAATTATTTTTTTCTGAATCAAAAATAACTTCTCCGGTAGTAACATCTGATAAAATAATGGACTTTCCTTTCGCATGGAGCGTTTTAGATAAAATCGAAGAATAAACCAATGGTTTTTTTTCAAATTTAATAAAAGGAGAAAAAGGAATTTCTTCATAAGAATTAGAATTCCACTTTTTTAAGTTGGTGTTTTTCCACTTTATTTCTTTCGAATCTGTGTCTATTCCATAGAAAGCATCAGATGTTTTAATCAATAAAATACCAGTGTTTTCATTAATAGTTTTCCATTTTATCTTTTTATCAAAATGAATGATTTGACCAAAGACTGAAATCGAAAAGACTGAAAGGAAAGCAAATATAATTTTTTTCATAAGAGAAAGTTTATGATGTAAAAATAAGAAATATTTAAAAAATAAAATTTAATAAAAACGTTATAAAAAAGTAAACTTTCGATATGTTACCAAATATTTTTATTTTTGCTTCAAAATTAAAACAGAATTTAAATTTCAGAAAGTTGTAGCATAAAAAACAAAAGTACAAAATGAAAAGAACACCCTTTTATCAAAAACATATCGATTTGGGAGCAAAAATAATTCCTTTTACCGGATACGAAATGCCTGTTCAATACGAAGGCGTTAATGCCGAACATATGGCAGTCCGTAAGAATTGTGGAATTTTTGATGTTTCTCACATGGGAGAATTTATGTTCAAAGGAGATCATGCCATTGAATTATTACAAAAATTGGTTTGTAACGATGTAACAAAAATTGCTGTAAATCAAGCACAATATAGTGCTATGATGTATGAAAATGGTGGAATAATCGATGATTTGATATTGTATCGTTTAGATGAAAAAGAATTCTTAATGGTAGCCAATGCTGCTAATATTGAAAAAGATTTTGATTGGGTAAATCAACAAAATGATTTAGGAGTAGAAATCACCAATATTTCAGATGATATTGCATTATTAGCTGTTCAAGGACCTAATACCACCAAAATTTTACAGCCATTAACTCCTGTAAAATTAGATCAAATAAAATTTTATCATTTTGAAAAAGGAACGTTTGCCGGTGTTGATAATGTTATTATCTCAGGAACAGGCTATACCGGATCAGGAGGTTTTGAATTATATTTTGATAAAAAATACGCTGATACAGTTTGGGATGCCATTATTAAATTAGATGTAACCCCTTGTGGATTAGCCTCAAGAGATACCTTACGTTTAGAAAAAGGTTATTCTTTGTACGGAAACGATATTACAGACCAAACAACAACTTTAGAAGCCGGTTTGGGCTGGGTAACAAAATTAGACACCGATTTTATAGGAAAGAAGGCTTTACTGAAACAAAAAGAAGAAGGTCTTTCAAGAAGATTAAAACCCTTCTTAATGATAGAAAAAGGTATTCCTCGAAAAGATTATAAAGTAGTGGATGTGGAAAACAATGAAATTGGTTTTGTAACCTCAGGAACCATGTCTCCTATACTAAAACAAGGAATAGGATTGGCATATCTGAATAAAGAGTTTACCAAGTTAGATACTGAAATTTACATTCAAATAAGAAATAAAAACGTTAAAGCAAAAGTAACAAAATTACCTTTTGTATAATTCTTAAAATGTTTTAGAGTTGTTAATTAAATAAAAAGTAGTATATTTGCAACGAAAATAAAAAGTGACGGAGGAAGAGGGCTGAAAAAGCCCTCTTTTTCGTACAAAATATGAAGGAAGCGGTTATACGGTTGTTAGAGGATGCATTAGCAGAAAATGAAACCTTGTTTTTGGTTGATTTTTCTATTTCTGAATCTAATAAAATTACGATTTTAATCGATGGCGACCAAGGAATACCGATTAGTGAATGTGTTCGGGTCAGTCGGTTTATCCAAAAAGGATTGGATGAAGAAGAAAGAGATTATTCGATAGATGTTTCATCTCCGGGAGTTGACAAACCTTTGCAAAAAATTCGCCAGTATAAAAAGAATCTGAATAGAAAATTAAAAGTAACCACAAACGAGAATGCTATTTTTGAAGGAAATTTGACCGAAGTTGATGACGAAAAAATAAAACTCATGTGGAAACAACGTGAATCTAAACCGATAGGGAAAGGAAAACATACAGTAGAGAGAACAAAAGAAATACCATATACAGAAATTAAAGAAGCCATCGTGCAAATAATTTTTTAATAACATGAATAGTTTAGCATTAATAGAATCATTCGCCGAATTTAAAGACGATAAAAACATAAATCGCGAAACATTAATGTCGATTATAGAAGAATCGATACGTAATGTACTAAAGAGACAATACGGTTCAGCAGATAATTACGACATCATTGTAAACCCTGATAAAGGAGATTTAGAAATATGGCGTAATCGAATTGTAGTTGAAGACGGTTTTTCAGAAGATGACAACGAAGAAATCGAACTATCGGAAGCCAGAAAAATCGAACCTGATTTTGAAGTAGGAGAAGAAGTCTCTGAAGAAGTTAAATTGGAAGATTTAGGTCGTCGGGCTATTTTGGCTTTAGGACAAAATTTAAGAGCAAAGGTAGTAGAACACGACAATACTCAAATCTATAAAACATTTAAAGATTTATCAGGAGAAATTGTAACCGGAGAAGTGCATTTTGCCAAACGCAATCATGCAGTAATTTTAGATGAAGACGATAATGAAATGATTCTGTTAAAAGAACATCAAATTCCTTCAGATTTTTTTAGAAAAGGTGATACGATAAGAGCTGTAATCGAAGAAGTTGAAATGAGAGGAAGTAAGCCATTAATTAAATTATCGAGAACATCACCTTTATTCTTAGAAAGATTATTTGAACAAGAAATCCCTGAAATAACGGAAGGACTGATTACGGTAAAAAAAGTAGTACGCCATCCGGGAGAAAAAGCAAAAGTAGCAGTAGAATCGTATGATGACCGTATTGATCCTGTCGGAGCATGTGTTGGAATGAAAGGCTCTCGTATTCATGGAATTGTTCGCGAATTACGAAATGAAAATATTGATGTGATTAATTACACAACCAACACACAATTGTACATAGCAAGAGCATTATCTCCTGCAAAAATAACGTCAATGGAGATTAATGAAGAAAACAAGCAAGCTAATGTTTACCTCCATCCGGACGAAGTTTCAAAAGCAATTGGTAGAGGAGGACATAACATTCGTTTGGCAACACAGCTTACAGGATATGAAATAGATGTATTTCGTGATATAAATTCGGATGAAGATGTGGAACTTAGTGAATTTTCTGACGAAATTGACCCTTGGATTATAGAAGAATTTAATAAAGTTGGATTGGATACAGCCAAATCAGTTTTAGAATTAGATGTTGAAGATTTAATTAAACGAACTGATTTAGAAGAAGAAACCATTCTTTCCGTAATTGGAATTTTAAAAGAAGAATTTGAAGACTAAAAAAATATTACAAACAGCACATGTCAAACATTAGATTAAATAAAGTCTTAAAAGAACTCAATATTTCAATGAGTCGTGCCGTTGATTTTCTTGAAAGCAAAGGAATTGAAATAGATGCCCGTCCTACAACAAAAATTGACCAAGACACTTACGATATTTTAATTCAGGAATTTCAGCAAGATGCAAAGCGTCGTGCCAAATCTGAAGAAGTATATCAACAGCAAAAGCAGGAGAAAGAGGCTATTAAAGAAGAATTGTTAAAGACCAAAGAGGAAGAGGATCGAAAAAGAGATTCTGACCCTGCCAAAGTAGAAGAAAATTCCAAAAAGGAAGAGATGAGAGAAGTTCCTGAAAAATCTCAGGAAAAAATGAGCGAAAAAGAGGTTATAAAAGGGATTAAACCAGTAGGAAAAATAGATTTGAGTACAATTAAGTCCAATAAACCCACTCCAAAGTCTAAAAAAGAGAATTTAAAGAATAAGGAAAAACCTAAAGAAACACAAAATAAGGTAAAGGAAGAAGTTAAAAAAGAATCTGAAAGTGCTGATTCAGATTTAGATAAAATTACAACAAAATATCAGAAATTAGACGGACCAACAGTTACAGGACAAAAAATTGATTTAAACCAATTTAAAAAATCTGAAAAAAAACCTGGAAATAATAATACCCATAAGAAAAAACGAGTTCGTATTAAGAAAGAGGTTAATATCGAAGAAGAAAAGAAAAAAGCCGATCAAAATCGAGGAAATAATAATCAAAATCGTTCCCATTCGGGAGGAAATCAAAACCGTCGTGGTGGAAATTTTAAAGGAAAGGGTAAGAGATCGACACCTGTTCCACGCGTTGAGCTGACAGACGAACAAGTACAAAAACAGGTTAAAGAAACCTTAGAAAAATTAACCAGTAAAGGAAGTAAATCTAAAGCAGCAAAACACAGGCGTGATCGTCGTCAACGAGGACGTGACGCACGCGAGCAAGAAGAACAACAGGCTCAGTTGGAAAGTCAAGTTCTTAAAGTAACAGAATTTGTTACAGTGAACGAACTGGCAACCATGATGAATGTTTCGATAAACGAAATTATATCGGCTTGTATGAGTTTGGGAATCATGGTTACCATGAACCAGCGATTGGATGCTGAAACTTTAACATTGGTGGCTTCTGAATTTAATTATGAAGTTGAATTTATTGATGCAGAAGTTGAAGAAGCTGTTCAAGAAGAAGAAGATCAAGAAGAAGATTTATTACCAAGAGCACCCATTATTACGGTTATGGGGCATGTAGATCACGGTAAAACATCATTGTTGGATTATATTCGCGAAGCCAATGTGATTGCCGGTGAATCGGGAGGTATTACACAACATATCGGAGCTTATGCAGTAGAATTGAAAGACGGTCAGAAAATAACTTTTTTGGATACACCCGGACACGAAGCTTTTACAGCAATGCGTGCTCGTGGAGCTCAAGTAACGGATTTAGCCATTATTGTAGCCGCTGCTGATGACGATATTATGCCTCAAACAAAAGAAGCCATAGCACATGCTCAAGCAGCTGGAGTTCCTATGATTTTTGCGATTAATAAAATAGACAAACCTACTGCTAACCCTGATAAGATAAAAGAACAACTGGCTAATATGAATTTATTAGTGGAAGATTGGGGAGGTAAAATTCAATCTCAAGATATTTCAGCTAAATTGGGGACAAATGTGAATGAATTACTTGAAAAAGTCTTATTGGAAGCCGAAATATTAGAATTAAAAGCGAATCCTAATAAGGTAGCAACCGGTACTGTAATTGAAGCTTTGTTAGATAAAGGACGAGGCTTTATATCAACCGTATTAGTCCAAGGAGGAACACTAAAGATAGGTGATTATGTGTTAGCAGGAAGTTATCACGGGAAAGTGCGAGCTATGCTGGATGAAAGAGGAAAGAATGTAAAACAAGCAGGACCATCGCAACCCGTATCTATCTTAGGTTTGGATGGAGCTCCGCAGGCCGGAGATAAATTTAAAGTCTTTATAGATGAAAAAGAGGCTAAAGCCATCGCAGCCCGTCGTAAACAATTACAACGCGAACAATCAGTAAGGACACAAAAGCATTTGACATTAGGAGAGATAGGTCGTCGTATTGCATTAGGCGATTTTAAAGAATTAAATATCATATTAAAAGGAGATGTGGATGGTTCTGTAGAAGCATTATCCGATTCTCTTCAAAAGCTTTCCGTAGAAGAAATTCATGTAAAAATTGTACATAAAGGAGTGGGACAGATTACAGAATCGGATGTATTGTTAGCAACTGCTTCTGATGCTGTAATTATTGGATTTAATGTGCGACCGGGAATCCAAGCCAAGACCATTGCCGATCGTGAAGAAATTGAAATAAGAACCTACTCCATCATTTACGATGCCATCAATGACGTAAAAGAAGCGATGGAGGGGATGCTTTCTCCTGAATTAAAAGAAGAAGTTACAGGAAATATTGAAATCCGCGAAACATTTAAAATTTCAAAAGTAGGAACGATTGCAGGATGTATGGTGTTAGACGGAAAAGTATATCGTAACTCTAAAATTCGCATTATTCGCGAAGGAGTTGTTATTCATGAAGGAGAGTTAGCCTCTTTAAAACGTTTTAAAGATGATGTAAAAGAAGTGGCAAAAGGTTATGAATGCGGATTAAACATCAAAAACTTTAATGATATCAAAGAAGGTGATATTATTGAGGCTTACCAAGAAGTAGAAGTGAAGAAAAAGTTAAAGTAAAAACAGCTTAATATTGTTTTAGAATATTTTTCAATTGTTCTTTTTTCTCTTTGATTTTCTGGAGATTATCAATTCCTGCCGTTTTTAAAAGTTCAGTCAATTCTTCGGGAGTTATATCGGTTGTAAAATTCAATCCTATTTTTTCTTTAGAATCATTAACATAGACAACAAAATCATACAAGTCTTTTTGTAATGATTTTTTGTGGTAAATAGAAATGAAATCTTCCATTGACTTCATATGTAACAAAGGCTTAAAATCATCATTTTTTAAAGCGGTTTCTAATTCTTGGTCAAATTTTTTGTCATCATCTTCCGATATAAATATTTCTGCTTTTTTTACACGAGTTAATAATTTTTTTTGATTTTCATATTTGGCAGGGATTATTTTTTCTGCTAAAAAAATAGGTACAGAAATTTGTTTCGCTTGAGTCTCTTGGATTTTATTTTCTTGAAATGCTTCATAATGAAGATGTTGCTTTTCCTTTGAACATGAAATAAGCAAAAAAAATCCAATGAAATAATATTTTTTTATTCCTTTAAGCAGTTTCACGGTATAAAGTTAATATTTTTTTGTTAAACTCATGGTGTATTTTAGAGGATGCTTATTAGATTGATATTTTTTTAATGTTTGTTTTGTAGTGGTTACTTCCCGATACAGAACTTTCCAAAAATAGTTCCTAAAATGTCGTTGTCGATATCAATTTCACCGGTAATTTCGCCTAAATAATGTAATGCCTGGCGAATATCTTGTGCCAGTAAATCTCCGGAAATTTTTATTTTTAATCCCTCTTTGGTTTTTTGGATGTATTCCAACGTTTGATTTAAAGCTGCAAAATGGCGGGCATTGGTAATAATGGTTTGATCGGTGGAATGTATCATTTGAACTTCGTTAGCTAGAAGTTTACGCAGAGAGAGAACCGAATCGGTATCCTTAGCAGAAATAGCTATTAATGCTTGAGTATAATTGGGAAATAAGTCTTTTTTAAGCTGTAAATGGAATGAATTGTTAGAAATATTTTTTTGTAAATCTATTTTATTTTGAATTAAAATAATTTTAAGATTATCACGATAAAAAGAATGTATATCGGTTTTAATCTCTTCAACCGTTGTATCGTTTTGATCAAAAAGATATAAGAGAATTTTTGCTTCTTTAATTTTTTCTTTAGCACGTTGAACTCCCATGGCTTCGATTTTATCATGCGTATGGCGTAATCCTGCGGTATCGATAAAACGGAAATTGATGCCGTTTATAGTTAGCGTATCTTCAATAATATCCCGAGTTGTTCCGGCAATATCGGAAACAATGGCTTTTTCTTCATTAAACAATGCATTCAGTAAAGAAGATTTTCCGGCATTGGGTTTTCCGGCAATAGCTACGGGAATCCCTTCTTTAATAACGTTTCCTAATGAAAAAGAATCAAGAAGGTATTTTATATTTTTTTCAAGATGTTCGAGTAGTTCATTCAGTTCTGTACGGTTAGCAAATTCAACCTCTTCGGTAGCAAAATCCAGTTCCAGTTCAAGCATGGAAGCAAAGTCGATCAATTGTTTACGTAAATTGGCCAATTCATGAGAAAATCCACCCCGCATTTGTGTTAAGGCGGTTTGGTGTGCTGCTTCAGAATCTGCATTAATCAAATCTGCAACAGCTTCAGCCTGAGATAAATCCATTTTATTATTCAAGAAAGCTCGCAAAGTATATTCGCCGGGATCAGCCATACGAGCTCCTTTTTTGATTAATAAACGGATAATTTGTTGTTGGATAAAAGAAGAGCCATGACATGAAATTTCTACTACATCTTCTCCGGTGTAGGAGTGCGGATTTTTAAAAATTGAAAATAAAGCCTGATCGATGTTTTTTTTTCCATCTTTTACATATCCTAAATGGATGGTGTGGGATTTTTGCCAAATCAAATGTTTTCCTTTATGAACAGATTCAAAAATCAAATCGGCAATTTTAACGGCATCTTTTCCGGACAACCGAATTACGGCAATAGCACCTGTTCCGTTAGGAGTTGCCAGAGCAACAATAGTATCTTCCAATTGAATCATGAAACAAAAATACAAATAATATCATTTTTTCAGATGATTGAAAAGTGAAAAACCGTAACGTGATTCACATTACGGTTTTTCAATGTATTATTTTTTATGATTAAAACGAACCTAATCCGCTAACATCATCTTTCGTTAAAGTTTCCCATTCTGTATCGGTATAAGTGGAACTTGGACCTGTAACACTTTGTTTCCGTCTTAAAGTTACATCTTTTCCAAAATCTACATCTCCCGAAACACCCATTTTATCAATTATAGTTCCATTTTTTAATAAAGCAATTTGATCATCACCATTAAAATTTATGGCTGTATTAGGACTTAAAGATTGTGTTGTTCCTGTATAAATAGTGGCACTACTGTGAGCGTAAACAATGGTTTCTCCATTAGCTAAAGTACCTGTTAGAGCGGCTGTAGTCGAAAAGGTATCATCTCCATTATTATCTTTTCCTAATGAATAAGAAGATAGGTCAATATCCGAACCGGTTCCGTTATAAATTTCTATATATTTATTATAGGAAGAACCTTCTACATATTCAGAAATAATCAAATCTGATAATGAGGAATTTGTATCTTCAGTAACAGCTCCCACATAAGAAGCGGTTGTTTCGGTACTATCATCGGTTCCGTCGTTGGCAATTACTTTTACGGTAACAAATTTATCCTTATCGGTTGCGGTTAAAACATACGTTTGGGCAGTAGCACTTGAAATGGCTGTTTCATTAGTTCCACCATTGTCATCAGCACGATACCATTGATAAGTAAACGTTAATGTATCACCGTCAGCATCTGTAGAAGTGCTGGTGTCGGCAGTAAGTGTTTCACCTACTTTTGTTGTTCCTGTTACATTTACGGAAGCTACGGGTGGTGTGTTGCTCACGGTTTCAGTAACAGCTCCCACATAAGAAGCGGTTGTTTCAGTACTATCATCGGTTCCGTCGTTGGCAATTACTTTTACGGTAACAAATTTATCCTTATCGGCTACGGTTAAAACATACGTTTGGGCAGTAGCACTTGAAATGGCTATTTCATTAGTTCCACCATTGTCATCAGCACGATACCATTGATAAGTAAACGTTAATGTATCACTGTCAGCATCTGTAGAAGCACTGGTGTCAGCAGTAAGTGTTTTATCTACTTTTGTTGTTCCTGTAATAGTAACTGCAGCAACCGGAGCAGTATTGGTGTTCTGAGAAGAACCGTAAACACCCATATTATCCCAGTAATCTTTATTATGAACTTCCCATTCAGAACTTGAGGCATCTGTTCCGGCACCAATGGACCAATCTATATTTCCGGTGGTAACGGTTGATTTTCTAATCAACGTATAATCTTTGGTCGCAGTGGCTGTTCCTGCAACGTCCCATCCGTTGGTTGGTCTGTTATTAGGATCACCTATAATATCGATAATTTTTAAAGAACCGGCATCATCTTTTACTAAAGCAATAGCGTCATCACCGCTAAAATGAGCAACACTAAGATAAGCTAACGTTAAATCTGCTTTTGAGATTATAGAAGCATCCAAGGCGTCAGTTCCGACTACGTAAACATCACCCGCAGTTAAAGTACCGGATAAATCCAAAGGTGTATTTCCCCAACCGCCTCCGTTAATAGCGATAAGTACTTTATAAGCGGATAAATCAAGGTCTGCTCCGGTTCCGTTATAAATCTCAAAGTATTTGTTATAGGAAGAGCCTTCTGCATATTCTGAGAAAAATACATTTTCAGGTACACCGTTAGAGATACCTCCTCCCGGAGTTTGAGTATCAGCATCTTGTCCTACAACAAAATCATCAATCTGTACGGTAGTTGTAATTCCGGAAGCTGAACCTTCGTAGATAATGGCAAAAACAGCGTTTCCGGTAATGGATGAGATATCAATATTTCCGGTTGATTCAAAATTGCTGTCATAAGTAGCTGCATTATTGATTAAAGCGGCGGTTTCTGTACTTCCAATTTCTGTCCAAGTGAAATTTGCAGGACAATCAGAACCATCATAATCGGTAGAATACACTAATTTTATAGGATTTCCGGTTTCAAAAGCATCGGCTAATTTGAAAGAAACCACTTTGTTGGTAGCACTGCTTATATCAAATTTTGGAGAAATCATCCAGGTTTTGTTGCTTTCACCTGAATTATAGGCAGACATTTGCATGTATTTATTGCTGTTGTATTCTGTCACTTGAAAAGATCGGCTTCCTGTTTCAACAATAACATTCCAGTTGCTGGTAGAGGAATCACCAGCCGTATAGGCTTCAAAATCATCTGAGAAAGGAAGTGTTCCTGAAGGAATGGTTCTTTCGCAAGCGTTTGGTGAAGTATTTTCAAAACGAGCATTGTTAAACTTTATATCGTCTTCTACCGTTCGAACAATTAATTGGTAGGCATTTCCATATTTGGTTAGTACACCTCGTATAGAACCACTTCCTGTAGCTACTTTTTGTTTGGCATGGTCTGCATAAGAGCTGAAGCGTGCAACGAAGTTAGAATCAGAATTTCCTTGAGCGTCTTCCAATACATGGTTGGTAGATCCTCCAAGGTCGTTAGTAGCATCATAATAGGTTGGAATGGTTTCGATGTCTTGAAATTGTACATTTTCGATTTCAATTAATTTATTTAAATACGTATCAGACATGGCATCACTTATAGTTGAAACCTTTTGTACTAAACTTTCTTCATTTATCGTTTTACAACCTCTGGTAACAGCTGTATTGAATTTAGAAGATTCTAACCGACCCACACCACCGTTATATAAACCTCCTAAGGCTACACCGCCATCAGCTTTAGCAATATACAATCCTTCTGTGTTAATAAAAATTTGTCTTCCGGGCTCAAAAGAAACATAATTATCTCTTCGATCAATAGAGAAAGACATCCCTTCTGTTCCATCAGCTGAAACAATGTAGAGAGAGGCATAAAATTCTCCTGCAATATCGCTTGAAACAACGTAAGCCTCAAAAGTTTCATTCGCTGTTAATTCATCGGCTGATTCTGAAACAGCTAAATTTTTTATATCGGTAAAGCTTTTGGTTGTTGTTACGTTTTCAGTACAAGTTGCGAAATCAGGTACTGAGTAATCATCATCACTCACACAAGAAAAAAGGGTGAATGTCATAAGAACTCCTACAAAGAGTTTGTTTAAATTACGAGTTGATAACTTCATTATTTGTGTTTTTTTTGTTTAAAAAATATAACTTAAGTTTAAGAAGAATGTTCTTCCTCGGTCTATAAAATATTTGTTTCCGAAAACAGGGTAAGTTAACTGGGTTTCATCCAATAAATCTTTATAGTTTGAAACACGGGAATCTTCAAAACCACCTGTTTTCCAGTCCCGGTTGTTTAGTAAATTATTTATCATAAAAGAAGCAAGAACCCTGTTTCCTCCGGGTATTCGAATGCTTTTTCCAAAGTTTAGATTAATCATAAACTGTTCATCAAATTTTTCTTGTTTTAATAATTGTCGGGCAATTTCAGGATCGTAAGCATCGTATATGCCGTCTCCATTTTGGTCTAAGGAAGAATCTGCTGTTTGAGCAAAAGAATCCGTACGTCTTAGATAAGACAAATCAATATAGTTATTGCTCAAATAATTTACGGTAGCACCTAAACGCCAGCCGTTTTTATAATATTCTGCTCCTAAAGAATAGGTTTGTTGCGGAGCTCCTCCTACCTTATAATTTTTGATATAGGTTTTGCCAAGAGAAATGAATCCGGTAGGAGCATCATCGGTTGATAAATACAAATCGGCATCATCTGTGTAAACATACTCAGCAATGTTGGCTGCGGCTATCAGTTTGAATGCAGAAGAAATATTGTATTCTGCACCAATTTCTACGCCTAAGTGCCGTTGGTCAATTCCGATAACTTGTTCTTCAAAAAAGCCTTGTGATTCTCCTTGAAGATTCAAATTTCCTGTGAATGTTCCTAAATTAAACCCTGTTTGTCCGTAATAAAAATTAGCATCATTCAAATCTCTTAATTCATTGTAAAAGAATGTAGCCTGCCCTTTAAATTTAGGCGAACGGTAAATGTATCCCAAATCTCCTCCAAAACGTTTTGAACTTTCCAGTCCTGCGACAGTATAATTACTGTTGCGTCCGTCTAAGAAAAGGGATCCGGTTGTTGGAGCCGTTGTTTGATATCCGGTGTTTAGTTTTATAAAATGCTGACCGCTTAATTTAAAAACAGCTCCTGCTTTAACACCAAAATCATCAAAAACATATTTATCACTTACGCCATAAGAATTGAGCGGATAGCGTCCGTTTTGATAGTTTCCGCGTCGCCACATTTCCGTTCGAGTATAATCTCCTGCCAAATAAAAGTCAACCCAATTATAAGAAAAATCTAACATCGCATAAATATTTCCTCTATGGCGATGCAAATCGTAATCATATTCGTAGCGGTCTCCTTCGTTAATTAACCGTTGGGGATTTAATAAATTGTTTTCAGCTTCACTACCTGTACTGAAAGGATCTACATCATAAAATCCAAGTCCTCCAAACAAATCTTCTGCCTTTCGGTAATTATTGGAAAACAAGTATTGATAGTTTAAAGAGGTGTAAAGATTGATGTTATCGTTTAGGTTTCGTTTATAATGTGTATTAAAAGCAACGGTTTGGTCATCTTCCCGGTCATTTGCTAAAATATTGGTTGCTCCTTTACCTTGTTCTCCCAATTCCCTGTTTAATCTATAAAATTCCTGCCAATTTAATTGTCCGTTTAAAATGGTGGTACGGGCATTCGGGTCGGTGTTGTAAATATCGGCACTCAAAGGATCGTTTCCTTGTTTTTCGTAATAACTTCCCCAATAGCGGTAATACCGAACCGTCGGGTTGGCACCCATATAATCAAACCGAGTAGAACCTCTGTGTCCAAATTGATAGCTTAAAGTGGTTTGTAAGTTGGATTTTTCATTAATATCCCAATAATGAGTTAGTTGAAAAACAGGTTCAAATGTGGTTTTGACTCTCGAATTGCGTTTTTCTCCATTTTGATATCCCCAATAATTATTATAGTTTTCTCCAAAGATATCAATCATTTCTTGGGTTAAAGGAGAATTAGAACCTCTTTTATAGGGTGCTCCAAAAGTGGTAAAATTGAAGCTGTGTTTATTATTTAATTTTTTTTCTACGGCTAAAAAATAAGACCATGCATCGTAGGAAGTTCCGTCAATTACACCCTCTTCAGCCCATCTTCTGGAGCCCGAAGCTGCAATAGCCCATCCGTTATCCATCATACCGGTAGAGTAAGTAGCCATTAAACGTTGGGTGTAAGATCGGTCGGTGAGTGAGGCCGTAATTCGTCCTCCTTTAGCAAAATTGGAAGCTCTGGTAGAATAGGAGGTAGCTGTATTAAATCCTCCAAGACCAATCTCAGCAGGATCCATGGCTAATTTTAATTCTTCCGGATAACGTGTGATATCGTTCAGTCCTCCCCAATTACGCCAAAGAGGTCTTCCGTCTTTTGCTTTGTTCATTTCAATACCGTTAAAATAAACCCGTCCTTCGTTGGAATCTAATCCTCTGGGTCTGAACCATTGCCATTGGAAAGCGGCTGCTTGTGAAAAAATCGATCGGGATGATTGTAAAAAAGAAACAGAAGAACCGCTGGTTTCGCTGGCATCCAGTTCTGTTACGTCCAATTCGACCAATTCCTGTTGGTCTTCTTCTAAAAGAATAGGAATGTGGAGGTTTTCCTGAACATCTATCGGAAGTATTTTTTGATGATATCCGTCTTTGTAAATCACTAAAAAATAGTTTCCGGAGGCGATGTTTTCAAAGCTAAACCTTCCTTCCTTGTCTGTGGTTGTAGAAAAAGAAGTTCCATCCAATTTAACTGAAACATTAGGTAGTTTTTCTTTTTCAGTGTTTTTGATTTCTCCTGTTATTTTATTCTGGGAAAAGACGATACATGAAATGAAAAAACACAATCCTAAAAATAAATTTTTATTAGTTGTAATCATTTTATAAGTTAGTTACGTTAAACCTTATGTAAAGTTACGCAACAAATGTCAAAAATTAATAGTTAATTATATTAACTTTACGTAAATTTACACAACAAATATAAGTAAATTTGATCAAAAATTAAAAGAATAAGATGAAAAGAAACGTTATTTTAGGGTTGATTATTATCATGCTTTTTCCTCTGTCGGTAAAAGCTCAAAAGCAATATAAAATAGCAACAATTGCTTTTTATAATGTAGAAAACTTATTTGATACAGTTTCATCCATTGGCTATATAGACGGAACAAGGGATTTTCAATCTCCGGAGTTTCATAAAAGTATTGCTTTAAACAGTAAATTGGCGGAAACAACCGAAGTTAATAAAAGACAATTAATCTTTGAAAATTTAGAAGGAAAACAACGTCTTCGAAAATTGGTGTTGGCAGATGAATATACTCCCGAAGGAGGTAACAATTGGAATACGGAAAAATACTACAATAAATTAGAGCATATAGCAGAAGTTATTCTTTCATTCGGTAAAGAAAAAAATATGCACACGCCGGTTATCATGGGGTTATCCGAATTGGAAAACGAACACGTTATACGCGATATCACACAACAAAAAGCATTAAAGGAATTAAAATACGATTATGTTCATTTCAATTCGTTTGACGAAAGAGGGATTGATGTCGGGTTGATTTATCAAAAAGACCGTTTTATGGTAACCGAGAAAGAACATCATCCTTTGATTCTTTTTGACAGAGACGGAAGAAGAGATTATACGCGTGATATTTTACATGTCGGAGGATATTTAGATGGCGAGAAGATACATATATTGGTAAACCACTGGCCTTCACGAAGTGGAGGAGCAAGTACCAGCGAACCCAAAAGAGAAAAAGCAGGTGATCTTGCCCGTAAAATTGTAAATGATATTTTAAAAAAAGAACCCGGTGCAAAAATTATTTTAATGGGCGATTTCAATGACGGTCCTACAAACAGCAGTATCAAAAAACATTTGAGAACCACAGAAAAACTTTCAAAAGCCAATGATTCCATATTGTATAATCCAATGGAAAATATGGCACGAAGAGGTGCCGGAACGGCAGCATATAGAGATTCTTGGGAAGTTTTGGATCAGTTAATATTATCTCATACTTTGTTGGGGAAAGATTACAGTTCGTACAAATTATTAAAAGCCCAAATTCATAAGAAGAGCTTTTTAACCGAGAAATCCGGAGCAAGGAAAGGCTATCCTTTCAGAACGTATAAATTTGGAGTATATGAAAATGGTTATTCTGACCATTTTCCGGTTTATTTAAATTTGATAAAGGAAAAATAAAAAACAATACTCATTTGATTATCAAGAACTTTCTTTAATACCGCATGTCTTTTTCTTCTAAAGAAAAATTTTGCTTCAGTCTAAAGGAGAAAAACTATCGACTTAGGCATTTTGTAAATATCCTAAAAGATACTATTTTCATATTAATAAGGATCTCTATAATTTAAAGCTCTTATTTTCCAATGAAGCGTTTTTCCTATTTTTTGTTCAAACGATCAAAATACAAAATATAGTTTCTTAGAGAACTGCTTTCTGCTCATCAAAATTCAGCAGATCCATTGGTTTTATTTCAAATAATTTCTATCTTTGTTCCCAACTTTAGTGTTCATCATTTTGTGTTATTTGATTAATTCACAAAGGTGTAGAGCAAGGGTTATTTAAAAACGTTAATGTCCTCAATTGCTGAACATTGATTGTTAATTATTTTTTTGACATGTACTAAGTCTTAGTTCCATAAATTTTCCGAAACGAGATATATGGAAGAGATTTATTCTTCTTTTGAAGGAAAGGATAGGAGTATAATCTCACAAATAAAGTATTTTCTGCATTTGCCGAGAGATAACAAACTAATTAACTACCAGTCAGATAGTTGTAGATATTTGCTCCCTTGATAATCAAGCTATCAGATATAATTATGACAATTAATAACACAGTCAAATTCAGGAAAGTATATCACAAATAGATGAATATCTGTTTTTTAAATAGTATAAATTTTTGGGGTGGTGGAGAGAAGCTACACCTAGAAAATGCCATAGAGTTTAGACATCTTGGGCATAAGGTTATCATTGCTGCAAGAGAAGACTCTCCACTTCATACAAAATCAAAGTTACATGGATTCAAAACAGTTAACGTAAAAATAGGCAACTTGTCGTTTCTGAATCCACTCAAGCATATACAACTTATTAAGTTCTTTAAAAAAAACAATATTGATACGGTAATATTCTCAGCTTCACAAGATCTAAAGCTAGGCAGCTTATCTGCCAACTTTGCAGGAGTAAAAAGGATAGTATATATGAGAGGGCTTGCTACTCCGGTGAAAGGGACACCCCTTAATAAGATTATATACAAAAATGTACTCACTCATATTATAGCAAACTCTAAAGCCACAAAAAATGGTATCTTAAAGAACCTAACAAACTATATAGAAAGCCATAAAATTAAAGTCATATATCATGGCATAGACCTTAAACACAAAGTCAACATTACTAATAAAAATCTATTGAGAAGTACGGAAAGGGGATTATACTCGGCATAGTAGGTAGATTAACGTGGGAAAAGGCTCAAGATAAGCTTATAGAAGCTGCAAGAATACTAAAAGATAAAAATATTGACTTTACTCTATTCATTGCAGGAATAGGAAATTTGGAAGATACCCTAAAAAAGCAGGTAGCAGAATACAGACTTGAAAAAGAAGTCATCTTTCTAGGGTTTGTTGATGATGTGGACACATTTATGAACTCCATTGACATATTTGTATTCAGCTCTATATCAGAAGGATTTGGATTTTCTATAGTAGAAGCTATGTTAAGGTCTAAACCTGTTGTGGCATTTAACATCACCAGTACTCCCGAAATTGTTGTTAATAACGAATCTGGATTTCTTGTAGATTATCCTGACATGGAGTCATATGCCAATAAAATTATCGAATTATCTGTCAATAAAAAGCTCAGAATGGATATGGGTAAAAAAGGTTTAATAATCATACAAAAAAGATTTGATTTAAAAGACAAGATTATTGAAATTGAATCCTTTTTAAACGAAAACGTCTAAGTTATTTATGAAGCTAGCATACGATGCCAAACGCATAACCAATAACTACCCCGACCATTTGGGAAGTAGTTCTTACATAACCAACTTGGACGGCGAGGTGGTGCAACACGTAGAATACGTGCCTTTTTGGGAATTTTCTTGGTAATGCTCCAGAAATGTTATTTATATTATAAAGATAATAGGAAATGGGTAAAAAATATAAAATGAATACTTTTAATTGGTTCCTGGTTATGTTTTCAAGTATTTTTATTATTTGGGGAATATATAATTCTTATAAATTAAACAATAATGATAATGAGTGTACTGAAGGGGTTGTTATTTCTTCAGGTAAAATAACTGGAAGAAGAGCATCAGCAATAGAATACTACGTAAATAATAAAAAGTATATATTTACTACAAATAAAAAATATAGAAAGGGAAGTATTCTCATATTAAAATACGAAAAAAACAACCCCGATAATGTAAAAGTTATTACTGAATGCGATGTTAATAATACTTTAGACGTGTTAAAACAATATGAACAAACAACTGTAGGATTTTGAAAAATATATTACTTTTAATAATAATGATTTTTTTGTCTTCTTGTAAAAAGAAAATAGAATGTGATTACATATATTATAAAACAAGTTATAATAAGAATAATACTAAAGTAGAAATTAATTTGGGGATTTGTGAAAACTATTTAAAAAGCAGATATAAAAAAAATAATACAGGAGGAATAGGAGTTGAATTGTATAAAAATGATAGTACTTGGTTAACAAAAAAATATGTTATTTATCAAATAGGAGATACTATTAAATTATCAAGTGAATTTAAAGATAATGTAACAGGTATGGCAGGAAATAGTAGAGTTGGAGCTGTTTTGAGAGGATTTGGATTTGCAGGATCTATTATAGGGGCTATTTTTGATGCTACCGTATTGGGTAAAGAAGAACCAAGACATCCACATTTCAGATTGGCAGAAGATTTGCCCGTACATCAAAATACTACAGGATGCCCTACAGCTACATGTGAAGTAAAAGGGCAATTAGAAAAAGTTTACAAAGAGTAGTTTGTTATGCAGGGAAGATTTATAATAATTTTAGTATTAATAATGAGTTCGTGTTCTTCACTACTAAAGACCAAGAATAAGTATGATATTAATGAAATAAACGAATTAAAGGAATATTTAATAGATGGAGGTTATACAGAAGAGTTTAAAAAGTTTCAGACGTATAATAAAAATCAAATATTAAATGATTCTATTTTATTAGAAAAGTATGAAAAATTAAATATAAGTTCAATAGTAATAATCCCAAAAGATGATTTAAACTTAATTGGAATTAATGCATTTGAGGAAGCAGGAAATTTAATTTCTCTAAAATTAAAGACTACCCCATTTATTAATGCTAATCGGGCTATTTATATTAATTCGTCAAATGAAAAAATCATTTTAAAGAGTGGACTAAACTTAAAGAAACATCAAATAGGAAAGGATATATATATGAAGTGATTTAAACTTTTTAAATAAAAACAAGCAGTTCAAAATTAGTAATTTAGAGTTGATAACCAATAAATTACGATTCAATGAACTGCAAGTACACAAATTTACAAAAAGAGCAAATAGAAAACTGTATTTTATGCTTTATTCCAAAAAATAAGCGTGGATTTTCCAGTAGCTTTGATATGTCGGATATTTTTAAATGTATCGTTCATAAACTCAAGACCGGCTGTCAATGGGAGTTCTTATTTGTTGATATAGAAGTTTGTAAGCCACCCTTTTCTTGGCAAACAGTTTACTACTATTACCGGAAATGGAGTGAAAAAGGCGTTTTTAAAGAAATGTTTGAAACGTATTTGGAAATACAGAAAGATAAGTTGGATACCGAAAAATTGAACCTGGACGGCACACACAGCTTAGTCAAAAAATCAGCAGAAAGTGTAGCTTACCAACATAGGAAAAGAGGTAGGACTTCTAATATTTTGATTATGACTGACGGAAAGGGTATTCCTATTGCCAATGGCGGAATAATCAGCGGAAATCATAACGATTTATTTCAAATAGTTCCGCAATACGCACAAATGATTAGAGATTTGAAAAGTTGTGGGATTTGTGTAAAGAACAGCATTCAAAATGCAGATAAAGGATTTGATTCTAAAAAACTTAGGCGAGCTATCCACAGAAGGAACATAACACCTAATATCAAGGAAAATATACGAAACAGGAAAACAAAAAAGAGAGGAAAGAAAAGACAGTTCAACCAAGATATTTACGACCAAAGATTTGTCAATGAACGTACATTCGCTTGGATTGACAGCTTTAGGACACTGTTAATTCGATTTGACAAATTAGATTCTTCCTGGTTAAGTTGGCATTATTTAGCGTTTGCTCTTATCCTCCTAAAAGTTTAAATGAGTTCATTGATTATAAAACTATTGGAATAGGTCGTGTAGGTGCACGGTGCGGTTGTGTTTTCGAAATAATCGCTAATTCATGGGTAACGGATAACGCTTTAATAATTCAATCCTATGACAAAAGATTTTCACTTGATTTTTTGAGACACTTTCTTTCTTATTCAGATTTAGGTCAATATGCAAATAATGCTATGCAGCCAGTTATAAGCAAAACAAGGATTAATGATGTTACAATTCCTTTACTTGATATTGAAGAGCAAAATACACTATCTAAAATCTTAGACTCAATTGAGAAAAACGAAAAGTTTGAAAGCAATGCTTATGACCTGCTTAAATCAAAGATTAAAATAATTGATAATTGGGAAACTCTTAATGAAGAAATCGAAATCCAAAATGATTTAACAGCCCAACTCAAACAATCCATTCTCCAAGAAGCCATTCAAGGCAAACTCACAATAGATTGGCGAGAACAAAACCCAAATACAGAACCTGCCAGCGAGTTGCTAAAACGCATAAAAACAGAGAAAGCCGAATTAATTAAAGACAAGAAAATCAAAAAGGAAAAAGCACTTCCACCAATTACAGCAGAAGAAATTCCTTTTGAATTACCTGAGAGTTGGGTTTGGTGCAGGTTGGGTGAAATAATTATAAATACAGATAATCTCGATATTCAAAAAAAACTAAGCCCTAACGAAATAATCAACTACGTTGATATTGATGCGATTGACAATAAGAAACAGGTAATTAAAGAACCCAAAGCATTGCCAGTTCGTGAATTATCTTCAAGAGCAAGAAGAGTATTAAAAAAAGGTCAAATCCTATATTCTTTAGTAAGACCATACTTGCACAACTTAGCTATAGTTGAAGATGAAAAGCCTAACTACATTGGCTCAACTGGGTTTGCAGTATTTGATTGCCTATGTGTTGAGAATAAATACGTGTTTTGGTTATTGCTCTCAAAATATATTGAAGATATATATTTAGATTATATGGATGGTTTCAATTCTCCAAGTATAACACACGACCAATTTAAAAGCACCATTATACCCGTTCCACCATTCGCAGAACAAAAAGCAATTGTTGAAAAAGTAGAAACCTTAATGCAAAAATGCAATGCTTTGGAGCAAGAAATTACCCAAAGCGAGCAACACGCCAATAGGCTAATGCAAGCGGTGCTAAAAGAAGCGTTTGAGAGTAAAACAGAACAAGAAACTAAAGTAGTTAAACTTAATACCAAGCCAACCAATATAGATTATTACAAACGTACTTTATTGGCAACGGAAATAGTTTGGCAATTGCACAAAGAACCAACTTTAGGACAATTGAAATTGCAAAAACTTATGTACTTGGCTCAAGAATCAGGAAAAATGCAATTACCAACTAACTTTTTGCAACAAGTTGCTGGACCTTATGACCCACAAATGGCTCGTTC
>JBKEDE010000010.1:0-123768 GCA_047975265.1 Flavobacteriales bacterium
AAACCAAGTACAATTTGAGCATTTTTCTAAAATAAAATCCAAAATCAGAAAAAGAATAGAAACTAATTTTTCGCAATTACACGGACAATTTTCTTGGATGATAAACCACGCAAAATCGTTCAAAGGATTAGCCATAAGATTACTGTCTAAAATTACTGCTTTTACAATGATTCAGTATCTCAATGTTTTTGTATTCAATAGACCAATGAATAAAATTAAAGTGAACTTATCCTAAATGCACAACAGGTTTTACTTATATAATCTTGCTATTTTAAAATAGCGACAACACCCGGTAATTCTTTTCCTTCTAAGGATTCTAACATAGCTCCACCACCGGTAGATACATACGATACTTTATCAGTATAACCAAACTGTTTTACTGCAGCAACCGAATCACCTCCGCCAACCAATGAAAAAGCACCATTTTCAGTGGCTTTGGATATAGCATTACCTACGGCTTTAGTTCCAACAGCAAAATTTTCCATTTCAAAAACACCTAAAGGACCATTCCACAATATGGTTTTTGAATTAAAAATAACTTCAGAAAATTTAGCAATGGTTTTCGGTCCTATATCTAATCCTTGCCATCCTTCCGGTATTTCATCAGATGAAACAATTTGGCGTTTTGCATCATTGGAAAAAGCATCAGCGGCAATTGTATCTTCTCCTATAAATACTTCAACTTGATTGGCTTTAGCCTTTTCTAAAATAGCCAAGGCTAATTGTAATTTATCATCTTCACAAATAGAATTTCCTATTTTTCCTCCTAATGCTTTGACAAAGGTATAAGTCATTCCTCCTCCTATAATCAAATTATCAATTGCCGGTAAAATATTTTCAATAATGGTAATTTTGGAGGATACTTTTGAACCTCCTAAAATAGCCGTAACAGGTTTTTCACCGTTTTTTAAAACCTTATCAACCGCTTCGATTTCTTTAGCCAGTAAATAACCAAAGCATTTATTTTCTCCAAAAAAATCAGCTATAATTGCTGTCGAAGCATGAGCTCTGTGTGCTGTTCCAAATGCATCATTTACATAAATATCACCTAATTTTGATAATTTTTCGGCGAAAGCTCTATCTCCAGCTTCCTCTTCTTTGTGAAAACGCAAATTCTCCAAAAGAAGAATTTTTCCATCTTCTAATTTATCAACCGCTTCTTCAACTTCTTGCCCAATACAATCTGGTACAAATTTTACCTGCATATTTAAAATCTCGGTCAAATGGCTTACAATGTGTTTTAAGGAAAAATTATCGGACACAGTTCCTTGAGGTCTTCCTAAATGTGACATCAATATGCATGATCCTCCATCTTCTAAAACTTTTATGATGGTTGGTTTGGCAGCCTGTATTCTTGTATCATCGGTTATTTCTTTATTTTCGTTTAAAGGAACGTTAAAATCTACTCGAATTAAAGCTTTTTTATCTTTGAAATCAAAATCGTTAATTGTTTTCATTTACATGTAAAATTTAAAACTTGTTGAAACACAAATTTAGGTTTTTAAATTGAATTAAAATACAGGTTTCTAAAATGATTTTTCAACGTATATTACATGATATAATCATTTATATTATTTTTAAAAATTTTAAATAAAATATGTCTATTATTTATGTGTTGTTGATAAGTGAATAACTTTTGTTTTAATTATTTTTTAATATTTATTTTAACATTTTTATTAAAAAATAAAATTATTTATTTATTTGATAAATAATATATTATGAAATTATTAACTAAATTTTATAAACTGTTGATTTGTAAAATTACCAAAAAATAGAATGACTAAAAAAACAAAAATATGTAGAAAAATCAGTCATTATTTTCGTATTAAAAAAAATAAAAAATTCTTGACATGAATTACTTTTTTTATAAGTAAGATTTTCTAAATATAAGTCAAGAAAAAGTTTTAAGTTTTAATTAAAAGTTAATTACTTTTTATTAACAATTTGGTAAAGTTTATTTTAAATTTATTTTAAATAACTTAGCATTTCTGAATAAAAACAGTTGTTGAAAACTAAAAAAAAGAAAATTAAAATGAAAATTTCGTTAGGATCGGATCATGCAGGTGTGAAATACAAGACCGAAATTGTAAAATTATTAACATTACAAAATATTGAAACAAAAGATTTTGGACCGTTTTCAACCGAGAGTGTTGATTATCCGGATTATATTCACCTTGTGGCGAGTGATGTTGAAAAAGGAAGTACTGATTTAGGAATTGTTTTGTGTGGAAGTGGAAATGGAGCTGCGATGACAGCTAATAAACATCAAGGAATTCGTTGCGGATTGGTTTGGACACCTGAGTTAGCAAAATTAACCCGTTTGCACAACGATGCTAATATGATTTCGATTCCTGCTCGCTTTATAGATTTAAAAACAGCTCTTGAAATTGTTTCCACTTTTATTTCAACTGAATTTGAAGGAGGAAGACACCAAAAAAGAGTGGATAAGATTTCTTGTGTTTAGAATGGTATTTTCAAGATTTTGAAAGTTAAATAAGGATGTTTTTTGAAATGTATGTGGGAGACACTCTAATTATCTTTTATGGTCTTATTTAATACAATAAGACTTATAACAAACAAATATTTATATCACATTCTTTATTTAAACATTCCTAAAATAGATGTTTAGAAGTCTTTTTTATTACAAATTCTTGGTAAACAGGGTAGTAAACATAAATTTAACCTTAAAAAATACAACGTAACAAAAATTCAGTATAAAATAAAAATATTTTAAAAACACCCCGAATTTTAAAGGGTAAAAATATTTTTAATTCAAAAAATACATAATAAAGTAAATTTTTTATAAAATTTACGTAATAAATAATTGTTTTTTTACAGGGGTAATTAAAAAGTATTATATTTGAGTTTTAAAAGTGTAATTAAAACAATAACCTCTATGTCCACATTAAGATTTAAAGCATTAGCTGATGTACATAACAGAAAACCTGTTGATGTTAAAATTTCCGAAAAATTATCTTCTGTATTCTCTGAAAACGCATTTTCAGAATCCGTAATGAAAGAATATTTAACTAAAGATGCCTACAAAGCCGTTTTAGGAGCAATTAATAAAGGAACCAAAATCGAACGAACTTTAGCTGACCAAGTGGCAGCGGCCATGAAAGATTGGGCATTGTTAAAAGGAGCAACTCATTATACACACTGGTTTCAGCCATTAACAGGTGCTACAGCAGAAAAACACGATGCTTTTTTTCAACCAATAGGAGAAGGTCGTGCAATGGAACGTTTTAATGGATCAATGTTAGTACAACAAGAACCTGATGCTTCCTCTTTTCCAAATGGTGGAATCCGAAATACTTTTGAAGCAAGAGGATATACCGCATGGGATCCTTCATCACCCGCTTTTGTGATTGATACCACGCTTTGTATTCCATCTGTGTTTATTTCTTATACAGGAGAAACTTTAGATAATAAAATCCCTTTACTGAGAGCTCTTAATGCAATAGATGATGCTGCTACAGACGTAGCTCAGTACTTTGACAAACAAGTTCGAAAAGTAACTGCAACTTTAGGCTGGGAGCAAGAATATTTTTTAGTTGATGAGGCACTGTATAATGCTCGTCCTGATTTACAATTAACAGGAAGAACTTTGTTAGGTCATGCTCCGGCAAAAGGACAACAGTTGGATGATCATTACTTTGGTTCAATACCTGACCGTATAATTTCGTTTATGAAAGATTTAGAAATAGAATCACTTCGTTTAGGAATTCCTGTTACAACACGTCATAATGAAGTAGCTCCTGGACAATTTGAATTAGCTCCTGTATTTGATGAAGCCAACCGTGCTGTAGATCAGAATTCTTTGTTAATGGATATTATGCAAAAGATTGCACGTCGTCATAATTTACGTGTTTTATTACATGAAAAACCCTTTGCAGGAGTAAATGGATCAGGAAAGCATAACAATTGGTCACTAAGCACTAACACAGGAAATAATTTACTGGCTCCGGGAAAAACACCTAAGAAAAACTTAGAGTTTTTAACTTTCTTTGTCAATGCTATTGCTGCTGTACATAAATATGCTGATTTGTTAAGAGCAGCTATTGCTTCGGTAAGTAATGATCATCGTTTAGGAGCAAATGAAGCTCCTCCGGCAATTATTTCTGTATTTATCGGTTCTCAATTGACTTCTGTTTTAAACGATTTAGAGAAAGTAACCAAAGGAAAGTTATCTCCAGATGAAAAAACAGATTTAAAATTAAATGTCGTAGGTAAAATCCCTGAAATTCTATTGGATAATACAGACCGAAATCGAACATCACCATTTGCTTTTACAGGGAATAAATTTGAATTTAGAGCTGTAGGATCTACAGCCAATTGTGCAGAGCCTATGACTGTCTTAAATACGATTGTAGCAAAACAACTAAAAGAGTTTAAAAAAGAAGTAGATAAGTTAGTAGAAGATGGTATGAAAAAAGATGATGCTATTTTTAATGTATTGCGTGAATTGATTAAAAAATCACGCTCCATCTTATTTGAAGGAGATGGATACAGCAAAGAATGGGAAGAAGAAGCTACTAAAAAACGTAAGTTTTCAAACAATAAAACAACACCGGAGGCTTTAAAAGCTGAATTAACTAAAGAAGCCATTGCTTTATATGAAGAAATGAATATTTTTTCTGAACGAGAAATACATGCCCGCAATGAAATTAAATTAGAAAAATACGCCTCTTTAATTGGAATAGAAGCTCAAGTTTTAAGCGATATTTCACGAAATCATATCATTCCAACGGCTGTTCGTTATCAAAATACATTAATAAAAAATGTGAAGGGATTAAAAGAAGTCTTTAGTGAAAAAGAATTTAAAAAGCATGCTAAAGAGCAATTGGATTTAATAGCGAATATTTCAGAAAATATTTCAGGAATTAAATCAAGTGTAGATACGCTTTTAAAAGCAAAAGAGAAAGCAGCAAGTATTCTCGATGCCCAAAAACAAGCAGAAGCTTTTTGTTTTGATGTAAAACCTTTATTTGATAAAGTAAGAAAATATTCAGATACATTGGAAATGATGGTTGATGATGAACTTTGGCCATTACCAAAATATAGAGAATTATTATTTTCCAGATAAAATACTAAAAAACGATTTAGAAAAAGCCTTAGCTAAAGTTTAATTAAATTCCGTATTATCTATAACAGATACAGCTTTTTCTAAATCGTTTTCATTTATCATAAGTTTGTGTTGTTCCAACATAGAAACGCCGATAGTGGCTGTTACATTCTCATTTCGGACATAACATATTATACCGTTTTCTTCCAGTTTATGTTTTATTAAATATATTTCATGTAAAAATTGGGATTGGTAAACGGGAACTAAATTGCTCATATCAGTTTTTATTTTACTATAACTCCATCTTTCATAACGAGTTTTCGATCAGTTAGATCAGCTAATTTTTCATTATGCGTAACAATGACAAAGGTTTGTTTAAATTGCTCTCTCAAATCAAAAAACAATTGGTGTAAATCATCGGCATTTTTTGAATCCAAATTTCCCGAAGGCTCATCAGCCAGAACTACTTTGGGTTTATTAATTAAAGCTCTGGCAATGGCAATGCGTTGTTGTTCTCCTCCTGAAAGCTCTGTGGGTTTATGCGTTTTTCGATGCAATACACCCAAATAATCCAACAATTCCAACGCCTCTTTTTCTAATTGTTTTTTACTTTTTCCAGCAATCATGCCCGGTAAACACACGTTTTCCAAGGCGTTAAATTCAGGTAATAATTGATGAAATTGAAAAATAAATCCAATATTTTCATTTCTAAACTTAGCTAATTTTTTTTCCGACAGATTGGTTACTTCCACTTGGTCAATTAAAATGGATTCTTGAAATTTTTTTGAAGGACGATCCAAAGTTCCTAAAATTTGTAAAAGAGTGGTTTTTCCTGCTCCTGAACTTCCTACAATAGAAACAATTTCACTTTTTTGAATAGTTAAGTTTACGCCTTTTAAAACATGCAAATCATCAAAATGTTTGTGAATATTTTTAGCTAAAATCATGCGATTATCTTCTATAAAAACGCAAGATACTTAAATTAATCATTAGTAATTAATAATATATCATAATATACTGAAAATCAAATTATTATATTTTATTCAATAAAAATCCTAACCACTAATTTCTAATTCCTGATTTTTTTATTGTACCTTCATCCCCCAAAATTGTATATACAAAAAAAGAAAACTTAGATAAAACATGAATTTACACGAATATCAAGGTAAAGAAATTCTTAATTCATTTGGAGTAAGAATACAGAGAGGAATTGTTGCAAATACTCCTGAAGAAGCTGTTGAGGCAGCTAAAAAATTATCAAACGAAACAGGAACTTCTTGGTGGGTAATTAAAGCACAAGTTCACGCAGGTGGTCGTGGAAAAGGAGGAGGTGTAAAATTAGCTAAATCGTTAGATGAAGTTAAAACACTTTCTAATAAAATTTTAGGAATGTATTTAGTTACACCACAAACCTCTGCACAGGGTAAGTTGGTTAATCAAGTTTTAATTGCTGAAGATGTTTATTATCCGGGAGAATCTGAAACAGACGAATACTATATGTCTATTTTATTAAATCGCTCAACGGGGAGAAACATGATCATGTATTCAACCGAAGGAGGAATGGATATTGAAACGGTAGCAGAAGAAACGCCTCATTTAATATTTACGGAAGATATTGATCCTAAAGTAGGCATAATGCCTTTTCAAGCCCGAAAAATAGCTTTTAACTTAGGACTGAGTGGTACTGCTTTTAAAGAAATGACAAAATTTGTTACGGCTCTGTACACGGCTTATGTTAAATCCGATTCTTCTCTATTTGAAATTAATCCGGTATTAAAAACTTCCGATAATCTAATAATGGCTGTAGATGCCAAAGTTTCATTAGATGATAATTCATTATTCCGTCATAAAGATTATGTTGCTTTAAGAGATATTCGTGAAGAAGATCCAACCGAAGTTGAAGCAGGAGAAGCGGGTTTAAACTTTGTAAAATTAGATGGAAATGTAGGTTGTATGGTAAACGGAGCAGGCTTAGCCATGTCCACTATGGATATTATTAAATTATCCGGTGGAAATCCGGCTAACTTTTTAGATGTTGGAGGAACAGCTGATGCAGAACGTGTTGAAAAGGCTTTTCGTATTATTTTGCAAGATGAAAATGTAAAAGCTATTTTGGTTAATATATTTGGAGGAATTGTACGTTGTGACCGTGTCGCACAAGGTGTTATTGATGCGTATAAAAATATGGGAGATACTATTAAAGTTCCTATTATCGTACGTTTACAAGGAACCAATGCCAAAATTGCTAAAAAAATGATTGACGAAAGTGGTTTGAAAGTACTTTCTGCTATTACTTTACAAGAAGCTGCGGATCGCGTAAAAGAAGTTGTTTAATTTTTAGGTGAAAATAAATTTCATAGGGATTTTTTTGATGTTATTAATAAAACTAATCGATAAAAAAGAAGATACCCGATAAGACTATAGTTTAAGATTGAAAATTTTCTAATCTTAAACTTTTACATTTAATAAATAATACAAAAAGAATAATGAAAGTTGCAATTATTGGTACGGGAAATTTGGGTTTATCAATTATCAAGGGACTGATTAATAACGACTTTGTAAAAAAAAACACAGTTATCGCAACCCGACGAAAGATTGAAAAAATTCAATTTTTAGAAGAGCATGGAGTTCAAATCACTTCAGATAATCAGGAAGCGGTCAGAAAAGCGGATATTATTATTTTAGCTTTAAAATCCTATACATTTGAAAAAATTTTAGCAGAAATTCATCCTGTTTTAGAAGAAGACCGTCATCAAATTATCTCACTGGCGGCAGGCATTACATTGGAAGAAATTAATCAATTATTAAAACGTAAAATATCTTTGTATCGGGCTATGCCTAATATTGCTTCTGCCACGAATGAGTCGTTAACTTTAGTTTCCGGATTTAAAGAAAATGTAAAACCAGATGATATCGTTTTTGAGTTATTTAATCAAGTTGGGATGACCGTTTCTATTAATGAAGAATTAATGGATGCAGGAACAATTCTCGGAGCTTCAGGAATAGCTTTTGTCATGCGGTTTATGCGTGCAATGGCTCAAGGAGGAATCGAAATTGGATTTGATGCTAAAACCGCTGCAGAGATTGTAAATCAGGTAACCAAAGGTGCTTCCGAATTGTTATTGAAAAGCCATAATCATCCGGAAGCAGAGATTGATAAGGTAACCACACCGAGAGGCTGTACCATAAAAGGATTGAATGCTATGGAACACAACGGATTCAGCTCTTCTTTAATTCAAGGAATTGTGGCTTCGTATGAAAAATTAGGAGACTAAAGGTTTGTTTATGAATTTTAATTCATAATTTAGTCTTGTGCCTATTGTTTATGAAATAAGAAGAAAACACACTCATGTTGTGGTCTGGGAAGTTTCGGAAACCAACGAGAAACTTCTTCAAATGCTTGATTTAGATACTGAAAAACAATCCAAATTCGATACGCTCACCGATAAAAGAAAACGAGAATATTTAGGAATCCGAGCTTGTTTTCATTATTTAAGTATAGAAGGAGATATTTTGTATGAAGAATCGGGGAAACCTTATATAAAAAGCAATCACCACATTAGTATTTCACATTCATGGGGAAAAGTAGCTTTTACAATCAGTAAATTTGCTGTAGGAATTGATATAGAAAAGAACCGTCCTCAAAAAATTCGTAATATTCAACATAAATTTATCCGAAAAGATGAGGAATCTTTTATAGAAGAACAAAAATTAGACGATTATTTGCACGTTATTTGGGGAATTAAAGAATCACAATATAAATTACATGATGGAAATCTCTGGAGCTTTTTAAACCATTACCGCGTACAATCTTTCCAATACAATCGCGACGATAAAGTTATTTGTGAAATTATTGATAAAGAGCATCATACGCAATATTATACAGCATATTATGAGCGTATTAAAGATGGATTTTATTTAATTTATGTTTTAGATAATATTTTATGACGGAATGGATCGATTACCTCGTAAAACCTTATGAAAGCTACTCTTATACACAAATCTGTTTAGAAATTATTGCTACTTTTTTCGGTTTGTTGAGCGTTATATTTTCTATGTTAAAAAAAGTATGGGTTTTCCCTACCGGTATGATTTCAACGGCTATTTATGTCTATTTATTATTTAATTGGGGATTGTATGGCGATACCATGATTAATGCTTATTATTTTATCATGAGCGTTTACGGATGGTATTTTTGGATGTATGGTGTTGAAGAACACGAGGCTTCAGTTTCAATCATGAATCGTGATGAAAAAAAACAAGCTGTATACCTCTTTTTTTCAACCATTGTTTTCGTATTATTTGTTTATTATTTTAAGCCTTATATTGAAAATGGATTTGAAAGTAGCTCATTAGCCCGTTTAACTTTTCAATACGATTGGATTCAATGTGTAGACGCTGTTACAACCGCCATTTTTTTTGTAGGAATGTGGTTAATGGCTCGAAAAAAAGTAGAAAATTGGTTATTTTGGATTGTTGGAGATTTGATTTCTGTACCAATGTATTTGGTTAAAGGTTACGGAATTACGGCAGGACAATACTTTGTTTTTATCATTCCTGCCGTTATAGGATTTATTTTTTGGTATCGAGATTATAAAAAAACGAAAAATCATTTAATAATTAATATTAATCAGCTATAAATTTTGATAAAATGATAGAAAATTTAGCTTATACGGATAATACGTAATACAACACGGATGTTTATTATTACGTATTTCATATATTGGTAAAAATTTAAAATATAGCATTATTTAGCCTTTGCTCTTATCTTACTAAAAGTTTAAATGAGCTCATTAAGATACCGAACCGAACAATAGGTGGCGGTATTGTTCTACCCGAAACATCTGAATCAGAAAAGGATATCATCCAGTTTATGAAGTTTGTTTATATCGCTTCTGGGGTCGTCTATATTGGCTGAAAATAGACTTGAATTTACTTGTTGTTTTCAACAATATTTAATGTATTAATTATCAGTACAATATACGGATAATTTATTTGAAAAACAACGGTTATTTCACTAAATATCAAATAATTGACAACATTTTTTTATCATAGGTGTGGGAAAATGTATGAGTTTGCCCTGAGTTTTTAATACCAGCCTCGCCTTAAATAGTTAACAGCTTGTTGAAAATTAGGTTTGAAAACAAAGCGGATTCGCTCAAAATAGCTTTTGTTTTTTAAGGCAGGTTCAAATCCTAAGGAAGACTGAACAGGAAAATAAAATTCGAGAAAATCAGGAATTAATTTCAATCGAATTCCTGAATCGTATCGAAATTGAGTGGATTTGTATTTATTTTTAAAAATCCCAACATCTCCGTAAACAGAAAACCTCCACCAAATATCTGTTTCTAAATTTGTTGTAAGCATCCATTGGTTTGCTTTTTCACGAAAGTCAGATTTAAAACCACCCTCTGCCAAAACGTATTCTTGACTTAACAAACCGGTTGTTTCAGATCTTCCATAAAGTTGATAATCAAACATATAGTCGTTAATTCGATTTAATCCAAAATCAAAGTAATTGCTTGCGGTATTGTTGTGGTAAAAATAACCTCCAAAAATTCGAGCTCCAAAAAGTTTTTTTGAAGCAAAACGCCTTCGATAATAAGCTGTTCCGAAAAATTTTCCAAAAGTTTTATTTTGGTGTAAACTTATAAAATAAGATAATTCATTGATTTTATTGTTGTTACTATGATGAAACGATGGATTAAATATGTTGTATTGGTATTCATCTTCATTGACTATCGTATTTAAAGGAGCTTCCTTGTCTAAATAATTAAGCCTGAAACTCAGTAAGTTGTTAATTTCAGATCGTTGGTATTTTCTTTTGAATTTCAAATGAATACCCGGTCCTGTTTGAAAGTATGATAAACCTTTGTCGTAATGATAATAAGAAAATCCACCGGTCAATTGAATTTGTTCAAACACAGCAGAGGATTCTCGAGGATATATGGAATAACTACCGCTTACACTACCAGTTAATCGACTGGTTCCAAAACTATATTGAGGCGACAGGGAAAAATTAAACCGTTTGTTAATTAACGTTTTATTGTACAAACGCATTCCTAGAAGTACTTTATCATAGTTATTCCATTTAACAACAGGAAGAAAAAATAATTGTGCATACTTAGGATCTTGAACATCCATTAAAAAGTTTAATTGTGGTGTTTTTTTATTTTTAAAAAACCCTTTTGTATTCAGGTGATTATTTAAATCATTAATTTCAGGCACAACATGTTTTTCATTAATTTCGATATGGGTGTAGTTATCATCAGGAATAAAATAGGATTGTTTCCCTTTTTTGGATTCAAACCATTTTTCATACAACAAAGTATCATTTTCATAACCTGATATTTTAAAAGGTCCTTCGGAATCAAACTTGTTGTTTATTGTCAATTTTATCGAATCATTATGAAGATTTTTAAAGTTTTTTAGCTGAAAATCATACGGTTTCTTCGTGTTTAAATATTCGTTAAAAAACCACTCGATATTTTTTGATGTAGCGTTTTCTATACTATATTCAAAATTTTCTGTGGAAGCTCGTTTGTCGCTGTATTGGGTAAAAAAAGTTTTAAGTCCTTTATCAAAATCTTGATGGGTATAATCATTGAGATAATTAAAGCCCATACCGGTTTGAACTCCGCTAATAATCAATTGATTAATATTTCTAAGAGAATCCAAAGGTGTTATTATTTTTTGATCCACATTTTTCCTGATGATAAACAAATTCATCAAATAATAACGCTCTTGTAAATTGAGTTTTGAAATACGAAAAGGCTTAAGAGGCTTTATTCCAAGTAGTTTTAGATTTTCAGGAGCATCGCCCAGCAGTTTTAAATCAGGATGATACGTTTGTAGATATTTAAACTGCATATAAATTTTTGTTCCATTTAAAATCCAATGTTCCTTTCTTTTGTTTATCAGGATTTTATTTTCGATAAATTGGTTGGAAAATTGATTAAAAAGGTTTAATTCTTCTTGAATTTTTTTTGGAAACAATTGGATATTTATAAATCCAAAATGAATATCATCAACACCTACAAATAAATTTTTATATTGATTTCTTTTGGATAACAATATTTTTTCTTTTGGAAAATCACCCAAATACAGTTCTAAAAAATCCAATTGTTTTTGAGCATTTTTTGAATTTATAGGAAATTCAGATTCAACAATCAAAGACTGACCGTTGTTTTTTTTAAGTGTCTTGGAATAAAAAGCATCATCAGCTTTTGAAGAATTATCTTTTAAAATAATTTCAACATGAGATATATTTTTTCCTGTAAAAAAATGCTCTTTTTGTATGGAAAGATTTGAAATAGCATCCAAATAGGACGGATAACTTAAATGAATCGTATAATCAGTAAAACTGTTGAACTCATCATCAAAATTTTTGTTGGAATACGGTTTTTGTTTGCCGTTTTCAAATGCGGGAATAGTGAAAAACCAGTTTTTCAGATGGTAATAATTTCCATCATTTCCGTAACGAGTAATGTCATAATCAGGAATTTTAGCGGTATAATTAAGTGAAATTTCTAATGAATCATTTGGGACTATAGGCTTCTTAGGGAAAATTTCTACAATATCATAAGCTGTAAACTGATGAGTTTCTGAAATTTTTAAATCATGAATTCCCCCACGTTTTTCATCTTTTTGAAAATACAATTTTGTTTTTCGTTTTTCAAGTTCAGATTTTGTTAAATCCGAATGCTTTGACTGATGCCCGTTAAGCCAAATAGTTAAATAAAATTTATCCAACGGTTGATGAGTTGAGTTATGAAAAACTATTTTTTGATTTACTTTAACAGAATGATTTTCAACGTCTAATTCTGCCTGAATACGAATAGAATTTGTACGACTTTGTGAAAAAAGGATAAAACTCAAGAATCCAAAAATGATATAAAATAACTTTTGTTTCAACAGTAAATTAAAAGTTTTCTTTAATAGCATACTTATTGTAAAAGCTTTCTATGTGGAAAACAGCTTCTTCGGGCGTATCGACAATTCTAAAAAGATTAAAATCCTTTTCAGAAATATTTCCTTCTTCCAGCAATGTATTTTTTAGCCAATCCATTAATCCTTGCCAAAATTTTGACCCAAAAAGAACAATGGGAAAACGTCCGATTTTATGTGTCTGTATTAAGGTTAAAGCCTCAAAAAGTTCATCCATAGTTCCTAAACCGCCGGGCATAACCACAAATCCTTGTGAATATTTGACAAACATAACCTTACGAACAAAGAAATAATCAAATTCAAGCCTTTTATCAAAATCAACATACGGATTTAAACCGGTTTCAAATGGAAGTTCGATTCCTAATCCAACAGATTTTCCATGCCCTTCTTTAGCACCCTTATTTCCGGCTTCCATAATGCCCGGACCGCCTCCTGTAATAATACCAAATCCTTTTTCGGTTAAAAGATGGGCTATTTTTTTTGTTTCTCTGTAATAGAGATTGTCAGGTTTAATTCTGGCAGAACCAAAAATGGAAACGCAAGGTCCGATTTCAGCCATTTTTTCAAATCCGTTTACAAATTCGCCCATAATTTTAAACAAAGCCCACGAATCATTCGATTTGATTTCATTCCAATCTTTTGCTCTGAATTTTTCCCGAATTCTTTGATCATTTTCGTCTTGTGTCATTCTGTTTGTTTAATGATATGAAAGCAAATATAACAAATTCATAACAGCCGGATGTTAAAAATACTTTTTAGGATAGAAATAATCCGAATCCGAATAAAAGATTAGCTTATAGCATAAAAGTTCACTAAAACTCATATTTTTTAGTGATATTTGCACTGATTTTGATAAAAGATGAGTAAAGAATATATATTATCTGCAAATAAAGTATCTAAAACATACGGTCAATACAAAGCTTTAAATTCATTAAGTTTAAATATTCCAAAAGGTAAGATTTTCGGACTTTTAGGTCCGAACGGAGCGGGAAAAACAACGTTTATACGCATTATTAATCAGATTACAATGCCTGATACGGGAGAAGTTTTTTTTGACGGAGCTGTTTTAAAATCCAATCACATTGCGGAAATAGGTTATTTGCCGGAGGAAAGAGGATTGTATAAAAATATGAAAGTGGGAGAGCAGGCGTTGTATTTTGCACAATTAAAAGGATTGTCAAAAAAAGAAGCTAAGAAACGCTTGGATTTTTGGTTTGACCACTTAAAAATTTCTTCGTGGTGGAATAAAAAATTGTCTGAATTGTCGAAAGGAATGGCTCAAAAAGTTCAATTTGTTACCACCGTTTTACATCAACCTAAATTACTGATATTTGATGAACCTTTTAGTGGTTTTGATCCGGTTAATGCCGAAGTAATTAAGAATGAAATTTTATATTTAAAAGAAAAAGGAACATCGGTTATTTTTTCAACGCATCGGATGGAATCTGTTGAAGAAATGTGCGACAAAATTGCGTTAATGAATCAAGGCAAAATTATTTTAGAAGGGAAAGTGAAAGAAATTAAAAACCGGTTTAAAAGCAATGTATATCAAATGGTGTTTAAAGATTTTGACCGATCTCAATTTGAGAAATTTCGTCATCATGCAGAAGTTCTAGAAGCAACAGAAGAAGGCACGGAATTATGGTTAAAAGTAAAACAAAAAACGGCTACTGATTTGTTATCGCAAGCTACTCAGATAGGAACTATTTCAACATTTTCAGAAATATTACCTACTATGAACGAAGTTTTTATTAATGCTGTAAACAAGGCTCAAAATGGATAAAATATTTTTAATTATAAAACGAGAATACTTGGTTAATGTAAAAAAGAAATCTTTTTTGATTATGACTTTTTTAGCTCCGTTTTTAACTGTTCTTTTTTTGGCTGTGGTAGTGTATATCGGGCAGGCTAATAATATGAAGAAAAATATTGCTGTTATTGATGAAAGTGGACTTTTCCAAAATAAATTACACAATACGGAATACCTTGCGTTTGATTTTTTCGACTCAAAGGAAGCTATGAATTTAAAAGATTCTGTGTTTAATACCGAAACGGTTAATCTGTTGATTGAGATTCCGTCTGCAAAAGACAGCTTATTTTCTAATTTAGATCAGGAAATCAGTTTAATCGTTAAAAATGATGTAGATATCCATACAAAGGAATATTTAACTAAAACTTTTCGAGAAATATTAGAAGAAAAAAGGCTGGAGGTTTTAGGGATTTCTCCGGATCATTTACAACAATCCAAATCAAAAATAAATTTTAACATCCTTAGCTTGGCAAGTAATCAAACCGGTGATGCATCGTTGATAAAACTGAGTTTAGCATCCGGATTGGCTTATGTTGTTTTTATGTTTATTATGATTTACGGTGTTCGGGTTATGAGAAGTGTAATTGAAGAAAAAAACAGCCGTGTGGTGGAGGTTATTGTATCCTCTGTTAAACCAATGCAGTTGATGATTGGTAAAATATTGGGAATAGCGTTAGTAGCTCTTACTCAATTTGTTATATGGATTGCATTAACCTTGTTTTTAATGTTGATTTATCAATCATTGACGTTGAATAATATAGAATCTGTTCAAACATTGCAAGAAGGAATAAACAAGATTCCAAATCCGGATAGTTTGAACCAAATTATTGAGGTATTATTTCATTTAAATTATCCTTTTATTATTGTTACTTTTTTAGTATTTTTCACCTTAGGATATTTATTTTTCAGTTCTTTTTTTGCTGCTATCGGATCTGCTGTTGATAATGAAACAGAAACACAACAGTTTACATTTTTGGCTATTGCACCTTTAATGATCGGAGGGTACGGAAGTTTTACCTCTTTGATGACCAATCCTGAAGGACATGTGTTAGCGGTTTTGTCTGTATTTCCAATGACATCGCCTGTGGCTATGGTTATTCGAAGCCCGTACGAAGTTCCCGTTTGGCAATGGATTTTAGCTATTGTTTTATTAGCCGGAGCAACGGTCGGAATGATTTATATTGCTGCAAAAATATATAGAACAGGAATATTAATGTACGGAAAAAAAGCCTCTTTTAAAGAGCTTTATAAATGGCTTAAATATTAAATGAATCGATTTTAAAATAGTAAAAACCATGAAAGATTTCTTAGGATATGTCCTTTTTGTAAACGGAGAGATAAAAATTACCGTTTGGAAAGTTATAACAGCATGTTTAACGATGGGAGCAGCTATTTTGTTTTTCAAAGTGGTAAAATCGTTTGTAGAAAAGAAATTTGGAAATCTGAATCCTGAAAGCTATGCCAAATTCAAAACCCTGTACAAAATTGTTAAATATGCTGTATATGTTATTGTCGTTCTGGGTATTTTGAAAAGTTTTGGAGTAAACATGGATATGCTCTTGGCCGGTTCGGCAGCATTGTTTGTCGGATTAGGAATGGGAATGCAGCAATTTTTCATGGATTTCATTTCCGGAATTATGATTTTGTTTGATGAAACCTTATCTGCAGGAGATATTATCCAGATTGAAGATCAAGTCGGTAGAGTGGAACACATTAATTTTAGAACAACGGTTATGATTACGCGAGACGACCGTGTAGTTGTTATCCCAAACCATAAATTTTTATCAGAATATTTATATAACTGGACTCAAAATTCACATATCACAAGGTTTCATTTGTCCGTTGGAGTAGCCTACGGTACGGATACAAGATTAGTTGCTGATTTGTTAAAAAAAGTGGCGTTAGAACATTCTCATGTGGAAAATAAACCGGATCCGGTGGTTATTTTCAATGAATTTGGAGACAGTTCTTTGGATTTTCAGTTATTTTTTTATACCGGACAACCTTTACGAGCACCTAAAATCAAAAGTGATTTACGCTTTATGATTGACAAGGAATTTAGAACACATAATATATCGATTCCTTTTCCTCAAAGAGATTTACATATTATATCGCCTTCGTCAGACAATACAAATCATCCTATAAAATTCTAAGTAACTAAAAACGATTAAAACATGAGAACCATTATTTTATTATTAGCATTATTTACAGGTATTATAATTTCTGCCCAGTTTGGAAATCAGTATGATCTGGATATTCGAGGAAGAATAGTAGGTGATAGCGGTAGCGATGCCTCTTTTCAAACCATCGGAATCAGTAAAAATCTTTTTAAAGTACCTCTTAAAAAAGGAAAACAAGGAATTATTAAGGTAGGGATAGATTATGATTACGCCCATATAAATTTTAATATAAATCATGAAATTTTAAAAAAAATTGAAAACTTTCACAATATTGGATTAACATTAGGCTATTTAAGAAAAATTAGCCAAAAATGGAGCTTAATTGGAGGTATAATTCCTCAGCTAAACTCTAACTTTACAGACGGTATAAAAGGAGATGATTTTTACCTGAACGCCTTTGCTTTATTAAATTATTCTTGGTCTGAAAATTCCCGATTGTCGTTCGGGTTGGCTTATTCCAACACTTTAGGGTATCCGACACCTATTCCGGTAATAAATTATTGGAAACGCTTCAATGAGAAATGGGAAATGGGGTTAGGTTTTCCAAGAACAAGCGTAACACGGAGTTTAAACCTCAAATCAAAATTAATAGGATACGCCGAATTGCAAGGTTATAACGGAAACATAAGTAGAAACGTTCAACCATCACTAACTACTTTCCCTTTAATTCAAGAAGCAGAACGCATAAGTTACCGTGATATTATTATGGGCGTAGAATACCGCTATCAAGTCAAAAAATTTCAGTTAAGAGTTAACGGAGGTTATACCATTGATCGAAACTTCGAACTTCAAAACTCAGATAATGGCACGGCTTATGAATTTAATATGGAAAATAATTTTAACTTTGGTATTGGTTTAGGGTTTAATTTTAAGTAAAACAAATTTGTACAATGCCGAAAATTTTAATTATTGAAGATGAGCAAGCCATTCGAAATGTATTGAAAAACATTCTGTCTGAAGAAAATAAAGCCTACGAAATAGATGAAGCAAAAGATGGATCGGAAGGACTTGAGAAAATAAAAAACATAAACTATGATTTGGTCATTTCCGATATAAAAATGCCGAAATTTGATGGCGTTGAAGTATTGGAGGCAACCATGAAAATAAAACCGGATACGCCTTTTATCATGATTTCCGGACATGGTGATATCGATACGGCCGTTGAAACCATAAAATTAGGAGCGTTTGACTATATTTCAAAACCGCCCGACTTGAACCGATTGTTAAATACCGTTCGAAATGCTTTAGACCGAAAGAATTTGGTGGTAGAAAACAAAACCCTAACTCAAGAAAACAAACGTTTGAAAAAGAAAGTTTCCAAGAAATACGAAATGATTGGTAAATCATCGGCTATTTCAGAGATTAAGGAAATGATTGAAAAAGTTGCTCCAACGGATGCCCGTATATTGGTAACAGGTCCTAACGGAACGGGAAAAGAATTAGTCTCACATTGGATTCATGAAAAAAGCGATCGCTCAAAAGCTCCTTTGGTAGAAGTCAATTGTGCAGCCATTCCATCTGAATTAATTGAAAGTGAGCTTTTTGGGCATGAAAAAGGCTCTTTTACCGGAGCACATAAACAAAAAAGTGGAAAATTTGAACAAGCTAATAAAGGAACACTTTTTTTAGATGAAATCGGAGATATGAGCCTTTCTGCACAGGCAAAAGTATTGAGAGCTTTACAAGAAGGGAAAATTTCAAGAGTGGGAGGAGATAAGGAAATTGCAGTTGATGTCCGGGTTATTGCTGCAACTAATAAAGATCTCCGTCAAGAAATTGATGAAGGAAAGTTTCGTGAAGATTTATACCACCGTTTGGCAGTTATTGTAATTAAAGTTCCTGCGTTGAATGACCGGAAAGAAGACATACCGCCTTTGATAGAATATTTCGCACAAAAAATTGCAGAAGAACAAGGAACTGCAACGAAATCGTTTTCAAAAAAAGCAACTAAAGAATTACAGGATTATAATTGGACGGGAAATGTAAGAGAATTGCGAAATGTGGTAGAACGCTTGATTATATTGAGTGGTGATGAAGTTACCGAAAAGGAAGTGAAAAAGTTCACAGGTAAATAAAATATCAAATCACCCCATTTTTTCTTTATAAACAGATTGAATAAAATCCAATGTTTTTTCTAAAGGTTGTTGGTCAACCTCAAGGGTATAAGTTGCTTTCTCATAAAAAAATCTTCTTTCAAAAAGGTGTTTTGCTATAAATTCCGGTATTTGTTCATCTTTTAAATGGGAGATTATCGGGCGATGCTCTTTTTCTATTTGTAATCTTGTTGAAAGAGTAGAAATGCTATTTTTTAAATAAAAAGAAATGCTATTTTGGTTAATGTGTTTCATATTATCATAAAAACAAGGCGTACCCCCTCCTAAAGAAAGTATACAGTTGCTTGGATTTTTTAGTATTTCTAATAAAGCATAATGTTCAGATTTTCTAAAATAGATTTCGCCTTTTTCTTTAAATAGGGAAGCAATTGATTTTTTTTCTTTTTCTTCAATATAGAAATCTAAGTCTATAAAAGGAAATGACAATTGATGAGCCAATTGCTTTCCTATGAAACTCTTTCCACTACCCATGTATCCTATTAAAGTAATTATCATTGTTTATTATATAAAAAGCAAAAATAAGGAATAAATAAAAAAATAAAAAAACGTTTGTATAAACGAAAATACCTATTATATTTGCAGTCGCAATTATGCAGGAGACCTGGTAGCTCAGCTGGTAGAGCATCTCCCTTTTAAGGAGAGGGTCCTGGGTTCGAGCCCCAGCCAGGTCACAGCAGATTAAATCGTAAAATATTATATAATAATGTTTTACGATTTTTTTACAAAAATGCTCTTAATTTAACTATGATAAAAACCTACTTCCGTATCGTGGTCTTTAATCTTACAGGTATTATCAACGGGGAATAGTAAAATAAAAATGATAATATCTCCTAAAGCTCCTATAATCATAACAATGGAATAGATTAAAATTATAAATCAGGTAAGATAAATGATAGGATTAAAGGTATTATTCCAAGTATTATGAGAGGCATCAGTAAAGCAATAGTGTACTGATTTTTAGTTAAGGCTTCCTTGCGATGGACATAGGGAGTCAAAAGCTCTTTTTTTATCCCGATTTTAACACTTCCAATTCCTTTTTTACAAAATATATAAAAGAAAAAAGCATGTATTAATTCATGGATAAATATTAGATACAAGTAAGAAACAACTAAATCCAAAAGTATAATAATAGACATTATCGGAGTTTATTCCAATTCCTGAAAACCCATATAGAAAATAAAATACGGCTATTGCTATAAGAGGAATAAAAAGCAAAGAATATGCATTTGCTTTTGTTATACTAATGGTTTTATTTTTCATTATTTTGAGGTTGCTTAAATAATTTATTCAAAATTACAGCACCCAACATTATTACAAAAGATAGTATATATACGTACGTTTTTCCATTTATTTTCCAACTGGATAGATAATCAAAATCTAAATTTAAAATCATTATAAGGCAAGCTGTAATGATTAAGACGAGGGATACTAAATATCTATTCATGGCTAAAGAATTAATATGATGAATGCAATATAGGAAAATAATTTGATTTATAAATGTTTTTCAGTAAAAAACTTATAAAAAAGAAGTCTAAAACAATGGGAAATTATGCCGTTGCTAACTTAAAAAATGTATCTTTACGTATTCATTTTCACATACAATAACAAAACAGAATGTATTTAGTTTTTGATACAGAAACAACCGGTTTACCCAAAGATTTTAATGCCTCCATAACGGATACGGATAATTGGCCTCGAGCTGTTCAAATTGCTTGGCAGTTACATGACCAATGGGGAGAAGTTGTTGAATATAAAGATTATTTGATTAAACCAAATGGTTTTGATATTCCGTATGATTCCGAACAAATTCACGGGATTTCAACCGCTTTGGCAGAAACACAAGGTGTTGAACTCGATTTTGTGTTGAAAGAATTCAGCGAAGCTTTAACCCGTACAAAATTTATAGTAGGTCAAAACGTGGATTTTGATGTAAAAATAATGGGTTGTGAGTACTTCAGAACAAATGCAGAAAATCAACTGGAAAAACTACCCGTTTTAGATACTTGTAATGAAGACACAGCTAATTTGTGTAAAATATCAGGAGGAAGGGGCGGACGTTATAAGTTACCTACTTTAACCGAATTACATCAATATTTATTTAATAAACCCTTTGCAGAAGCCCACAATGCAACTGCTGATGTGGAAGCAACAACACGCTGTTTTTTTGAACTGATGCGTATAACGGATGTTTATACGCCTGAAGAGTTACAAAATACACCACAATATTTAGTTGAATTCAGAAAGCGAAACACAGAAGCGTTTAACACCATCGGTCTAAAGCATTTAAACCTTAAAGAAGAGAGTGCAAAATTGGTTGAATCTTCAGACTCAGACGTTTCTAAAGCGAATTTAAAAGATAATATTGCACAATTAAGACAGGCACAATTTGTTCATTTACATAATCATACCCAATTTTCCGTTTTACAATCTACCATTCAAATAAATACTCTTGTTGAGAAAGCATCCAAAGAAAAAATGCCGGCAGTTGCTATAACGGATACAGGAAATATGATGGCGGCTTTTCATTTTATAAAAGCGGTTTCAGAGTGCAATAAAAAAAACGTAGAAAAAGAAAAAAAAGCAGAAGAAAAAAAAAGGGAGGGTGAAAAGCACACACTTAAACCTATTATCGGGTGTGAATTTTTTGTTTGTGAAGACCATTTGGATAAATCTAAAAAAGATAACGGCTATCAAGTGGTGATGTTGGCCAAAAATAAAAAAGGATACCACAATTTAGCAAAAATGTCTTCCATAGCTTACGTGAAAGGGTTTTATTATGTCCCGCGAATTGACCGTAAAATTATTAAGCAATACAAAGAAGACATTATCGTATTGACAGGAAACTTGTACGGAGAAATTCCAAGTAAAATATTAAACGTAGGAGAAAAACAAGCTGAAGAAGCCTTATTGTGGTGGAAAGAACAATTTGGAGATGATTTATACATCGAGATTATGCGTCATGACCAAGATGATGAAAAAAGAGCCAATGAAACTTTGATACACTTTTCTAAAAAACATGATATAAAACTTGTTGCTACAAATAATACGTATTATTTAGACAAGAAAGATGCAGAAGCTCACGATATTTTACTATGTGTAAAAGATGGGGAAAAGAAAGATACACCAATAGGAAAAGGAAGAGGCTTTCGTTACGGTTTGCCAAATCAGGAATATTACTTTAAATCACAAGATCAGATGAAAGATCTTTTTAAAGATTTACCTGAAGCGGTTTTAAACATTCAGGAAATTATTGATAGAATCGAACCTTTTGAATTAGCCCGTGAAGTTTTACTACCGGCGTTTGATATTCCCAAAGAGTTTATTTCAAAAGAGGATGAAATAGATGGAGGAAAACGAGGAGAAAATGCTTATTTGAAGCATTTGGCTTATGAAGGAGCTAAAATACGATACGGTGAAATTACAGATGAAATTCAGGAGCGTTTGGATTTTGAATTAGAAGTCATTGAAAAAACAGGTTATCCTGGTTATTTTTTAATTGTAGAAGATTTCATTCGGGAAGCCCGTAAAATGGGAGTTTCCGTTGGTCCGGGTCGTGGGTCTGCTGCCGGTTCAGCCGTTGCTTATTGTTTGTGGATTACAAATTTAGATCCGATTCAGTATGACTTACTATTTGAGCGATTTTTAAATCCGGATCGGATTTCTCTTCCTGATATTGACATTGATTTTGATGACGAAGGGCGTCAAAAAGTAATTGATTATGTAATCAAAAAGTATGGAGAAAACCAAGTAGCACAGATCATTACCTACGGTACTATGGCGGCTAAATCAGCCATTCGTGATACGGCACGTGCTTTAGATTTAGACTTAGGAAGTGCTGATCGATTGGCAAAATTGGTTCCTGACATGAAATTAAAAAAGCTGTTTGGCTTTAGCAAGGAAGAATTGGAGAAAACACTGAAAGCCAATTCGGATTTATTGCAAAAAGCAAAAGAGTTAATCAATATATCAAAAGGGCAAGGAAATCCGTTGGAGGTTGAAACAATCAACCAGGCTCGGGTATTGGAAGGATCGCTTCGAAATACAGGTATTCATGCTTGTGGGGTTATAATTACTCCGGATGACATAACCAAGTTTGTACCTGTCGCACGTGCAAAAGATTCGGATTTTTACGTAACACAATTTGATAATTCGGTTGTAGAAAATGCCGGATTATTGAAAATGGATTTTTTAGGATTAAAAACGCTTACGCTTATCAAAGATACGGTTCAGTTTATAAAAGAGCGACATGGAGTTGAAATTAATCCGGATGAAATTCCCATTGATGATGAAGAAACATATAAATTGTTCCAGCGAGGTGAAACGGTAGGAATATTTCAATATGAATCTTCCGGAATGCAAAAATACATGCGAGAATTAAAACCGTCCGTTTTTGCAGATTTAATAGCAATGAATGCTTTGTATCGTCCGGGACCTTTGGAATACATTCCCAGTTTTATCAAACGAAAACACGGAGAGGAAGAAATTATTTACGATTTAGAAGCATGCAAAGAATATCTTGAAGAAACTTATGGGATAACCGTTTACCAAGAGCAAGTCATGTTGCTTTCTCAAAAACTGGCAGGCTTTACTAAGGGTGAGGCCGATGTTTTACGTAAAGCTATGGGAAAGAAGATTTTTTCTTTGCTGGAAGAGTTAGAACCTAAATTTATAAATGGCGGAAAAGCCAACGGGCATGATGAAAAAATATTAAATAAGATATGGAAAGATTGGGAAGCCTTTGCTTCTTATGCATTTAATAAGTCTCATTCAACTTGTTATGCTTGGATAGCTTATCAAACGGCTTATTTTAAAGCTCATTATTCATCAGAATATATGGCTTCAGTACTTTCAAATAATATGAATGATATTAAATCGGTTACTTTTTTTATGGAAGAATGTAAACGGATGGGAATAGAGGTATTAGGACCGGATATTAATGAAAGTAATTATCGTTTTACCGTTAATGATCAAGGAGCGATTCGTTTTGGTATGGGAGCGGTTAAAGGAGTGGGAGAAGGAGCTGTAGAAGCTATTGTAAAAGAGCGTAGTGAAAACGGTTTATACATTTCTGTTATAGATGCTGTTAAGCGTATTGATTTACGAGCTGCCAATAAAAGAGTATTTGAAAATTTAGCTTATGCAGGAGCATTTGAAAGCTTTGAAAATATAACAAGGTCTCAGTTTTTTCATATAGAGAAAGACACGACTACGTTAGAAAAAATCATCAAGTTTGGTCAAAAATACCAAGAAAGTAAAATTATGGCTCAATCTTCTTTATTTGGTGAAGCTTTAGATGACTCGATTACAGAACCGATAATCCCAAAATCTGATCCGTGGTCAACCATGTTTCGTTTAAGTAAAGAAAAAGAAGTGGTGGGAATTTATATTACATCTCATCCTTTAGATGATTATAAATATGAATTAGAACATTTTACGAATGTATCACTGGATCAGTTAGAAAGAAATGAAGCATTATTAATAGGAAAAGAAATAACTTGTGCAGGAATTGTAACGGATGTACAGCACCGAACTTCTGCCAAAACAGGAAAAGATTTTGCTATTGTAACCATTGAAGATTATAAAGGTTCTAAAGACTTTATGCTTTTTGGTGAAGAATATTTACGAATGAAACATTTCTTAGTATTGGAAAAGTTTTTGCATTTTAAAGTAAGCATTACACCCAGGCGAAAAGGAGACGGAGTTTATACCAATATCCAATCCATTCAATTATTACAAGACGTTATGGAGGTGTATGCTAAATCCATTTCTTTAATTATAGAAATCAATGATTTAACTGACAATATGACATTGGAGATAACAGAATTAATCAAAAATAGTGAAGGAAACGGTCAGCTTAAACTAATTGTTCATGATGAGCATTCAGGTACTTATATGAATCTTCCTTCACGAAAGAAAAAAATATCCATTGATAAGCATTTTATAAACCAATTGCATACAATAGGAAATATACGATATAAACTAAATTAATAAAAAAGATATTGGGTCATAGTTAAATATGATGATATAATTGTTGTTTTAACGAGAACAGTTTGTATTTTTGAAATAAATTTAAAATAAACAATAAAATGGCATTAGATGTAACAGACGCAACATTTGAAGAAGTAGTATTAAAATCAGATAAACCTGTATTGGTTGATTTTTGGGCAGCATGGTGCGGCCCTTGTAAAATGATAGCTCCTGCTATTGATGCTTTGGCAACCGATTTTGAAGGGAAGGCCGTTATAGCAAAAGTGGATGTGGATAACAACAACGAATCAGCAGCTTCTTATGGCGTACGAAATATTCCGACTATTTTGTTTTTTAAAGGAGGCGAAATAGTAGATAAGCACGTAGGAATTGCTACAAAAGATGTTTTAGAAGCAAAATTAGATGCTTTAGTATAGAATTTAAGAGCTACTTTAAAAGAGTAGCTTTATTTTTTAAAGAGAGGTAAAAAACAAATCTTTTTTTGTGAAAAATTAAATAAATCATATATTTGCAAACCATTTTAGGGTCTAAAAGCTCTTTGGTTTTTTGGATTATAAGATTTACTAAAATTAAAACGGTTTGGTAGTTCAGCTGGTTAGAATACATGCCTGTCACGCATGGGGTCGCGGGTTCGAGTCCCGTCCAGACCGCTTATCTTTTAAAATTCAAAAATAGCTTAATTCTTTTAAATGTTTTTATTGTTAAGAGCATGCAGAAGAATATTAAAATAGTGAAAAAACGGTTTGGTAGTTCAGCTGGTTAGAATACATGCCTGTCACGCATGGGGTCGCGGGTTCGAGTCCCGTCCAGACCGCTAAAGTTCTTACATAATTTTGTGGGGACTTTTATTTTTTATGTAAATTTTAAAATTCAGATACTGAATAAAACTGTATATTTGTCTTCTGAATTAAAATTGAGAATTTATATGAATGATTCAAACAATCATAAACTTTCTGAAAATAACCCGAACAATGATGAAATCGATTTGAAAGAATTGGGTCGCTTAATAAAAAATATTATTGTAGATTCATGGGAAGGAGCTATTTCGGTTTTAATTGCTATGTTTGGATTTTTCAGAAAAAATTGGTTTTATCTACTACTCGGTGCTTTATTGGGCTTGGGATGGGCAATTTTTAATTATTCAACTTTTTCTTCTCAGAAAGTATATAAAATGATTGTGTCTCCTAATAGTATTTCTCGTATGTTTTTATATGATAAAATTAGATATTACGAAGAAAATAAAGAGGAAAAAGAATTTACGATTGCTATTGAACCTATAAAGGATTATAAGGAAAGCATGGAGATATTGTTAAATAAATTAGGTACTGACAATAAAGATGTATTAGAAAAAATTAAAATAGAAGAGTATATTTCTTCGATTAAAAAATTTGAATATAACAACCATGTAATCATGGTTTATTCAGATAAAGAGATTGATACGGAAAAAGTTCAAGATCAGATTATTTCTACTGTAGAAAATTCTACTTTAATTATGAAAAGGCAAAAAGAAGAATTGGAAATTTTAAGTGCAGAAAAAAAGCGTATTGAAGCCAATTTGAGTAATATAGACCAAACGATTAAAAAAGATTTACAATCGGAACGGTCAAAAATACCTTCGAGCGGAATTTTGGTAGAAAATTCTTCTGAAGCAGATATTTTTAACGTGTATCAAAAATTATCCAATAAATTAGCTGAAGTTGAAAGACAAATTGATAAGCAAAAAGAAACACTTCAGGTTTTATCCGATTTATCGTATATCGGCGAGACTCAGTTTATGGATAACAGTTTTTCAGCAAATTCAAATTCATCAACTCCTAAAAAATCAAGTAGTATATTAGGCTTTGGAAAGTTTGTTTTTTCAGGCTTTGTAATTGTCTTGGGGTTGATATTAGGATTAAATATATTGCGTTATTTTATCAAAAGAACGTAATACTTTATGGAAGAATTACAACATCCTATACAGTTTGAACCAATCCCTAAAAAAAGAATTTGGGGAGGAGATAGACTGAACACGCTTTTTTCTAAAAATTTTACAGAAAATAATATAGGAGAAAGTTGGGAGGTTTCTGCTGTGAAAGAAAGTGTATCTGTTGTAAAGAGCGGGATGCTAAAAGGAAAATCTTTACAAGAATTAACGGAAAAGTATAAAGCAGAATTTGTAGGCAAAAAAAATTATGAGAAATTCGGCAATCAATTTCCCCTTTTAATTAAATTTATTGATGCTACGGATGATTTATCTGTTCAAGTTCATCCTAATGATAAATTAGCAAAACAACGTCATAACTCTTTTGGAAAAACGGAAATGTGGTATGTGGTAGAAGCAGATAAAAATTCGCACTTAATATTAGGATTTAATCAAGAGCTTTCAAAAGAGCGATATCGACAGATTTTAGAAGAAGGAAAAGTTGAACACTATTTGCATTATGAAAAAGTAAAGAAAGGAGATTCTTTTTTTGTAGAAGCAGGATTGATTCATGCTATTGGAAAAGGTGTTTTGATAGCAGAAATTCAGCAGACTTCGGATTTGACTTATCGTGTGTATGATTGGGACAGAAAAGACGCCGAAGGAAATGAGAGAGAATTGCATACGGAGTTAGCCTTAGATGCTTTAAACTATAGTGTTACCCATAATTTTAAATTAAATAAAAAGAAAAACACGTTAGTTAAAACCAACTATTTTACGGTTAATACATTAGACATACAAGAAGATTTTGTTAGAAATTTATCAAAAATAGATAGTTTTGTACTATATATGGTAGTAGAAGGAAGTGTTGAAATCAACAAAAGTATTTTAAAAACCGGAACGACGATACTATTTCCCGCAGCCTATCATAAAACACTATTGTTTAAAGGAAAAGGAAAAGTGTTGGAAACATATATATATAAAGATATTAATTGATTATGAATAAAAAAATTGTTATTACGGGTGGAGCAGGTTTTATTGGAAGCCATGTGGTACGTTATTTTGTAAAGCAATATCCTGATTATAAAATTTATAATTTAGATGCATTAACCTATGCCGGAAATCTAGAAAATTTACGTGATATAGAAACTCAACCGAATTATACTTTTATCAAAGCAGATATTCGAGAGGCAAATTTAATACAAACCATTTTTAAAAAACATTCATTTGATGCTGTGATTCACTTGGCAGCAGAAAGCCATGTAGATCGCTCAATAACTGATCCGAATGCATTTATTGAAACAAATGTGTTGGGAACAGCCAACTTGATGAATGCTGCCCGTGAAATTTGGAAAGAAAGTTTTGACAATAAATTATTTTATCATGTATCAACCGATGAGGTTTATGGTTCTTTAGGAGAAACAGGTTATTTTTTAGAAACAACACCTTATGATCCTCAATCGCCTTATTCAGCCTCAAAAGCGGCTTCTGACCAACTGATAAGAGCTTATCATAACACGTATGGTTTTCCTGTAAAAATTTCCAACTGCTCCAATAATTACGGTCCCAATCATTTCCCCGAAAAATTAATACCTTTATTCATCAATAATATTCAAAACAATAAACCTCTTCCGGTTTATGGAGATGGAAATTACACGCGGGATTGGCTGTACGTATTAGACCATGCAAAAGCGATTGACATTATTTTTCATAAAGGAAAAACAGGTGATACCTATAACATAGGCGGGTTTAACGAATGGAAGAATATTGATTTAGTTAAACTGTTATGCTCTATCATGGATGAAAAATTAGGTAGAAAAAAAGGAGCAAGCGAGGAATTAATTACGTATGTAAAAGACCGCCCGGGACACGACAGACGCTATGCTATTGATGCCTCAAAACTGAATAAAGAATTAGGCTGGAAACCTTCTGTTACATTTGAAGAAGGATTGGAAAAAACAGTACAATGGTTTTTGGATAATAAAGAATGGTTAGACCATGTAACCAGTGGAGATTATCAAAAATATTACGAAAAACAATACAATTCATAGGCCATGAAAGGAATTATTTTAGCAGGAGGCTCAGGAACACGGTTATACCCGCTTACCATAGCGGTGAGCAAACAATTGATGCCTGTTTACGATAAACCCATGATTTATTATCCATTATCTATCTTGATGTTGGCAGGAATCAGAGAAATTTTAATCATTACAACTCCTGAAGATCAAGAAAGTTTTAAACGATTATTAGGAGATGGAAGTCAAGTAGGATGCCGATTTGAATATACGGTACAAGAAGTTCCAAATGGGTTGGCTCAAGCATTTGTTTTAGGAGAAAATTTTATTGGAAATGACTCTGTAGCTTTGGTATTGGGCGATAATATATTTTACGGGTCAGGAATGCCTAAATTATTAACCGAAGTGGCTCAATGTGAAGAACCAACAATTTTTGCTTACCGAGTATCTGATCCGGAGCGTTATGGAGTGGTCGATTTTGAAAAAGAAGAAGACGGATATAAAGTAACATCATTAGAAGAAAAGCCCAAAAATCCAAAATCTAATTTTGCTGTTCCGGGATTGTATTTTTATGATAATTCGGTAGTAGAAGTTGCAAAAAACATAAAACCAAGTGCTCGAGGAGAATATGAAATTACGGATGTCAATAAAGAATATTTAAAACAGAAACGTTTAAAAGTAGCCTTTTTAGGCAGAGGAACAGCTTGGTTGGATACCGGCACGATAGACTCTTTACATGAAGCAGCCGAGTTTGTAAAAGTATTAGAAAAACGACAAGGATTTAAAATATCGTGTATTGAAGAAATTGCGTACAGAAAAGGATTTATAAACAAAGATAAATTACTTGAAGCCGCTAAAAGATATGGGAAAAGCGGTTATGGAGAATATTTGGAAAAGATAATTTAAAAATAATCAAGCAGACTTCAATTCATATTATTTGGTTGAAAAAATAAAGAAGTTTTAAATATTTAATCAAAATAACTTTAGACCATAGCAGAAGTGAATTTACTAATTGAGAATTCAATGAATGATGTTAAAAAATAAAATCAGTTCTATTTTAAATAACAATAAGATTCTTATACAAAATTTTTCATACTTGTCTGTATTACAGGTTTTAAATTTAGTAATTCCTTTATTAGTTTATCCATATTTAATTCGGTTTTTAGGTAGTGATGTTTTCGGGTTGGTCATTTTTGCACAGGCTATAATTAGTTATTTAGTTATAGTTGTGAGTTATGGTTTTAATATATCTGGGGCTAAGGCTATTAGTATAAATAGAACAGATAAGAATGAGGTTTCAAAAATTTTTAGTAGTATTTTTTTTATAAAACTAATATTGTTATTGATAATAATATTAGTTTTAATGGGTTTAATAAATATTGTTCCTAGTCTTAAAGAAAATAAAGTACTTTTCTTATTAACTTTATGGATGTGTTTGTATGATATTTTTTTTCCTATATGGTATTTTCAGGGGATTGAACAAATGAAATATATTACATTTATTTCGTTAGTTATGAAATCTTTTTTTTTGATTTCGGTTTTTTTATTTATAAAGTCTCCAGCTGATTATTTATTAGTGCCTATTATTAATATTGTAGGAACTATACTATCGGGATTAGTAGCATTTTATATTATCATTTTTAAACATAAGGTGAAAATATATAGACCCAAATTAGCTGATATAAAATCAGAGTTAAAATCTTCTACTCCAATATTTTTGTCAAATGTATCAATTCAAATTTATGTTGCAACTAATAAAGTTATTGTTGGGTTTTTTATAGGCATGGAGTCGGTTACGTATTATGATTTATCAGAAAAGATACTTACATTTCTTAGAACTCCTCAAACAGTATTATCACAAGCAATATTCCCAAAAGTGAGTAAAGAAAAGAATATTAAATTTGTGAAAAATATTTTTAAGATATCGGTTATTGGTAATGTTTTATTAATCTTGATAGCTTTTATTTTTTCAAGTTTTATAGTTCAATTTCTTTTAAATGGAGAAGTACATAAAGATGCAGTGCTACTATTAAAAATATTGTTAGTAACAATTCCAATAATAGGTATGAGTAATGTGTTTGGTATACAGACTTTAATTCCTTTTGGTTATAATAAGTTGTTTAGTAAAGCAGTCTTATTATCTGGTTTATTTTATTTAATTTTAGTGCTTATTGTGTGGGGGATGTATAACTTTACAATTTTTAATGTAGCCTATATTACTGTTGCAACAGAAATGTTTGTAACCGTATATATGTTTTATTTATGTAAAAAATATAAATTATGGTGAGTAACAAATATGATTATTTAATAGTTGGTTCAGGTCTTTTTGGTTCTGTTTTTGCCTATGAAATGAAAAAGAAAGGAAAGAACTGTTTGGTAATAGACAAAAGAAATCATATTGGAGGAAATATCTATTGTGAAAATATAGAGCAAATAAATGTTCATAAATATGGAGCACATATTTTTCATACCAACGACAAAGAAATATGGGATTATGTAAATTCGTTTGTGGAATTTAATCGATATACAAACTCACCAATAGCAAATTACAAAGGGAAACTTTATAACTTGCCATTTAATATGAATACTTTTTATCAACTTTGGGGGATAAAAACACCACAAGAAGCCAAAATAAAAATAGAAAGTCAGGTAAAAGAGTTAAATATAAAAACCCCTAAAAATTTAGAAGAACAAGCTCTTTCCTTAGTAGGTAAAGATATTTATGAAAAATTAATTAAAGGATATACCGAAAAGCAGTGGGGTAGAAAAGCAACTGAATTACCTTCATTTATTATAAAAAGACTTCCCGTAAGATTCACATTTGATAATAATTATTTTGATGATAAGTATCAAGGTATTCCTATTGGAGGTTACAATGTTTTAATAGAAAAACTTTTAGAAGGTATTGAAGTAAAACAATCTGTTGATTATTTTGAAAATAAAAAGTATTGGGATTCTTTAGCAAATAAAATTGTTTTTACAGGTAAAATAGATGAGTTTTATAATTATAAATATGGAAAATTAGAATATAGAAGTTTAGATTTTAAGCATGAAATAATGGATAATCCAAATTATCAAGGCAATGCTGTAGTAAATTATACTGAGAACCAAATCCCCTATACAAGAATTATTGAACATAAGCATTTTGAATTTGGTAATCAACCAAAAACCGTAATAACTAAAGAATACCCTAAAGAATGGGAGCATGGTTCGGAATCATATTACCCTATAAATGATTCTAAAAATTCTGAAACCTATTTAAAATATAAAAAAATAGCTAAAAAAGAAGAAAACATTATTTTTGGAGGTCGTTTAGCAGAGTATAAGTATTATGATATGCATCAGGTAATTGCATCAGCATTGGCTAAAATCAAAATATATGAAAATCAAAATATTAGTAGCTCATCATAAAAAGCATTACATATATGAGGATGATATTTTTTTACCTATACATGTTGGTAAGGAAGATTCGAAAATTAATTTAAATATGATTGCGGACAATACGGGAGATAATATATCATCAAAAAACAAGTATTATTGTGAGATGACCGCTACATATTGGGCTTGGAAAAATATTAATGATGCAGATTATATTGGATTATGTCATTATCGTAGATATTTTACTTTTAAACAAGAGTCTTTTGTTAAAAAACTCAAGGATAAAATAAAAGTTTATTTTGGAAAAAGCTATAAGTTGTTAAAACGGAATTATGATAAAGGGATTATTTTTGAAATGATTAAAACAACTCCAGAGGCCTTAAACGCTGAGCTAAATGATTTTTCGGTTAAATTAGTAAAAACTATTGCTCAAGAAAATATTAGTGTTTTTGTCACCTCTCCTGTTGAATTAGTAAATAAAAATATTAAAACCCATTTTGATATTTTTGAATTCAATTATCTAGATGAAATAAAAGAGATTATTAAGAATAATTTCCCCCAATATTTAGAATATTATATTGACACATTAAATTCTAATAGAATTTATTATGCTAATATGGTAATAATGGAAAAGGGTATATTTAACAAATATTGTAGTTTTATTTTTTCCATACTTAATATTCATTTTGAACAAAATAAAAATGACATACATAATGAACAAATTAATTTTGATAGATTATCTGGGTATGTTGCTGAACTATTGACAAACACTTTTATTTTAAAATTAAAAAAGGAAATAAAAGAAGATACAATAATGGAATTAAACACATTATTTGTTGATCACTAACAAACCCTAAAATTTGTAATGGCAAGAGTTTTAGCAAAAAAAATATCATTTCTTTTAAGCTTTTTATTTAACTACAACATTGTTAAATACTATAATTTTTTTGTAAATAGTATATATAGTTATTCGGTAAAAAGAACATTTAAATATTGTGGGACAAATACTTATATCGAAGCTCCAATTTATTTGTTGGGAGGAAAGTATATTACTGTTGGCAATGATTTTTATTGTTTCAAACGCCTACGATTAGAAGCATATGAAAAGCATAAGGGAAATTTATTTAATCCTGAAATTGTAATTGGGAATAATGTTAGTATTAATTATGATTGTCATATAGGTTGTATAAATAAGATACATATAGGCAATAATGTTTTACTAGGAAGTAAGGTGTTTATTACTGACCATTATCATGGTAAAACAGATTGTGTTGAAGAATTTGATATCCCTGTAAATAAAAGAAAGTTAATATCTAAAGGATCTGTTATTATAGAGGATAATGTATGGGTTGGTGAAGGAGTTGCAATAATGCCCAATGTAACCATAGGAAAAAACTCAATTATAGGGGCAAATTCAGTAGTAACAAAAAACTTTCCTGAAAATTCAATAATAGCGGGAGCTCCTGCAAAGTTAATTAAAACAATATTATAAATGTAAATGATGATTAGTAAAAAAGGGTTTTCTATTGCTATACCTGCTTATAGTCGAGTTGAAGAATTTGAAGAATTATTATCATCGATTTATAGTATGTCTGTTTTTCCAAACGAAATAGTAATTTGTGAAGATGTCTCTAAAGAACGAAAAGAATTAGCTGAAAAAGCCAAATTATGGAAAAAAAAATTCGTAGAAATTAATGTTGATTTGATTTACATAGAGAATGAAATTAATTTAGGCTATGATGCCAATGTTAGAAAATTGATAGAAGTATGTTCATACAAATGGGTTATTTTAATAGGTAATGATGATCTCTTTTTGAAAGATGGAATCAAAATATTAAACGAATTTACTCAAAGAAATGAATCTATTGCTATGATTTCAAGACCGTTTATAAGATTTAATAATGATATTCATAATCCTTTGGGTGTATCAAGAATAGACAATAAAGAATCCATATACAGTAGTAAAAATTTAACATCACCCAAAATGATTTTTAGATCATGTGGTTTTGTTGGTGGTTTAGTGATAAACAGAGATTGGGCATTACCGTTTAGTACTAATAAATATGATGGTTCATTATACTATCAGATATATTTAGCCTGCCACGCTTTTTGTACGGAAGGCATAGGCTATTTAGCTAAGCCAACAGTAGCCGGGCGAGCAGGAAATCCTCCTTTATTTGGCTCTTCTTTAAAAGAGGAAACAGTTCATATACCGGGCTCATATACAGTAAAAGGGAGAGCTAAAATGTGGAAATCGGTGTTAGAAATAGCTGCAAATGTAGGTAATCAATACGGAATAGAATTGTATAAGGATTTAAAAAAAGAGCTAACAGTAAGGCAGGCTTTTCATGTGTTTGAGATGAATGTAGGAGTAGGTAGAGAAAAGTTAAATGAATTGAAAAATGAGTTAAAAAACATTAATTTATATGATCATATAGTGCCTAAATCTTTATATTTAATTAATTATATTTTCGGGAAAAATGCCTTGGTTTTTTATAAATTTATAAGAAAGATAAAACAGTAATACGATTAGTGATAAAAATCAAAACCAAATATTCTCTTTTTAATTTTTTTTTAGTTATAGCTGTTGTATTTAACATTGCTTTGCCTAAGGGAGGAATTGCCATTTATGGTATTCCTATCACGTGGGGGTATATTTTCTTAGGAATACTGATTTTTTTAGCCGGCTTGAAATTCTTAAGAAAAGAAAAAATGGCTATATTTAATATTAAATCCTATGTACTTACAATACCTTTTAGTTTATATTTTATTATTTATTTACTGTATTTAGACAAGTACTCTCTGGGTATAGGGTTCTTAATATCTTCCGTGTTGAGTTTTATTTTTTTTCCGTTTGTGTTTATTATTTTATTTGAAAGGTGGAATAAATGGATCGTATTAAGATTTGATTTTTTCCATAAGATAATATTGCATTCTATTTTATTTTTATCAATATTTGGGCTATTTCAATTTTTGTATAAAATAAATACAGGTGAAGATTTTGAAATTGCTTATTTAACTGTTAATGCAAAAGACTTTGGGTTATTACAATTTAAAAATAATGACAGAGGAGATAGTATTTTTAAATTATTTTCAACCTATAATAACGGGAATATTTTTGGGGTTTGTATGTTGTTTTTGCTTCCGTTTACTAAAAAACATAAATGGCATAAAATATTACTGAAATTAGTGATGATTTTAACTTTATCCAGAACAGTATGGGCAGGATTAATACTGTATGAAATCATAACCCATAGGAGAGATATAATTAAAATAATAATAGGAGGAGCATTAATGTTTATCTTATTAGTTTTAGTAATGACATTCATTTTAGATAAAAATATAATGTATCTTTTTGATCCAACTTTAAACGGTAGATTAGATGGGACATTTTTTGAAAAAATACATTTGTTCTTTTTTGAAAAAGATTTTTTTGGAATATCAGAAATGTTATATAAAAGTATCGTAGAACAAATGGGAGTTGTTGGAATTATATTATTTGTTATTCAAGTATTTTCTCCTTTAGTTATAAATTATATTTATAAATTGTCAAAATATCAAAATGAATACCTAAATCAACTACGTGTGGGTATAATAACCTATTTGATAGTTGCTTTTATAGATGGAGCATACTTGCTTATTCCGGTTAGTTTATTTCTATGGTTTTTTAACGGACTTATATTAACTAATCAAAAATATGAATAAATTAAGGTTGATAATACTTGCATTAGCAATTACAAGTCCTATAGAAAAAGTAGGATATATATTGTTATTTGTTTTTTTAAGTATAGAGATTTATAATTGGATTAAGCAAAAGAATAATTTTAATTATATAAACATTAAAAAAGGGATTTTTCACCCTATAAGCATGTTGTTTTTTGCAATGTTAATACTTATTAAACTTAGAAATCCGATAGGACCTTGGGATAGAGATTTGTCTCTTATATTATTTCCCCTGATTTTTTCAATAAATCCTTTAAAAAAAACAGATAAAATTTATTTTTTTAAAAGTTATATTTATTCATTGGCTATAATGCTTTTGTTATTGTTGATTCATGAATTCATCCAAGAAGTTTATTTTGAAAATTATGTTAATCTATGGAAGTTAAGTGAATATTATAATCATAATAAAATTTTATATTTCATTCATTCTGTTTCTGAAAGAATTGATTTTCACCATATTTACTTCTCTTTATATTTATTAGTAGGTTTTGTAATTGGATTTTATCTTTTAGACGAAGGCTTTGTATATAAGAAAAATGAAAAAATAGCACTAAAGCTAATACTCTTATTTTTTCTTATTTTTTCCTTTTTATCATTGTCAAGAATGACGATAATTTGTTTTATATTATTCGGGATTGCTTTTCTGATCAAATATATATTAAAAAACAAAAAGAAAATAAAAAGCACACTGATTTTAACATTACTTTTTGTAGGAGTATTAATGTTGTGTTTTAATATAAAAGGTAAGTTGTATAATCGTTTTAAAAATATACCTCAAGACCCAAGAGTAGAGCTTTTTATTACTTCTATAAAACTTTCTAAAGAATCTCCGCTTATAGGTCACGGATATAAAAAAGCCAGTAATCTATTGCAGTTAAAACAAAAAGGGAACATACCTATTTATAATAATTCTCATAATCAATATTTAGATTTTTTATTAAGTGGAGGAATAATTATGATCATAGTTTTTGCAGGTATAAATAGTTGTCTTTTTAGAAATTTTAAAAGACAAAAAGTTTATATTGCACTGATTCTACAAATTATTTTTTTAATTCAAATAATGTCAGAATCATTATTGTACAGGTATAGAGGTATTATTTTATATGCAGTATTTATGGCTATTTTTTATAAAAATAACTATGAAATAAGAAAACAGAAGAATTTGAAAGTAAATTTATAAATATGTAGCAAGGGTTTTATATATTTTAACACATAAAATTAAGTTTTATTATATGAAAAAAGCATTAGTTCATGATTGGTATTATGTAAATGGTGGGGCAGAAAAAGTAATACAGTCATTTAATAATATTTGGAATGATTTTGAACATTATGCATTAGTAGATTTTTTATCAGAGAAGGATAAAAATACTATATTGGGAGATAAAAAAATAAGTACAAGTTTTATTCAAAAATTACCAACAGCAAAATCTAATCATCGTAAATTCTTACAATTATTTCCATATGCTATAGAACAATTCAATTTAAGTGAATATGACTTAGTTTTAAGTTCTTCAGCATCAATCGCAAAAGGGGTATTAACAAATCAAAATCAATTACATATTTGTTATTGCCATTCACCAATGCGTTATGCATGGGATTTATATCATCAATATTTAGAAGAGGCAAACCTAAAAAAGGGAATGAAATCTCTTTATGCAAAATACGTACTTCATAAAATACGACTTTGGGATTTAGCTACTGTTAATAGAGTTGATTTATTTATTGCAAACTCCAAATATATTGCAAAACGAATCAAAAAAATATACAATAGAGAATCAAAAGTGATTTATCCACCCGTAGACATAAATTCTTTTTCTTTAGAAACAAAAAAAGAAGACTATTATTTTACTGCTTCTCGAATGGTCTCCTACAAAAAAATTGAACTTATAGTTAAAGCATTCAACAAAATGCCATCAAAAAAATTAATAGTATCTGGAGATGGTCCTGAATTTGAAAGAATTAAAAAAATTACAAATACAAATATTGAATTATTAGGTTTTGTAGAAAGTGAGGTCTTAATAAATTACATGAAAAAAGCAAAAGCTTTTGTTTTTGCTGCCGAAGAAGATTTTGGTATTATCCCGGTAGAAGCACAAGCCTGTGGAACACCTGTAATAGCTTTTGGAAAGGGAGGGGTATTAGAAACAGTAATAGATAAAGTAACAGGAGTCTTTTTTTATAAACAAGAGGAGAAACACATTATAAATGCAATTGATAAATTTGGAAGTTTAACTTTTGATTCTGAAGCTATAAGAAAACATACATTAAAATTTTCAAAAGAACGTTTTGAAAAAGAAATTAAAGAATTTGTAGAGGTAAAATATAAGGAGTTTAAAACCAGGAATTTATAGAAAAAGCAATTACTTGTTGTTTAGCAGTAAAGATTATATTTTAGATTTCTCAGTAACATTTTATTATTTAATCCAAAGATTTCCCATAATAAAAAAGTTTTAACTAACTTTGAAGAAAGACTTTTACGATTAAATAAAGAAGATTGAAAAAAACCAGATACTCAAAATACATTCCATTCCTGCTGGTTGTTTTAGATTTAGGTATTATAAATCTGGGTATCTTTCTATTGTTTTATTTTTTTGGAGAAATAGAATTAAAATCCCTTAAAGACATAGGGATAATTATACGCAATCATTACAAAGCCATTATTTTCTTAAATCTTTCTTGGTTAATAATCAGTAATTTTTCAACTATCTACAAGATATATCGTTACACAAGATATGTTTCCATTTTTAATAAAATATTAAAACAAATTATATTATTTTCATTGGTCGCAATTCCCTTAATTTCAGGCTTAGGAACTTTAAAAGAAAATACCGTATTTAACTATAAACTAACCTTGTTTTATATTTTGGTAATTAGCGTGTTTACATTCTTTTTTAGAAGTATTTTTGTCTATTTATTACAAATCTACCGTACAAGAGGAGGAAATTACCGGAATGTAGCGATTATCGGGTATAGCAAATATGCCGAAAGACTGAGAAACTTCTTTAAAACCAATCCCAAATACGGCTATCAATTTATAGGATATTTTTCAGATGATAACATCAAAGATAAATTAGGATCTAAAAATGATTACTTAGATTATGATTGCTCGGAATTAGACGAGATTTACTGCTCGATGGGTTCTTTAAGCGAAAAAAAAATAAGAAAAATCATTTCACATTCCGATCAAGAATATGTTAAAGTAAAGTTTATACCCGATCAAGATACTTTTTTAACAACCAAATTAGGCGTAAGTTATTACGGATTTTTACCGGTCTTGTCCTTTAGAAAGTTAAAATTAGATCAACCCTTTTTTAAAACTTTAAAAAGAATCTTTGATATTATATTTTCTATGGGTGTAATGGTTTTTATATTATCATGGTTAGTTCCTCTTATTTCTATCTTAATTAAAATAGAAAGTAAAGGCAAGATTTTTTTTAAACAAAAAAGGGTAGGATTGAAGGGAGAGTGTTTTTGGTGCTATAAATTCCGCTCTATGACTGTAAATAATGATGATGAAACCAAGCAGGCTACCAAAAATGATACACGAGTAACTAAAATAGGAGCTTTTATAAGAAAAACAAGTATAGACGAATTACCGCAGTTTTTTAATGTATTAAAAGGAGAAATGTCAGTAGTCGGACCTCGCCCCCACATGGTTTCACATGATTATAACTTTATAGATGAAGATAAACGCTACATCATCAGGCATCTGGTAAAACCAGGTGTAACAGGATTAGCTCAGGTAAAAGGATATAGAGGAGAAATTATTACGAAATCCGATATAAAAAATAGAACACGTATGGATGTTTTTTATGTTGAAAATTGGTCTTTTTTAATGGATTTAGAAATTGTTATGGAAACAACCTTAAATATTTTTAAAGGTGAAAAAAAAGCCTATTAAATTGAATTTTGTAAAGATTTAGCTTTTATACACAAAGTTCTGATTTAATAAAATAGTTTTTTAAAACCTTACGATAAAAATAAAAGCTTTTCTTTTGAAGAATATAATCCTATATTTGTGATGTGATAAGTTAATTTTCATGGAAAGTTTCATTGTATCAGCCCGAAAATACCGCCCAAAAGAATTTTCTGATGTAGTAGGTCAGAAAGCCATTACAGACACTTTGGTACAATCCATAGAAAACAACCATCTGGCTCAAGCACTGTTGTTTTGTGGTCCCAGAGGAGTAGGAAAGACAACTTGTGCCCGAATTTTAGCACGGAAAATTAATGAAGAAATTAATACTTCAGAAGATGAAGATTTTGCGTTTAATATATTTGAATTAGATGCCGCTTCTAATAATTCGGTAGATGACATTCGGAATTTGATTGAACAAGTTCGTTTTGCACCTCAACAAGGTAAATACAAAGTGTACATTATTGACGAAGTACACATGCTTTCACAAGCAGCTTTCAATGCTTTTTTGAAAACGTTGGAAGAGCCACCGGCACACGCTATTTTTATTTTAGCAACAACCGAAAAACATAAAATTATACCAACCATTTTATCGCGTTGCCAAATCTATGATTTTAAACGGATTTCAGTTTCACGTATTAAAAACCACTTGGAAAAGATTTGCAAAGACCAAAATATAACTGCCGAAGATGATGCTTTGCATTTAATTGCTCAAAAAGCAGATGGAGCTTTACGTGATGCACTTTCTATTTTTGACCAGATGGTTTCTTTTTCAGGAAATAATTTAACGACTGAAAATGTTTCCGAAAATCTGAATATTTTAGACTATGATTCTTATTTTAAGGTAATTGACCTTGCTTTGGAAAATAAAATTCAAGAAATATTATTGGCATATAATTCCATTATCAATAAAGGTTTTGACGGGCATTTATTTATCGCAGGTTTAGCAGCTCATTGCAGAGATCTGTTGGTTGCCAAAGATCCACAAACCGTTTCACTATTGGAAGTAGGAGAAAATACACGCCAAAAATATTTGGATCAGTCTCAAAAAGCACCCTTACCATTTTTGATGAATGCATTGGAAATTTGTTCTCAGGCTGATATTGCATATCGGGCGAGTAAAAACCAGCGTTTGACTGTGGAAATTGCCTTAATGCAACTGGCTTCATTAACCACAAATCACGAGGGACTAAAAAAAAAAGATTTAAAATAATTCCTCCACTTCAAAAATCAGTTACTTCCAAAGAGGAATATCTTTCATCTGAAACAAGTGAGAAAAAAGATTATGTTGAGAAAATACAATCGGCATCTTCAACAACCACTTCAAAAATAAATGTCCGACGACGATCAGCCTTAAGTATTAAATCGGCAATGGAAGCCAAGGAAGAAATTGTAAAACTTCAAAAAGACACCGAAGATCTTCCTAAAGATAAATTTGAACAATCACAGGTGGAAACTCTTTGGAAAGAATATTTGGATGAGTTAAAAAAATCAGATGATTTTGTGATTTTTAATGCTTTAAACCATGTGAAAGTAGTGTTAAAAGAAGAGTCTGAATTGTGGTTTCATGTAACGTCTAATGCGACTTTAGAGGAGTTTAACAAACAACGAAATACAATTAATTATAAATTTAAACATGGGTTGAACAATCATTTTATTCAGCTAAAAACAAAAATAGTAGCCATAGAATCGGGAAAGATATTGTATAATCCTAAAGAAAAATATGAATATTTAGTCAAGAAAAATCCTAATTTAGAGGTTTTACGTAAAAATTTAGATTTAGATATATATGATTAATTATTCCTTTAAAAAAATAGCAACAGCAATCGCTTTTTCACCTCGTTTAAAGGCTAATCTGAACGAATCCGTTCGTATTGCCAAGAAATTAGACGCTACATTGGTACTGATTCATATCGGAATAAAAACATCGGAAAAAGAAAATACAATTCAACAGTTTTTGAAGGACTTGACGTTTGAAGCCAATTTGGAAATTATTTGGAAAGAAGGTAAACCTGAAGAAGTAATCGCTTCAACCACAAAGGAATTAGGCGTAGATTTGTTGATTGCAGGAGCATTAATTAACGAAACGTTGTACCGTTATTATGTGGGATCCATTGCCAGAAAACTTACACGAACCGTAAAATGCTCATTGTTGTTATTGACCAATCCGTCAGAAAAAGAACGACTTTTAGATAAAGTAGTCATCAACGGAATTGAAAATCCTAAAACGGCTAATACAATTAAAGTGGGGGTCGAATTTTTAAAAAAAATAGGCTCTAAAAATCTGCATATAGTAGAAGAAGTTAATCCTAAATTAATAAAAATAACGGCAAAAGATAGTAAAACAATTAAAAAAGCAGAAGTCATTCGTGATCGGATTCGTAAACGGGAAAAACAACGGGTTAAAGAATTATTAAAAAAAATTGATATTGGGAGTTTACGAATTGAAAGTAAAGTTATATTCGGAAAATCAGGTTATTCCGTAGGGCATTATGCCCAAAGTATAAAAGCAGATTTACTAATTATGAATTCTTCGGATAAAAGAATGTCTGTTTTTGATCGAATTTTCAAACACGATATAGAATATATCCTCTCTGATTTACCTTGTGATTTACTTATTGTTAAAGAGTAACTATATAAAAATAAACCCTGATAAAACCAACGTTTTCTACTTTAATAATTTGAAAAAAGTTTTGTGAAAATAATTTTCTATACTATATTTGCAACCGCAAACAACGCATGGCCACGTAGCTCAATTGGATAGAGTACTTGATTACGGCTCAAGAGGTTGGGGGTTCGACTCCTCCCGTGGTCACAATTGTTTAACAAGCGGGAATAGCTCAATTGGTAGAGCATCAGCCTTCCAAGCTGAATGTTGCGGGTTCGAGTCCCGTTTCCCGCTCAAGAAAATGTTTACACAAGTAAAATTTTTAGGTTAAAAAAGATATTGGATTGTTGTTTTTTATATTTCTATAAATGTTCATAGATAATAAAACCTGTTGATAATTAGTTCGATAGGTTTTATTATTTTAAAAAAGTCTTACCAAACTAATCCAATTTCATATCGGCAATAATTTCTTCTATTTTTCTTTGTAATTCTTGTTGGACAACCGGAAAATCTTTTGGATTTTTTAGTTCTCCCTTTACACTAAAATAAAATTTAATTTTAGGTTCAGTTCCTGAAGGTCTTGCTGCTACTTTAGTACCGTTTTCCGTATAATAAATCAATACGTTGGATTTAGGAACATCAAGCATCGTTTCCTTGCCGGTTAATCTGTTTTTACTAATACTGGATTGATAATCATTGATTTGAACTACTTTGGATCCTAAAATTTCATGTAAAGGATTTTCTCGCAACTGAATCATGATGCTTTTAATTTGTTGAGCACCATCCAATCCCTTTTTTACCAAAGCAATTAAATGCTCTTGGTAACAACCTACTTGGGCATAAACTTTAGCCAGTTCGTTGTAAAAAGAACTTCCGTTTGTTTTTGCAACGGCAGCAATTTCACAGGCTAATAAAGTGGAAGTAACAGAGTCTTTATCGCGAACAAAATCCCCGACCATATAACCAAAACTTTCTTCACCGCCACCAATAAAATCCTCTTTACCTTCTGCATCATGAATCATTTTACCAATCCATTTAAAACCGGTTAATCCGGCTTTGCAAGTAACATGATAATGTTTGGCTAAATCAAAGAAAACATCAGAAGTTACAATGGTTGATCCAATAAATTGTTTTCCATTGATTTTCCCTTCTTTCTGCCATTTTTGTAATAAATAATCGGTTAAAACAACATTGGTTTGATTTCCATTTAAAAGAATCATCTTTCCATTAAAATCACGAACAGCAATTCCTAAGCGATCTGCATCAGGGTCAGTCCCGATAACAATATCTGCATTGATTTTATCAGCTAAATCAATGGCCATTTTTAAAGCTTCGGGTTCTTCCGGATTGGGCGATTTAACCGTTGAAAAATAAGGATCAGGATTGGCTTGTTCCTCTACAATATGCACATCGGTAAAGCCTGCTTTTTCTAAAGCGAAAGGGATAGTTTTGATGGCAGTTCCATGAAGTGATGTAAAAACAATTTTAACCTTGTCTCGTCCTGTTTTTTCTTTGGATATAGATGAAATAGAGGTTTTTATAAAGGCTTCATCTAGCTCATTGCCTACATATTCAATTAAGTGGTTGTTCCCGTTAAATAAAACATCTTTTACTTGGGTATTATTTACTTCATTAATGATTCCGTTGTCATGAGGAGGAACGATTTGAGCTCCGTCATTCCAATATACTTTATATCCGTTGTATTCGGGAGGATTGTGTGAAGCAGTCAGAACAATTCCTGCATCACAGCTGTAATGACGAACAGCAAAAGAAAGCATAGGTGTAGGACGGAATCCATCGGTTAAATAAACTTTAATACCGTTTGCAGACAGGATGTTTGCTACGATTTTAGCAAAAGATTCACTGTTGTTTCTGACATCATGGGTAATGGCTACTTTTAGCGATTTGTTTTTGACTTCATTTTTGAGATAATTAGCCAATCCTTGAGTAGCTAACCCTAAAGTGTATTTATTTAACCGATTGGTTCCTACGCCCATAATTCCACGCATTCCACCCGTTCCAAATTCTAAATTTTTATAAAAGGCTTCTTCTAAAGTTGCAGGGTCGTTATCGATTAAATGTTGTACTTCTTTTTGTGTTTCGGCATCAAATGCATCATTTAGCCAAATTTTTGCTTTTTCTAAAACAGCCTTATCCATTTTAATTTTATTCTTCGTTGGTTATAATATCCTCTGTTTCCATTCTATTTTTTTCAGAAATTTCTTTAATGGCAATCACTTCCGCCTGATCTTTGGTTCTAAAATCACGTGTGAAGTTTCCTTCTCTGTATTCTACCGTAGCATTATCCGTAGCAGATCCGCTGAGTTCTTTTGTTACAAAAAGTTTCAGCTCAGAGGTTCCTAAAACGTCCATATCAACTTCTTTGGCTTCAAAATTAAAGGCATTGATTTCAACTTCATCTTGGGCACTTATATCAAATGTATGCGTTTCTCCATAGAGTGTAGTTTCGGACTGATTATATGCTTTTAAAGTAAAATCTTTTGTATCAAAAGAAGCGTTTACCGTAGAGCTTTGATTGGTTTTTAAAAACATTTCGTCTGCTTTAAAAGGTTCTTTGGTTGATAAAGAAACATTTTGTTCTAACTCCATTTTTTTCAAAACCGGCGTGTAAACATAAATATTGTAAAGTATTTTTTTTGAAACACTGCCGATTTCCTTAATAGTTAGAGATTCTCCGGAAATACTGAAGTCGATATTTTCAATCAGGTTTTCATCCATTTCAAATTTAATTTGAGAAGTTGGATTTTGCTGTAAAATAATTTTAAAATCGCCTTTTGCAAAAATTTGATTAAAATTATTCAGGTCAAAACTTTTTTCGATCACATTTCCGTTTCCCTCAATGGTTTTGTTGCAACCAATACACAGAAATAGCGTGATAAATGTAAAAAATATAGGTTTGAAATACATAGAAATTGTTATGTTATTTAATTACAAATTTAATAAATATAATATTATGAGTGAAGATTTAATTTTTCTTCAATTTGATAAAAATCTTGATTTTTTCGATTTTGCTGGATAATGATTTCACCTAAAAACCCTGCCAAAAAGAGTTGCGTGCCCAATATCATAACCGTCAATGCAATATAAAACCAAGGATTATCCGTTACCAAATTATATTCAAAACCCATGTTCATTTTATATAATTTTGAAATACCGATGAATAAGGAGGAAAGAAATCCAAAAATAAACATTAGCGTTCCCAGAGCACCAAACAAATACATGGGACGACGACCAAAACGAGTGATAAACCATAAGGAAATTAAATCAAGAAATCCATTGATGAAACGCTCAGTTCCAAATTTTGATTTGCCGTGTTTTCTGGCTTGATGCTGAACTATTTTTTCAGTAATATTTTCAAATCCTGCATTTTTTGCTAAAACAGGAATGTAACGATGCATTTCGCCGTATACATCAATGCTTTTAACAACGTTGGCATTGAATGCTTTTAGTCCGCAATTGAAGTCATGCAACTGAATACCTGAGGTTTTACAAGCTGCCCAGTTGAATAATTTAGAAGGCAGATTTTTGGTAAGTTTATGGTCGTAACGCTTTTGTTTCCAACCAGATACAACATCATAATTTTCATTTTTGATTATAAAGTAAAGTGCGGGTATTTCTTCAGGATTATCTTGTAAATCAGCATCCATTGTGATAATTACATCACCTTGGGTTACTTTGAAAGCAGCATTTAATGCTTGTGATTTACCAAAATTACGCTGGAATTTAATGCCTTTTACGGCAGTATTTTTTTCCTGCAATCCTCGGATAATTTCCCATGAACAATCTTTTGAACCATCATCAATAAAAATAATTTCATAAGAAAAATGATATTCTGTCATTACATTTTCAATCCAATCGTGTAATTCAGACAAGGACTCGGCTTCGTTTAATAAAGGAATGACAATTGATATATCCATAGTTTATCTGTTTCTAAAAAATAGAGCCATCATGAGAGAGGTTAAACCGTAAAACGGCAACATAATGGGGCATAAAAATACCAAAAATAAAAATGGGGCAGACAATAAATAATCACTTTTATAAGAATCGATTAAAAATTGATTGTCTTCGTGCAGGTTTTCGGTATGGTTTAAATTTTCTAACAGACCGCTTCGGATGGGTTCTATACTTTCAGGATTAATCCAGTTAAAGAAAAAATAAAGAAAAATCATAAAAAATGCTCCAGCTACCATCTGTGTAATGTAAGCTACACTAAATGCTTTTCTGAAACCAATTTCTTTTGTTTTTTGACTGAGTTTCCAAGTAGAAATGGTAGCAAAAACGACGAAAAGAGCAGGGAATAAGGTTATATTTACAATTGCAGAAGCGAATAAAAAATCTTTATAAAAGCCAAAGCGTACAATGAGAAAAATCACGATGCACAGGCACCCGAGTACAAGACCGTGGCGTATAAAAACAGACTTCATTTAAAAAAATTATAAGGAACAAAGATAGAAATTTATTTTTTGTTTTTATATTTGCGGTGGCAAGTCCTGCACAACCAGCTCCCTCTGAATCCCCCAGGGTGGGAACACAGCAAGGGTAAGAGGTTGTAGCGGTGTGATGCAGGTAGCTTGCCGTTTATAGAAATTTCAAAGTTTTAACGAATCATTTTCTTCTTCTAAATCTGAAATTTTTGATAGAGAAACAGAATCTTGGTTTTGTAATTCTTTATCAGTTTTTAAAGGATAATCTCCAAAATAACCTGCAAGACTCATCAGGGAATACATTTTTCGGGTGTATTTATTTCCCAAAGCAATGATAGCGGTAGAATCTTCTGCCAAATGTATATACGTCGAATTATTTCCGTGCCACCAGCCGTTGTGGTAAAAGAGTTTTTGTCCTGTATCCCACTCCATTAAGCGAATGCCTAGTCCATAATTTTTAACCCCTTTCTTTTCGTAACTATATCCTCTGTAAACTTGATTTTTTAACGAATCGCTTAAAAAATTTTGGTTATAGGTTGCCAAATCAAATTTTAAAAGATCGCGAGGTGTCGAATAAATGTTTTTATCACCGTATATATCATCGAGATAATTAAACTCGTATCGTGCATTACGCCAAGTGTAGGATTGACTGGCTGTTGCTGTATCTGTTTTATAGTTAAATACATACGTGTGATCCATGTGCAATGGTTTGAAAATCATTTCGTGCATGGCTTTTCGGTAATTTAATCCGGTGATTTTTTCAATAATTAAAGCGAGGACAGCATAGTTGGTATTGCAATAAGTAAAACGTGTGTCGGGTGCGAATTGCAGAGGAAATTGATGTTGGGCTAATAAGTTTAAAATAGCTTGGTTGGATAATACCATGTGGTTGTCCCAAATTTTTTCATCGGAAGTGAAATAGGCGTAATTGGGTAATCCTGACCGATGATTTAAAAGCGTTTTAATGGTTATTTCTTTATAAGGAAATGATGGAAGAATGGAGGAAACCGATTGGTCTAAATGGAGTCTCTTTGTATCAATTAATTTTAAAACAGCCGTTGCGGTTAAAACTTTTGTGATGGAAGCAATATGAATGGGCGTATTGTAATTTAATGAAATAGAATTTTCTCGATTGGAGAATCCTTGATAGTGTTCATAGATGATTTGCCCGTTTTTGGCAATTAGGAAACCACCGCTTAGACGAGGATTATTGTCCAATGTATATTTTTGATAATCAATTATTTGTTGTTGTTTTTCTTTTAAAAATACTTTGGGTATTTTAGAAAAAGTTCCATTAAAAGGCTCTATTCTTGGAAAAGGATTCGCCGATACCGTTTCTTCTTTAATAAGTTTCTTATAAGGAATCTCAGTTTTAGGAGTTTTTTTGCACGAAAAAAAAAGGAATAATACAAGGCTTCCTAAACTATATTTTAAGTAAATCATTTTTTAAAATTAAAAGCTAAAGTATGAAATAAATTACAAATTGTTCAACCCTATTTTTTTCTTGATTTCGGGATGCTTAAAAAGATAGGAAACCACCCGAACGGAGTCGTTTTGAAAAAGATAAAGTTCTTCAATGGTTAAAGGAATAAACATCCGATTTTCGATATCATAAATGCCAAAAACTTTTGATTTATCTTCCCATAGAATTACTCCGTGGCGTTTTTGTTCATCCAAGGTGTAGGTAACGATGTCCAATTCGTAAATTTCCTGTTGGTTAATATCTTTAAAAGTTGTAAACTCGTCAATTTCACTATACGTAGGTTTCCCTTGTTTCCACCACAAGGGTTTTCCTCTGAATTTAAAACCATGAGGCGTTTTATCAGCAAAACCGATAATTTCAGTATTTAATCTGAGGCGGTATTTTTTAATTTTTGGCATCATGTTAAAACAAATGTACTCCAAATAAAGTTGGAATCTCGTAATTAAAGATACGAATTTTTAATAAAAAAGAATTTTAACCTCCGCAATGCATTTATAAAATACTAAAAAATTGTTTAAATTTCTGATTAAAACTATTGAAATTCAATAAATTAACTTGATAATTCTTAGAAAATTACGTAACGATTTGAAAAGTCAGGTATTTTTAAAACACACCATGAATGAATGGAGTTTATAAAATAAACCAAAAGTAATATAATTCATTATTTTATACTTTGTAAAGAGGATTAAAAATAGTAAACGATTAAAATCTAGTGAAAAAAATTCCTCAATAGTTTGTTGGCATAACTATTGAAATAGAATTATACAGCTATCAAGTCTTTTATATTTAGTTAATTGAAAATCACTTATTTAAAATTAATCGAGATAAATTTATGGAATAACTAATAAGGACAAATTGGCGTAGTATAAATAAATTCTAAAAAGAAAAACGTATGTCATTTGACAAATTGTCATTTAATAATATGATGGAGGAAGAAGCTGAATTCATTCCTTTAATGACCCAAGAAGAAGAGGAAGCATTACTAAATGAAGATATTCCTGATGTATTACCTATTTTGCCCATTCGGAATACGGTGTTGTTTCCGGGTGTAGTCATTCCTATAACCGCCGGTAGAGATAAGTCCATTACTTTAATTAAAGATGCACAAAATAAAGATAAAACAATTGGAGTTGTTTCTCAAAAAGATATTATGGTCGAAGACCCGAAAAGTACCGATTTGAATCAGGTAGGAACGGTTGCAAAGATTTTAAGAATGCTTAAAATGCCTGATGGAAACATAACGGTTATCATTCAAGGAAAAAGACGGTTTGAAATTGATACATACATTGAGGAAATGCCTTATTTCAAAGCAAAGGTTCACCGAGTTGAAGAAGTTAAACATGAAGAAGAAGATGCTGAATTTAAAGCTCTTGTAGATAGTATTAAAGAAATTTCACTCCGAATTATCAAAGAAAATCCGGTAATTCCTTCTGAAGCAGGATTTGCCTTAAAAAATATTGAAAGTCCTTCTTTTCTAATCAACTTTGTATCGTCTAACATGAATTTATCAGTAAAAGACAAACAGTTTTTGTTAGGAATTCATGATTTAAAAGAAAGAGCGACAGAAGTATTACGTTTTTTAAATTTAGAATTACAACAGCTTGAAATCAAGAATGATATTCAATCTAAAGTCCGAACGGATTTAGACAAACAACAGCGTGAATATTTTTTGCATCAACAGATAAAAACCATTCAGGAAGAATTGGGAGGAAACTCATCGGAGGAAGAGTTTATGGAAATACGGAAACGTTCCAAAAAGAAAAAATGGGGAAAGTCTATAGCCAAGCATTTTGAAAAAGAGCTGAAAAAAATGCAACGAATGAACTCGCAAGTTGCTGAATATACCGTTCAGCGTAATTATTTGGAATTTATTTTAGATTTACCTTGGAACAGCTATTCAAAAGATAATTTTGATTTAAAACATGCACAAAAAGTATTGGATAGGGATCATTACGGGTTAGAGAAAGTAAAAGAACGGATTATAGAACACCTGGCTGTTTTGAAACTTAAAGGAGATATGAAATCGCCTATTATATGTTTGTATGGACCTCCGGGTGTAGGAAAAACATCGTTAGGAAAGTCAATCGCTGAAGCTTTAGGTAGAAAATACCAAAGAATCTCTTTAGGAGGTTTGCATGATGAATCTGAAATCAGAGGTCATCGAAAAACATACATAGGAGCTATGCCCGGACGTATTTTACAATCGATTAAGAAAGCCGAAACTTCTAATCCGGTTTTTGTTTTGGATGAAATTGATAAATTGGGAAGAGGAACGCACGGAGACCCTTCTTCCGCAATGTTGGAAGTGTTAGACCCCGAACAGAATAATGATTTTTATGATAATTATTTGGAAACAGGTTATGACTTATCTAAAGTGATGTTTATTGCTACTGCTAACCATATTGGCGAAATTCAACCGGCACTTCGAGATCGTATGGAATTGATCAATGTCAGTGGTTATACTCTTGAAGAAAAAGTAGAAATTGCTAAACGTCATTTACTTCCTAAACAATTGAAAGAACATGGTTTGGATGAAAACGCCTTGAATATAGGTGGTAAACAATTTGAAAAAATAATCGATGGTTATACCCGTGAAAGTGGTGTTAGAGCTTTGGATAAAAAAATTGCCAAATTGGTTCGTTATGTCGCTAAGAGTATCGCTATGGACGAAGATTATGAAGTGAAATTATCACTCGAAAAAATAGAAGCTATTTTAGGTCCGGCACGATTAGAACGCGATAAATATGAAAATAACCATGTAGCAGGAGTAGTTACAGGCTTGGCATGGACATCTGTTGGAGGAGATATTCTGTTTATTGAATCCATCTTGTCAAAAGGAAAAGGGCAGATGAGCATTACAGGAAATTTGGGTAAAGTAATGAAAGAATCGGCAACCATTGCATTGGAATACATCAAAGCAAATCATGAGTATTTTAAAATAGATTCTAAATTATTCGAAGAAAACAATATTCATATCCATGTGCCGGAAGGTGCTACACCTAAAGATGGTCCCTCGGCAGGAATTACGATGTTAACATCATTAGTTTCAGCTTTAACACAACGAAAAGTAAAAGCACGATTAGCCATGACAGGTGAAATTACTTTAAGAGGAAAAGTTTTACCGGTGGGTGGTATTAAAGAAAAAATATTAGCTGCTAAAAGAGCCAGTATCAAAGAAATCATTCTCTGTGCAGAAAATAAAAGGGATATAGAAGAAATAGAAAAAGACTATCTAAAAGGATTGACTTTTCATTATGTAACTGAGATGAAAGAGGTTATTGACTTGGCAATTTTAAAAACAAAAGTAAAGAAATAAGCTCCGCTTTATAAAAAAACTACTTTTTATTCAAAAGCTGAAATTCCCGTTAGATCCATTCCGGTGATAAGTAAATGAATATCGTGAGTGCCTTCATACGTAATGACTGATTCCAAATTCATCATATGACGCATCATAGGGTAATCTCCAACAATCCCCATCGCACCTAAGATCTGACGAGATTCACGAGCTATTTTTAATGCCATATCTACATTGTTACGCTTAGCCATTGAAATTTGAGCAGGAGTAGCTTTACCCTCATTTTTTAGCGTACCCAAACGCCAAGAAAGTAATTGGGCTTTTGTAATTTCTGTTGAAAATTCAGCTAATTTTCTTTGTTGTAATTGATAAGAAGCAATGGGTTTTCCAAACTGATTACGCTGTAAACTATATTCTAAAGCAGTCTCAAAACAGTGAATGGCAGCTCCGATAACACCCCAACTGATTCCATATCGAGCGGAATTTAAACAAGAGAGCGGTCCGCGTAAACTAGTTACTTTAGGCAATACATTTTCTTTAGGAATTTTTACATTTTCAAAAACCAATTCACCGGTTTGAGAAGCACGTAAAGACCATTTATTAAGAGTCTCAAGTGTTGAAAATCCTTCCATACCTCGCTCTACGATAACGCCTCGTGTTTTTCCTCTTTCATCTTTTGCCCAAACAACGGCAATGTCAGCAATCGGTGAATTGGTAATCCACATTTTAGCACCGTTTAAAAGATAGTAACTTCCTTTATCTATAATTCGAGTTTCCATTCCTGAAGGATTAGAACCATGATTGGGTTCTGTTAATCCAAAACAACCAACCATTTTTCCGGAAGCCAATTGGGGCAAATATTGGGTCTTTTGTTCTTCACTTCCAAAAGTATAAATAGGATACATAACCAATGAAGATTGTACAGAAGCCGTAGAGCGAATCGCCGAATCGCCCCGTTCTAATTCTTGCATAATAAGCCCATACGAAATTTGGTCTAATCCCAGACCACCGTACTGCTCAGGAATGTAACAACCCAAAGCACCTATCCCACCCAGTTTTTCAAATAATCCATCAATCGGTTGGTGTTTTTGTGTAGCTTCATCTATATAAGGGATAATTTCTTTATCGACCCATTTGTGAGTAGATTGCTGTATTAATCGGTGTTCTTCTGATAATAAATCATGTATTAAATAATAATCGGTTTTAGGCGTCATAATAATTTTAAAATATTATTTTTCTAAAAATACAGACTTTTTTATTAATCGCATAATTTAAACGTGTTCTTTTTAAGAATATTTAAAAATAATTTGTAAATTAAGCTCGCAAAAAGTAAAAAACAAAATGATAATGGCAACAATAGCTAAAGAATTTGGAATAAAAGAAGCCTTACAAACTTTAGGAATAAAAAAGATTAATCAAGGAACATCAACCGGAAATCAGTGGTTTTCGACTGATGAAAAAATAGAAAGTTATTCACCCGTAGATGGACAACGGATTGCTTCCGTTACTATAACAACCCAAAAAGAGTATGAAAAAGTAATGCAATCAGCTACCAAAGCATTTGAAACATTTAGAATGATACCGGCACCAAAACGAGGTGAAATTGTACGTCAGTTTGGTGAAAAATTACGTCAGTATAAAGAACCGTTAGGGAAATTGGTTTCATACGAAATGGGAAAATCATACCAAGAAGGATTGGGTGAGGTTCAAGAAATGATTGATATTTGTGATTTTGCAGTTGGTTTATCACGCCAATTACATGGATTCACCATGCACTCAGAACGTTTTGGACATCGTATGTATGAACAATATCATCCGCTTGGGGTTGTAGGTATTATTTCAGCATTTAACTTTCCGGTTGCCGTTTGGTCATGGAATACGGCTTTGGCATGGATTTGCGGAGATGTTTGTATTTGGAAACCATCAGAAAAAACGCCTTTATGCAGTGTGGCTTGTCAAAATATTATCACTCAAGTTTTAAAAGAAAATAACCTGCCGGAAGGAATTTCATGTTTGATAAATGGTGATTATACGGTAGGCGAGTTCATGACAAAGGATTCACGTATTCCTCTGATTTCAGCTATCGGTTCTACTCGAATGGGAAAAATAGTGGCTCAAGAAGTAGCTGGACGTTTAGGAAAATCTTTATTGGAATTAGGAGGAAATAATGCCATAATTGTTACACCGGATGCTGATATTAAAATGACCGTAATTGGTGCTGTATTTGGAGCTGTGGGAACGGCAGGACAACGGTGCACTTCTACACGTAGATTAATTATTCATGAAAGCATCTACAAACAAGTTAAAAAGGCTGTGGCAGATGCTTACAAACAATTGCGAATTGGAAATCCGTTAGACCAAAACAATCATGTTGGACCTCTTATTGATGCTGATGCTGTAGCTATGTACAACAAAGCGTTGGAAAAAGTCGTTGCTGAAGGAGGTGCTTTAATTGTTGAAGGAGGAGTATTGTCGGGTGAGGGCTACGAAAGTGGTTGCTATGTAAAACCGGCTATTGCCGAAGCCAAAAACAAATTTGAAATTGTACAGCACGAAACGTTTGCCCCAATTTTATATTTATTGAAATACAACGGAGATATTACCCAAGCCATAGAAATTCAAAATAGTGTTACGCAAGGATTGTCATCGGCTATTATGACAAATAATTTATGCGAAGCCGAAGCATTTTTGTCGCATGCCGGTTCTGATTGTGGAATTGCCAATGTAAATATCGGAACCTCAGGGGCCGAAATTGGCGGTGCTTTTGGAGGAGAGAAAGAAACAGGAGGAGGTCGTGAATCAGGATCAGATGCATGGAAAGTATATATGCGTCGTCAAACGAACACCATCAATTATACAACGGATTTGCCTTTGGCTCAAGGAATTAAATTTGATTTATAAAAATGCTACTTTAAATAACCGTCTGTTTTATAAAAAAATTTATGTGCCATATATTCTTGGCTGAAGCCCTTTAGTTCACAGTATTTTTTATATTTCATTAGAGCAAAAACTCTTCCCGTTTTTGTAAACAAGAAAATTACACAAAGAGAAGTTGATGGAGGAGGATTTGGTCCTTTTATGATGGGATTACGAATTGTGTTATCTACTCTTAATTTTACAGAGAAAAGTATCGAACATTTTTTCTTTATTTTACTACAGTTATGAGAAATATTATTTTATTTCAAGAAAAATCACTACCTTTCAAAAAGAAGAGATAAACCTTATCTAGGTAAAATAATTATGTAATGGTCAATTTTAATTAAATAATAAATTAAAAATTAAACTTATGATATTCGTTCTTGTATTATTTTTAGTGTTCGATATTGCTTTGTATTTTTATTTAAAAAACAAGTACAATTGCAAATGGTTTGAGGTAAGAAAAATAATGACTTTTTGGATCAAAGAATTTGGATAAAGTAGTTATGAATTTAGAAAGTTTAAACGTACAGGAGTTACCTGTTAAAGAACAAATGGAAATTGATGGAGGGTGTGAACCAGTCAAGATTTTCATAAAAATCCTGTAACGGGTTTGTTTGAGTGCGTGAGAGCAATATATCATGCTCTTTTCCATTAGGAACTATAAACAGGTTTTACTTATAGTAAAACCTGTTTATCAAAATAAAAAATATGTTTCCAAAAAATTTTTATCAAGCTCTTATTATTATTGTTATTGTATTGATAGGGTTTTTTCTCTCATTTTTTTTAAATGACTTTATCTTACATAAAATATCTGAAAAATATTCCCTATTAATTTTACATATAATTGCTTGGTTAATTTCCATAACAAGTATAGTTGCCTTAGATTTTATAATTAACAAAAAGAATACTTTTGTAATACCTAAAAATTCTGATTTTAGAGGAATTATATTTTATATGGTTTTAAGTGCCATTTTTATAACACTAATTATAATTCCCGCATGATACTTGAACAATTACAAGAAGGAAAAATAATACTGATTAACAAACCATTGAATTGGACTTCGTTTGACGTTGTCAATAAAATCAGGTGGGAGATTCGTAAAAAATACCGATTAAAAAAATTTAAAGTGGGTCATGCCGGAACTTTAGACCCTAAAGCAACAGGGCTTCTTATAATATGCTTAGGAAAAGAAACTAAAAATATCGAAACCTATCAAGGGCAAAAAAAAGTATATTCCGGAACCATTAAATTAGGAGCAACAACGCCCTCTTACGACACAGAAACAGAAGAAGACCAAATCTTTCCCACCGAGCATATTACAAACGAATTAATAGAAAAAACAATTCATCGATTTATCGGTTCGATTGAACAATTTCCACCGATTTTTTCAGCTTTAAAAAAAGAGGGAAAACGTTTGTACGAATTTGCCCGCTCAGGACAAAAAATCAAAATAGAATCTCGCTTGGTTTATATTGAAGATTTTAAAATCACAAAAAATACCTTGCCTTTTATAGATTTTAAAGTTACTTGCAGCAAAGGAACGTACATTCGGTCTTTGGCTCATGATTTTGGAAAATCTTTAAAATCGGGAGGTTATTTAACCGCTTTAAAACGAGAACAAATTGGAGATTTTAATATAAAAGGCGCTTTTTCTATGGAGAAAGCTATTCAAATTATTCAAGAATCAGGTGATTTTTAGCCAAATCATTATTTTTCTTTACTTTTATAGTATTATAACCCCTTGTATGACTTCTAAGACATTTAAAATATTATCTACCAAAATTTTAGATTTAGAACAAAAACAGTTTTCCGATAATCTAAACGTATTTTATAAAGATTTCATTTCTATACAATTTCTTGATTTTGAATTACCCAAACAAAACACAGAAGCAACTGTTTTTACAAGTCAAAATGCAGTAAAAGCCGTTTCTCAAAAAGTTTCATTTATTGAAAATGATATTCTTTGTGTAGGACAGAAAACAGCTTATCTCATTGAAAAGTTGTTTAGCAAAAAACCTGAAATTATCAGTTCTTCAGCTAAACAATTGGCACAAATTATTTTAAAAGAAAATTATCAAATCCTTACTTTTTTTAATGGAAATTTACGTCGTCAAGAGTTGCCTCTTTTCTTATTATCAAAAAAGATTGATTTAAAAGAAATTACTGTTTATAAAACCATTCTTACCCCTCATCATATCGTGCAAGAGTTTGATGGAATACTGTTTTTTAGCCCATCAGGTGTAGAATCTTACCTTAAAAAGAATTTATTTTCTAAAAATACAACTATCTTTGCCATTGGAAACACAACGGCTGATTTTATTAAACAAAATGGAGGAAAATGTATCATTTCGAAGAAACCGACCATAGAAAGTGTAATAGAAACCGTTAATCAGTATTTTAATAAAAATGAGTAAATTTTCATGACTTATAAAAACGATTTATTTCTACGTGCATTAAATGGTGAATCTTTAGAACGTCCTCCCGTATGGATGATGCGTCAAGCGGGGCGGTATTTACCTGATTTTATGAAATTAAAGGAAAAATACGATTTTTTTACACGTTGTCGTACGCCTGAATTGGCTACAGAAATTACTGTAATGCCCATCCGTCAAATAGGAACAGATGCTGCTATATTATTTTCAGATATTTTGGTAGTTCCTCAAGCCATGAATATTGATGTAGAAATGAAACCGGGCGTTGGACCATGGGTTCCCAATCCTATTCGTTCTCAAAAAGATGTTGATCAGGTAATAGTTCCTGATATAGAGGAAACATTAGGGTACGTTTTAGAAGCTATTAAAATGACCAAACAAGAACTTAACGGAGAAGTTCCCCTAATTGGTTTCGCAGGCTCTCCTTGGACGGTTTTTTGTTATGCTGTTGAAGGAAAGGGCTCTAAAACATTTGATATTGCCAAAGGATTCTGCTTTCAAGAGCGAGAAGTTGCACACCAATTATTACAAAAATTTGCAGATACTTCTATCAAGTATTTATTAAAAAAAGTAGAAGCAGGGTGCGATGTTATTCAAATTTTTGACAGTTGGGGCGGATTATTGTCTCCACAAGATTATATGGAATTTTCTTGGTCTTATATTAATCAGATTGTAGAAGCTGTCAGTGAAAAAGCAAAAGTAATTGTTTTTGCCAAAGGCTGTTGGTTTGCTATGGAAGAAATGGCGAAGTCCAAAGTTTCCGGATTAGGTGTTGATTGGACTTTAACGCCTCAGTTAGCACGCAAAATGACAGGAGGCACAATTACTTTACAGGGTAATTTTGACCCGGCAGCTCTATTAGCCCCTGTTCCCGAAATACAAAAACGCGTTAAAAATATGATTGATGCTTTCGGTAAAGATCGGTATATTGCAAATTTAGGACATGGTATTTTACCTAATATACCTGTAGCTCATGCCAAAGCTTTTGTAGAGGCTGTTAAAAATTATTAAGTTTGGAGTTGCTATTTATTAAAATATCTTTCTTGATTTCAAATATTTATTATAAAGCCTTTATTTTATTATCTTTGTGATATACAAGTATAAATATGAGTAAATCAGTTAAACATTGTTATTCCATTACAGATTTAAGGAATTTAGCTCAAAAAAAATTACCAAAAGTAATGTTTGATTATATAGAAGGCAGTGCTGAAGATGAGCAGACAGCACAGTGGAACGTAAATGCCTTTGAAAAATATGAATTTATACCCAGAGTATTAAAAAACGTTGAAAATATAGATCTATCGACAAACCTACAAAATATAAAACTAAATATTCCCATTATAAGTGCTCCTACGGGTATGTCCAGAATGTTTCATCATGAAGGAGAGCGTGCTGTGGCAAAAGCTAGTTTTAATGTAGGAACAGCTTATTCTCTTTCTACAGTGGGCACTACTTCTATAGAAGAAATAGCAACCTTAGGCAACGGTATTAAGTTTTTTCAGATATATGTATGGAAAAATAAAAAAATGGTGCAAGATTTTATACAAAGATGCAAGCAATGTGATTATGATGGTTTAATGTTAGCGGTAGATTCACCCGTATTAGGCAAAAGAGAAAGAGATTTACGTAATGGACACGGCAGACCAAAAACATTGAGATTAAATGTAGCTAAGGGGGCTTTAACACGTCCAAGCTGGTTGTACAATTATTTAAGCAAGCCAAAGTGGCTTATGGCAAATATGATAAATCATATGCCTTATGGTGCAGATGCCAAGAAAATAATAGACGATGTTAATAATCAATTTCGTGCAGATGTTACTTGGAAAGATGTACAGCAAATGATGGAGCAATGGCAGGGTACTTTTATATTAAAAGGAATACAAAGTGTAGAGGATGCTGTTAAAGCTGTAGAAATAGGTGTTTCAGGCATAGTGCTTTCAAATCATGGAGGCAGGCAGTTAGATGGAGCTCCTGCAGCATTGGATATTTTACCCGAAGTAGTAGAGGCTGTGGGTGATAAAGTAGATATAATAATAGACGGAGGCATAAAACGAGGAAGCGATGTTATAAAAGCGATAGCCTTAGGAGCTAAGGCCGTTTTAATAGGCAGAGCCTACTTATATGGTTTGGCTGCAGGTGGCGAAAAAGGAGTGGACAGAGCCTTCCAAATTTTAACAGATGAAATGAAACGCACTATGCAGTTGATAGGTTGTAAGTCTATTGCTGAGCTAAATACCAAATATGTTAGAAGAATACACTAAATATAGGTATTGTTAATTTATATTCTATTCAGTGCGAACCATGTATTGATTTTTAGTAAGATATTATTCGAATAAAAAGAGATTTATTAATTCAACAATTGTTTTTTCATTAAACCACTCGAATTACAAAATAGTTTTTCTTTCCTTTTTGTAGCAATACAAATTCGTTATTGATTAATGTATCTTGATTAATGATAAAATCCTCTTTTACCTTTTCTTTATTTACTGAAATCGCATTTTGTTTCAATTCTCGCTTGGCATCAGCATTTGATTTTAAAAAATGGGTCTTGGCAGATAATGCTCCAATCATATCGAGTCCTTTGATGATTTCATCGTGTGGTATTTCAGTTTGCGGAACACCTTCAAAAACAGCCAAGAATGTTTCGGAATCTAATGATTTTAAATCTTCTGAGGTTGATTTTCCAAATAGAATTTGAGAAGCCTTCTTCGCTTTCTCTAATTCTTCTTGTCCATGTACCAAGGTGGTTACTTCATCAGCCAGACGTTTTTGTAGAATTCTTAAATGAGGTGCTTGATCATGTTCTGCAATTAAATTTTCAATTTCTTCTTGAGTTAAAAAAGTATAGATTTTAATAAATTTTTTTACATCTTCATCTGAAACATTAAGCCAAAACTGATAAAATTTATACGATGATGTACGGTCTTTGGTTAGCCAGATATTTCCGCCTTCGGTTTTTCCAAATTTTGTTCCATCAGCTTTTGTAATCAAAGGGCAAGTCATGGCATATGCTTTTGCATCTTCTCCTCCCATTCTTCTAACCAATTCAGTTCCTGTTGTAATATTTCCCCATTGGTCTGAACCACCCATTTGTAATAAGCAATTGTATTCTTTAAACAAATGATAAAAGTCGTAGCCTTGAATTAATTGATAGGTAAATTCGGTAAAACTCATACCGGAACTTGAATCGGAACTTAATCGTTTTTTTACGGAGTCTTTAGCCATCATATAATTAACGGTGATTCGTTTTCCTACATCTCGTGCAAAGTTTATAAAGGAGAATTTTTTCATCCAGTCGTAATTATTAACTAAAACAGGTGCGTTTTTTTGGGTAGAATTAAAATCTAAGAATCGTGATAAAACTTTTTGGATTCCGGCAACGTTTTGAGAAAGTGTTTTTTCATCCAAAAGATTTCGTTCATCTGATTTTCCGGAAGGATCTCCTATCATGCCTGTTGCTCCTCCAATTAAAGCGAAAGGTTTATGTCCGGATCGTTTCAAATGCATTAGTAGAATAATAGGAACCAAACTACCGATGTGCAGAGAGTCTGCTGTTGGGTCAAACCCGATATAAGCAGAAGTCATTTCTTTGTTTAGTTGTTCTTCTGTTCCTGGCATTATATCGTGAATCATTCCACGCCAAGTTAATTCTTCTACTAAATTTATTTTCATTCTTTTACTTTTTTATCCTTTTGGATTTTGCAAATATACTTTATTTGAAATGATCTGTAAAAAAGAAAAGACTCTAAATTTAGAGTCTTTTTTAATTTATTACTTTCTGATTGATCAATCAAGGTACGTATCTTTAATAGCCGGTTCTACTTCTATTGATTCTACCTGTTCTATTTGTAGTTCTTTCACTTTTTCTGTTTGTGATTGTTCTACGGGTCTGATATTTTGTTTTTTCGCTTGTGGTTTTCCTGTAATCTCTTGTTGAGCTTTCTTTTTTAAATCCCACGTTTTATTAAACGTTTCTAATTGTTGGTCATCCAAAATATTAGACATTTGTCTTTTCTCTAACTTTTCTATTTTTGCTTCTACTTTGGCTCTTTCTTCTCCTTTGCTCGCCAATTGAGAGCGTAAAGCAACGTACTGTTTCTCTGCTTCAGCAAATTGTTGTTTTTGTTCTTGTGATAGATTTAAAATGCTTTTAACATCTAAATTAGCCAATTCATTTGCTGACATTTGTTCAAGATGAGACGTTGTTGCATCAACTACTTTATTTTCAGAATTCACAACCGGTTGGGCTGTAACAACCGTTTCTTGAGCAAAAGTTAATCCTCCGAAACTTAAAAGTACACTTAGACTTAATAATTTTAAATATTTCATTTTATGATTATTTTTTTATAAAAGTAACAGAATGCATATAAATAAAAAAGCATATTAACGTTATTTAATATAAGTTTAGAACAACGTTAAAATTAGGGAATAGTTTCTTCCTATTGTAAATAATATGGCTGTAAGTATGATAAAGAGAACCATTTTATTTGTTATATGAAAAGTGGGAAGAGTGATGGCAAACGGTTTTAAAAGAAAGGCTATAAAATAATAAAGGAAGACCGGAAAAGTGAAAAACAGAAAAGCATTTGCTTGAAAAGCCGGTTTAAATTCTAAGTTTAAAACATAATGTAAATAACGTTGTCCGCCACATAACGGACAGTCTAATTTAGAGAGTTGTTTTGTAGGACAGGAGATGAAGAAATTATCAGAGGAGTTTGGGTTGTATTGATACAAATAAATCAATATAAAAAGTATTAGCACAAGGAACCATGATGAAAAGAATTTGTTCATGTCGTTATAAAATCAGTTCATTAAAAGGCGGTTGTATGTTTTAATGTTGCAGTTTTTCATTGTTATGATGCCGGTCATGATCTCGTTTGGTTTTCAAGTCTAATTTTTTATAAAAGGCTTTTTCTAAGTCAATATCGGTTTGGTTAGCCAAACAGATTAAAACAAATAACACATCGGAGAGTTCTTCTCCCAGGTCTTTATTTTTATCGGATTCTTTCTCAGATTGTTCTCCATAACGACGAGCAATTATACGGGCTACTTCGCCCACTTCTTCTGTTAGCTGAGCCATATTGGTCAGCTCGTTGAAATAACGAACTCCATGTGATTGAATCCATTTGTCAACGGCTTTTTGGGCATTTTTTATATTCATTTTGTAGGATGATTTCTTGTAAAGATAAAAATTTATTCCTTGTTTTTTGAATCTATAATAATTGTTACGGGTCCGTCATTGATTAAAGCGATTTTCATATCGGCACCAAAGACTCCTTTTTTTACTGACTTTTCTAAAAGTTGTTCCATATAATTTAAGAAAGAATTGTATAACGGGACTGCCACGTCAGGTTTTGCAGCCTTTATATAAGAAGGTCTGTTTCCTTTTTTAGTAGAAGCATGTAAGGTAAACTGACTGACGATTAATAGCTCTCCGTCTATTTCTTTGATGGATTGATTCATGATTCCATTTTCATTATCAAAAATTCTCATGTTAATTATTTTTTTGGAAAGCCAGTTAATATCTTCTTGTGAATCATTGTTTTCTATGCCAATCAAAATTAGAAGTCCTTGTTTGATTTGATCTTTTATGGCGTTATTTACGGTAACGGATGCTTCGGAAACTCTTTGTATTACGGCTTTCATATTTTACTTATTCGTATAATTACTTCTCGAATGGTGTTTTTTATTTGTTTTTCAAATTTACAAAAAATCATTTGAGTTTGCCTGTAAACGGTTTTATATTGTATGTGTAGGGCAGATCTTTGTAATAATGGATTAGGAGGTTATAATGTGCCGTGAATACAGGCAATTCCTGATTTACATTCTTAGAACTATAAATTGGAGTGGTAGAATATTACAAACAGTATTAAAACATATTTGTTCATAATCTTTCTGTTAGGCTGTCTTTTTAAAGCTGTACACAATTTACATGCGTATTTACATAATTCCAAATAAGCAAGCCGCAAACCGATGTGATGCAATGGCGTATTTGCACTTCCCGCAATTACTTCGTATATTGCAGACGTAACAACTGCGTTTAGCCCCGACGTTAGCCAACATTTGAAATGACCGAGATAATAAACAAAATTTTAGAGAATAATCCAGGAATAGTTACTACAATTGTGACAGCCTTACTACTTCCTATCTTAATGTTGGTAATTACAAATTGGCAGACACGGAGAAGAAACGAATTGAACAAAAGTTCGACATCGAAAAAGAAAAATTAAGAAAGCAAATAGAATTAGGAATTGACCCAGAAAATTCTCAAAAACTTCAAGAAAATGTAGTTTATTCTTCTTTAATCAAAATCCTATTCGAAATACAAAAACTGCATATTGAATTATCCGGAAATTGTTCCGTAGATTACAGTTGCATAAATAAAGCTGTCGAAAAATTTCAAAGTAAATTTTCCGAATACCAAGAAATTATATCGGAAAATCAAATGTATTTAAAGCCAAAAGTTACGAATGAACTTTATGACTTTTATCAAACCTTGGGAAATTTACTTATTGAACTTAAGGAAATTGAGAATGACAAAAAATATGAATTAGCACAAGTTTCAGTCTATTTTCACGCTCAAAGTTTGGCTTCAATAATTTTGAGAATTCAAGAAAATCTCTCGCACGTTAAAAAAGAATTGGATTATGAAATAAAGCAAGAAGAGATGACAAACTTTATAAATTGTTGTGGACGAAAGCCAGAAAAAAAGAATATTGAGGAATACAAAAAAATGAATCCTTTGAATAAAGGACTTATAACATTAATAAATGCTTCAATGGAGGCAGAAAAAGAAAACGTTGGCTAACATTGTATAAGCGTAATACGGGCGAAAGTGCCAAACCGAAAGTTCTCGCATCCAAATCCGCTACTGCTTTTATACGTAAACCGATGTGATCATACAACAAAATTATGCACAAAACAAAATTCTTAACAATAATTCTGATTTTAATCTCATTTTTTGCTTTCGGACAAACTGAAATTAAAATCCCGATAGAAAAATATTTTGCAGAGGTTGATTCTTTAGAATATACAAAACTTAAGGAACATGGGATTTTAACGCAACAAGATAGTATTGCTTCTGAATATCAAGACGCTGAAACAAAAAAATTAAATTCGAAAGGATTTGAGAAGTATTTTGAAATTAAACAAGAGATTTATTTAGACTTTTATAAAAATCTATTGCTTCTTCAGACTTTAAATTATAGTGGAGATGTTTACGCATTGTATTTCTCCATAGCTGGATTTGACGATGTAGAATTTCAAATTCTTAAATGGAAAAAAGAAAATTGGAAGAATTTTGAAGTTATTGATAAAAGAACAATTGACAACCCAAATCAAAGCTTTAAAAAAATTGCTTTTAATTACGACGAATGACCGAAAAATTCAGACAATGTGAAAATATTTATTAAAAATGATTATCTAATAATGGAACGAAGCGGACTTTTTCATTCTCTATACGATTTAAAAACTAATGAATTACTCATAAATGATGAAAGTCCTTGGTATTCTGCCGAAGATAATAGTGCCGAAGGAATGAATAAATGGATAAAAGAAAATTTACACGACAAAATTGAAGAAAAAATAAAGAACGCCTACAGATAACATCGGCTTGGCTAAACGCAATTTTGCACCTCCCGCAATTACTTCGTATATTGCAGACGTAACAACTACGTTTAGCCCCGACGATGTGTGTAATTTTTATTCAAACACCATGTTTAAAAGAATTTTTATAAGCTCTTTGATTCTATTTTCATTTTTTTGTTTTTCACAGAATCAAAACAAATTAATTTTGACAGAGAAAATTGAATTGAAAAAAAGTTATGAGCTAAATTTCAAATATCAATTTAACAATATGGTTCGATTTGATAAAAGTTTAATTCCTGACCTGTTAAAAATACAAAGTTTTTTGCTAGAAAATCCAAATTCAGTAGCATTGATTTCAATTAAGGCTAATTACAAAGGAAATGAAGAAATGAACAAGCGTATCATTGATGAACAAAAGCAAAATGTTATCAAAGAGCTTGAAAAATTAAATATAAATTATGATAATATCAAAATATTAAGTTTAGGAAATAAATTTTTTAAGCAAGGCTACAATTTTCCATCTAATTTAGACGTGTATTTTTTTAAAAATACGGATATAGATCATTATGAGGAAAACAAACTGATTGAGTTTTATCTAAAAGATTTCAAATAAAAAAACAACACAACATCATTGGCTATAAGTAATGCGGGCTTCTATTCAGTCAAAGCTGACTTACTCAGTTATAAAAAAGGAGAGGTTTAGACTAAAACCCAAAGACTTTCGTTTTATATGTAAACAAATTTGTAACAAAAGCGTATTAATCGTTACGTATTACAAAATATGAAAAATGTATCCTTTATTATATTAGTTCTTTTGTTTTCTGTGGTTATTTTCGCTCAAAACAGAGAAATCCTTCAAGGACATATTGAGGTTGATTTAAAAGAGGAATCACCTGAAGGAATTGAAGTTACAAACCTCAATACAAGTCGAAAAATAATTACCGATTCGTTGGGACATTTTAAAATTTCTGCCCAATTAAATGACATATTGTATATATCATCTTATAATTTTGAAAAACGTTGGTATATCATTACTACAAAAAATTTACAAACAAAATATGTTGTAATTCATTTAAATATTGAGCCTAATATCATTGAAGAAGTCGTTGTTAATCAATTAAAATTTACAGGAAACTTAGCCAAAGATGTGAAAAACAACCGTAGTCAATTGACTAGTTATAAACAACAACAAACTATAGCTAAGGTTAAGCCTACAGATTTGAGTACGGGTCAGCTTACACCTGTTAATATAAGTAAAGGATATCGATCAAAATTTAAAAGTAAAACAGCCTCACAAAAAAAACGAATCGCTGCTTTATCTTATAGAGGTGAAGTAGAAACACAATTGCAAATTCAGCATTATTTTGATGAAGACTTTTATATAAACACACTACACATCCCGAAAGAAGAAATTCAAAATTTCATTACCTATTGTTATTTTAAATCGGATTTAAAAAGTTTGGTTAAAACAAATCAGTTTGCCAAAATACAGCTTAAATTGATTGACTTAGCTCCTCAATATATTGCTTCAATGAAAAATACGACCAATGACCAAAGTATTCAACATCTATCTTTAATCCCTAATCTTTCTTAAGAAATTATTTTAAATTCTTTTTGTTTTGGTATAAAGATTGTTTCTTTACATTTTATGAAATCACTCACCTTATATATCATTTTATTATTTTCCCCTATACTTATCGGGCAGGAATCAAGAAATATTCAAGGACAAATTATTATTGATGTAGAAGGTGAAACGCCTGAAAATATTGAAGTTCTAAACTTAAACACCAAACATTTTGTTTTAGCAGATAAAATAGGCAATTTTGAAATAAAAGCCTGTATAAACGACACCTTGCAATTTAAATCACTCTTTTTTGAAAAACGGAAATACATTATCAATTCATTAGCTTTTGATTCAAGAAAAGTTTTTATTCATCTAAATATTGATGTGAATAAAATAGAAGAAGTTGTTGTTACCGGTTTAACTTTTACAGGAAATTTGGAAAAAGATGTAAAAAAAAATCGTCCGTTATTACAAACGTATAAAAATGAAAAATTTAAAGAAGATTTAGGCTTTCCTACTTTAGCTTTTGAACCGGAACAAAAATATACTAAAAAATTATTACCGGAAATTGCAGGAATTCCTGTTCCTTTAGGTTTAAATATAGATGCTTTAGGAAAACTGATTACCGGAGAATACAGAAAAGTGCAGGAATATCGAGAAGAGCGATCTCGAAACGAATTGTTAAAGAAAGTTGAAAATTATTATAGCGATTTCTTTTTTACCAATTTTCTAAAAATCCCCGAAGAAGAAATTAAAAATTTTGTACACTATTCGTATTATTTTTCCGGAATGGAGACCTTGGTTAAACAAAACCGTTTTGAAGCATTGCGTGAACAATTAATACAATTAGCTCCTAGTTATAGAAATCGATTAAATAATTACAAGTTAATCGATAATTCTAAAATACTCATTCTTAATGAAAAAGCCTCTAAATAAGAGGCTTTTCAACATATTACAAAAAAATCAATTTAGCTTTTTCTTCTTCATTTTAACACATCATAAACTAAATCGTTCTCTTTTTAAAATGGTTTTAATAATATCGTTCAGAAGAACTTGGTTTAAACTTTAACCCTACACTAATTAAATGACCGTCACCAAATTGTCTTGCAAAATCATTCATCCCTAAAGAATAACCGTAACCTACTGTAAAAACTCCCATGTCAAACCCCGCCATCGGGAAGATTTGCAGTTGTTGAGAACCGCTTGCGTCCATGGATTGTGAGTAGGAAATACCTGCCCAAAAAGAATTATCATTTTGTGTATGATATTTTCCTTTTACATTCAAGTCCATACGATTTTCAGAATTGGAATTGGTTTTAAATAATAAAGACGGCTCTACCTCAAAAGAGTTTGCTATCGGAATATGATACCCTAAAACACCATAAAAATTGGTTGGTTCAGGCTCTAATCCGTTTATAATAGGTCCTCTGTCATTCAGGTGTATATCTTCAATGGACACGCCTACAAAAAAATTTCTCCATTGAGCAAAACCTCCCAAATTCACATTAGGAATAAAAATGCTCTCTTCTTGAAGCAAAGGGTCATTCGGTTCTGCCGGATTTAATTGGTCATAATCTACTTTATAAATATACCCATTGAAAGAAATTCCAAAGGAGAATTGGTTAGGTAAATAACCTTCCCAATCTTCGTCAATAGGTATGTGGTAAGCAAACGATAAATTTAATCCTTGTTTTGAAGTTGCACCGTTTTTATCATTAAAAAAATAAGCTCCTATTCCTGTTCTTCTTCCTAAGTATCCATGAGTACTTAAAGTTTGCGTAGTTGGTGCTCCTTCCAATCTGGAATATTGTTGTTTATACGTCCCACTTATTTTCCATTCTTCTTCAAAACCTGCATAAGCCGGGTTAATTAAATAATAATCTGTTACCAAATAATGTTCAAATTGTTCAAGACCTGCTTGAGAAAATCCTATATAAGGTATTATTCCTGTTATCAATTGTAAAAGATATTTTTTCATTATCTGTTTTTAAGAGTTAAGTGATTTTTGAAAATTTTTCCATTCGGTAATTTGATGATGTACCAGTAATCATTGGAAGGTAAATTTCTTCCCATGAATTTTCCATCCCATGAAAATCTTTTTCCTACAGTTGTTTTCAAAACTTCTTTTCCCTCTCTTGAAAAAACTTGGACGGTTGCCTCAGGAAAAGCATCTAAACCTTCCACTGTCCAATAATCATTATATCCATCTCCATTTGGGGTAAATACGTTTGCAATGGTATTTTGTGTAATTAATCCAGTTGTACCCAATTTTGTGATACACCCTTGTGTACTTTTTGTATATAGTGTATAGATTCCATTTTCAAGCCCTGTAAATCTCGGGTTGGTTTGAAAGTGAATACCATCGATTGAATAAGTATATGCTGAGGCATTCTTAACAACGGCTTCTACATAATCTTGCCCTGTTACCAAATCAATTAAAACCGGACCTTCATAGTTTTTAACGGCAATGGTTTTTGTTGTGCTGCATCCCTCTTTGTTATAAACGGTAATACTATAATCTCCTGCTTCTTTTACCGTTATCTGTTGTGTTGTTTGTCCTGTACTCCATTTATATGAAAAATGTCCGCTTCCTGCATCTAAAATGACTTCATTTTCAGGGCATTTAAGCACTTCATTTTCTACCTCCAAAATAGGGTTTTGAATCACAGTTAAATGAACTTCTACAACACCCTTACACATTTTACCGTTTTTTACTTTAGCATATATTGTTTGATTGTATGAGGTTGTATTGGTATAATTCTGAGGCAATTCATTTTGTTGTAAATCAGCATCGGAAAGTGATGCATAATAAGAAACTTTTGTACCACTTATAATCCCTAGAATAGCGGTATTATTTTCCGATAAATCAAATGTAGCATGTCCATTTTCATCACTCTCACATCCTATTTGTTTTATACTTCCACTTGAATCTGCACTCGAAACAATTAATTTTATTTCAGCAATAGAATAACATCCTGTATGTATATCTTCTACTTTTGTATAAATGGTTTCTCCTCCTATTGATTCGTATGTTGTTCCCAGTTTATTCAAATTATTCTCTAAATCCGACACCGAATTATAATAAGTAAAATTATAATTTTCAACATCTTGTATAATGTCTGAATTAGCATCGGTCAGTATAAAGATTGAACGCTTGTTTCCATCTAATTCGCATTCTTCTAAAGAGGTATTCTGTACCAAAGGAAAATAAGATACGTTTAATTCAATTGTACTAATCGTATAACATTCTAAATCATCTTCTGAATCAATTCGTTGGTAAATTATTTGATCATTTCGCAATACATAATCAGAAGGCGTTGCAATTGGATTGGTTTGACTTTCCGCATTAACTAACGATTCATAATAAGTGATTTTCCATAACGGATTTACTACAATTTCCTTTTCATATTGTGTTAAATCAACTTCTAAATCAGAACCCTCTTCCATACAAAATGAATCTTCAAGGTTTTTTGCTTTCGGGCTTTCTTTTTCTTCGAATACAATCTTGCCGATTGAAGCACATGTTTCAAAAGAAGCTATTCTGATATAAGCGGTTTTTCCTTGCTTTATTACATCATATTCTGTTGGATTTAAAATTGGATTACGGTTATTTTCTGCATCAGAAATCGTTTGATGGTATGATATGACCTTATCGGTTTTATCAGTGATAAACATTTCCTCTGTACTTGTTAAATCAAATAGAATTATGCCTTTTTCTTCACAAAACTTAATGGTTACATTGTTGGTCTTTAACTGAGGTTTTTCTTTTATTATAAAATCTACTGTAACATAAGTGTAGCATTTTTTTTCTGAATATACTTTGGCTATCAGTTGATTATTTGTTGCCGTAACTAAATAATTAGAAGTCGTGATTTCATTACGGTTGTTTTCACCATCGGCTTGAGTCTGATAAAATTTGATAATATATTTATTTGAAGAGTCAATGACTGTTCTAATATCATCTAATATAACTGAAACTTCCGAATCGTATTCCGAATCACATACATCATACGTTACATGCAATGAATCTAAAACCGGTAAGTATTCTAATTCAATTGTAATAGTTGTATAAGTTTCACAATCATTCGTTGTGCTGATTGTTCTCACATAAAAAGTCGTACCACTCGTTTTTACAATTACAGCATTAGGGTTTGTAATTTTATTTACCTGATCAACAGCATCTTGTTCCGTGAAGTAATATTCATAATTCAAATCAGGGTTTAATAGGTTTTCATAAAGGGTCAAATCAACGGTTTCTCCATCTTTTTCTGCATCGCAAAACACATCGTTGATCGGTTTAATTTCAGGACCTGAAACTACATTTAACTGAACTTTTATAAAATCAAAACAATCATTATCCGTAGAATATCTGGCGTATATAGTTTTAGTTTCTGTTTCATACAATAAAGGAAGCGGATTCACTCCTGTTATAGCTTCACTTTCCGTTAAATGGAATGTAACACCTGTTGCAATAGAATTCTTAATGATTTCTTCTTTTATCGGATTTAAATCAAAAACTTCTTTACCATCCTGATTTGTATCACACTGATCAATTGATAATATGCCTGAGTATTGTGGTTTGATATCTACTTGTAATCTATATCTTGAATACCCTACACATCCGTTTTTACTTTCTACCCGAATATAAATGGTTTGAGTAGTAGGCGTTTCATTTGTATATGAATCCGGTAACGGATTTATATTTTTTTCAGCATCATCAAATGTTTTATGAAAGGTAATGGTATAATTTTTATGTTCTTCAATTATTTCTGAATTCTGACTTGGTAAATAAAAGTCTGCATAGGCTGTTTTAGAACATTCTTCATATACAATATTTCTTGGAGCGGGTAAATCTTCTACATCGATTTGTACTTCATCGGTTAAAACACAATCGGATAAAGTAGCTTCAACTTTGTAATTTCCTGTTTCTGAAACTTTTAATTTAGAAGTTGTTTCTCCTTGTATTAGTATTCCGTTTTTATACCATTTGTATGTAGCCAATCCATTTAGCTCGCCTGCATCTAAAGTATATTCCTCGCCTCTGCATAAAATTTGGTCTTCTCCTAAATCCATATTAAAGTTAAACCCGTCTCCTGCTAAAAAGATAAAAGAATCGTACTTTCCATCGGCTCTTTCCCCTAAAACAATTTTTATTTTGTAGGTTAAACCCGGTGTAACATCTTGTACGGCTGTTAAAGGAACGGTATAACCATTTACATCAATTGTATTTTTATCCGATCCTTCTACATATAAATCTTCTCTTCCTGCATTATCACAATTTTTATTATTGTGAATGGTTCCTACTCCTACTGCCTTATTATCGCCCGGTATAAGAGCTATGTTTTTTCCATTGATTCCGGGATCATTGGTAATTCCGGGACCACTAATTAAAAAAGCAAAGCCATCTTGAAAATTTGTTGTAGAACCAATACATTCGTAATCGCCTGCCAATTCATATTCATTAGAGCCAAAAATGAAATCGATGGAAATTTTATTCGTCAGCGGAACTATATTAAACTCTAAAGAAGTTGAATTATAGGTTTGAATATCTCCACCTAATTGAGCATTCAGTATTTTTTGTAAATCGGCATCACCGCCCCATTGGTCTGTTACGTCGTTTCCTTCTCCTGTTTTATTTTGTTTATCATGATCAAAAGGAGCTGGAACTGCTGAAACATTACCGGTTGATAATACAATACCATTATTAAAACTGAAATTAGAAGTTCCTTTTTCAAAATACCCATAACTTTTGATACCTTGAGGTTCTCCTGATTTTACTTTTAAATTGGTAATTTCTTCACATCCGCTAAATAATACTTTCTGTATTAGATCATCTAACGGTAATGTACTTTCAGGCTTCCCGGAAGGATCGACCAATACCTGAGAAACCACAAAATTGGATAACAATAGTGTTATTAATAATCTGTATTTAAGCATCGTTGTAATATGTTGTGAGCTAAATTACAACGGTGAACCACTATGTTATTCTATCTTTTCTGCGGTTTATTATTTGAAATCGTTAAATAAAGGTTTCCCTTCGACAAACTGGTTTACAATTTTTTTAACGTTTAAAATGGTTGTTTCATCACTTATGTTAGATAAAACTTCGTTGATTAAAGAAGCTACTTTTTTCATGTCGTCTTCTTTAAATCCTCTGGTGGTTAATGCTGCTGTACCCAATCGGATGCCTGAAGTGGTAAAAGGTGATTTATCATCAAAAGGCACCATATTTTTATTACAGGTTATATCGGCCTTTACCAATGCGTTTTCAGCTTCTTTTCCTGTAACATTTTTATTTCTTAAATCGACTAAGAAGCAATGATTATCTGAACCACCGGAAACAATTTCAAAGCCAAAACAGATTAATTCTTGTGCCAAGATTTGTGTATTTTTTATAATTTGTAGCGTATATTTGAAATAATCTTCCGAAAGAGCTTCTCCAAGTGCAATGGCTTTAGCTGCAATAACATGTTCTAACGGACCTCCTTGAATACCCGGAAAAACAGCCATATCTAATATTTTTGACATCATTTTAATTTCACCCTTCGGTGTTTTTTCTCCAAAAGGATTTTCAAAGTCTTTTCCCATCATGATTAGTCCACCTCTCGGTCCTCTTAATGTTTTATGGGTTGTAGTCGTTACAATATGACAATGCGGTAACGGGTCATTTAATATTCCTCTTGCTATTAAACCTGCCGGATGAGAAATATCCGCTAATAGAATAGCTTCTACTTTATCAGCAACCTCTCTAAATTTGGCATAATCAATATCTCTGGAATAAGCTGATGCACCACAAATAATCATTTTTGGTTTTTTTTCAAGAGCTATTTTTTCCATTTGCTCATAATCGATTAATCCGGTTTCTTTTTTTACACCATAAGAGCAAACTTTATACGTTTTTCCGGAAAAATTAACAGGAGAGCCGTGTGTTAAATGACCTCCATGAGATAAATCAAACCCCATAATAGTATCACCCGGTTGTAAACAAGCTAAATAAACCGCTCCGTTTGCTTGAGATCCGGAATGAGGCTGCACATTAACATATTCTGCATTAAATAATTCTTTTGCCCGATCAATGGCCAATTGTTCCGTTTTATCAACTATTTCACAACCTCCATAATACCGTTTTTCGGGATATCCTTCTGCATATTTATTAGTTAAAACAGATCCTTGTGCCTCCATAACTTGTGGAGAAACAAAATTTTCGGATGCTATGAGTTCCAATCCACTTAATTGTCTTTGTTTTTCTTGTTTAATCAGGTCGAAAATGATTTGATCTCTTTCCATTCGTACGTAGTTATAAAATTAGGATCTAAAGGTAAACAATAAACTTTTAAATAACGAAAAAAAGAGTAATCAAATAAGAATTACTCTTTTTTTACAACAATCAACTAATCTAACTTTACATCAACTTTGATACTTTCACAATTATCATGCCATAAACACTTTAAAAGATAGTTCATTTTTTAAACTTCTTTATAAAGGACATCCCCAAAGCAAAAAATAAAGCCATAGAGAGAACACCTATTCTCATGTTTCCAAATTGTTCAATGGTCAAACCAATCAAAAATGTTCCTAAAATAATGGCAATTTTTTCAAAAACATCAAAAAAGCTAAAATAAGTTGTAGTATCCTGTGTGTTTGGAATCAGTTTTGCATAGGTAGATCGTGATAATGATTGGATACCGCCCATTACCAAAGCTACTAATCCTGCCATGACATAAAAAATATAATGTGCATGATCGTAATCAGGATTGATGCTATAACCTAAAATACAAACTAAAAACCAAACACTTATAGCTACCTGCAAAGCAAATTTATTTCCTTTTTTTTCAGATAATTTAGAATAAAGCATTGCTCCTCCTATGGCAACTATCTGCATAATTAATACAACACCTATCAATATTTCTGATTCGATTTTTAAATCGTTTTTTCCAAACGGAACTGCTAAATAAAAGATAGTTTGAACACCTACGCTATAACAAAAAAAACCTAAAAGAAAATTCTTTAAACTCTGATCTTTAAAAAGCTCTTTTTGAACCTTTAATAGTTCTTTAAAACTATTTTTAATAATATTTTTTTTTATTTTTTGATGGTTTTTATTTCCTTTGGGCAGATTTATAATAGTATACTGTGCAAATCCAAACCACCAAACGGCTACTAAAAGAAAACAAATGCGTGTAGCCAAACCCTCTTCTAACCCTAACAAACTATGTTTTAAAATAATAAACAAACAAATGATTAATAAAATAGCCGAACCGATATAACCTAACGAAAAACCTTTTGCACTTAAAGCATCATGATATTCTTCGGTTGCTATATCCGGTAAATACGAATTGTAAAACACCAAACTTCCCCAAAAACCAACACTAGCAAATATACTGCATACCAATCCTATATAAGCTGTTTCAGGAGATTGAAAGAAAAATAATCCTGCACAACTTAAAGAACCCAGCGTACAAAATAGTTTTAAAAATAATTTCTTGTTTCCTATAACATCTGCAACAGCCGATAAAATCGGAGATAAAATTACGACCAACAAAAATGAAAATCCGATAGAAAACGAATAAACAGCTTCATGACTCAACCCGAATAATTTAATCCCGGTTTCTTCTAAAACACCTGCATAATATAAAGGAAAAACCGTTGTGGTAATAACCAAAGAGTAAACAGAGTTAGCCCAGTCGTAAAACGCCCAGGCATTCATAACTTTTCGATTATTTTTTTGTATTTTTTCTATCATAACTTTATCCTATACCATAAGGGTTTTAAAGATAGTAATTTATTTATGAAGTGGTTTAAACCCTTTATAACCCTTTATTGTCTTATTCCAAAGAGCTTTATAGTTCATCACATTTTTATAGGCTAACCTATGATTTTGGGAACCAAAACTTTCAAATAGCTTATTTAATGGTTTCATACTTGTTTGTTTTCAAAGCATCTTTATGCATGGTTACAGCGATGGATTTTAGTCGTATGTAGGCTTCACTCACATAAAAATATCCTTCGTGTCCGGCTTTGGTTCCCCACGAATTTTTAATTTTAAAATAATGGGTACCGGTTTGGTCTTTTACCAATCCAACAATGTGCATTAAATGATCATCGGTTGTATTAAAATTAAGAAACTCCGCTTCTCGTTTTTCTTGAGAAATATACGGCTCGTGGTATAAAATTTTAAAAAGTCCTTCTTTTATTTTTTTATTTTTTAAATCAAGATTAGAATCGGGAATAATTGCAAGACCATATTTTTTAGACCAAGTCTCTTCAGAAACATCCGCATCAACTGCTAAAGAATATCCTTTTGACAAAGCATACTTAATTTGGTTGATATACTCACCTAAAGGTAAGTTATAATACGTTCCGTTAGAATAATTATCAGGAATACTTAAAATAAATTTTGAATAAAAAGGAGCGTGCATAAAAGAGGTTAGCGTAATGTAATCATCCTGATTAATTTGTAAAAATTGTGCATATTCTTTTGGAGTATATTTTTTGTCTGAAATCTCAAATTTTTTAATATCCTGCCCGATTCTTTGGTCTAAAAGAAGGTTGAAATCTTTTGTAAATTGTTGTGGAGTATATTTTTTAGAATCTTTTAAAACAGAATCAGCCAACGCTTTTATCTCTTTGTCCAACCCTTTATGATTATACTTTTTATCTATCTTAAAACCACTAAAAACCGCTTCAGGAACTACACCATACCTGCGAATGTCGTTAAGCACATCATGCGATAATCCACCTTCAGATAATTGGGCTTTTCCTTGGCGGTATAAATAATTAAACGCTTTGTCTTCATACGTTTTTCGTACAAAATACATCTCTGATAAATCAACTATTTTGCCCGTAATACGTTTTACTTCATTTTCTAAAAAAGAAGAGGTGGAAAAGCTCCAACAAGTTCCTGTTTTTCCTTGAGATTTCACAGATGAAGTTTCAATATCATAAATTGGGGTAAAATGGTATTCTGAATTTTTCTTTTGAGCTGTAACAGAGAGAAATACAAGCGTAGAAAAAATAATAAAAAAGGCTTTCATAGAGGTGTAATATTTGTATTGTTCCAATCAAAAAATAAAAATAGAAAAACAAATTCAATTTAACTTTAATTTTACAAAAAATGTTGTAAATTTGAGTGCTAATAATCGTTAGCACATGATTCATCATTCAATTATTATCTTAGATTTCGGCTCTCAATACAATCAATTAATAGCCCGAAGAGTTCGTGAGTTTGGTGTTTATTCTGAAATACTACCTTTCGATACTGCTGTGGAGGAAATTAAAAAACACCAACCCAAGGGAATTATTCTTTCCGGAGGACCTTCTTCTGTGAATGCTATAAATGCCCATACCGTTTCAAAAGAGATTTATGAACTTGGAATTCCTATATTGGGGATTTGTTACGGCATGCAATTAACCACTCATTTGTTAGGAGGAAAAGTGGCAAAAGGTAAAAAAGGTGAATACGGAAAAGCTCAATTTATAATTGATAAGCAAAATAAATTATTTAAAAATATGCCAACTGCTTCAATAGTTTGGATGAGTCATTTTGACGAAATAGAAAGCCTGCCTGATGGATTTGAAAAAGCCGGATACACTTCAACCTGTATTGCAAGTATTTTTAATGAAGAAAAAAATATATACGCTGTTCAGTTTCATCCTGAAGTAGCTCATTCTGAGTATGGTTCACAAATATTGAATAACTTTATATTTGATATTTGCAATTGTGAAAAAAACTGGGAATTATCAAATTATATCGAAAATACTATTCAAGAAATTAGAAAACAAGTAGGGCATAAAAAAGTAATCTTGGGTTTGTCAGGAGGCGTAGATTCTTCCGTTGCGGCCATGCTGATTCACAGGGCAATCGGAGATCAATTAACGTGTATTTTTGTTGATACCGGATTGCTTCGTAAGGAGGAAGGTGAAAATGTAATGAAAACTTACGGAGAGCATTATCATATGAATATCAAGATGGTAAATGCCTCACAACAATTTTTATCTGCATTAAAAGGTGTTTCTGATCCGGAAGAAAAACGTAAAATCATAGGAAGGGAATTTGTAGAAGTTTTTAATTCGGAGGCTTTACAGCAAAAAGAGGCTGAATTTTTAGCTCAAGGAACCATTTATCCGGACATTATTGAATCAAAATCTGCCAAAGGAGGTCCTTCTGTAACCATTAAATCGCATCACAATGTAGGCGGATTACCGGAAGAATTGAATTTTAAGTTGGTAGAACCGTTAAAAGAATTATTTAAAGACGAAGTTCGTAAAGTAGGATTGGAATTAGGAATCCCTAAAAAGATGATTATGCGTCATCCATTCCCCGGTCCCGGTTTAGGTATTCGAATTTTGGGAGAAATTGATCAAGAGAAGGTACATATTCTACAAGAGGCCGATCATGTTTTTATTCAAGAATTGTATAAAAACAATTTATACGATAAGGTAAGCCAAGCCTTTGTAGTATTATTACCTGTAAAGTCGGTGGGAGTGATGGGAGATGAACGTACATACGAATATACAGCAGTTATCCGTTCTGCTAATACCGTTGATTTTATGACTGCAACATGGTCTCGACTGCCGTATGAGTTTTTAGACACTGTTTCCAATCGGATTATTAATGAAGTTAGAGGAATTAACCGTGTAACGTATGATATTAGTTCAAAACCGCCGGCAACCATTGAATGGGAATAATGTCATTGGGTTTTAAAAAGATCTATTTTATAAAAATTTAAAATAATTACTAAAGTACAACACAATGAAAAATAAAATAATACAAGAAGCCTATACATTTGATGACGTATTGTTGGTTCCGTCATACTCATCTGTCTTACCCAATGAAGTTTCATTAAAAACCCGTTTAACAGATAACATTACACTAAATATTCCCATTGTTTCTGCAGCGATGGATACAGTTACAGAAGCAAAATTAGCCATTGCATTGGCACGTGAAGGCGGAATAGGATTTATCCACAAAAATTTATCTATTGAAGAACAAGCCGCAGAGGTTGATAAAGTTAAACGCTATGAAAACGGTATGATTAATGAACCGGTAACCTTATCTATTGATTCCGATTTGCAAGAAGCTTTTGACCTTATGCATAAATATCGAATATCAGGGCTTCCGGTAGTGGATGATAAGCATTTTTTGGTTGGTATTATTACCAATCGTGATGTAAAATACCAAACTGATTTAACACTAAAAGTTAAAGATGTGATGACCAAAGAAAAGATTGTAACCTCATCACCCGATACAGATTTGGAAAAAGCCAAAAAGATTTTACTGGAAAATCGTGTCGAAAAACTGCCTATTGTAGATGATCACAATAAATTAGTAGGACTTATTACTATAAAAGATATTGATAATGTAATGGATTATCCAAATGCTTGTAAAGACAGTCGTGGACGATTACGTGTTGGAGCTGCTGTCGGAGTTGGTTCAGACACGTTAGAACGCGTAACTGCCTTAGTTAAAGCAGGGGTAGATATTATTACGATAGATTCTGCTCATGGGCATTCAGCAGGTGTTATCACCAAAGTAGCAGAAGTCCGAAAAGCATTTCCTGATTTAGATTTAGTAGGAGGAAATATTGTAACGGCTGAAGCGGCAAAAGCTTTAGTTGAAGCTGGAACAAATGTCGTAAAAGTGGGTATTGGTCCTGGTTCAATTTGTACAACACGAGTAGTTGCCGGAGTAGGTGTTCCACAATTAACAGCCATAAATGAAGTATATGAATATTGTAAATCTAAAAACATTGCTGTTATTGCAGATGGAGGCATTAAATTATCGGGAGATATTGTAAAGGCAATTGCTGCAGGAGCCAATTGTGTTATGTTAGGAAGTATGTTTGCCGGAACGGAAGAAGCTCCGGGTGAAGAAATTATATTTAACGGACGTAAATTCAAGACCTATGTAGGGATGGGTTCTATTGCGGCTATGAAACGTGGCAGTAAAGATCGTTATTTCCAAACAGAAGCTAAAAAATTAGTACCGGAAGGAATTGAAGGACGCGTGCCGTACAAAGGAAGTTTACAAGATGTCATTTATCAATTATGTGGAGGCTTACGAGCAGGAATGGGTTATTGTGGAACAAAAGATATTCAAGCAGTAATTGAATATGCCCAATTTGTTAAAATTACCAATGCAGGTTTAAAGGAGAGTCATCCGCATGATGTAAGTGTAACCAAAGAAGCTCCTAATTATTCGTTGTAAAAATAATAACTAAAAAATCAGAATCCACAAAAACAATTCTGAATTCTAATTTTAGTCTTTAAAATATAATCGTTTAAGCATCTTGACTTTTAAAGAAAGATTTATAGACTATACCCGATACGATCGCACCGGCAATAGGTGCAACCCAAAACACCCAAACTTGCATTAAAGGTTCTCCTTGTGTAAATAAAGCTTGAGACAAACTTCTTGCAGGGTTTACCGAAGTGTTTGAAATCGGAATGGAAATTAAATGAATTAAAGTCAATCCGAGACCAATCGCAATCGGTGCAAACCCGGAAGGAGCCAAACGATCTGTTGCTCCTAAAATGATAAAAAGGAAAAAGAACGTTAAAACAAATTCAGCTATTAAAACAGATGTTAAACAATAACCTGCTGGTGAAAAAGCTCCATAACCATTGGTGGCAAAAGCACCTGCTTGTGTGTTATCGATAGTAAAACCTCCTTGACCACTTGCAATAGCGTAAATTACGGTAGCACCTATAATTCCACCTATAACTTGTGAAATAATGTACGGGGCTAATTCTTTTGTTTCAAACTTTCCTCCTGCCCATAAACCAAAGGATACAGCAGGGTTAAAATGTCCTCCCGAGATATGCCCAACAGCATAAGCCATAGTTAAAACTGTTAATCCAAAAGCCAATGCCACTCCTAAGAATCCTACGCTTAAAACGCCAAATCCATCAGGACTTGTAGCAAAAACAGCGGTTCCACAACCTCCTAAAACTAACCAAAAAGTTCCAAAAAATTCAGCTAAATATTTTTTCATAAAATATAATTTTTAGCTAAAATAATGAAAAGAAAGTATAAAAAACGAAAAAAATACAAACTTTTTTAAAAATCTATCTGAAATTCAATTTGATACACGGTTTATATATGATTTATTTCGTATAAAATTAAGTCTTCAATATTTTTTAACAGATTGAACGTAGTTGGTTATGCTTTTTTCCAAATCGTTGGATTTTATGGCTTTGATAAAAGCACTTCCGATAATGGCTCCGTTAGCATATTTACAAGCTGTTTCAAATGTTTTTTTATCGTGAATACCAAAACCAATCAAATAAGGAATGTCTAATTGTAAATTTTTGATTCGTTTAAAATACTCTTTTTGTTGAAATGAAATTTCATGGTTTTTTCCGGTAGTTGAAGCTGAAGAAACCACATATAAAAATCCTTTGGAGGTTTTTGCTAACATTTTAATCCGTTCATCAGAGGTTTGAGGTGTGATTAAAAAAACGGGTGCAATATTATATTGCTCAAATAAAGATTGATAATGTTTAAGAAAAAAATCTACCGGTAAATCAGGTAGAATAACTCCCGAAATTCCTGATTTAGAACATTCCAACAAAAAATTTTCTTCTCCAAATTGCAAGAATTGATTGTAGTAACCCATTGCAATTAAAGGTGTTTTAATTTTTTCTTTTACAGAAGCCACCTGATCAAAAACCATTTGAATCGTAATACCGTTTTTTAATGCTTTAGAACTACTTTCTTGAATGGTGAATCCATCAGCCAAAGGATCTGAATAGGGAAATCCGATTTCGATTAAATCTACAGAAGATTGATCCAATAACGTTAAAATCTTTTGTGTATGATTAAGTTCAGGATAACCTGCTGTAAAATATATATTTAAAATATTTTGATTTTTTTCTTTAAAAAGTTGTTCTATGGCATTCATATCGGAATAATTTTAAAATTCAAATATTTTACTCTTAATTAGGATACAATTAAATATTATTAATATACGTTTCCAAATCTTTATCTCCACGACCTGATAGATTAACTACAACAATGTCGTGAGGTTTAAAATCAAGTTGGTTTAAAGCTGCAAGAGCATGAGCACTTTCCAGTGCAGGGATAATTCCTTCTAATTGAGTTAATTCATAGGCTGCCTTCAAGGCTTGATCATCTGTAACATTTAAAAACAAACCACGTCCTGACTGAAATAAATGAGCATGCATAGGACCTATTCCCGGATAATCTAATCCCGCAGAAATAGAGTACGGTTCAATTACCTGACCGTCTTGGTCTTGCATAAGATACGATTTACTAGCATGTAAAACACCTATGCTTCCTTTTTGTGAAGTAGCAGCCGTCTTTCCTGAATTTACACCTAATCCGGCAGCTTCTACGGCAACTAATTTGATATTTTCATGATGTAAAAAATGATAAAAAGCTCCTGCAGCGTTACTTCCTCCTCCTACACAGGCTACTACGTAATCAGGATTTTCACAATTTTCCTGTTCGTAAAGCTGTTGTTTGATTTCTTTACTTATAACCGATTGGAAATCGGCAATCATTTGTGGGTAAGGATGAGGCCCTACAACAGACCCAATTAAATAATAGGCATCCGGATCGTTGATCCAAGCTCTAATAGCCTCATTTGTAGCATCTTTTAATGTTTTAGATCCACTAATTGCTGAAACCACTTTTGCTCCCAGCATCTTCATCCGGGCAACATTAGGGGCTTGTCTTTTGATATCAATTTCACCCATGTAAACCACACATTCCAAATCAAGTAGGGCACAAACGGTTGCTGTAGCAACACCATGCTGACCTGCTCCGGTTTCGGCCAGAATACGTGTTTTGCCTAAATGCTTTGCAAGAAGAGCCTGCCCAATCGTATTGTTAATTTTATGAGCTCCCGTATGATTCAAATCTTCACGTTTTAAATAAATTTTTGCATCGTATTTAGCAGATAATTTTTTTGAATAAAAAAGAGGTGTAGGACGCCCTACATAATTTTTTAAAAGTTGTTCAAAATCTTTTTTAAAAGTTTCTTTAGAACAAATTTTTTTGTACTGATTTTGTAATTCTTTTACATTGGAATACAGCATTTCAGGGACAAAAGCTCCTCCAAATTCTCCATAAAAACCGTTTTCATCTGCAAAATACTTCATGTTATTTGATTTAAAATTGAAATGTAGGAAAAAGAATAATGTAAAGATAATTAAATGAGTATTATTTTAACATAATTCAAAAATCATTATTTTAAGCACTGTTTTTTAAATTATTTTGAAATAATGAGGCTAACAGCGTTTCCTCCAAATCCAACAGCATTAATCATAATGGTTTTAATGGAATTAGGCGTTTTTTGTGTTAAGGAAGAGCATGGAACTTTAATCACTTGATTATACTTTAACATTAATAAAGCCATCTCTAAACTTAAAGCTCCTGATGCACCAAAAGTATGTCCGATTTTCCATTTGTTTGAAGTTAAAAAAGGAAGTGTATTAAATATTTTTTGAATAGCCTTATATTCTGATAAATCGCCTTTTTTGGTACCCGGAGCGTGCATAACTATAACATCAACTGTGTTAAGTTTTGCCTTTTCTAAAGCCATTTTCATCGATTTCTGAAGACATTGTGCATCATCCGAAACAGCAACATGATGTTGAATGGTTTCAGTGGCAAACCCTATTCCGATAATATGAGCTAAAGCTTTTGGATTTTCTTTTTCCAATAAAAAAGTAGCTGCACCTTCACCTAAGACCATGGTGTTTTGCTTTTTTTCAAAATTTAAACTTTGACAAGGGAATTGAGTATCGCTCCATTTAGAATAAATCCGTAATGCATCCATTTGTGCAATGGTAAAAGGTGTAAGAGGAGCTTCGGAACCGCCTGTTAAAAATTGATGGCACATTTCACTTTCTAACCATGCAACAGCATTTAAAATACCATGAAAAGCTGTAGAACAGGTTATAGAATGGCTAAAGGGAATGTGATTATATTGTAAATCTTGCCCAACCCATGAAGAAATATTGCCTAAAGTTGTGGTAGGAGACGCTTGTATAGCTACTTCTTGATGTTGTAAAAAATGTTGATAATGTTTCTCAAATAATTCTGTAGCACCTCTTGAAGAACCTATGTTAATACCCAACAGCCCTTTTGGAATATGATTTTGTAATGTTTTTCGTGCAGAAAGAATTGCCATCAGAACAGAAGTGTCTAAATCTTTATATAAAGCACTTTCATTTCGTAAAAGATAAAGATTTTGAATGTTTTCAGAATGTAATTTACATTGATAAATCGTATTCTCTTGGGTGATGAAACTTTTTGGAATAACATAATCTTCCCATCGGTTATTAGGTGATAAAGCAGAAACACTTCCCCATTTCATAATAGCAATTTTATTCATCCTAAAAAATTTGACACAAATATACATAAAGCAAGGAAGACGTTGTTAAAGGTATTTATTCAAACTAACCACTTGATAAGCAGTAAGCATAAAAATTATTTAAAGCGAATAATTTATTTTGAAAAAATATAACAGTATACTATATTTGCAACGTATGAAGTTTTTTACTAAAAATAAATTCACAGGAAGTTTAGCTAAAATAATTTTATTGATAATGGTTTGCTTATCAATGAAAGGCACATGTTATGCCATGAAAAATAGCTCTCATACTGAAATTATTTTATTTAAAAATAATCTTACAGATTTACATAATGATTATTTGGACAAAAGTCCACCTTATAAATTTAGTTTCAAAACCACTTTTAAAACTATTATAAAACAGAATCCTTCTTCTTTACCCGGTAGTAACGGAATGGTAGAAGAGGAGAATTTTGAAAATCACCCTTTTATCCCAAAATGTTTAGGTAATTTTTCATTAAAAGATTGTTTGGAAAGAACTCGTTACATTATTTACAAAGATGAATACCGTGAACATTGCCCTGATATTGTAATCCCGCCTCCCAAACAATAGATACTTTTTTACCTAAAAGTCTCTCATAGTAAAACATGAAGAGATTCTATATCTTTTTATTCAAATTTAATTTTAATACACACATGTTCAAATATTTAAAAAATGACTTACCTGCAAGTCTTGTAGTCTTTTTAGTGGCATTGCCTTTGTGTTTAGGCATCGCACTGGCAAGTGGATCTCCGTTGTTTTCCGGAGTAATTGCCGGAATTATTGGAGGGATCATTGTTGGAAGTATCAGTGGTTCACCTCTCGGAGTCAGTGGACCTGCGGCAGGTTTAGCGGTTATCGTTTTAGATTCCATAAGCAGTTTAGGATCTTTTGAGATATTTTTAGTAGCCGTTATAATTGCTGGCATGATTCAGGTTATATTAGGTATGATCAAAGCGGGTATTATTGGATATTATTTTCCATCATCTGTGATTAAAGGAATGCTTGCCGGAATCGGAATTAGTATATTTTTAAAACAATTACCTCATGCGTTTGGTTACGATAATGCAAACCATGAAGGAATGACCGATTTTATTGATCGAGAAGGAGGAAATACGATTTATGCCCTTTTTGATATGTTTAAACATATCTCGCCGGGTGTAATGACGGTTACCGTAATTTCCCTATGTATTTTACTCCTTTGGGATAATGTGTTGTCAAAAAAAAGTATGGTTTTTAAAATTATACCGGGATCATTGATTGCAGTGCTTGCAGGAATTATTTTTTACATAAATATACCTGTAGAGTCTTATTTTGGAATTTCTGATGACCATTTGGTAAAAGTTCCCGTGCCTGACAGTGTCGAATCATTTTTAAGTCAATTTACATTTCCTGATTTTTCAGGATTTCTTGATTATGATGTTTGGATCATTGGAATAACGATTGCCGTTGTAGCCAGTTTAGAAACCCTACTTTCTGTCGAAGCCATCGATAAAATAGATCCTGATAAGCGAATTACTCCAACAAACAGAGAATTAGTGGCTCAGGGTATCGGTAATGTATTTGCAGGCTTTGTTGGCGGACTTCCTATCACTCAGGTGATTGTGAGGAGTTCCGCGAATGCTCAATCGGGAGGAAAGACAAAAATGGCAACCATATTACATGGAATACTACTCCTTTTATCTGTTATTTTAATACCAAAACTTTTAAACTTAATTCCTCTGAGTGTTTTAGCGGCAATATTACTATTAGTTGGCTACAAGTTGGCAAAGCCATCACTTTTTAAGAGTATGTATAATCTTGGTAATGAACAATTTATACCTTTTATTGCCACCATAATAGGTGTTGTATTTACCGATTTGTTAAAAGGTATTAGTTTAGGTTTAGGGCTTGGAATAATGTTTATACTGATCAAAAATTATAAAAACTCTCATTTCCTTCATAAGAAAGAAAGTGATGAAGGAAGGCATAAAGTAACCATGACTTTTTCGGAAGAATTATCATTTTTGAATAAAGGAGCGGTACTGAAAGAATTAGAGGAAGTAGAACATGGTTCTCTATTAGTGTTAGATGTCAGAAATACAATCAGAATGAACTATGACATACTGGAAATTCTTGATGATTTTGCATTTAAAGCAAAAGACAGAGGAATTGACATAAAAGTTATTTCGGATGCCTATGGAGAAGTGGATAACCCTACTAATTTTACAAAAATATTTATAGATAAATATAAAAAAGATATTTAAAAACTACATTTAGAGTCTGAGTTTTTTGCTTAGGCTCTTTTTAATTACGTTATTTTACACATTTGATTGTATAGTTGATCAGCAAGCCTTTTTGAAGCTCCTTTACCACCTAATCTCTCATGGAGTTTTTTATAATTATTCAATACTTTTTGCCTACCTTCATCGCTGAGAAGTATATCCAATTCTTTTTTTAAATTTTTAACATTCATCTCTTTTTGTAAAAGTTCTTTGGCAATTTCTCTCTCCATGATAAGATTAACAATACCAATGTAATCAAGTTTCACCAAAAAAGTTTTAGCAATCCACCACGAAATAGGGTCTCCTTTATAACAAATGATTTCCGGAACATTAAACAACGCTGTTTCCAATGTTGCCGTACCGGAAGTAACCAATGCTGCATGAGCTATACTTAGTAAATCATATGTCTTATTGGATACAAATTTTATATCATGAGGCACAAATTTTCTGTAAAAAATTTCTTCTTGAGAAGGAGCTCCGGCAATGACAAATTCATAATCAGGATAAAAGGAAACCATTGCTCCCATAATAGGAAGCATATTTTGTATTTCGCGTGTTCTGCTTCCCGGCATTAAAAGGATAATTGGTTTTTCAGAAAGTCCTAATTCTTTTCGTAAATCCTTTGAATTGTTTTGACGATTTTCAATCGCATCTAAAAGAGGATGTCCTACAAATTCAACAGAATAATTAAAATGATCTTGATACCATTTTTTTTCAAAAGGAAAGATAACATACAGACTATCAATCGTTTTTATAATCGTTTTTGCTCGATTGGGTTTCCAAGCCCATACCGTAGGAGAAATGTAGTAAAAAGTTTGAATTTTTAGTGTATTTCGAATATAATTTGAAATCCTAAGATTAAAACCGGGATAATCAACCAAAATAACAGCATCAGGACTATACGCTTTAATATCTTTTTTACAAAATTTAATATTCTTGAGAATGGTTCTAATATTTAAAATCACATCGATAAAACCCATAAAAGCAAGGTCTTTGTAATGTTTTACAATCATTCCTCCTTGTGCTTGCATCAAATCACCTCCCCAACACCTAAATTGGGCTTTTGGATCATTTTTTTTGATTTCTTTCATCATATTTGAGGCATGCAAATCTCCTGAGGCTTCTCCCGCTACGATGTAATATTTCATAAATACAATTTGATTACAAAAATACCAATTGTATTTGAAATGATAAATAACCAAATAACCGATAATTAAATTTGTTTATCCGAATAAAATGACCATTCGTCTATAAAAAACAGCATTTTACCGAAGAAAACCAATAAAAATTCTTAAAGTGAAAGATATTAGCAATGTGAATTTCAATCACAAATGTAACTTTTTTTCAAGGTTAAATTAAGGTTTTCTCCCGACTTCTATAATGAATCGGGAGTTTTTTATAAAAATAATCATTATCTTAGATTAAACCTTTTTTACTTTTAAAGGTCTAACTTCATAAATAGCAGAATAATTTGTAAAAACAATTGAAAATGGCGTAATTTTTGTACTAAAGCAGATTTTCTTTCAAAAGAAAAACAGCAAGTAGATTATCAAAAAATCTAATAAAAAAAAACCTAAAGCTATTTGATTATCCTTGATAAAAAAAAATATGAAAAATATTCTTAATATACTTTTTTTCTTGACAGCGGGAAGCCTTTTATACAGTCAAGAATATTTAATAACAGGTGTTATAACCGATCAGCAAAATCATCCTTTAGATTACGCTTCGGTGGCTCTTTATGAAGGTGAAACTTTTTTAAAAGAAGCCTATACAAACGAAAAAGGATTTTTTGAACTTAAAGCTCCAAAGGGTACGTATCGTCTTGAAATCGATTTTTTTGGAAACAACTCGAAAACCATTGATCCATTTATTATTGAATCTGATAAAAATCTGGGAACTATTGCGTTACAAAATGAGACCAATGAAATTGAAACCGTTTCTGTAACGGCTGAAAAAAAAGTATTGGAATATAAATTAGACAAAAAAGTATATAATGTAAGTGCAGATAAAACTTTGGTGGGAGCAACTACTCTGGATGCTTTGGATAATGCTCCGTCAGTTACCGTTGATGTGGAAGGAAATGTATCACTTCGCGGGGATGACAACGTAACTATTTTGGTAGATGGAAAGCCATCCAGTTTAATTACCGGAGGGAATACCGATTTGCTGAGAAGCCTGCCTGCTGATTCGATTGAAAAGATAGAAGTGGTAACGGTTCCTTCAGCTCGTTATGATGCCGACGGCTCTACCGGAATCATCAATATTGTGATGAAAAAAGGTAAAAAATCCGGACTGAACGGCTCGGTTTCTGCCAGATCAGGCTATCCTATAACAAATGGAGCTTCAGTCAATCTGAATTACCGGACAGAAAAATACAATCTGTATTCCAATATTGGAGCAGATTACAGAGTTTCTCCCGGAAATGGCTCTACGTACAATCGTTATTATGGAATAAATGGAGCTCCTGACCAAATTTCGGATATGACACGCGAACACAAACGTAAAACAAAAAGTACTTTTATCAATACAGGTATTGATTATTATTTAAACGATCATAACACACTTTCTTTCAATACTAAATTGGGATATAACAAAGGGGATAACGAATCTAATTTACGTTATAACGAATACTTTTCTAACAATATAGCTAATGCAACACTCCGAACACGTGATGAATTTGAAGACGAAACCGATACACGGTTGGAACTGGGATTAGGCTATATCAGAACATTTAAAAAAGAAGGTCATAAGCTAACTGTAGATGGAAAATTTAATTATCGCGAAGATGATGAAGTGTCTGATATTAATGAAGACGACAACGGCGTACTAAATTATCAAAAAACCAATATTTTAGAAGGTACAAAAGATTATTTATTCCAAACAGATTATATACTTCCTCTCGGAAAAGAAGGACAATTTGAAGCGGGTCTTAAATTAAATCTGCTTGATTTGGATAATGACTATGCTTTATCTGATTATAACAGCCTAACTCAACAATATGAACCCAATCAAAATTACACCAATAGTTTTGCTTATACCCAAATGGTAAACGCTGCTTATATGCAATACGGTAACAGTCTTGGCAATTTTTCTTTTTTAGCCGGATTACGATTAGAAGATACTCGAATCAGTATGGATAATGTAGAAATTGAAAATATTTGGTACGATACTTTTGAGAAAAAATATACTGATTTTTTTCCAACATTGCATTTAAGTTATTCGATTAACGATAATAACTCTGTTCAAGTTGGCTACAGCAGACGAATACGCCGCCCGAGAACACGAATGTTAAATCCTTTTAGAAGTTTTTCAGACAACACCAATATATTTAAAGGAAATCCTAATATAGACCCCATGTACACCAATGCTTTTGAATTAAGTTATATTTACAGTCCATCGAAACTAACACTATCTTCATCGATCTATTATAATAGTTCTACCAATCCTTTTCAATTTTTTTCAGAAAGTATTACAGATAATCAAGGAAATACAATTATTCAAAACTATCCGGTAAATTTAGATTCTGAAAAACGTTATGGCGTAGAAATTGGGGTTCAGTACAAAATGTCAAAATGGTTAAACATAACAGGAGATTTTAATTACTTTAAAGCGGACAGAGAAGGAGAAGTAATTGAATCTGATGGAGATATTCGCGATCAATCCACGGATGCCGACGGAATGTTTGCCCGATTTGGAGCAACAACCAAATTACCTTACGATATCGGAATCCAAGTAAGAGGCGATTACAGAGGTTCAATGAAAGGTGCTGATACAGACACCAATCCAATGTTCTCTATGAACTTGGCTATAACCAAAGAAGTTTTACAAAAAAAAGGTTCTATAACGTTTAATGTCAGCGATTTATTTAACACAAGAAGACGTGGGCATGAAGTACACACCAGCACATATTATTCTGATTCTGATTTTCAATGGAGAGAACGCCAATGGACTTTAAATTTTGTATACCGTTTTGGTAACAATAAAAAAGAACGTCCTAAAAAAGAATTTAATAATGGTGGCGGTGGTGAAGAGGATGATTTTTCTATGTAAAAACCTTGTTAGAGTCTATTGAGTTAATAAGGTTGCTTTCAAACATTTGATTAATTGTTTTTAGGAAGAACAGGCATAATAAAAAATCCAGTAAAAAGTAGCATAATGGTAATCACTTCGGAGGTAGACATCTCTGGTTTTCGTTTTGCTTTGTTTCCGAGTAAGAAACTTTGAGTCGTTTTTTCAAAATCTTTACAAAACTCATCAACAATTGAAAAAATACCCATATTTTTATCAAAATTAATCATAGAAATAGTCATTTAGATATTTGAATTTCAAAAACTTAAACATACGATTATTTCTTTTTTCACACAATATTTTTCTTCTTAAATATTAATCGAACTTAGGTTATAAATATCCGTTTTGGTAATAGTAAAAAGCTTATTTTAAGTAATTTGAAATACCTAATCAAGAGAAAATATGTATAACTTAAAAACAAATTTGGTCATGAATGTAAAGCCCTTCTTCGCAATAAGGTTTTAATTGGCTTTGAATAAACCCATGAACCCGTTTAGCTTCTTTTTCAGGATAAAGCAGATGAACATTAGCTCCGGCATCTAATGTAAAGTAAAGATGAGTTTTCTCTTTTTTTCTGAAATCCCATATTTTATTAATGATTTCCAGTGTATTGGGTTGCATTAAAATAAAGTAAGGAACGGAAGTCATCATCATGGCGTGTAATGTTAGAGCTTCGCTTTCTACTAATTCTCCAAAAGCTTCTAAATCTCCTGATTGCAAAATGGCTTGTAATTTACTGATATTTTCAAAAGCTTGTTCAAAACGTTTTTCAGCATAAGCATGATGGTGCATTAAATTGTGACCTTGTGTGCTGGAAACGGTTTTTTGCCCTTTATGAACAATTAAAACGGTATCGTTAAATTTTTTGAAAATCGGATGGATTTCAGACCTCAAAGGCTGTGCAATAAGGTTTGAACTGTATTCTATATTAGGATGTTTTCCCCACAAAACTAATCCTTTGTAAATGGATCTTGAAGCACTTCCGGAGCCTAAACGTGCTAAAAAAGAAGCTCTCTTTAATTTTTCTTCTTCAGAATAATCAGCACCTATAATTTTTTCTAATTCGACCAAACAAAGTGCCAAAGCACTCATTCCACTCGCAGAAGAAGCAATACCACTACTGTGGGGGAATGTATTTCGAGTTTGAATTTCGAATTGAAAAGCATACAAATAAGGGCAAAATTCTACAATTTTTGAAAAAAAAGAATGAATTTTTTTACTGAATGTTTCGTTTTCATTTCCTTCAAAAAATACTTTGATACAAAATCGTGAATCTTTGGTTTTCTTTGATTTGAATTTTAAATTGGTATACGATCTGCATTGGCTTAACGTGTATGAAACGGATGGATTGGCAGGAATTTGATTTTCCATTTTCCCCCAATATTTAATCAAAGCGATGTTTGAAGGACTTGTAGTAGCTATTTCTCCTTGAACTGAGGTTTGATTACTTTCAAAAATTCGAGGAATATACTCAGTCATTACCTATGGAATCGATTTCATTAATATCAGGCAACTTACTCTTAAACATAGAAGGGCAATATCTTTTATTCCATTCGTCTTTGTCCACATATACATTGGATTGAACAGAAAATGCTCCGGTAAAAGTTTTTCGTATTTTTCTTAAATCGGTCTCCATAGTTTTAGCGGTAAAATAGTTTCCCACATAAACTTTATAATTGGGCGTTTCATACCGAACTAAAGCATGAATGTTGGGATACATTTTTGAAAACTGATTTACCTTAAAATCTGCTTCTTTTTTACTTTTAAAACGGTCTAACTGAATTTTATATCCCGGTACCAATCCGTTTTTAGGATAAGGATGACAAATATCTTTGGGGGTTTCCGCTTCAATAATTTTTTCTTTGTTATAGGCTATTTTTTTTACGATTAAACTATCGATAAGAGGATCTTGCTCAATAATTAAATTACTCAGTTTTTCTTGTGAACAAACAATAGAAATTATAAAACACGAAAGAATCAAAAATATATTTTTCATAAAGCGATTTCCAAACTTTGGTACAAATGTACTCAATTTTTTTAAGTGTGTTTTGGCGTTTAGTTTTTAAATCGAACAGAAAAAGCCCCGCTGTACTTTGAACGCAATTCTTGAGCAGCCCGATCGGCTTCTTTCTCTGAATTATAAACACCCGTGTAAATTTTATAGTTAGGTGTTTCATATCGAATTTTAACCGGTAACAAAGGAAAATCTTTTTTAAATTTATTCACTAAATCACCGGCCTCTTTTTTACTTTTAAAACGATCAATCAATACAGAATAATAGTACTGTTTTTTTACCGGAGTAACAATGGTTTCTTCTGAAAGTGCTTTAGGTTTTTTGATATAGGTTATTTTTGATGCTTTAGAATAGGTTATTTTTTTTGATGTACCACAACTCATTAGAAAGGCAAACCCTATAATTATTATGTATTTCATAAATGTAGAATTTTGATTATTTGTTTAATAACGATGATTGTAACATAAAGGTATTAAATTAATCATTACTAAACAAAATAAGATTTACAAGAGGCACATTTTAAGAAGAAGCCAACTGCATTAAAATAGTGCAAAGCATTGCTCCAAAAGTTCCTAAAGCATAACCAAATACAGCCAAAATAACGCCTACAGGAGCTAAACTGGGACTGAATGCAGCAGCCACAACCGGTGCAGAAGCTGCTCCTCCTACATTTGCTTTACTTCCAACAGCAAGAAAAAAGTAAGGGGCACAAATAAGTTTCGCTACAAAAAATAATAAAGCGACATGAATAATCATCCAAATAATTCCTACTAAAAACAATCCCAAATTTTCTTTTTGAAAAATGGCAAAAATATCCATTTTCATACCGATAGTAGCTACCAAAATATAAATAAACACACTTCCTATTTTACTGGCTCCTACTCCTTCAAATTTACGCAACGAGGTTAAAGACATCACCAATCCTATGACGGTAGTCAAAACAATCATCCAGAAAAATTTTGAGCCAAAACTGTTCACATAAGATGTTGGATCTGAAACAGCTTTGCTATTTTCTTTTAGAAAAGAAGATATAATATCGGCAAAATAATGTGAAAAAGCTACGGACAAAAAGGCTATTCCACCCATAATTATCAAATCTTTTAAAGTAGCTGTTTTAGTAATTCCGGCACTATAATTTTCCACTTTTCGTTGCAATTCATCAATAGCTGAAGAATCTGCTTTTAACCATTTATCGATTCGGTCTTTTTTACCTATTCCAAATAGTAAAAAAGCCATCCAAATATTGGCTACCACAATATCAACCAATACCATGGCTCCATATTTTTCTTGATTGTAGCCATATATTTCTAACATAGCTGCTTGGTTAGCTCCTCCTCCAATCCAACTTCCTGCTAAAGTTGAAAGCCCTCTCCAAACGGCGTCATATCCTATTCCTCCAACAGCATCAGGCCAAAAGATAGAAACAATTAAAATAGATAGAGGTCCTCCGATAATAATTCCTAATGTGCCTGTTAAAAACATGGCAACAGGACGCCATCCTAAATTGATTAAACCTTTAACATCAATGCTTAATGTTAATAAAATCAAAGAAGCCGGCAATAAATAATTTTTTGCCATGGTGTATAGTTTTGATACATCGCTTGAAATAATATTCAAAGAGTTTAAAACAGCCGGTAGCAAATAGCACATCAAAAGAGCGGGAGCCAAGGTGTAAAACTTTTTCCAAGCGGGAGAATTTAAAGAAGATGTATAAAACACAAATGCCAAGCAAAGCATTAATAATCCAAATACAATAACGTCATCTGTAAAAAGAGGCACTTTTTTAATTGTTATTTTTGATTCTTTAAACTGATAATCCTGTTTACTTTGTATTGTTCCGGACAAATTAAAAATGGTACTTTTCTTAATTTCTTTCTTAGGAATTACATCCAAAGAAAAAAGGACAGGAGTATCTTCCAAAGAAACCAAATCTCCTTGATATTGAATATTAATACGATTATTTTGAAAGGTATAACGTAATGTATTTTTATTGATTTTTTTATTAAAATGAAACCCCGATATAGTAACAAAATCAGATTTATATTCTAATTGCAGATTAAGTTCAGTAAAATATAACATAGAATCAATTTTAATTTTCTGTGTATATTTTTCACCGCTGACAATGGGTTTTTCAGGAGTTGAAAAATAGATGGATTGCTGAGCTGATAAGATTAGAAAATGGGTTAATAAAAAAATAGAAAACAGTTTTTTCATACCTTTTGAAAATGATTTTTGCTAAAATACCTCTTTTTAGTGAGACTGTAAATTACTCTTAACGCTTATTTTATCAAATATTTTGTTGATAATTCGAACTAAAACACCTAATTTTAGGACTTTAATTTAAAGTATATTTAAAAAATATGAATTTTAATCTTACCGAAGAGCAAAAAATGATTCGTGATATGGCACGTAATTTTGCTCAAAAAGAATTATTACCGGGTGTTATAGAACGTGATGAAAAACAAGCATTTCCTTACGAACAAGTTAAAAAAATGGGCGAATTGGGATTAATGGGAATGATGGTCAGCCCAAAATATGGAGGAGGAGGAATGGATACGGCTTCCTATGTTTTGGCAATGGAAGAAATCTCAAAAATAGATGCCTCAGCTTCTGTTGTAATGTCTGTAAATAATTCATTGGTATGCTGGGGGTTAGAAAAATACGGTACGGAAGAGCAAAAACAGAAGTATTTAACTCGATTGGCAACAGGAGAAATTATCGGTGCTTTCTGTTTGAGTGAACCAGAAGCCGGAAGTGATGCCACTTCTCAAAAAACAACAGCTATTGATAAAGGTGATTATTATTTGGTAAACGGTGTAAAAAACTGGATCACAAACGGTAATAATGCAGAAGTTTATCTTGTTATCGCTCAAACAGACAAGGAAAAAGGACATAAAGGAATTAGTACCTTAATTGTAGAAAAAGGAATGGACGGCTTTGAAGTAGGTCCTAAAGAAAATAAATTGGGTATTCGAGGTTCAGATACTCATTCGTTATTATTTAACGATGTCAAAGTTCCGAAAGAAAATCGTATCGGGGAAGACGGTTTTGGATTTAAATTTGCCATGAAAACATTATCCGGAGGGCGTATTGGTATAGCGTCACAAGCATTAGGAATTGCTTCGGGAGCGTATGAATTGGCTTTACAATATTCTAAAGAGCGAAAAGCTTTTGGAACAGAAATTTGCAATCACCAATCTGTAGCATTCAAATTAGCTGATATGGCAACCAAAATTGAAGCTGCCCGTTTTTTATGTATGAAAGCGGCTTTTGATAAAGATCAAGGAGATAATTATGATTTGTCAAGTGCAATGGCAAAATTATATGCTGCTGAAACGGCTATGGCAATTACGGTTGAAGCTGTTCAAATTCATGGTGGTTACGGATTTGTGAAAGAATATCATGTGGAACGACTGATGCGTGATGCTAAGATTACTCAAATCTATGAAGGAACTTCTGAAATTCAGAAAATCGTAATTTCCAGAAGTGTTTTGAAATAACGAAGAATAAAAAGAAATAGTTTATTTTTTAATCCATATTGAAAGAAATGTCCAACGGGATCAATACCTCTTGCAATTTAATCATAATATCTACATCTTCTTTTAGAGATAAATCTTCCAAACGGTAAGGTTCTTTATCTTTTTCCATAAGCAATTAAAATTCTAATTAACTATTTAAAGCTTCTGCTCCTCCAACAATCTCAAGGATTTCACCTGTAATAGCTGCCTGACGTGCTTTGTTGTAGGTTAACAACAATTCGTTTTTAAGGTCTGTAGCATTATCGGTTGCTTTATGCATCGCTGTCATGCGAGAGCCGTGTTCTGCTGCCACAGAATCTAAAACAGCTTTAAACAACTGTGTTTTCAGTGTTTTCGGAATCAAATTCGTTATAATTTCCACTTTATTCGGTTCAAAAATATAATCTGAATTTTGATTGCCTTCTCCTTCAGGAAGAACAACCGGTAACATTTGTTCGGTTGTTAAAACAGTTGTTGCAGCGTTTTTAAAACGATTGTATATAATTTCAACTTTATCATAATTTTTTGAAACGAACAAATCCATGATTTCTTGCACGATGTCTGAAGAATTTTTAAAAGTCAAATCATCGTATAAATTACTATAATTTTTAGCAATATGATATTGTTTTGACAAAAGGTCATGAGCTTTCTTACCTATGATATATAAATCAACCTCAACACCTGAATACTTTGAGCTAATAATTCTTGAAGTTTCTTTTATCACAGAAGAATTAAACGCTCCGCAAAGTCCGCGATTGGATGAAATAACCACTAACAGAACTTTTTTCACTTCTCGTTCTTCTATAAAAGATCCACCAATATCTCCTTCCAATGTAGCACATACATTTTGGAGAATTTCTTGCATTTTATTGGCATAAGGACGCATCTCGGTAATGGCATCTTGGGCTTTTTTTAATTTAGCTGCTGAAACCATTTTCATGGCACTCGTAATCTGAATCGTTGATCCAACTGACGTAATTCTATTTTTTATTTCTTTTAATCCACTCATTTTAAAAAACTACAACCGTATGATTGTTATACTTTATTAAAAAAATTATTTTTAATCTGAACTTTTCTCTTTTGTTTAAGCAAAAGTTTGTGCTACTTCTTCTCCTACTTTTTCAAGAGTTGAAGTTACCTCATCTGTCAATTGACCGTCTTTAAGCAAATCTAATATATTCCGATGCTTGTTTCTTATAAGTGATAAAAAAGAGGTTTCAAACTCACGTATTTTTTCAACAGGCACACGGGTCAACTTACCTTTAGAACCCAGATAAATAATAGCCGTTTGTTCTTCAACCGGTAACGGAGAAGATACACCTTGTTTCAAAATTTCAACATTGCGTTTCCCTTTTTCAATTACAGACATTGTAGCAGCATCTAAATCTGATCCGAATTTAGCAAAAGCCTCTAACTCACGATATTGTGCTTGATCTAATTTTAATGTTCCCGACACTTTTTTCATGGATTTAATTTGGGCAGAACCTCCAACACGTGATACGGAAATACCCACGTTAATTGCGGGACGAACTCCTGAGTTGAATAAATCTGCTTCCAAAAAAATCTGTCCATCTGTAATCGAAATTACGTTTGTAGGAATATAGGCCGATACATCTCCTGCCTGAGTTTCAATAATCGGTAAAGCGGTTAATGAACCCCCTCCTTTTACTTTATCTTTTAACGATTCAGGTAAATCGTTCATATTTTTAGCAATATCATCATCAGAGATAACTTTTGCAGCACGCTCCAACAAACGAGAGTGTAAATAGAAAACATCTCCCGGATAAGCCTCACGTCCCGGAGGTCTTCTCAACAACAAAGAAACCTCACGATAGGCGACGGCTTGTTTAGATAAATCATCGTAAATAATTAAAGCAGGACGTCCTGTATCACGAAAATATTCCCCGATTGCAGCACCTGCCATTGGAGCATATACCTGCATCGGAGCAGGGTCAGAAGCGTTAGCAGCTACAACTACTGTGTAAGCTAATGCTCCATGCTCTTCTAATGTTTTTACAATACCGGCCACTGTTGAACCTTTTTGTCCGATAGCCACATAGATACAATAAACGGGTTTTCCAGCATCATAAAATTCTTTTTGATTTAAGATGGTGTCAATACAAACGGTTGTTTTCCCTGTTTGGCGGTCTCCAATTACCAATTCACGCTGTCCTCTTCCTATCGGAATCATGGCATCAATCGCTTTTACACCTGTTTGTAGAGGTTCATTTACCGGTTGGCGGAAAATTACTCCCGGAGCTTTACGTTCTAATGGCATTTGAAATGTTTCTCCTTCAATAGGACCCTTTCCGTCTATTGGAGTTCCCAGCGTATCCACCACACGTCCTAACATCCCTTCTCCTACGTTAATAGAAGCAATTCGGCTAGTTCGCTTAACTGTAGATCCTTCTCGGATTTCATCAGATGCTCCTAATAATACAACACCTACGTTGTCTTCTTCTAAGTTAAGAACCATTCCTTCTAAACCGTTTTCAAACTCGACTAATTCGCCGTACTGGGCGTTTTCTAAGCCAAAAATACGGGCAATACCATCTCCTACTTGAAGAACAGTACCTACCTCGTTTAATTCTCCTTCCGTTTGAAAACCTGAAAGTTGTTGTTTTAAGATTGCTGATACTTCAGCCGGTTTTATTTGTGCCATTTTATTTAGTATATTGTTTTTTTAGTACCCGGTTAGGGTAACTAAATTATTTTTATTCGTTTTTAAAATTTCGGTATATAATGATTATCTGAAAATTCTTGGGTTAAACTGTGTAATTTAGACTTAATGGAGTTATCGATTTGGTTATCTCCTATCTGAACAATAAAACCTCCAATCAACGAGGCATCTATTGTTTTGTTTACTTTTAATTTTCTGTTTCCTATAAGATTTTTAACTTTAGATAAAATCTTTTGAACGGTTTCTTCACTTATTTCAACTGCGGTCGTGATATTAACAGATTCAATTTGCTTTTGAAAATCATACAAGGCAATATATTCTTTAGTAGCAACACCTAATAAATCTGCCCTTCTGTGAGAAATCAACAACTCGATAAATTTTAGCGTTAATTCAGAAAATCCTTTAAGGGCTTCTTTGGTTATCTCACTTTTCTTTTTAATATCAATAATGGGTGTGCTAAGAAAATTCCGCAGGCTTCTGCTTTTCTTTACCACATCACGTAAATTATTCATTTCCTCGTAAATCAAATCTTCTTGATTGGTTTCCTGAGCAAATAATATTAATCCCTTTGCATATCGTTTAGCTGCTCTTGATCCTTGCATGAATTAGTCTTTAGTTTAATTTAATATCTTCAACTAATGATGCTACCAAACTTTCTTGTTTGGCTTTATCTTGAAGCTCTCCTTTTAACACTTTTTCTGCAATTCCGATTGATAATGAAGCTAATTCATTTTTCAATTCTGTTTGGGCAGCCATTTTTTCCTGATATATTGCTTGACGAGCTGCTTCTAATTCTTTTGCTCCGGCTTCTTGTGCTTTTTCTTTTGCTTCAGCAATCATTTTATCATGCATTTCACGAGCTTCTCTTAAAATTCCTTCACGCTCAACACGGGCTTCTCTTAAAATTTTCTCATTATTCGCCTGCAATGCTTCCATTTCTTCCTGTGCACGTTCTGCTTGTTCAATAGCGTTTTTGATACCTTCTTCACGTTCATTTACAGCGTTTAATATAGGTTTCCATGCGAATTTTTTCAGTAAGAAAACAAGTGCTACAAATAATACTGATTGCCAAAAAAATAGTCCTATTGAAAATTCACTTATTAATTTTTCCATTTATTAAAAAATGTATGTTAAAGTTTAAAATCTATTTTTCTTTTTATTAAGATTCAACCGTTGCAACCAACCGTTGCAACGGTTGAACTTTTAATTTTTACGCTGCAAATAATGCTGCGAAACCAATACCTTCAATCAACGCTGCTGCAATTAGCATTGCTGTTTGAATTTTTCCTGAAGCTTCTGGTTGGCGTGCAATCGCGTCCATAGCTGATCCACCAATTTTACCGATACCTAATCCTGCACCGATAACAATTAAACCTGCTCCTACAATGTTTGGAATTGTCATAATAATTTATTTAATAATTAAACATTTTTTTAATGATGATCATCATGTTCTTCAACTGCTGATCCAAAATATAATGCTGAAAGCATTGTGAAAATATAGGCTTGCAATGCCGCTACCAAAAGCTCTAAAAGAGAAAGGGCAAATGCTAAACCAAAAGACAAGCTACTTCCAACCCAATTTTTAAACAAAAACATCAAACCGATTATACTCATTAATACCACATGACCTGCTACAATATTTGCATATAAACGTATCATTAATGAGAATGGTTTAATAATTGTTCCTAATAGCTCTATTGGAGCTAAAACTATCTTCATAAGCACGGGAACGTCCGGCATCCAAAATATATGTTTCCAATAATTTTTTTTAGCTGTAAATGTTGTGATTAAATATGTTAAAAGAGCTAAGGCAAATGTAATTGCTATATTTCCTGTAACATTTACTCCAAGAGGCGTTAATCCCAATAAATTTAAAAACCATATAAAGAAAAAGATGGTTAACAAGTAACTCATATATTTTTTATAATGTTTCTTCCCTATATTCGGAATGGCAATATCATCACGAATATATAAAATAATCGGTTCGAAAAAACGTCCAATTCCTTTTGCAATCCCGTTGTTTTTTTTATATGATTTTGCTAAGCCTGTAAAAATCAAGAACATTAATATTCCTGTAAAAAGAATCATCACTACATTTTTTGTGATTGAAAAATCTATTACTTTTTCATTTGTTGCATGATGATTTTCATCGTAATTAATAGTTCCTGAGGCATCAGTTTTATAAATCTTCGAATGGTATAGCTTGTAATAACTTCCACCCATTTCCGCTACTGTTTCTCCATGATGAAACTTTGAAGAAGAAAATATTTGTAACCCACTGTCCCAAATGATAACCGGAAGAGGAAATCCTATATGATGTTCTGCTCCTGATTGGTCTTTATATGAAAATAGGTTAAAATCATGTGAATCCAATAAATGATGATCAATGTATTCTTTTCTTGTTTTGGCTGTTTCTTCAATTTCTTCTACAATATGTTCATCTCCTTGAGAGGCATGACCTAAACCAACAAAAAATAATACTATAAATAAAAATAAAACTCTTGATAGATATGACTTGCTCATCACTTGTTACACACTTTTAAAATATTCGCAAATTTACACTTTATAATTAAATAACAAAGAGCTATTTCAATATAAATGTTGGGTTATTTTTTTTTAATACCCCTGTTTAATATTTTTCCTATAAAAAACACCTCGATAAAAAGGCTTGAAATATACAACAATACGACGTGAATTTTATCACTTTTTAGCTCTAAATCAAGAATCCAAAAAACATAGCCTGCTACTACAACTATTTTAATTGTGCTTCCATACAAGAAGCCTGCATTTAGTTGATCAGGCTTCTTAAAAAACCATAATAAGCTTAAAAAAACTACACTTATCGTAGTTATCATTAAAATAATGTAATAATTCACTATGGAAAAATGGATTTCTAATGGAATTATAGAAATTAACATATAGTGTGAAACAAATAATATCATTAAACCTATTCCGCTGTATAATAATGGTTTAAGCAAAAAAGATTTCATTTTATTTACTATTTCCGATTATACAAAGGTAAGGCAATAAAAGCGACAATACCCATTAAAATAACCATAATGGTTTGAGAAGACCATATAATCCACCCCAAAGCATAGCCCGTTGTTTCCGCTATACCATAAATAAGTAACCCCTGCATTACAAACAGAGGGTAAGCTCCTAATCCTCCCTGAGTCAAAACCATTGCCAATGATCCAAATACAAAACCGGCTATCATGGTTGCTATTCCGATATTTGATGTTTCGGGCAGGGCTTTAAAACAAATACTGAACATGGCGATATAAGCCATCCAAATAATCAAAGTATGAAGCAAATACAATCCTTTGTTTTTCATGGTAAAAATAGTCATCATACCTTCATAAAGCCCTTTCCATAATGCTTTGATTTTGAGTGCTATTTTAGAATTTGATTTTTTAATCAAAAGACCAAAAAAACCGATCACCAAAAAACCGATCACCAAAAAACCGATCAAAAATGTTACGGAAGAAATATTCTGAACAAATGAAATTTTATTTTGCACTTTGGACACCAAAAAACCGTACACGGTTTCGTATTCAAAGATTATAAAACCTGTCATTAAAATAAATAACATGACCAAATCTACAAATCGTTCTACAATCATCGTTCCAAATATTTTTTCAAAAGGCTGTTTTTCATAGCGGCTCATTAAAGCACAACGCGTTATTTCGCCCGCTCTCGGAATAGCCAGATTGGTAAAATAATTAATCAAAAGCGTTAAATAACGATTCCAAAAAGAGGTTTTGATTTCTACGGCATCCAGTGAATATTGCCACCTGACAGCACGGCTTATATGGCTTATCAGCGTAATCAATAAAGAAGTGAAAATCCAAAAATAATCAGCATTCTTGAACGATTGTACAATTTCTTTTCGTTGAATATCTGTTAAATCTTTAGTACCCAACCAAATAAAGAAAATCCCTAATGCAATAGAAGGGATTATTATTTTTGCTGTTTTAATTATCTTATTCAATTTATTTTAGCTGATTGGTTTCTTCATCAGGAAAGATAATAGTAGGATTAAATGTTTTTGCCTCTTCAAAATCCATTTGGGCATACGCAATCACAATCACCACGTCTCCTTTTTGGACTCTGCGTGCTGCAGGACCGTTCATTTGAATAATGCCACTTCCTCTTTTACCCGGAATTACATATGTTTCCAGTCGTTCTCCGTTATTTACATTAACCACTTGTACTTTTTCTCCGGAAATTATATTGGCAGCATCCAAAAGATTTTCATCTATGGTGATGCTTCCCATATAATTCAAATCGGCATTTGTAATTTTTACTCGATGTATTTTTGATTTTAAGATTTCAATAGTCATGTTTAGAATTTTTTATAGTACGATATTATCAATTAATCGGACATCATCTGCAAAAACGGCCATAAAAGCTCTGTATTTTTTCTTTTTATCGATAATTTGTGTTGGTTTCAATGTTTGAGTATTACAAATCAAAAAGTATTCCAATTCTAATTTACTTTTTTCAAAAGTATGTTTTACAAACGATTCGATATTCGGTATGGATTCTGTTGTTATTTTTTCTTGAACTTTTTTTAAAACTTTGTAAATCACAGGGGCTTCCTTTCTCATTTCTTTTGAAAGCTTTCTATTTCTGGAACTCATTGCCAATCCGTCTTTCTCTCGAAAAATAGGACATCCTACAATTTTAATGGGTAAATTTTCAATTTCAATCAATTTCTTTATAATTTGAAGCTGTTGAAAATCTTTTTCTCCAAAAAAAGCTACATCGGGTCTAACTATATTAAAAAAACGATGAACAATTGTTCCAACACCGTCAAAATGTCCTTTACGAAAAGCCCCTTCCATTTCATTTTGCAATCCTCCAAAATCATATTTTTGTACTTTTTCTCCTTTAGGATACATTTCATGTACGGTTGGAATAAAAACCAAATCGCAAGAAATACTTTTCAAAAGATTTATATCATCTTCAATACTAATAGGATAGTTTTTTAAATCATTTTTGTTATCAAACTGGGTTGGATTTACAAAAATACTACACAACACCACATCGCATTGTTTTTTTGCTGTTGCTATCAACGATATATGCCCCTGATGCAGAGCCCCCATCGTTGGGACAAATCCTATTTTTTTTTGCTCTCGTTTTAGTGTAAAAAGAAATGATGTCAATTCTTTTTCAGATTTAAAAATCTTCATTTTAATAACGTTATAGCGGTCAAAGATATTAATTTACAAACAAAACAAATTTATTTTCAATGCTTTTTATTAACTTTGCAGGATATTTAATTTAAAATATTTATCATTTCAAATCATTATGGATAAGAAAAGAATATTATATGTTACCTCAGAATTAACACCTTATTTTGCTGAAAATAATCTCTCTGCCTATAGTTTAGAAGCAGCGAAACGCATGCAAGAATCCGGACACGATGTACGCGTATTCATGCCGAGATTTGGTGTTATTAATGAACGACGTCATCAATTGCATGAAGTTATTCGTTTATCGGGAATGAATATAGTTGTAAATGATATTGACCAGCCTTTAATTATAAAAGTAGCTTCCGTTCCGGGAGTAAAATTACAGGCTTATTTCATAGACAATGATGAATATTTTAAACGAAAGGCCGTTTACGGAAAAGATAAAACATCCTTTTTTGATGATAATGACGAACGTCTTATCTTTTTTGCAAGAGGCGTTTTGGAAACAATAAAAAAATTAAATTGGTCTCCTGACATTATCCATGTTCAGGGATGGTTTGGTGCTTTATTGCCTTTATACGCCAGAACTATTTATAAAAATGAACCGATTTTTTCCGGTTCAAAAATTGTTTATTCACTTTTTGACCAAAAATTTAATGATTCTTTAAATCCTGAGATTTTTGATAAAATGGAGTTTGATGGTATTGAGCGTAGCAATATAGCACTCTTGAAAGAACCCACTTTTCAAAATCTTAATAAAATTGCTGTTGAGTTTTCCGACGGTATTATACAAGGCTCTGAAAATCTTTCTGAAGAATTAAAATCTTTAAATCATCATACAAAATTAGATTTTAAACCCATCGAAGAAACTAAAGATGCTTTTTTAGCGTTTTATTCAGAATATATATTAGACGAAAAAGAAGTATAAATGAAAAAAATATTGAATTACATTGGTTTATGTTTTTTGAGCATAGGAATTATTTCTTGCGAAACGGAAAATGAAAATATTACAGTTGATTTAGGAAATGGTAATTTAGATACTACTGTTGTCAAAATACCTATCAATGCTACAACTCGTATTATCGACTCTGTAAAGAGTGATGAAACCAATTTACTGATTCCCATAGGTAATGCCTCTTCTGCTTCTTTTGGAACAACGGTTTCCTCTTTTGCAGTGGCTTTCGGTTATTCGGGAACTTTAAGTTCTTCATTTGGAAATCAGGCTTCTTTAACAAAAGTAACTTTGAAAATTCCGGTATATGCCAAAACTTTAACCGATGATGAATACAACAGTTTGTTGAATGACAACTCAAAAACCACTCTAATAAAAGGCGTAAACCGATCAGATGTTGATACTTTGGTTACGCAATATACTGCGGATTCTATTTTTAACAAGCGTTCTGATCAACTGGCTTTATCAGTCTATCAATTAAGTCAAAAGCTGGATGCTTTCAGTACAAATTATTTTTCTGATGGAAAAACCTACGGAACAAATGGTACTCAAACCACCTTTTCAAAAGGGTCTAAGTTGGGTTCAGGCATAGTTTCAACAACTGTAACGGACACCATTTATGCTTATTACAATTCTGATACATCACAATATTCCGTTTCATCAGCTCTCTCTACGGTACATTATGAAATCGAACTGGAAGCAACTCAATTTTCAACATTATTTAACGATCTTCAAAACGGGAGTATTTCTAATCAAACCATTTTTAAAGAACGGTTTCCGGGCATTGTGATTGAGCCGGACAATACCGATGGTTTTACTTTTGAAACCCTTTCAACCGCTCCTACCATTTCTTTAGATTATACGTACAACCGCGATACAGACAGCGATGGAATTCCGGATATTACAGACTCTGATGATGATGATGACGGAACACCTGACGGTGTTTACGATTCCGATAATAATTTACAGGACGGAACCGATAATGACGATGATGGAGACGGAACCGATAATCTTTCTGATTCAGACTATAAGGATTATGTAATTGAGAGTACTTTAACTTTTTCTATTGGAAATTTAACAGAGCACCGCGTAAGTAAATATACCCGAGAATTGGTAGGAGAATTTATAAATTCGAAAAATACAAACGAATATTTGTATTTACAAGGGCAGGGAGGTTCTGAATTATTGTTAAATATTGATTCCATTGAACTCAAAAATTTTAAAGAATCCATTACGCTTAAAGGACAAGTAAGTGCTTCTATTGCAGATGCTTATATTGATCTTTATGTGGATGAAGGAAAATCTACATCCGGTATTCCGTTTTGGTTACAGCTATTTGATAATACCCACAAAAGAGAAATTACAGATTATTCGTTATATGTTAATTCATTATCCAATTTAGAAGATTACATAAACAGAATTGGTGGAACTTACGATGCCACCAACAAAAGGTATCGCTTTAAAGTAACGCAATACATCAAAGATATCATCGAGAATAAAACCTACACCGATGTTTATGACACCAATAAAAACGGAAACACGGTAGAAGAACTGCCTTATAAAAATATAGAACTGGGAATTAAAATAGGGCAACATGTTACCAATGACTTTATTACAGAAAGTAATACCAGTATTTATAAAAGTACAAACCCGTATCAGGCAGGGGAGGTAGTTACATACGGCAGTGGATTTGGAGATGAACAAAAGAAATTAAAATTAATTATATTATATACATCAAAAAATAATTAAGTAAATCTAAAACTATGTGCGGGATTGTCGGTTATTTAGGAAATCGTGAAGCATATCCAATCCTTATAAAAGGACTAAGAAGATTAGAATACAGAGGATACGACTCAGCAGGAGTCGCTGTTCTGAAAAATGATGCCATTACCTTAGTAAAAACAAAAGGTAAAGTTGCCGAATTAGAAAAAAAAGCCGGAAATACTACTTTAGAATCAAAAATCGGGATTGGGCATACTCGTTGGGCAACGCATGGTATCCCAAGTGATGTTAATTCACATCCTCATATTTCCAATAATGGAGAAATTGTTTTAATTCACAATGGAATTATTGAAAACTACGAACCCATCAAACAAATGTTAATGTCTAACGGGTACACATTTCAATCAGAAACCGATACCGAAGTGTTAGTCAATCTCATTCAATATTTTAAAGAAAAAGAGAATCTGACACTTGCCAAAGCCACCCGGTTTGCATTAAATGAAGTTTATGGTGCTTATGCCATAGCCGTCATGGAAAAAAACAATCCCAACGAAATTATTACAGGAAAACTGGGAAGTCCTTTGGCTATCGGAATTGGAGATGGTGAATTTTTTATAGCCTCCGATGCCTCTCCTTTTATTGAATATACTAAGAATGCTGTTTATTTAGAAGATGGAGAAATCGGTGTTATCCGACGAGGAAAAGAATTAGAAATCAGAAAAATTAAAAACGATCATATCGTTGAACCGGCTATTCAAGAGTTAAAACTAAATTTAGAACAAATTGAAAAAGGGGGTTATGAGCACTTTATGCTGAAAGAAATTTACGAACAACCTAAATCCATTCATGATACATTACGAGGTCGTTTGTTAAATGAAGACGGCATTATTAAAATGGCAGGAATTTGGGACCACAGGCAAAAATGGGTTAATGCCAAACGTATTATTATCATTGCCTGCGGAACTTCGTGGCATGCCGGATTAATTGGTGAATATCTTTTTGAAAGTATTGCTCGTATTCCTGTAGAAGTAGAATATGCCTCAGAATTTCGTTATAGAAATCCTATTATTTATGCTGATGATATTGTGATTGCCATTTCACAATCCGGAGAAACCGCTGATACACTTGCTGCTTTAAAAATGGCAAAGGAAAAAGGAGCTTTTATTTTTGGAATTTGCAATGTAGTGGGTTCTTCCATCGCTCGATTAACGGATGCAGGTGCTTATACTCATGCCGGACCGGAAATAGGCGTTGCTTCCACAAAAGCGTTTACAGCACAAGTTTCTATTTTGTCTTTATTAGCACTAAAATTAGGTAATCACAAAGGAACTGTTGATAATCAGTACTATAAAGATTTGTGTGAAGAATTGGAGAGGATTCCTGAAAAAGTGAAAGAAGCCTTGAAAATAGACACCAAAATTGTAGCTTTAGCTCAAAAATATGTTGGTTTTTCTAATGCTTTATTTTTAGGGAGAGGCTATAATTTTCCTTCAGCACTAGAAGGTGCCTTGAAATTAAAAGAAATCTCATACATTCATGCCGAAGGCTATCCTGCTGCAGAAATGAAACACGGACCTATCGCTTTAATTGATGAAAACATGCCGGTTATCATCATAGCGACCAAAAATGAACATTATGAGAAGGTAGTTTCTAATATCCAAGAGATTAAATCCAGAAAAGGTCAAGTAATTGCTATCGTAACCAACGGCGATTCTCAAATTGCTCAAATTGCGGATCATGTAATTGAAGTTCCTGAAACTTTAGAGGCTTTTTCTCCTATTGTTAATGCAATACCGATGCAACTCTTTTCGTACCATGTAGCAGTACTAAGAGGTGCTAATGTCGATCAACCACGTAATTTAGCAAAATCTGTTACCGTTGAATAAATCGTACAATTGAGAAACGTTTTCAAATACTGCCCCAATTGTAAATCAGAGAACACTACTTTTGATAATGATCATTTATTTACTTGTCATCATTGTAATTTTGTTTATTATCATAATGTAGCTACGGCCGTTGCAACCATTATTAAAAATAATGGAAAGATTCTGTTTTCTGTTCGGAATAATGAGCCCATGAAAGGAAAATTAGATTTGCCGGGTGGATTTGTTGATCCGGGAGAAACGGCTGAAGAAGCTGTAAAAAGAGAACTTAAAGAAGAATTAAATTTAGAAATTCAGAATTTAACATTTTTTACCACCGATCAAAACAGTTATTTTTTTAAAGGCATCACATACCGAACCTGCGATGTTTGTTACATTACAGAAATCAATACCACTCAGTTTGTCATAGACGATGCGGAAATTCAAGGGTTAAAATGGTTAAAACCAAGCGATATCCGTTTGGAAGACATTGGTTTTGACTCTTTACGAAGAGTCATTAAAAAATATATAGAAACATTATAACGAACGGCTTTTTTTTACAGAATATGTCTATCTTAGCAAAATAATTTTATAAAAAGTAATGTCTGATTACGAAAATAAAGTCAATAAACGACGTGCACGATCATCTTATATATCTGTTGTTATCAGTATGTCTTTAGTGCTTTTTATGATTGGGTTTATCGGTGTTTTATTAATCAATGCAAAACAATTTTCAGATTTTGTAAAAGAGAATATTTCTTTGGATATTGTTTTTTCTGACGGGGCAAAAGAAAATCAAATAGACGAATTGGTTAAAAAAATTAAATTGTCTGATTATTCCAGAGATCAACTTTTTATTGACAAAGAACAAGCTCTTATTCATGGTAGGGAAGCCACAGGTATGTCAAAAGACGACCCGTTTTACAACGAACCGATTTTTCCTGCCTCTTTACACGTTTATTTGAAAGCCGAGTATGTAGAACCTGAAAAAGTAGATAGTATCGCTTCTAAACTGCGTTCTAACAGTATTATTGATAAAATAGGTTATCCAAAAGATGAATTGGACATTATCTATCGTAATATTAGTAAAATTAGTTTTTGGGCTTTGGTTGTAGCCGGTCTGTTTTTAATTATTGCTGTTGTGTTAATAAATAATTCTATCCGTTTAAACATTTATTCTAAACGATTTACCATTAAAACCATGCAGCTGATAGGAGCAAAAAAATCCTTTATCAGAAAGCCCTTTCTTTGGAAAAGCATTTTTGTAGGATTGATTAGTGCCTTATTGGCAATATTAGCAATAGGAGGCATTTTATATTACTTATTTTTCTATAAAAAACTATACCAAGAGCCTTTTGTTTTAGATTATGGTATGTTGGGATTACTGGCTTTAGGTATTATTGTCATCGGAATTTTATTATCTTTTTTAAGCACCTATTTTGCCACATCTAAATTTCTAAAACTAAGAACAGATCAATTATATTATTAATTATGGAAAAAACAACACCGCTTATATTCGGAAAAAGAAATTATCTTTTCATGTTAATAGGCATAGTCGTAATTGCTTTCGGATTTATTCTCATGATGGGAAACGGTGCTAACACCACTTCTGAAGGTAATTTTGACCCTAATTATTTTAACGAAGAAATATTTTCTTTTAGAAGAATCCGTTTAGCTCCCATTATTATTCTTATAGGTTTTGTCATTGAAATTTTTGCTATTCTAATGAACCCCAATACTACAGAAAAAAACTAATATGGAAGAAATTATAAAAGCCATTATTGTTGGTATTATTCAAGGATTAACGGAATTCTTACCGGTATCTTCCAGCGGTCATATCGAATTATCCAAAGCTATTTTAAATTTAAATTTTGGAGAGCAAAATCTACTCTTCACCTTGGTTTTACATACGGCAACTGCATTAAGCACTTTGGTTATTTTCAAAAATCAAATCATTGAAATTATTTCGGGAATTATAAAAGGTAAAAGTGAAGACATCCGATTTGCTGTTAAAATTATCATTTCCATGATTCCCGCTGTTTTAATCGGCTTGTTGCTCAAAGAACCCATTGAAAAATTATTCGAAGGGAATATTTTATTGGTCGGTATAATGCTTTTGGTAACGGCAGTGCTTCTTTTTCTTGCTGATAAAGCCAAAGATACGAATCGAGACGTAAGTTTTGTTGATTCTCTAATTATCGGAATTGCTCAGGGAATTGCTATTTTACCCGGTATTTCGCGATCCGGAGCTACGATTTCAACCTCTGTTTTATTAAGAAATGACCGATCAAAGGCAGCTGTTTTTTCCTTTTTAATGGTTATTCCCGTAATTTTCGGAGCAATAGCAAAAGACTTCATAGATGAAGCAGACACCTTATCTTTATCTATCAACGAAATTCTTCCTTTAATTGCCGGTTTTATTTCTGCCTTTGTTTCTGGAATAATTGCTTGCCGATGGATGATTGCTTTGGTAAAAAAAGCCAAATTAACATATTTTTCTATTTATTGTTTAATTGTAGGAATTTCAGCCATTATATACGCTTTGTTTATACAGTAATTTAAACCACTAAAGGCAATTTCTCGTATTTATATTATTTTTACCATTTAACTATTTAGTCGAATGGTTTGATTTGTTTTAAGAAATCACGTAATAAAAAATACTGAAAAAATGGAAAATGCTTCCTCCTAAAACAAATAAGTGCCAAATGGCATGATTGTAAGGTAGTTTTTTCCAAACATAAAAAACAACGCCTACGGTATAGGTTAATCCACCTAATATTAGTAAGCACAAACCGTTGGAATCCAACAAGTCCATTACAGGTTTTGCTGCGAAGATAACAAGCCACCCCATTCCTAAATATAAGCCTAAGGAAAGTTTTTTATAACGATTTAGAGGCGTTAGTTTGTAGATGATTCCAAAAACGGCTAATCCCCAAATAACTCCAAAAATCGTCCAGCCCCAAGAGGTGTTTTTTAAAGTAACTAAAGTAAAGGGTGTATAAGAACCGGCTATTAAGAGATAGATAGCAACATGGTCTAATTTTCTAAAGAGAATTTTGAGTTTTTCGGTTTGGAAGGTATGATATAGTGTAGAACAGGTGTACATAACGATTAATGTAATTCCAAAAACAACACTTCCAATAATTTGCCGAGCTTCGCCACTTTGAATAGAGTAAATGAGGAGGTAGGTCATCCCGATAATGGAGAGGATAATGCCGATACCATGCGTAATGACATTGGCGAGTTCTTCTTTTTTTGAATAAAAAACAGCTTCCATTTTAATATAAGTTTTTTAAGAAATTAAGTGTGTCTATTCCGTCTGCATACTGGTTTAGATAGGGTTTTTGTGTATGTCCAAACGGAATTTCATCATCAAAAATATTTTTTCCGACAATGCATTGTATTTTTTCTGAATCTTTTTTTAATCTTTTTTGAACGATGTTTAAATCGTTGTAGCGTTCATAAAACAAGGTTCCTATGGGGCTATGATAGCCTTGATCTTCCTTTAATATTAAGAATCCATTCTCAATAATAGTGTCTTGGTTCATTAAAAAAATAGCTTTATGGTAATCGTAATTGTTTTTATATTTATGATTGTTGATGATCTCTTGAAAAGGAAAAACACCTTTAAAAAAACGATTCAAATCAAAATCCTCAGGGATAAAAAGTTTAGAAACATTGCGGCAGCCCATTCCAAAATAACGGAAAACATCTTCTCCAAGGTTTTCCAAATCTTTCTCTGATTCATCGCCTTTTAAAACGGCAACCGATGTTCTGTTTTTACGAATGATATGAGAGTATTTTCCAAAATAGTATTCAAAATAACGAGCTGTGTTATTACTGCCTGTAGCAATAACAGCATCAAAGTCTTCTAATTTTTCGACAAGCGTAATTTTTTGTTCAAATTCTACCTCAATAAAACACAGTAATTTAATAAAAAACGGAAGGAGTTGATTATCGTTTGAAGATAGTTTAACCAAAGCATGATGCCCTGAAATCAATACACTGATAAGATCATGAAATCCTACCATAGGAATATTTCCCGCCATAATAATTCCTACCCTTTTTTCTTGTAACGTATCTTGCAAATGGTAGGGAGTAACCCAAGTGTTTAATTTATCTAAAGCCAAACTGTTTTTCCATTGAGTGATGGCATGCACCGTGTTTTCTTTAATAAACCATCCGTTGTGATGAAAAGCAGTTTCTATAATTTTTTCTAATTCCAAATAAAAATGTTGAGGAAAACATAGTTCTGTACTTTGATGAAAATCAAGAGTTAAGAATTCATTTAAAAAAAACTCAATGTTAGAAAAACTATGGATACGTTGTTTTAAAATCATCCGGTCTGATAAAAAAGTTGTATTTTTGTGCCTTGAATTATAACAAACATACAAAGGTTTTAACAATTAAAAAAGAGAAGAATGGCAATTATTATAACGGATGAATGTATTAATTGTGGAGCATGTGAACCGGAATGCCCTAACAATGCAATTTATGAAGGAGCTATGGAATGGTCTTTTTCGGAAGGAACGGCTTTAAAAGGAATGATTACTTCAAAGACAGGAATTACAGTTGATGCCGATGAAATGCAAGAACCCATTTCAGATGATATATATTTTATTGTAACGGATAAGTGTACGGAATGTATCGGATTTCATGAAGAGCCACAATGTGCTGCTGTTTGTCCGGTAGATTGTTGTGTTCCGGACGAAAATCATGTCGAAGACGAAGAATCTTTGAAAGAAAAAAAGATTTTTTTGCATAATAAATAAAAATTACAAAAAAATTAAATTTATTGGTAAAGTCGTTTTATTTTGAACGACTTTTTTTATAATATTTGGACTTTAATTACAATAATTGTAAAAATAACACTTTATAATATGAAGAAATATAATTTTAGTGCAGGACCGTGTATTTTGCCTCAAGAAGTTTTAAAGAAAGCTTCTGAAGCTGTAATAGATCTGAATAACTCAGGCTTATCTTTGATCGAGATATCACATCGAAGTAAAGATTTTATACAAATTATGGAAAATGCGTGTTCGTTGGTTAGAGAACTTTTGGAAGTTCCGGAAGGTTACCGTGTTTTATTTTTACAAGGTGGAGCGAGCTTACAGTTTATTATGGCTCCCTACAATCTTTTAAGAAAAGAAGGAAAGGCAGGATATATTAATACTGGAACTTGGGCTGAAAAAGCATTTAAAGAAGCTAAAAAAATAGGAGAGGTTGTAGAAATCGTCTCTTCTAAAGATAAAAATTTTAATTATATCCCAAAGGGATATACCATTCCTGAAGGATTAGATTACATTCATTTTACTTCTAATAACACCATTTTCGGAACTCAGTTTAAAGAATTTCCTAAAACAGAAAGCCTATTGGTTAGTGATATGTCTTCTGACATATTCAGCAGAAAAATTAATATTTCTGATTTTGGACTGATATATGCCGGAGCTCAGAAAAATATGGGACCTGCAGGAACAACGTTGGTAATTATTAAAGAAGAGCTGTTAGGAAATACCGGACGAATAATTCCTTCTTATTTAGACTACAAAGTCCATATAGATAAAGAGAGTATGTTTAATACACCACCTGTTTTTGCTGTGTACACGTCTATGCTCACTTTAGAATGGTTAAAAGCAAAAGGAGGAATTGAAACCATTGAAAAAATCAATGATGAAAAAGCAGCTGTTTTGTATGACGAAATTGATAGAAATCCTTTGTTTGAGGGAGTTGCAAATAAAGAAGACCGCTCAGTAATGAATGTAACGTTTGTTTTAAAAAATAATGAACACGAAACACTGTTTAATTCAATATGGGAAGCTAAAGGCGTAAGTGGAATTAAAGGACATCGATCAGTAGGTGGCTACCGTGCAAGTATTTATAACGGAATGCCCAAAAAAGGTGTAGAGACACTGGTAGAAGCCATGAAAGAATTAGAAAGAAAAGTTTGAATTTTAAAAAATAGTAATCTTGTAAAAAATATAAAATGAAAATATTAGTAAACGACGGAATCTCAAAAGTAGGAGAAGAAGCTTTAAATAAAGCTGGTTTTGAAGTCATCACAGATAAAGTAGAACAAGATCAACTCATCGATTTTATTAATGAAAACGCTGTTGAAGTTATATTGGTTCGGAGTGCTACCAAAGTAAGAAAAGACATCATTGATGCCTGCCCATCTTTAAAAATAATAGGACGAGGAGGTGTAGGTATGGACAATATCGATGTAGAATATGCTCAAGGAAAAGGAATAAAAGTAATCAATACACCTGCAGCATCATCTAAGTCTGTAGCAGAGTTGGCCTTTGCTCATATGTTTTCCATGGTTCGGTTTTTACACGATTCTAACCGGAATATGCCTTTAGAAGGAGAGTCTCAATTTAAAGCACTGAAAAAGCAATATTCAAGCGGGCAAGAATTAGCCGGAAAAACATTGGGCGTGATAGGCTTCGGACGAATTGCTACCGAAACAATTAAAATTGCCTTAGGAATAGGAATGAAAGTGGTCGTAGCTGATATTGAGGAAATTACAAGAGATGTTACCTTAACGTTTTTTGACGGACAAACCGTTTCATTTAAAATCAAAAGTGTTTCATTGGACGAAATGCTTCCTCAAGCCGATTTGATAACATTGCATGTTCCCTCTCAAGGAAATCCTATTTTAGGAAAAAAGGAGTTTAGTAAAATGAAAGACGGTGTAGGAGTAGTTAATACAGCTCGTGGAGGAGTTATTGATGAAGAAGCCTTATTAGAAGCTATAGAAAACGGGAAAGTAAAATATGCTGCATTGGATGTTTTTGCTAATGAACCCTCTCCTGAAATTCGGTTGTTAATGAATCCGGAATTGTCATTAACCCCTCACATCGGAGGATCAACTGTTGAAGCCCAAGATAGAATAGGACTGGAGTTAGCAGACCAAATAAAGGAAATTTATAATCGATAAAAAAAGGTTTTAAGCTACCGAACCTCTTTTGCTTCTTTCTTTTGATGAATGATATTGTGATTGGTATCACCCTCTTATAGGCATTATAAGTGTATTCTTCGACGAAGGTCTCTTTTGTATCCTTTGGAGCAAGGCTGTTGTTTCCTTATTTTTGGCACTTCCTTATTTAATCGTGCTAATACTGTTATAATTAGAATATTGCTTGATACCGCTAATTTTAAGGTAAAATAATTTAAACACAAGGAACTTATAAACCCCTCTATATCGTCTTATATATTGATGATATTCAATTGCTTACGTGATTATTTTGATAAATTTCATTTAAGTTGGTAAAAAGAAAAAGAAAAATCTACTATAAACACTTATATTTGCTTCATGATCGAAATTAGAGACCTGCATAAGTCCTATAAAATGGGTTCCAATTCCTTACACGTTTTGAAAGGAATTGATTTACATGTTGAAGAAGGTGAATTTGTAGCTATTATGGGATCTTCGGGTTCCGGAAAATCTACCTTGTTAAACATTATAGGGATGTTGGACGAACACGATGAAGGAACGTATGATTTGGACGGTTTTAGAATTGAAAAACTCAATGAAAAAAAAGCGGCAAACTACCGTAATCAATTTTTAGGTTTTATTTTTCAATCGTATAATTTAATCGGTTTTAAAAACATAACGGAGAATGTTGCCTTACCGTTATATTATCAAAAAGTAGCCCGAAATAAACGGAAAGAAATGGCTTTATCTTATTTGGATCGTGTGGGTCTAAAAGATTGGGCTGCTCATATGCCCAACGAACTTTCGGGTGGGCAAAAACAACGCGTTGCCATTGCCCGAGCATTAGCGGCTAAGCCAAAATTATTACTTGCTGATGAGCCTACCGGAGCTTTGGACTCTAAGACATCACATGAAGTAATCCGTCTGATTCAAGAAATTAATGATGAAGGAAAAACTATTTTAATGGTAACCCATGAAGATGATATAGCTCACATGTGTAAACGTATTGTTCAGTTAAAAGATGGGGTGATTATAAGTGATGAAAAAATTGAACAAGTACGAGTGTAAGAAAATGAATGAAACATTTGGAGAAGTTTTTTTAAACTTTTTACTAATAATCTTAAAGAATGTTTGACTTAGACCGTTGGAGTGAAATATGGAATTCAATATCAAGTAATAAACTTCGTACTTTTTTATCGGGGTTTACCATTGCTTTAGCCTTATTTGTTTTTATTACATTGTCCGGATTGGGACAAGGACTTCAAAATGGTTTTCAAAGTGAGTTTTTTAATGCCAACTCATTAAACATTGTACTTAGTGGCGGACGTACTTCTATCTCTTATAAAGGCTTTAAGGAAGGACGTGAAATTCAATTTGAAAATAATGATTATGAATATCTTAAATCCAGTTTTCCCAGTTTTATCAAATACATAAAATCAACCTATGCACAATCTTTAGTCGTCCGTTACGAAAATGAATCCGGAAGTTATTCCATTACGGGAACACAACCCTCTTATGCCAAAATGACTGAAGATGAGCTAACAAGAGGACGAAATCTTGAGCAAAAAGATTTAGATAATGTATCCAAAGTTGTTATTATTGGAAAATTGGTTGTAAGCGATCTGTTTAAAAATGTAGATCCCATCGGGAAATACTTACAAATAGACGGTAGTATGTATCAGGTGATAGGTGTCTATACCAGTAAAGATGGCGATGATGCAGAACGGGTTCTCTATGTTCCTCTAACCACTTTGCAAGTTGTTTATGGAACTCAAGATATTGATCAGGTTGAAATTACCCCAACCGATGGAATGAATATTGAAGAAATTGGTACTTTAGCTAATACGATGACGGCTGCTATGAGAACCAAACATCAGGTAGCTCCCAATGACCAGCGAGGTATTCGTTTGAGAAACGGTGCAGAAGAAATGTCTGACACCAACTCTTTTTTATTGGTTATTACTCTTATTGTTCTTTTTATTGGTTTTGGTAGTTTAGCTGCAGGAATTGTAAGTATTGCAAATATTATGGTATTTACGGTAAAAGAGCGTACGAAAGAAATCGGTATTCGAAAAGCCTTAGGAGCCACGCCTCGTAATATTGTCGGACTTATTCTTCAAGAAGCCATGTTTATTACTCTGATTTCTGGTTATATAGGAATTGCTTTAGCAACTCTTTTGGTTAATAACATTGAAGATGACTTAAAAGATTATTTTATCAAAAGTCCCCATATAGAATCTTATGTTCTAATCATGGCAACTTTGATATTATTTGTAGCAGGATTGATAGCCGGATGGATTCCTGCTCGAAGAGCCTCTCAAATTAAACCTATCGTAGCTTTAAGAGATGATTAATGTAACTGAAATATTATAATTCGGACAATATATGAGAATCATATTATTTGATCGAGATACTTGGGACGAGGTATATGCCGCCATTAGTAAGAATAAATTCCGAACCTTTCTTACCATGATTGGTGTAGGGTGGGGTATGTTTCTTTTTGTTACACTTTTAGGATTAGCAAGAGGAATGCAGAACGGATTTGATTCACATTTAAAAGGAGCTGCTACCAACAGTATGTTTCTTTGGACACAACAAACTTCTATTCCTTACAAAGGGTTTCAACGGGGGAGAACATTAGAACTACGTATGGGAGACATGGATGCTTTAAAGAAAGAAATGCCTCAAATTAAATTGATAGCTCCAAGAAGTGCGAACAGAGCCACCTTTGTTTATGGTACTCAAAATGGTACATACCGTATTTTTGGTGATCGTCCGGAAATAAATCAAATGTTTAAAAAGAAGATAACCTACGGACGCTTTATTAACCAAGACGACATTAATAAAAAACGAAAAGTAGTTGTTTTAGGAAAAGACATTTGGGAAGAACTCTACAAAAAAGGCGAAAAAGCTCTAAATACTTTTATCAGAATTAACGGCGTTTATTACAAAGTCGTCGGTATTTATGAACAAGATGCCAACAGTGGCTTTGAAGGAGAAGACTCCGCTTATATCCCTTTTGATACTTTTCAACAACTTTATAATATGGGAGATGAAATTAGTTGGATGGCTATTAATATAGATGATGATTATAACATTACTGAAGCAGAAACTCAAATAAAAGATATTTTAAAAAAGCGTCATAACGTTCATCCTGACGACTCTCAAGCCTTTGGAAGTTTTAATTTGGGAGATGCCTTAAATAAAATTAAAGGCTTTATGAAAGGAATGCAACTACTTACCATGATTGTAGGAATTTTAACTCTTTTTGCCGGAGTGATTGCCATCAGTAGTATTTTATTAATCACCGTAAAAGAACGAACCAAAGAATTTGGTATTAGGCGGGCTCTTGGAGCAATTCCTAATCAAATTCGAGCACAAATCCTTATAGAATCCGTAATTTTAGCCAGTATTGCAGGAATTTCAGGGGTTGTTATAGCTACTTCCCTCCTATATGTCATTAACCGTTTTGTAATACCCAATATGGAAACAGATTTCCCTTTTATGAATGCAACAGTTGATTTAGCCACTTTGGGAGTAGCTCTTATCATCATGGTTGTTATGGCTATGCTTGCAGGCTTACTTCCGGCACAACGTGCTATTTCTATTAAACCGATCGATGCTTTACGAGATGAATAGAAAAATAATTGATATAATTAAAAATAAGTATAAATTTGTTACACTAAAGATGTAATTTCTAATGAACAAAGCACATTAAAAAATGAATCGAGCAATTAAAATAGTACTTTTACTGCTTTTTATAGCTGCAGCAGTTTGGGCCGTCTTCTATCTGATAAAAACCAATCAAAAAGAAAATATTGCCTATAAAACAGAAACCGCTTTTAAAACGGATATCAGTACAAAAGCCGTAGCTACAGGCTCTATAAAAGCAAAAGAAGACATTGAAATAAAGCCCAATATATCAGGAATTATCAACGAAATATTAATTATTGAAGGAGATTATGTTAAAAAAGGGGATGTAATTGCCCGGTTAAATGTAGTCCCCTCTGTTAACAACCTAAGCAATGCCCAAACACAAATTAACTCCGCTCAAATAACTTTGAATAACGAAACAAAAAATTACAACCGTCAAAAAGGACTATACAATGAAGGCGTGATTTCCAAAGCAGATTTTGATCAGGCAGAAGCCTCCTATCTAAGTGCCAAAGAGAATCTTAGAGCTGCCAAAGAAAACTACGAGATTACAAAAACCGGAACTTCAGGAAATTTTGCAAACGAAGCCAACACACAGATTAAAGCTAAGATTAGCGGCATGGTACTCGACATTCCCGTTAAGATAGGAGACCAAGTCATAGAATCCAACACCATGAATGACGGTACAACCATTGCCACATTGGCCGACGTTTCCAGTATGATCTTTGAAGGAACTGTGGACGAAGCTGAAGTAGGAAAACTCAAAGAAGGCATGGCAATTAAAATCACCATAGGAGCCCTATCCAACCAATCTTTTGACGGAACCTTATATTTTATTTCCCCCTTAGGAGAGGACGATAACGGAACCGTAAAATTTGAAATCAAAGCAAACGTACAATTAAAAGACGGTGTTTTCGTTCGTGCCGGATACAGTGCCAATGCCGAAATTGTTCTGGAGACCGTTAAAGACGTCCTCGCCATTAAAGAAGGTCTGTTACGTTTTGAAGACGATGGAAAGCCCTACGTTGAAGTAGCTACCGGAAATGAAAAAGACCCTTATGAGAAACGTTATGTTGAAATGGGTATAAGCGACGGTACAAATGTCCAAATGAAAGGAGGTATTTCAGAAAATGAACAAATTAAAGTTCTCAACACAGACTTAAAAGTAGAACACCGTAGAGGACCTTAAATTTCTTTTGAACGAACCGTTTTATAAAAAGCACCCAACTGATACCAAAAAAGCTCCCTACGTTTTAAGCAAAAGGTAAGCACCTTTTTGAAAACAAGAAAGCAAGAGGCATTCTGTTCTATAGAAGCTCTTTACGAATGATGTTTTGTGTCCGGTCAGGTCCGACGGAAATAATCGAAACTTCCAAATTGATTTGTTTCTCGATGAACCGAATGTAATCTTTTGCTGCCTCAGGAAGTTCATCGTAACAGGTCATATTCATAATATCCTCATTCCAGCCTGATAATGTTTCATAGACGGGTTCTAAATCTTTAAAGCTCTCGGCACAGGCAGGAAAAAAATCAATCCTTTTCCCCTCTTTGTTTTGATAAGCGGTGCAAACTTTTAGGGTCTCTAAACCACTTAAAACATCCAGTTTTGTGATCACCAAATTATTGATACCGTTAATCATACAGGCGTATCTTAATGCCGGTAAGTCTAACCATCCGCAACGTCTTGGCCTTCCGGTGGTAGCTCCAAATTCATGTCCCACTTTTGCGATATGCTTTCCGCTGTCATCAAACAACTCTGTCGGGAAAGGACCTTCTCCTACACGAGTGCAATAGGCTTTGGCTATACCGATTAAATGGGTTAAAGCGGTTGGAGGGACTCCTGTTCCTACAGAAACGCCTCCTGTTGATGGATTGGAAGATGTTACAAAAGGATATGTGCCGTAGGTTACATCCAGTAACAAGGCTTGAGCTCCTTCAAACAATACTTTTTTCCCTTGTTTCAAAGCATTGTTTATCTCAAAAACACCGTCAATAATACGATGTTTTAATTGTTCTCCGTAAGCCATGTATTCATCCAAAACTTCTTCCAAGTTTATAGGTTCTTTGTTATACAGTTTGATCAAGAGTTCATTCTTTGCCTTAATGTTCTTTTTTAATTTATCTTTAAAAATTTCAGGGAAAAGTAAATCTACTGCTTGAATTCCCGTACGGGCCACCCGATCCTCGTAACAAGGTCCTATTCCTCGTTTGGTTGTTCCTATTTTATCTTTGCCCCGTGCTTCTTCTCGGTATGTATCAATCAAAATATGATAAGGCATGATTAAGTGTGTCCGAGAGCTAAGGAATACTTGTGATGTATCAATTCCTTTTTCCTCCAAACCTGAAAATTCTTTTAACAAAGCTTTAGGATCTACCACTACGCCATCACCAATAATACATTTCTTATCAGGGTAGGCTATTCCCGAAGGGATTAGATGAAGGACAAAAGAGTTTTTTCCGATATACACGGAATGTCCTGCATTGTTACCTCCTTGGTAACGTACTATATAATCTGATTTTGCGGCTAATACATCGGTGATTTTGCCTTTACCTTCGTCTCCCCATTGAAGACCTACGATGACGTTTGACATGTTTTAGAAAATTAAAGCCTAAATATAGAAATAAAAAATTATACGGTACGAATATTTTTTATTTAAAAATTTGTGAAATTGGTGTTCGTGGCTTACATTTGCAACCGCTAATTAAAGTAGATCTTTAAAAGAGTAGGAGAGGTGGCAGAGTGGTAATGCAGCAGATTGCTAATCTGTCAACGGGAAACCGTTGCCGGGGTTCGAGTCCCCGTCTCTCCGCTATTCGGGGTGTAGCACAGTTGGCTAGCGCGCCACGTTTGGGACGTGGAGGTCCCAGGTTCGAGTCCTGGTACCCCGACTTTTGTAATATAGGGTTGGTCTGGTAGCTCAGCTGGATAGAGCATCTGCCTTCTAAGCAGACGGTCACAGGTTCGAATCCTGTCCAGATCACAAAGGATTAAAACTCTTTTGGAGTAGATTCGGTAAGGTTTCGATTTTGTTGTTTTTTGTGTTATCTGTTTATAAGTGTTTGGTAAACAGTGCAAAGAGTAATCTCTGATATGTATACAGACATACCAAGTTAAGAATTACAATAAATACCTTTAGTAGACAAATGTTACATTTCAGTATTTAATCTGAGGCGGTATTTTTTTATTTTTGGCATCATGTTAAAACAAATGTACTCCAAATAAAGTTGTCAGTCCACAACGAACGATAGAATTTTTAATAAAAAAGAATTTTAACCTCCGCAATGTATTTATAAAATACTAAAAAATTATTTAAATTTTTGATTAAAACTATTGAAACTCAATAAATTAACTTGATGATTCTTAGAAAAATACGTAACGATTTGAAAAATAGGTGTTTTTAAAATAAACCAAAATTAATGTAATTCATTATTTTATACTTCGTATATAATAGACTACTTTCGTTATTGTATAAGGCTTAGGGGTGTAAAAAACATTCTAAATAAAACTCAAAATAGGGCAAATTAAATCAAATGACAATAAAAAGAACTAAAGAGTATTGATTTATACTTATATGATTTAACATTGTTTAACATATTGTATTTACTTTTGTTAAAAAATTTTAAATCATATAATTATGAAAAAAACTATTTCAGATATGTTATATACATATCCATTCACCTTAGCTTTCTGCTAAGTAATGCTCAAGTGGGAATCGGAACAGATAGTCCGGATACCGAATCGATTTTAGATATCGTTTCAACAAATAAAGGTATATTAGTACCGCGTGTTGCTCTTACCTCTTCCACTATGGATTTAGATGGTGACTCTACACAAACCGAAGGATTAATGGTTTATAATAGTGGAGATATTTTGACTAAAGGTTTCTATTTTTGGAATGGAACAGAATGGAGAACCATTGATAACTCAACTTCTAAACTTGCAAAATTAACCGATATCAACTGTTCTAGTGCTACTTTATTACCTTCAACTTACCCGGGTACCGCCATAACAGATTATATTCTCAGAGTATCATATACAGGGGGTAACGGAGGACAATATAATGGAGGTTATACCATTGGACCTAATGCTGCTACAAATAATCTGACTGCTGTATTGCAAGCAGGAAAATTAGAAGTTGGATCGGGAGAACTTACTTTTTTGGTAAGTGGAACTCCTACTTCGGCATCTCCTGTTACAGCTACTTTTAATATAACAGAAGCAGGACTAGATGCTGTAGGTATTGAATTAAATACAGGGAGTGCTTTTGATAATTGTGATATGATTGTAGGATCTTCTTCCAGTAATGCCGATATTAAAAAAGTAGCTTCATTAGGTCCTTTACAATTAACCAGTGATAATGGAAGAGAAGGATATCATACTGTTATTCATTCTCCCGATGGTAAATTTTCCGTGCGTTGTTTTGTTCCTACTAATATGTATTTTGCAGCTGTAAACCTTCAAATTCGGAACAATTCTTCTTCAACAGTAGATATTATTCAAAATGTACAATGGCTATATGGTGGATCCGGAGGATCTATGGCTAATCAAGTAAGACTTCCTGTTAATCAATGGGCGGGTTATGATAATAATACACCGGGATTAGCAATAGCAACAGGTCAAACAAATTCTAATTTTCCTAGTTGGGGTAATTTCGGAGTTTATCATAACGGTCTTCCTGAGCAAAGGTTCTATGCTTTTACTAGCAATGATGGTAATGATAAAACTTTTTATAACATACGGTTTATGATGGGATCATCAACCCCAAGCTCTTTTGCTAATGCAACCAATTGCCCTGGCGGTTCTTGTTCAACGACTAAAGTCTTCTTTACTCTTGAAGAGATTAAGGTTCCTTAAAATTAATTTTTCAAACCATAAATATTTCTGGTATTGTTAATTTAGTATAGTTTTTATATATTTGGACAATTATTAACCTAATTATTAATCAATATGAAAAATTGTCCAAAATGCAAAAGTTAGAATTTTCGTAAAGATGGTATGGTCAACCAAAGGCAAAGATATTTTTGCAAGGATTGCAGCCACCACTTTACAGTTGAGCAGGTTGGAAAACCGAACAAACTTAAAAGGGATGCACTTATTCTGTATCTTGAGGGACTGGGATTTCGTTCTATAGGAAGATATTTAAATGTAAGCCATGTTACTGTTTTTA
>JBKEDE010000045.1:0-4193 GCA_047975265.1 Flavobacteriales bacterium
GAAGCCTATATTTACGAACCCGAAATGAAGGCTCCTCCCGGAGTGAAAATAAAAGTCGTTCCCGGAACAGAGAAGAAAATCACCACAGTCGAACTTTTTATGGTGGATGATACGCCAATAAAAGAAGATACTGTCCTAAAATACAATCAGACCATAAAAGTAAAAGTGTATACGCAGAATATGCCGAAAGAACTTCTAAAGCTCACGCTTTACGAAGACGATGCCGTTGGTGGCGGTCATAACCCGAAGAACGAAAAAAACAAAGTAGCAGAAACAACCAAATATACCAACGCCAAAGGTTTTTTGTGGTATGAGTTTAAGCTGAATGCCGATTTCTCAAAAATAGCCAATGCGATGATGGACGGAAATTCGGACAAACTGCACGAATACTATGTTTTGGTGGAAAGCGTAAAATACGGTAAAAAAGCAAGTGGAAACGTAGATGTAGAAAATCTCGATTATGTAAAAATACAAAGAGTTGGTTGGGAATCACCCGAAAAAGAAAAAGTAATTGAGGAAGTCGTCATAAAAGGCAAATACAAAAAGCAAATAGGCATTGACCCAATTCCCGATACTGGTCGAAGTGTGAGTATTGTCCAAGAACCGCCAAAAGTTGAAAACCTTATTGATGCTTATTTCGCAAAAAAAGAATACACCAAACAAACCGATGAAGAAGCGGGAACGCATGAGTATACTTTTGCAAATAACAATCAAAATATTAATAAAGATAATATTGCAAGAATCATTAAAGACAGAATAGATGCCTCACTAAAAGCAGAACAGAAATATGCTAAATTAGATACCGTAAAAACAGCATTAACAAAATCCAATTATGCAAAAGGAGAAAAAATATCATTCGTCGTTTATAAACTTGGAGAAGAATTTAAACGAATAAACAGTGCACCATTGGAAGACAAGGTGTATTTGGTCGCAACTACAATGCTTTTGGACGGAAAACAAGCAACGATTACCATCAAAGAAAAAGACGGAATCATAAAAGGTTTAGCCGATGCAGTCTTGAATGTCTTGGAAATAACCGAGGAGCAAATGAATCAAACATCATCACAAGGAGAAGTACAAGGGACAGAAAAAACAGAATTTTCTGGAACAATACAAGACGGTTTAGTAAAAATCCCAATACATCTTCGTCCGAAATCTGATGAAGATTTAAAACAATGGAAAGAAAAACTGGCAAAAGGAAAAGAAGACGGAACATACACCTACACTTTTGCTGGACAAACTTCTATTCCGAATGGTAGCGGAGACGAGAAAAAGAGAGTTGCAGGAATTATCCTAAACAATTCAAAAAATGGACTTCGCGGGAATCCCAAAATAGAAGAAGGAAAAACCGCATTTATTGAAGATATAGAAAACGCACTGACAAAAGAAAAATATCTTGCAGGAGAAACCGTAACTTTTAAACTCTACAAAAAACAGGAAGAGCTTTTGTATCTCCATGTAAAAGCACAAGGAGAAAAAGAACACAATAAAGAGTTTTTGAAACAAGACGGTGCGTATTTTACGATTGGGGATTGTATTAAATTAATATGGGGAGAAAAGTTTACCGATGAAGAAAGAGATAAGGTTATTAAAATAGCAGAAAATCTTGAGTTAGCTGATAATAAAATTGAAGGTGCAAATTGGTTAATGTCAATTATGGCTTTAGAAACTGGAGGTAAATTTGATCCATCTATCCAAAATTTATTAGGGTATACGGGGTTAATCCAATTTGGAAATGGAGCAGCTACAGATATGGGAACAACTATAGATGTGCTAAAACAAATGAGTGTTTTAGAACAATTAGATTATGTAGAAAAATATTTTAAAAAATATAAATCAAAATTAAATACTTTAACAGATTTATATTTAGCTGTATTATACCCTGCTGCAACAGGAAAAGGTTCTACTCCAAATTATATTGTTTTTGATGCTTCTTCAAATAATTCATATAACGCATTAGCTTATAAGCAAAACCCTGCATTTCATTTAGAAGATACAGATAGTGTCGATAGTGGAACAGGTAAAACCTATGTTTGGGAGATTGGAAGTAAAATAGAAGAATGGTATAAAAAAGGAATTCCTAGAAAAAATAAATGTTGTTCTGATAATATTTCAAATGGGTGGCATGATCCAGTTGATGATCCAATGTTATGTTTATATACGCAGAATGGAAATTATCGCCCAAGGTATAATACATTTGGAAAAGTGAGAAAAGAAAGAAGTAATCACAACCATCAAGGCGTTGATTTACTTGCAAAGCCAGGTACGAATGTATATGCTTGTATGAATGGTACAGTTGTGCGTGCAGGAAATTCAGGAGGAGGGTACGGAAATGTAATTACCATAAAAATAGATAACCCCTCTGATTTAATAGCTAGAAAAAGACAGTTTCAGCTAGTCTATAAAGATTTTGATGAAATGGAACATGGAAGCGGTTATAATGAGGGTGGGGATTTGTTTATATTCTATGCTCATTTACATAGTGTGAATGTGAATGTAGGAGATCAGGTAATCTCAGGACAAGTTATAGGGTTAAATGGTACAAGTGGTTTTGGAAGTACAAAAGACCCACACTTACATTTTGAGATACTTAATGCTGTACGTGCTACAGGTCTCAATAATAGAGTACACCCCGGTTTATTCTGTTATTATAAAGGAGAAACAGAAATGTCAGAAAAAGATAAAGAATATCAAAAAGAAGTAGCCTCTAAATATTGGAACTAATATGTTATTAAAAAAGTATTTATTAATAGGATTAATTATTTGCATAGGATGTAAAAAACAATCATACAGCAACATTAATATAATCCAAAAAAAAGACGCTCCTATTCAAGTTAACACAAATGAATATAAAGAATTACCTCTACAATGCAAACCTATTAATACAGAAATAATAGACAGTTGTAGGTATAAAAATATGAGATTTAATATTGATTATAATTCTCCTTCTAATATTCTATATTTTAATAATAAAGAGAATAATTATAAATATGACTTAAACTTTTTCTTTGAAGGAGTAGGGAGTCAATCATATTTATTTGGCAATAATAAGGTTAAAATCTTAATATTAGAATTTGAATATGAGTATAACTATACTTTGTTTATCTTTAAAATAACAGATAATAATTTTTCATTTCTGAAACAAGTAGATGTTGAAATTCAGAGCGATGCAGATACATTTCATTCATACATACTTCAACAACAAAATAATATTTTAGTAATAGATATTCAGTTTCCTTATGAAAATAGATTAATAGAAATCAAAGACAACAATGGGCAAAAAATTGAAAAATTAAAAACAATAGATAATGATGCAAGTGGTTCATATAAAAGTACAATTCAAATAATAAGAGGAAAAGAAGCATATGAATTGGATTATAATTTTAAGATACAAAATTCAAAAGCAGTTTTAAATAGGGTCATAAATGGAGAGCACTCTACAATAGATTTAACAGTTACAAAAATATCGGAAAATGATATTGTATTGACTTCAAAAGCCAATAATGAAGAATATATTATAAGGAAAAAAGGTAATGAATATAAGCTTTCAGGGCAAACAATATACTTATTAAATCCTCCTAATAACGATTACGTAATTGTAAAGAGTGAAAAATAGATTGCAACTATCGCAACAAGAACCCCATATCTATACAGCTAATAGTTCTTTTACGGTAGACAGTGAGCAGAGCAAGCAGGTAATGGCTCAGACATGTTGAGATAGGATAAGAATAATAGTATTATATTTGTAAATGAGTAACTTATATTGATCAATAGGTTACTCATTTGGTTATGTTAGGATACAGATAAAAATTTTTAATAGCTAAAACCCCCTTAAAATGAAGCCAAATGCTCCTTTAAGCCTCAGACGTGTTGATAATACTAAAACGAGTCTTGTACTCTTCCCCAAAAATAGAAACAGTCATAAATATAGTTTTTAAATTTGAGGAAGAGTAGAGTTTGTGTTTTAAAAATCTACTTTTGGTTTGTATAGATTATTTATTATTAATACATTTGATATGACTGGATAACACTTTATCAAGCCGACTTATAAAACCCTTCCTCTCACCTTTGGAGAGGAGCCGGAGGGAGGAAAAAAAACAAAAAACAATGAGCGAAAAACACTTAGTATGCCAGGGAGCGACGTGCCGATGCAACTTCGGCACAACGCAGGACAAACTGAAAGTAAAAACCCA
>JBKEDE010000014.1:0-92102 GCA_047975265.1 Flavobacteriales bacterium
ATACGTTTGATTTAAGCTCTATAATAACATCAGCAACATATGGCTGTGGAGACTTTATCACGATTAATGTCACAAATCCTACAGGACCTGTTATAATACTTTGTGATGGAATAACAACATCCGGAGCAGGAAATTTAGTTAGCGGACAAACAGTTAATGTGACCATTACAGTTCCTTATACCGGAAGCAATGGAGAATCTTATGCAGAAAAGAGTGTTGGTTCGACAGGAGTAGGAGGTTTAACGGCAACACGTTCGGTAGGAACGTTAGCCAATGGAATTGGAGGGACGGATAAGTATGTATTCTCGTTCTGGGGAGGTGCTGCAAAGTTTGGTGCAATAAGAGGCCATTTTTTACGCTGACTAAAGGCAAATTCACGGGAACTATTAGACCTCGTCAGTATAGATTTTTAGGGCAACGTAAACATTATACAATCAGATTAAATCCGGATAATGGGATTAGGCTCAGTGATTATGGAATCTCACTTTCTTCCTATACGGGAGCTCAGAATCAAGTTCAGAATACTACGTTTGTTGTTGCTGTAACAGACTACAATAAATTTAAGAGTAAAGTAGGGCTGAATGGTGAGATTATAATAACAGGTACAATTACTCAGATAAACAATACAGATGGTTCAATAACGGATACAGATTCAAGATTTATCTTGCGTTTTGAAGAAAAAGAGTTTAGACCCTAAGGATATTATACAATAAAAAAGAAAAAGAGGTAACGCTGTTACCTCTTCTTTTTTGTATTAAAAAAATAAAACTAAGGCGTATAAGCCAGAACAGCCATAAAGCTAACCGTTTTAGAACCACCTGAATTTCCGTAACCATCATTATTAATACGATAGCTAAATCCTCCTTTTTTTGTGCTGCCATAACCGCTACCCGTTCTAGGATAAAATAATGCTCAAATAATAAAAAACAGCATTATTTTTTATGTTACATCGTATAAAAGTGTTTTGACTTTCCTTTTGTATTCCTCACTCTATGAAGTGTATTCTTGTTTAAATTTTTTAATAGATTTTTATTATAAAAAACTTGCTTTAATAAATTTATTTTATAGTGTTTTAATACTTGGTATATTTTAAAAATTTTACAGGCGATCTGACTAATTTATATCATTTTAAAAATACAATGGATTAAAAATACAATGATTATTTTTGCAATAAATTGATCATAAATTATGGCAGATTCAAGGAGGGCAAGCATTCGTGTAATGCAAAAAATGCAACAGGTCGTGGCATACCAAAACAGGATTAGTTACTTTTTGCTAAGTATTTTAATGGCATTATTATTGACCTATTTATCACAGAATGATTCTTTCACAGATTCCCAAGTATATGTTCTCTTCTTATTGTTTCTTTCCGTAGGATTATGGATTACGGAAGCCATTCCGCCTTTTGCCGTAGGAATTATGATTATGGGGTTCTTGGTCTTTATTTTAGGAAGTGAACGTTTTATAGAAACGCCTGAAGATGTTCAAAAATATGTAAATACATGGAGTAGCAGCGTGATTTGGTTAATGCTGGGTGGTTTTTTTCTGGCAGAAGGCATGAAAAAAACAGGGCTGGATACAGGTGTTTTTAAATTAGCTGTTAAAAATTTTGGAAACAAACCGCAACAAATTTTATTGGGTATTATGTTAGCAACCGGATTGGCTTCAATGGTAATGAGTAATACAGCAACTACTGCCATGATGATTGCCAGTGTAACGCCTTTTATCAATCAGTTATCAAAAGATTCTCCTTTTGCCAAAGGAATGTTGATTGGTATTCCAGCAGCAGCCTCCGTTGGAGGAATGGGTACGATTATTGGTTCTCCACCTAATGCTATTGCTGTAGAGGCTTTGAAGAATGTAGGAATAGAAATCAGTTTTTTACAATGGATGTTATTCGGGTTTCCTGTTGCCTTACTATTAATTTTGATTTTTTGGAAAGTATTGGTTTATAAATATGCCCCAAAAGTTGAATCATTGAATATGCATTTTTTAGAAGAGTCTCATGAGAAACCATCAAAAGAAAACAGAATCAGTCGAAATATTGTTTTGGGTGTTTTAATTCTCACCATGTTCTTGTGGCTAACCAATAAAACCGTACACAATATTCCGGTTTCAGTCGTTTCAGGTATTCCGATTATTTGTTTTACCATGTTTGGAATCGTTACGGGGGATGACGTTCGCAAGTTGCCTTGGGATACGTTAATGTTGGTAGCCGGAGGCTTATCTTTAGGTTTGGCTATTCGTGAAACAGGTTTGGCAGAACATTTTGTAAATCAGTTGAAAAACGTGTCGCTTAACATGTATTTACTGGCTTTTGTTTTTGCTTTTTTTACGGTTATTTTTTCCAATGTTATGAGCAATACGGCTACCACAACGATTTTAATTCCCATTGCCGGAATTTTAGTTACAAACCAACCGTTGGTTTTGCCTATCATTATCGGGTTGTGTGCCAGTACGGCTCTTTTCTTACCTGTTTCCACACCGCCTAACGCCATCGCATTTAGCACAGGATTATTAAAACAAAAAGAATTTCGATTGGGCGGATTATTCATCGGGATAACAGGTCCTGTTTTAATTATCTTATGGACTTTTTTGATATTATATCTGATGTTTTAATCTTGGTTTTTTCTTTTTTGACGTTTAAAATGTCCCCATAATAAGAATGAAGGGACTACTAAAAACATTAAAGCTACCGTTCCAAATCCCATAAAACGTTGGTAAAGCATTTCATCAGGTTCTATAAAATGATAATAAGCCGCCGATCCGAAAAGGATGAAAGTTAGAATTAAAAATATAAAAACAGCATATTTTATCATGACGGTAATTCGATTCCTTTTAATTTCTTATACAGTGAAATAGCGTTTTTGTCCGTCATTTCCGAAACAAAACCGGTTATTTTTAAAATTCTGGTATATAACGAGTCTTCATCATCAGGAGTGTATTCCATGGGAAGTAACTTTAAGATATGTTTGTCGTAATATGAGGCTTCACCTTCATGCACAAGATTGACTGCTGTGATGAAAATATCTAATATGCCTGTGATAATTTCATGACCGGAAGCCTCTGTCTCCAATACTTTCGGATGATTATAAACTTTTTGAATGGTCAGTCGCTTCATATCTTCAACTTGAGCATGGTATTTACTTTTGTCTAATAAAGCATAATTAAAAGTTCCGTGCAAAACAGCTTCTTCGTTTTCAATAAAAACCTGAGCCAAATCTTCAACCAAAACCCCGATGGTCAAGGCTCTTAAATAACTGAAACGATCAGAAGGAACATTCATTTTGCGGTATTTTTCTTTAATCAATACATCTTTAACGATAGGAATCATAAACTCCAATGCAGCTTCTTCCGGAATCCATCCTAAGTTTAATCCGTCTTCAAAATCAATAATCGAATAGCAAATATCATCAGCAGCTTCTAAAAGATAAGCTAACGGATGACGCACCCAGCTTTGTGAAGTTGTTTCTTTAAGATTTAATTCTTGGGCGATTGCTTTAAACTGTTCTTTTTCTGATTGAAAAAAACCAAATTTTTTTTGTGATTTTAACGGTCGATCAATGGGGACGGAGTTTTTGGGATATTTTGTAAAAGCTCCTAAAGTAGCATAAGTTAAACGAATTCCTCCCTCAATTCCGTTATTATGCTGTGTTAAGATTTTAAAACCGTTGGCATTTCCTTCAAATCGAATGAAGTCGTTCCATTCTTCAAAAGTCAATAATTCTTTATATTGGAGTCCATTCCCTTTCAGGAAATAATTTCCAATAGCCTTTTCGCCAAAATGACCAAAAGGAGGATTTCCTATATCATGTGCCAAACAAGCAGCAGCAACAATGGCTCCGAAGTCATCAATTTGATAACCTAATATTTCTTTTAAATGAGGATGCTTATCTAAAATCATTTTTCCGGCGATTCGACCTAAAGAGCGTCCCACACTGGAGGTTTCCAAGCTGTGTGTCAATCGATTATGAACAAAGCCGTTTTTAGGCAAAGGAATAACCTGCGTTTTGTCTTGCAAACGTCTGAAAGTCGAAGAAAAAACAATGCGGTCAAAATCTACTTCAAATCCGGAACGAATTGGATTTTCCTCTTTGCGTAATCGTTTGGTTGTATCTCCATAACGGCGTAGAGATAAAAGACTTTCCCAGTTCATTGAATCTAATTTAAAAATTATTTTTTTTGATATTCATGTGCAATATGATCTAATTCATTATACCAATCTTCTCCAAATTTACGAATTAAAGATTCTTTTGTGAATTGATATACAGGAATTTGCAATTCTTTTCCCAATGTGCATGCATCATTGCAAATAGGCCAGCGATGGTAATTTACAGCAGAAAATTCGCTGTAATTGGTTACTCGAATAGGATATAAATGGCATGAAATAGGTTTTTTCCAGTTTATTTTTCCATCGTTATATGCCTTTTCGATGACACAACCGGCGGTTCCATTTTCCTCAAAAACAACGTAAGCACATTCAGCTCCGTTTACCAAAGGAGTAACGTAATCTCCTTCATGATCAATCATGTGTTTTCCTTGTTTTTCTATGGCATAAACTCCTTCCGGTCTCATATAAGGTTTAATTTTTTCATAGATTTGGTCTAAAATGCGGGTTTCTTCTTCTTCCAAAGGAGCTCCGGATTCGCCTTCAACACAGCAAATTCCTTTGCATTTTGAAAGATTACAGACGAATTCTTTCTCGATTATATCTTCTGAAATTAGTGTCTTTCCCAAATGAATCATAATACAAATGTAAGTTTTAAAAAGTTTATGAAGAAATGTATTTTAATAGTTAAACTCAATGATAATAGAAGTAATTAATCCATTTATATTTATTTATTTTGCACAAAAAATAATAGGATGCTGAAAACCATTATGAATTATGAATTGAATTTTGACGGAAATCAAATTTGGGAATGTTTTTTATTATTGTTTACGATTATTGATATGATTGGGAACATTCCAATTATTATATCGATGAGTAAAGGAAATAAGCAAAAGATAAAACCGGTTTCGATTTCTCTTTCGGTAGGGCTGATTTTTATAACGTTTTTGTTTGTTGGTCAAACGTTGTTAGGGTGGCTTCATGTTGATATAGAATCATTTGCTGTGGCAGGTTCGATTGTTTTGTTTTTTATTGCATTGGAATTAATTTTGGGAATAGAATTGCATAAAGCCGGAGAAGACAAACCATCGGGTGGAGGAATAGTTCCGATTGCTTTTCCCTTAATTGCAGGTCCCGGATCACTCACATTACTTTTAACTTTAAGAGCCGATCATTCCATGGAAAATATTATTGTAGGGATTTTATTAAATGTAATGGTTATTTTTGTAGGGATAAAATTTTCACCCTTAATTGCCCGTTATTTAAGTGAAGGCGTTTTATCGGTGATTAAAAAGGTTTTTGGAGTTATTTTGTTGGCAATATGTGTCCGGTTATTTAGTGATTATGCACCTCAATTATTTAATTAATAATAAATGATGAAATTTTTTTACACTATTTTAGTTATAATTTTTATAGGATTAATAGGCTATAATCTTTATGAAATGGATTTTTCAGATTTAACATCACCTACGAATTATATTGGTTGGGTTTGTGTTTTGTCTGGAGTTTGTGGTTTAATTTTAACCATCATCATGCTTAAAATAAGTACGGTTAAAAGTAATAATATGAAAATAAACGATAAAAAATAATCATTCGTCTATTTTTTTTACTCTTTTAGCTTAAGAAAGCGTATATTTGAGTGAATCTTTTATGATTTATTTTAAGTTATAATTAAGATTTATTTAAAAAAGTGGTTTGAAAATAGAGGGCATTACTTGTATAGTGCCCTTTATTTATTCACTTTATTTAAAATAGATTTTATAGAAAAATTAATAGCCGAAAACGATTCGATTTTCCGATGCGTATAAATAAACATGAGTTGCATTCCTTTTTGAGTTAAATCATATTTATTTAATCGGTAAGCCTCGCGCATTAAACGTTTTATACGGTTACGCTTCACAGCTGATTTAAAATTTTTTTTAGAAACAGAAAAAGCAACCTGATTAGATTGGAGTAGTAAATCCTTTTTTAAAAAAACAACACGAACAGGAGAATAAGTAAAACTTTCTCCTTTTAAAAAAAGTTGTTCAATACATTTCTTATTTTTTAGTTTTTCTTGTTTACTTAAAGTATAGCGTCGTTTCTCCAACAGAACTTATTTTTTTTCAAAAATACACTTTTTGATAATCTAAAATACCACAGAAATCTGAAAATAAATTGTATTTTTGCCCAAAATAAATAAACAATTGATATGTATCCGGAAGAATTAGTATTACCAATGAAAAACGAATTAACCCAAAACGGATTTGAAGATTTAAAAACATCAGAAACCGTTGAAGCGTTATTAAATAAAAAAGGAACTACTTTAGTAGTTGTAAACTCAGTTTGCGGATGTGCTGCTGGAGCTGCCCGTCCGGGAGTTGTGTTATCCTTGTCAGGGTCTAAAAAGCCAGACAATATGGGAACTGTTTTTGCAGGATTTGACAAAGAGGCTACCGATACAGCAAGAAAATTCATGTTGCCTTTTCCTCCTTCTTCTCCTTCTGTGGCTTTATTTAAAGATGGAGAGTTAGTGCATATGGTCGAGCGTCATCATATCGAAGGAAGAACCGCAGAAATGATAGCAGAAAATTTAAAAACAGCTTACGAAGAATATTGTTAAATTCTTTTTAGATAAAGTTAAAAAAGCACTCTTATGGAGTGTTTTTTTATGAAAAAAATTAGGTATCATTGATCATTTGATTAATTTTTTCGATAAAAATGGATTCGTCAACTTCTAAACAAGCCCAGTCTCCACGCCAGCAAGGTTTATTCCCATAAACGGAGCAAGGTCGGCAGTTTAAGTCTTCTCGTTGAATACTGTTTTTAACCGATTGACCAAATCCCATAAAACCGGCATAAGGATGTGTTGCTCCCCAAAAAGGAATAACCGGAGTTCCAACCAAACTTGCCATGTGCATATTAGCAGAATCCATTGAAAGCATAAGATCCAAATGACTGATTAATTGAAGTTCTTCTTCCAAAGTAATTTTTCCAATCAAATTAATGGAATTGGTATAACACTGTGCAATTTCATCTAATAATCTTTTCTCTTTTTCCCCTCCTCCGAACAGGTAAATTTGAAGATGAGAATTTTGGGCTAATTTTTTTACGATAGATTGGATTTTTTTAAAAGGATACATTTTTCCTTTGTGTTGGGCAAAAGGGGCTATACCCAGATGTTTTTTCGTAGAGTCAAAAAGGATTCTTTTTTGTAAATCCGAATTTAAAGGATGTTTTTCTTGATGTAAAATAGGATTTAAAGAAACTGTAAAACCAAGTGTTCGGAAAACATCGGCATAGCGTTCAAAAGTATTTTTTAAAGCAATTTTGTTTTTATGATTTTTTTGAACTAAGGCTTTTTTTTCTTTTCGTCCTTTATCAATGGAAGCGATGGAGGAGATAGAAAAAGTTAAGAAAGTGCGGAGTATTTGGGTTCGTAATACATGATGCAGATCGGCATAAGCATCAAAATGTTCTTTTTTTAATTCTTGTGCCAGTTTATAAATTCCTGAAACGCCTTTGTATTCTTTTTTTAAATTGACCGGTTTAAAAAATAAACGAGGAATATTTTTAAAGAAAGGAGCAAAAAAAGGACGTGATATAACCGTAAGTTCAACATCGGGATTTTGTTCCAAAACATTTTTTAGAACTGGAACAATCATGGCAACATCGCCCATGGCAGAAAAACGACTGACTAAAATTTTCTTCAAAAACAATCTTTTTCCAAAAATACTAAAAAAGATGAAACCTAATAGGGAATTAAAATCCTATTAGGTTTTTAAATGTATAAAAGATTACATTTTCTTTTTGGAAGGTAAGTGTTCATAACCCATATTAAAAAATAAGAATGCCCATTTATCAGCACTTTCTTCAATTTGTTTTGAAATAGGTTTTCCTGCTCCGTGTCCTGCATCTTTCTCAATACGAATTAATACCGGATTATCTCCTTTATGTTTTTCCTGCATTTCTGCAATAAATTTAAAAGAATGAGCAGGGACAACACGGTCATCATGATCTGCGGTTAGAACCATCGTTGATGGATATTGAGTACCGGATTTTACATTATGTAAAGGAGAATAGCCTTTTAAATATTTAAACATTTCAGGATTATCGTCAGAACGACCGTATTCATCTGCCCAACCCCATCCGATGGTAAATGTATGGTATTTCAGCATATCCATTACACCTACTGCAGGAAAGGCTACTTGGTATAAATCAGGTCTTTGAGTCATACAAGCACCTACCAATAAACCGCCGTTTGAACCTCCGGCTATCGCCAGTTTTTCTTTTCGGGTATATTTTTGGTCGATTAAATATTCTGCAGCGGCAATAAAATCATCAAAAACGTTTTGTTTTTTCATCAACATTCCGGCTTTATGCCATTCTGCCCCAAATTCTCCGCCTCCCCTTAAATTAGGAATGGCATAAACACCTCCTTTTTCTAAAAAGGGAATAAAACTTGTTCTGAAAGAAGGAACAATATTGATATTAAATCCTCCGTAAGCATATAAATAAGTAGGATTATCACTATTTAAATTCAATCCTTTTTTGTATGTAATAAACATCGGTATTTTAGTGCCGTCTTTGCTGTTATACCAAACTTGTTTGGTTTCGTAATCTTCCGGATTAAATTTTAACTTAGGCTGAAAATACAATGTACTCTTTCCTGATTCTATGTTGTATTCCAATATGGTTGTAGGATAGGTGAATGAAGTAAAATAATAAAACAATGAGGTATCTTCATCTTCACCATTAAATCCTCCTGCCGTTCCAATTCCGGGAAGTTGGATTTCTTTTTTTGATTTTCCATCCAAATCCAATTGGTAAATTTTTGTAGAAGCATTTTCTAAATAATTGGCAAACAATTTACCTCCTGCAAAACTTACGTTTTCTAATAAAGAGGCTGTTTCAGGAATGATTTCTTTCCAATCACCTTCTTCGTAATGGTTTATATCAAAGGCTACCAAACGTTTGTTAGAGGCTTTGTAGTCCGTCAGAAGATAAAATATGCCGTTTTTAACATCTGCTATGCTGTTTTCAGATTCAAAATTGTCCATAACGGTTTTCCAGTCAATTTTTTTCAATTCATCCGTAGCCTTAGCAATATTGATTTTGTTTCCTCCGGTACCTTGTGCAGAGGAGAGAATAAAATAGTCTTCATCTTCGCTTACGGTAATATAATTATACGTTTCAGGTTCAGAATCTACATAAACCAAAATATCCTGCTCTTGAGGAGTTCCCAATTTGTGGTAATAAACAGAATGAAATTCATTTTTTTCTGATAATTCAGATCCTTTGGATTTTGGAAATCTTGAATAAAAAAAACCGTCTTTGTACCATGAGGCTGCCGAAAATTTTACTTGTTCAATAACATCGTTCAAATATTTGTTGGTTTCAACGCTTTTGATTTTAATGGTTTTCCAATCACTTCCGGCTTCGTTAATTCCTATGGACACTAATTTTTTATCGTTCGAAAAAGTCTCAACATTGGCAGAAGTCGTTCCCTTTTCAGACATAGCATTAGGATCTAAAAAAATAATTTCTTTCCCGTCTTTTCCTTTTTTATAATAGGTAACGGATTGGTTTTGCAAACCATCGTTTTTACTGATAAAATAATAGTCGCCTTTTTTATAAGGTAGCCCGACACGTTCGTATTGTAACAGTTCTTTTAAGCGGTTTTCCAACTCTTTTTTATAAGGAATTTGGTTTAAAAAATTTTGTACCAGCATATTTTGTTCATCTACCCACTTTTCCGTTTCCTTACTTCGGTCGTCTTCCAACCACTGATAAGGATCGGCAACCTTTACCGTTCCGTTTAAATATGAATCATAAACCGTTGTATCTTTTTTAGAATCAGGATATTTTAATTCGATGGTGTTTAGGTTTTTCACTTCAGATAATTTGGACACTTTCTTTTCTTCTTTTTTATTACAAGAGGTCAATAAAATAAGACCTGTTAATAGCATTATTCTTTTCATTTATTCCAATTTTTATAAGGATTTTGGCTAATATACGAATTATAATATTTAAAGTCTCCCGTAACTTCTTTGAGAATCCATTCTGGAAAGTTTATGTATTCATTTTTGTCTTTCAACTCAACTTCAGCTAAAACAAGTCCTTTGTTTTCTCCTAAAAATTCATCGACCTCAAATACATGATTTTCATGTATAATTTCATGCCGAATTTTTTCAATGGGTTTCTCTTCGCAAAGAAGAAGTAGGTTTTCTCCTTCATGGAGAGGAATTTCTTTTTCCCATTCAAAACGTTCTAAACCATCTTTTGAAGATTTCCCTTTTATAGTAATCCAATCTCTTTGATTATTGATGCGGATACGCACGGTACGTTCGGGGTCAGTGTTTAAATAACCCTGCTTGATACAGGTAGATTTATGAATGAAGTTTTTAAAATCATTTAAAACTAAAAATTTGCGTTCAATTTCAATATTCATAAAAAAATAAGTAAGTGTTGGTGTAAAAATAGTAATTTTAGCGAAAAAGAAACTTGTTTTGAGAAAAGCAGAATTAAGAAAAATCTATATACAAAAAAGAAAAGAGTTAAGTGAAGAACAAGTCCGCTTAAAAAGTTTGGATCTTTTAAGACAATTGAAGGAAACCTCAATTTTTGAAAATCAGATATTTCATGTTTTTATTTCAATAGAAAAATTACATGAAGTTTTTACCTGGGTTTTAATTGAATTTTTAAGAATGAAAAAGAAAACGATTGTAGTCAGTAGCTGTGAGTTTAAAACCACAACGTTAAATCATTTTGTGTTAGATAAAACAACCATTCTGAAAGAAAATAGTTACGGAGTTCCTGAACCGATTGGAGCAAGGCAAATTGATCCCAAAAAATTAGATGTAGTTTTTGTTCCGTTGTTAATTTCAGATAAAGAAAACTACAGAGTGGGGTATGGCAAAGGATATTATGATCGGTTTTTGGCAGAATGCAGAGAAGATATACAAACGATTGGATTAAACTTTTTTGAGCCTATTGAAAAAATTGAGGACATTAATGAATATGATATTCCGCTTAAAAAGGTTTTGTATGGATGATTTTTTTATATTTTTTTAAAGAAAAAGGGTTTACTTCCATAAAGACATGATTTCTTTACCAGCTTCTAAAACAATTTTAATGGTATGGAAAAGAAACTCATTTATATGCTCATCAAGTGATTTAATAATCATTTTCTGATAAGTCTCCTTGTGCCAAAGATAAAGCAGAAGAAGTTCCGATGCGGGTAACGCCTAATTCAATCATTTTTTTTGCATCTTCCGGAGTGCGGACGCCTCCGGCGGCTTTGATTGAAAGAGATCCTGCATTTTTTTTCATAATTTGGATTCCTTCAAAAGTAGCTCCGGATGGTTTTCCATCTTCGGTAGGATAAAATCCGGTTGAAGATTTAACAAAAATTTTTTCAGCATCTTTATTTCCAAAATTAGAAATAACTACGTTTCGAATTAATGAGGTAATGGAAGCTATTTGTTCATCAGTTAAGGCAGCGATTTCAATAATCCATTTGGCTATTTTTCCATTTTCCAAACAAATTTTGGTTCCGTGATAAATTTCTTCTTTAACGGTAATTAAATCTTCTTTTTTGAATGCTTCGTAATTAACCACAAAATCCAATTCATCTGCTCCGTCTTCGATGGCTTTTTGGGCTTCTTTTAATTTATTGTCAATGGAAGCGGTACCTTCATGAAATCCTATAACGGTTCCTACTAAAACATCCGAATTTGCATGATCAATCATTTCACGTCCTAATTTTACAAAATCAGGGCGTATCATAACCAGTTTAAAATGGTATTTAATAGCTTCCTGAATTAATTCTTCTACTTTTTTTTGAGTCTGTTCTTGTGTTAGACTTGCCTGATTGGGGGTTTTTAAATACGTCGAATCTAAAAATTCGTTTAATTTCATATCCTAAAATTTTAGTTGTCGATTAATTTTTTGTTCTAATGATATAATGGTTTCGGTTCTGACAATTCCTTTAATACTTTGTATAGAACCGTTCAAAACACTCATCAAATGATTATTGTCTTTACATAAAACTTTTGCAAAGATAGCATAATTTCCCGTAGTATAATGAGCTTCGATTACTTCCGGTATATTTTTAATTGATGAAATAACGTTGGCATAACTGCTTGATTTGTCTAAATAAATTCCGATAAAAGCAATGGTTGAGTAGCCTATTACGTTAGGATTAAACTCCATACGGCTTCCTGTAATCAATCCCGATTCTTCTAATTTTTGGATTCTTTGGTGAATTGCAGTAGGAGATACACCTACAATTTTGGCTATTTTAGCTATAGGCTGACGTGCATTATCCGATAAATTATTTAAAATAATTTTATCGATTCCGTCTAATATAATTGTATGTTGATCTTTATATTTCATAATTTAATGACAACTGTGACCGTTTAAAAGCATGGGTGAATTTATTCCTCTCCAAATAAACAAAATTCCGACAAAAATCACAATAAACGGTAAAATACGTTCTATTTTGTGTCTCCAGTTCATACCGGCATAATTTCCTATTAAAACCGCTGAGAACATTAAAGGAATTGTGCCTACTCCGAATAATAACATAAAAAAAGAAGAATTTAAAACACTTCCGGCTACAATTGATGCAGTTAAAGCAGTGTAAACCATGCCACAAGGTAATAATCCATTTAATAATCCGATAATCATAAAACTGGAATAGTTGGATCGTTTAATATAATGTGAAAGTTTGGTTTTTAATTTAATAACGCCTTTATTAATAGGAGTAAAAAGGAAGGTTGTTTGAATTTTCTCTAATGAAAATAATACGGAAATAATTAATAAAATACCTGTTATGATACTAATTTTACCCTGCAATCCGATAATATTAAAACTTTTGCCCACCAATCCGGAAAAAATACCCAAAACAGAGTAGGTAACAATACGTCCTGTTTGGTATAGAAGATTTTGAATAAGCAATTTGTTTTTATAACGTTTGTCTATGGATAAAGTAAAGGCAATAGGTCCGCACATTCCCAAACAATGTAGACTCCCTCCTAAGCCTAATAATAAAGCAGATATAATAATTTTTATTTCCATTGAATGTCTTGAACCGTTAAATAACTATCTGATTTATCTTCCCAAGAAATGGTTATTTTATAAACCCCTGAAGTTAATTCGTTACGCGGAATTAACATAAAATCTTCTCCTGAAAACTGAATATCAAATTTTCGATCCATTTTTGAATCGGAATAACGCATTAAAGATACCGTTCCCTCCGTATTTTCTTTTTTAAATTGTGATGGAAAAATAATTTTTAATCCAAATTTATCACTTTCAAAGCGGATAGGTTTTTTTAATTCTTTGGCATTTTTTGTTTTTCGCAAATCTTCCCGACTTGAAATGTCTTTTTCATAATAATTTTCTTCTTCAATTTCTCCCGGATTTGCAAAGATAACCACAGAAGCTATTGTAATACAAAAAATACCCAATACTAAACCTGCTCCGATTCCCCAATTTATTTTCATATTCCTTTTGTTATGGTTTGTTATATTTAACTGTTTTCGTGTCGATTAATTCATGAGTTATATTGTTATAAACTTCTATTTTTAATTCTTTTGATCCCAATAATCGAGATTGTCTGACAGAAGCTTTGAATTTCCCTTTAACGGTTTCCTGAGGAATCAGTTCTACAATTTCGTCATCATCGTTCATAATATTAATTCCTCCTCTAGGGTCTACCAACTTGAATTTTAGCTGAGTAGAATCTGCCGTTTTATTTGTTACAATAAATTCATACGTATTGATAATATGATTTCCTTTTGTTTCATACGCTTTTGTATTGCCTCGTTGGTGAAATATTTTCACTTCATAACTGCTTCTCATAAAAAGAAGACTACTTAAAATACCAATTAATACAATCAATAAAACCGTATAGGCTTTGGATCGGAAAGTGAAACGAGGACGGGTTTCATTTGAAATACTGAACACGGAAGCATAACGAATTAATCCAGTTTTAAACCCTGTTTTTTCCATAACCTCATCACATGCATCCATACAAGCGGTACAGTTAACGCATTCCAACTGAGTTCCGTTGCGAATATCGATTCCGGTTGGGCAGACTACAACGCATTGGTTGCAATCAATACAATCCCCAATTCCTTCTGCCTTACGATCGACCGACTTTCTGAATGTTGCTCTCCCTTTTGTGCCTTCTCCTCTTTTGTAATCATAAGCTACAACAATCGTATCTTGGTCAATTAAAACACCTTGTAATCTTCCGTAAGGGCAAACCATTGTGCAGGCTTGCTCTCTAAACCAAGCAAAAACAAAATAAAATACACTTGTAAAGATAAGCAATCCAAAAAAGAGTTCGATATGTTCCAAAGGACCATCGGTTATATATTTCAAAACACGTTCTGTTCCAATCACATACATTAAAAAAATATTGGAAATAATGAATGATATGAAAGCAAAAACAGACCACTTCAAGCCTCTTTTCCATGCTTTTTCAGCGTTCCACTCCTGACGATCCAGTTTCATTTGTTTGTTGCGGTCTCCTTCAATGGCATATTCGATTTTTCTAAAAACCATTTCCATAAAAATGGTTTGCGGGCATATCCATCCACAAAAAAGGCGTCCGTAAACGACTGTAAAAAGTATAATGAATACCAGTGAAGTAACCATTGCTATGGCAAAAAGAAAAAAATCTTGTGTAAAAAACATAAATCCAAAAATGGAGAACTTACGATCAATTATATTAAGCATAATAAATTGATTTTTTAAGCCGGGTATAATGAAATGTAAGAAAGGCGTAACGAATAATATAAATAATAAAACATAACTTACATAGGTTCTGTAATTGGTGTATTTTCCTTTGGGTTTTTTAGGGTAAACCCATTGGCGTTTTCCGTCCATATCCATAGTAGACACGTGGTCTCTAAAGGATTCTTCTTCTATGTGTTCGGGTTTCATTATTTATCTTTTTTGTAAAGTTACAATAAAAAAAAAGCACTCCATAATGAAGTGCTTTTTTTATTTGTTTTTTAAATCAAACTTTTGGTTGGGTAGTTGTTTCTGTAACTTGCTCTACTGCCTTAGGAGCAATAGAATCAGATGTTTCTCCTGTTGCAGGTTGCTCGTTGGCATCAAGTTGCTCCGCTGGTGTTTGTTGTTCATTCTCCTGTTGGTTAGACTCAGCAGGCTGTTTGCTAACATTACTACCATCGACCCAAGGAGCTAAAGTTCCTTCAGGAGCCTTTGGATTTCCAGGAGGTTTTACACCTCTTAAACTCTGAATATAAGCAGCTACTTGTTCAATTTCTTCGGTGGAAAGGTCTCCGTTTTCTCCAAAAGCGACCATAGCCGATCCGTCAACTCCTTTCCAAACGGTTGCTACAATATTGGTATATAAATCGTCCGTCATCTGGTTTTTCCAATAATCATCGGTTAAATTAGGACCTGCACCCCCTGCACCTCCTGTTGCATGACAGGTTACACATTTGCCTTCATATAAAACTTGTCCTGCAGGGATTTTACCTTCATTCAAAGTTGTTTCTGCAATAAATTGATCGTAAGTTGGTGGAACATAATTTTTTTCGAAATCAGCGACAGCTGTTTCATATTCTACCGGAGGATTAGCCCAATCACTTGAGAGAACGAATACACTGTAAATAACGGCATAAATGATGGTTGCATAAAAAATGCCCAACCACCAGTTCGGTAAATTGTTGTCTAATTCTGTGATACCATCAAAACCATGGTCGATAACAAGTTCTCGTTCTTCTTTCTCAGATTGTTTTCTGAAAGCACTGTCATAAATGGATTGAAAAAAGGATTTGTCCTTTTCTTTTAATGCTTTCTTTTTCTCTTCTTCAGGAAGAATGCTGATTTTGTAATTTTCGATAACACGATCTAAAGCATCTATAATGAATAGTAAAAGTGTTGCGATAATCAAGGTTCCCAATACGTAGGTGTTGGTAATATCAAATTCTTCTTTACTGTCTGAAACAAAATAAAATGTTCCAATAATTAACCCTAAAACGATTGGAATTAATATAAATAATGGAATTCTTTTCATAATTGTTCTTTTTTATTTTTGTCTTCTAAATCTAATGGTAGTTCACTTTCGTTTTTATAAAATCCTTTAGGTTTTGAAAAAACGGTATATAACAATATTGAAAAAGTAATGAAAAATAATACCAATACGATGATTGATGTTATATCACCTCCTCCTTCTACTAAATATCTTTGAACATATTTTCCCATTGTTGTCCGATTTAGTCTTGATATTCAATTTTAGTTCCTAAACTTCTAATATACGCAATCAAAGCAATCACCTCACTTTTAGAGATTTGTTCTTTGTATTCTTCGGCTAACTTACTTGTCAGCTTCTTCATTTCAGCATTTCTATCCTCTAATTTTTTGTCGATAGCTTCAATTTTTGCCGTAACCTTGTTATACTCAGCTGTTCCTTCTTCCAATCCTGCTAATTGCTCTTCCAATTCGGCTTGTGGATTTTTTAAAGTTTCTATGATTTCATTTTCTAAATCCTTTACTTGTGTTAGCCCAACGGATTCTTCATAGTATTTAACCGGTTCATAAGTACCGTCAGCCATTAACAAGTCAAAAGTTTCTTCTTGTTGCTCTTCAATCCATATTTCTGCGTCTTCAACATCTTCGCCTGTATAAGGCACACCAAGCGTTCTTAATGCCTTCATTTTTGCCTGTGCTTGGCTTACGTTCAACGTATTAGAGAGTAACCAAGGATAAGCCGGCATAATGGAAGCCGTTTCTATATAACGAGGACTGATAAAATGTTTATAATGCCAAGACGGGCTTGAATTACGAACGCCTTCAAATGCTAAATCCGGTCCGGTTCTTCTTGATCCCCATAAAAACGGGTGATCGTAAATAAACATTTCCGATTTGGAGAAGCCCAGTTCAGGAGTAGAATACCGTTTAACTTCATCACGGAAAGGGCGAACCATTTGCGAATGGCAAGCATTACATCCTTCTCTAATATAAATATCGCGTCCTTCTATTTCCAATGGTGTCAGTGTATTTACAATAACGTTTTTATCTCCTTTAAAATCACTTAACAAAGTGGGTGCAACTTCAATAATGGAACCTACCAGCAAAGCAACTGCCGCTAAAATAGAAAATTGAATAGGGGTTCTTTCCAACCATGTATGAAATCCTTCTTCTGATGTTCTTGATGCTCCTTTGTTGGTTAAAGCAGCCGCTTCAGCTTCTTCGTTTGCAACAAATGATCCTTTAGCAATTGTTTTCCAAATATTAACAATTAATAAGATACTTCCTATCAGGTATAAAACACCTCCTATAGCACGCAAAATATACATTGGTTTTACGGTGGTCAAGGTGTCTAAAAAGTTTTTACTAACTAAGGTACCTTGTGGAGTAAATTCAGCCAGCATTTGATATTCTGCAAATCCCGCCCAGTAGATAGGGATTACATATAAAATAATTCCGAAAGTTGCTAACCAAAAATGAGCATTGGCCATACCTGTAGAATGTAACTTGGTGTTCCACATTTTTGGAACTAAATAATATACCATACCGAAAATAAGCATACCGTTCCATCCAAGTGCACCAACGTGTACGTGAGCAATAACCCAGTTGGTATAGTGTCCGATGGTATTCAACGTTTTGGTTGCTAATAAAGGTCCTTCAAACGTAGCCATACCATAGCATGTGATTGCTACTACGAAGAATTTTAAAATAGGGTCTTTCGCTACTTTATCCCAAGCACCGCGTAAAGTTAATAATCCGTTTAACATACCTCCCCATGACGGAGCAATTAACATAACTGAAAATACAGTTCCTAAAACCTGAGTCCAGTTAGGTAAAGAAGTGTACAACAAGTGGTGAGGTCCTGCCCAAATATAAATAAAAATTAAAGACCAAAAGTGAATGATCGATAATTTATAAGAGAAAACAGGTCTGTTGGCAGCTTTAGGTACGAAATAGTACATAAGCCCCAGTACAGGTGTGGTTAAGAAGAATGCTACTGCATTGTGTCCGTACCACCATTGCATTAAGGCGTCTTGTACTCCTGCGTATAAAGAATATGATTTCCATAGAGAAACCGGTAATTCTAAATTGTTAAAAATATGGAGTATAGCTACAGCAAAGAACGTAGCGATATAAAACCATATGGCAACGTACAGATGATGAACTCTTCTTCTAAGAATAGTGCAAAACATGTTAATACCAAAGATAACCCAAACTACGGCGATTAAAATATCAATTGGCCATTCATGTTCAGCATATTCTTTAGAGGTATTTATACCTAAAAAGAAAGTAACCACTACTGACACAATCATAATCTGCCATCCCCAGAAGTTAGCCCAGCTCAAAGCATCGCTAAACATTCTTGTTTTAAGCAATCGTTGTAAAGAGTAATAAGCTCCTGCAAAAATAGCATTTCCTACGAATGCAAAAATTACAGCACTGGTATGCAACATTCTTAAACGACCGTATCCTAACGGTGCTACATTTTGTCCGAAAATATCTTTCCATAGATCTGGATAAAACAATAAAGAAGCAACGGTAACTCCCAAAAGGAATCCGACTACTCCCCAAAAAATCGTGGCATACAAAAAATACTTGACAATCTTATTGTCGTAACTAAATTTTTGAAGTTCCATTTCTTATAATTTGTCCTTTTTATGTTTCAAATCGGGTTGATCTTTTTGTATGGGCTTGTCATCTAATAATATTCGAACAGCCGGAGCATGATCATCGTCAAACTGTCCGTTACGAGCACTTACAATAAAAACGATTAAAAAAATTATTGCTAAACTCAAACTTGCCAATATCATTAAAAACAATATTTCCATAACTCATCGCAAAAATAACTTTTTTTACTAAAGAAAAACTATTTTATAGCTATAAATTTAAGGATTTTTTTCAAATTTACCAACTAAATAAGTCGAAAATGTTGCAAAAACAACAACAGAAATAGAACTGAGAGGCATTAAAATGGCTGCTACTAAAGGAGAAAGATAGCCTAATACGGCAAAACTTAATCCAATAATATTATAAAGTAAACTGATAACAAAGCTCGTTTTTAAAAGAGTTACAGCATGTTTTGATAAGTGTAACAAAGAAGGAAGTTGTTTGAACGATTTTCCGTCAAGGATAGCATCACAAGAAGGAGAAAAACTATTAATATTATCTGCTACGGATATTCCTACATTGCTTTGCTTAAGAGCTCCTGCATCGTTTAATCCATCACCAATCATCATGATTTTCTTGCCTGTTTTTTGTAAATTTTGAATATAATTTAATTTATCTTGAGGATTTTGATTAAAAAGAAGTGGTGTTTTTTCAGACATGATTTTTAGTAGATTTTCTTTTTCAGAGTCATTATCTCCTGATAAAACAACTAAATCAAATCGTTTTTTAAGTTGATTAATAACTGAGGCAATTGAATATCGGTATTTATTTTCTATTTTAAAATAGCCTATGATTTCTGTATCTTTTTTTACATAAACTTTGGTTTGGTTGATATGAAAATCCAAATGAGTTTCAACAAATGAAGCAGAACCTAATTTCCACGTGGTATTGTCTATAATTCCTTGAGAACCTTTACCCGAAATTTCCTTAAAGTCTATAACTTCAACAGTTGGAATATTGTTTAATTGATTGTATAAAATTCTGCTCAGAGGATGGTTGGAGTTTTTAACTAATGATTTTACAGCTATTTTTTCTTTTTCATGGAGAGCTTCATCACTTATAAAAGTAATTTTTGCCGTTTCATTTTCTGTGATGGTTCCGGTCTTATCAAATACAATGGTGTCAACAGAGGCTATATTTTCAATGGTTGAGGTGTCTTTAACATAAAACCTACGTTTAGCCATAATCCGCATCATATTTCCAAAAGTAAAAGGTGCAGAAAGAGCTAAAGCACAAGGGCATGCAACAATTAAAACCGCTGTTACAATTTCAAAAACACGAGAAGAATCAATAAACCACCAAACGATACCTGTAATAACAGCAATACTTAAAACAATAAGGGTGAATTTTTTACTGATGCGGTCAGTAATAATTTTAAATCCTTCATTTTTTTTAAACGCATTATTATTCCAAAGTTTGGTAAGATAACTCTGGTCGATATCTTTAATGGTTTCGACCTCAATGGCACTTCCGATTTGCTTTCCTCCTGCAAAAATTTTATCACCGATTTTTTTTTCGATTAATCGAGATTCACCTGTTATAAAACTATTGTCAATAGTTGCATCTCCTTTGATTAAGATGGCGTCTGCAGGAATGATTTCTTCATTACGTATTAAGATTCGATCGCCTTTTTTCAATTCAGATAAAATAATATTTTGTTCTTCATCATTCATGATTTTTGTAACGGCGATAGGATAAAAGGATTTATAATCTCGGTCAAATGAGAGGAAATTATAGGTGCTTTGTTGAAAATATTTTCCTATTAACAAAAAGAAGATAAAGCCTGCCAGACTATCAAAATAGCCGTATCCGATTCCGGTTACGACTTCATAAGTGCTACGGATAAATAAAGTAAGAATACCGATAGAGATGGGAACGTCAATATTAAAATTATCATGTTCAATTCCTTTAAAAGCCGATATAAAATAATCTTGGGCAGAATATAAAACGGCGGGTAAGCTCAGGAGAAACATCAGCCAGCTAAAAAATCTTTTAAAATCGCCTTCCAACCATTTGGAGTCTGCTCCTACATAATCAGGAAAAGCGAGTAACATAATATTACCGGCACAAAAAAACGCAACAGCCAATTGTAGCATCAATCTCCGGTTGATAAAAATACTTTTTTTGTCTTCAGCAGATTCAAAAGAGATTATAGGTTTGTAGCCTAATTGCGTTAAAAACTTGGCTAAATCAGATAGAGTGTATTGATCGCTTTTATAGGTAACGGTAAGACTTTTTTTTGTAAAATTAACCTGAGATTGTGTAACATATTCATGAAACTTCGGAAGGCTTTCCAATAGCCAGATACATGATGTACAATGAATAACCGGTATAAAAAATGTAATAACGGTATAGCCGTCATCTGAAAAATCGACTAATTTATCAAAAACTTCTTGAGTGTCTAAAAAATTGAATTGTTGTAGATTTTTCCCATCAGGTTCAATACCCGGCGATGGATTCAATGTATAAAATTCCGAAAGGTTATGCTCATTTAAGATTTCATAAACCGTTTTACAACCATTGCAACAAAAATTTTTCTCTTGTATATAAAAAAAATCTTTATCACATTCTTTTCCACAATGATAGCATGTTTTATTCATAAAAAATACATGTTATTCAACAATTTTTGTATTTTTGTAAAATTGTAAAAACACAAAGATATTCAATAATGACCAAATATACGAAAGTTACATGTCGGATGTGTCAAAATTTTGATGAGTCTATTTTTAATAAACTTACCGAAACTGAGATGAAAGAATTTTCCGGTTTGAAAAAATCAATATTTTTTCGCAAAGGAGATGTCGTTTTGGAGGAAGGTCAAAATCCAAAAGGAGTATATTGTCTAAAGACAGGGAAATGTAAATTATTTACAAGAGGTTTTAATGGTAAAGAACAAATTCTTAGGATTGTGCAATCCGGAGATATTATCGGATACCGTTCTTTGTTGAGTGAAGAACAATTTTCAGCTTCGGCGGTCGCCTTAGAAGATACCTGGACTTGTTTTGTTCCGGAAGCCTATTTTATAAAAGCAATGGTTCTTAATCCTAAATTAAACAAAGAAGTGATGAAAGTTGCTATGCACGAGTTGGGAGAAGCCGGAAAACAAATTACAAGTTTGGCTCAAAAAACAGTCCGTGAAAGATTGGCAGATGAGTTTTTACGTTTGGAAAATCGGATAGGATTAGATGACGAAGGATTTATTAATGTATCTTTGACTCGTGAAGAAATTGCTAACGTAATTGGAACCGCTACGGAGTCTGCCATTCGGTTAATATCTGAATTTAAATCAGACGGTTTAATCGAAGTAAAAGGAAGACGTTTTCGTTTGTTGGATCGTGAAAAACTAAAAAAAATCAGTACTTTTTAAGTTAAGATGTATCTTATTCAAGTGATTTTAAGGATTATATTGTTCCCTACGCTTTTTTCTTTTTGGCATACCGTTTGTTTTTAATGATAAAGAACTGTATAAAATTTGACATATGAAAACAATAAAAATAATGATTTTAGCTATTTTTTTAGGGAGTTCCATAGGAATGATAGCCCAAGATAAAGAACAAATAAAAAAAGAATTAAATTTATCTGCCGAACAGACTGAAAAATTAAAAGAAATACATGAACAATTCAAGCCTGAATTTAAGGAAATTATGATGAATAAAAATTTAACCCGAGACGAAAAGTCTGAAAAATTACAGGCGTTAAGAGATAGAGAACGAGAGGCTTCAAAGGCAATTTTATCACCGGAACAACTTGCTAGACTTGAAGAATTGAAAAAGAAAAACTAATCGAAATAACCCTTTTTACTTTATAAATAGATAAAAACTTGTATTTTAGCTGTAAAGCTATTACTTTTGTAATATGGATATAGAAAAACATATAAGTAATTTATTATATCGGTACGATTGTGTTATTATTCCAGAATTTGGAGGATTTTTAACCCAAAAAACTTCGGCACGGTATAATTCTGTATCGCATGAGTTTTTTCCTCCAACAAAAGAACTGCGTTTTAATTCCAGTTTAAAAAACCACGACGGATTATTAATTAATTACATAAGTCAGGTAGAGAATAAAACATTTGATGATGTATTTAATATAATTCAAACCCAAGTTAAAAAATGGAAATCGGAATTAATTGAAGATAAAGAGCTTACATTAAAAAATATAGGAACTTTTGTTTTAAATAAAGAAGGGAATTTGCTTTTTTCTCCTTTTGAAAAAATTAATTATGCAAAAGATTCATTTGGTTTAACACCGGTAAAAATACACTATATATTAACGGAAGAAAAACAGCGTACAACAAGTAAAAAAGTCTCTAAAATAGTAGCTGGTTTTGCTTTATTAGCTCTCGTAGGAGCATTAGGATATACTCAAAAAGATAATGTAAAATATCAAATGGCTAATGTATTTAGCCCAACTACGGTGCTTGAAGATTCGCGTGATCTTTCCTCTTTTATTTCACATGCCCCTGCTTTATATCCACAACCGTTTGTAATGAAGCCTATAACGAACGAAGATTTAGAAAAAAACACGGATGAGAGAAATCCAGAGACGATTAAAGGAGAGTATGAAGAAAAAGTTTATGTAAAGCAAATAGGTAAATATCAATTAATTAGCGGAGCTTTTAAAAATGCAAACAATGCTAAGAAAAAATGGAGACAATTAAAAGCAGAAGGATTCCAAAATGCTCAAATATTAGGTGTTTTGAGTGGAATGACAATTGTTTCGTATGATACGTATCATAATCAAGAAAAAGCCCGAAAAGAAGCAAATAATTTAAAATCCCAAGGAAAAGAAGTTTGGCTTCGTGTTAAAAAATAGTGAAACAGTCTTTATCTATTATAACCCACATACCATTGTAGTTTAACATGTTTGGAACATTACCACTCTTGTTTACTCCCGCAAATGTAGCTTCTCCATAATTAACATCTTCTCTAAGCCCTTGCATAGTCGTTATTTCTTTTTTTATAGCTTCATTAAAGCATGAATACCAACTGCTTTTCTTTATTTTCCTTTTTGTTTTGTCTATGAGAGGGAGCCATGTTCCCATATAACGTCCATTTTTATATTGACGAAAAGGCTCAAACCATCGACTTTACCGCTTTTATACATAACAAACGACAGGATTTTATATATGCTTGATCTTATGATTAAAGATGCTCAAAATAATACCCGCGATTTGCGGGCATTATTGAGCTTAGTTTTTAACCAGCCAGTGATTTATTTTATTTCTATCCCATTGTTTAATCCCTCTAAGGCTATCCCTAGTTTTTTCGTTTAATCTCTTTAGATTAACGCAATCAAAATAAAAAATACTATCCTCCCTTCTTATATAGCACTCATTGCTGTTTGGCATTTTTTTAAAAAAATCCCCTTTTCTTATTTCTTCCAGAACACTATGGCTATTGTTTATTTGTGTAGCTTTATTCTTGCTTTTTAAATAAATGACCAATAATCCTCCTCTCCATAGCTCTGTTGATTCAACAATTCCTTCAAATTGAGGGGCAATAATATCTTCTCTATAAACTTCGCCAGCAGTTCTATTGTCACAGCTAAAACAAAAAGCAATAAGGCAAAAGTAGATTAATAGAGTATATTTCAGATATATAAATTATTTTTTATAAATTGAAGTATTCTGTTTGCTCCATTGCAGCCCTGCACCAGTTCCACCTCCTACACAAGGCGGTTCACCTTCTCCTCCACATTCTTCTCCCGGCTCTTCCCCTGTCAGCCCTGTGGGGTCAATATAATTAATCGGATTACTAAATGTATATTCATACACCGACCTTTCAGGGCTTCGATCCCACAACGGATCAACCGATAACCACAAACTTATACGCTGTTCATAGTACCTCGCACCGTAATAATACAACCCCGTTTCTTTATCTAACTCAGCACGGCGTGCGGTTCGTTCGGGGTAAAGAATCTTTACCCCTCCGAAATCATTAAAAAGATACGGTGTGTTTTGCTTATTTTCTGTATATTGTAATTGTTTATTCATCTTGTTTTATCATCTCTGAGATATTATCCCTACAGTCTTCTCTTTTTAAAATATGTAGCTCTAACCTTCTATTTATAAAAAAATTAAAATTATTATCTTTTCTTCTCTCTGGTACTATAGGATTTGTAGAACCACAACCTATTAAGTTGTAGGTTGTTCATTAACAGATAATTTATCTTTATATACTCTGATATAGATTTAGCTACTTTCATAGAATACTCCAACTGATATTTTTTATTTGCTCGTTGGTTTTCATGTATTTCCAATCTAAATTTAATATTTGGATATTTTTCAACAAAATTTAGGATTTTAATTAAGTATTTTTCATCTTCTTGTCTCAAAAAATTCGTTGTATCTACCATATTCGGAAAATAATTCAAAATAAAATACCCACTATGACTATTTTGTATTTTCTCATCTGATAGTCCAAATGAAATTTCTTGAGCACGAACTACGAAAGTGATTAAGCTCATCAATATACTAATAAAAATCTTCATCCTATTTAGCTTTAACATTTTTAATTACATCTCTATGAAATGACGAAATACCACCTAATATAGGAACTATTGCCCGTTTACACAAAAAATTCTGCTTTTTTTATTATCTTTGTTTCTCATAAAGAAACTAAGAGTAGTTTTTGAACTTTAAAAGAGAATTAATAAAAATATTGAACAATGAAACAAATAGTTTTAAATATAAAAGACGGTAAAGCCATCGTCTTTAAGACTATAAACACAATGCTTACAAAGCAAAGGTTTTAGACATTTTTTGATCAAAATTTACAAACAGCAAAATAGTATGAGACATGTAACAGTATATACCACAGATAAGGAATACAGCCATTTTGTAGAACTGGCTAAAAACCTGCACTACGTTAAAAAAATTGAGACGGATGATGAGCCTGCAAAGGTGGATGTTTTAGATAATATCAAAGCTGGCTTGCAAGAAGTAAAGCTTTTCAAAAAAGGCAAACTAAAAACTACATCCGCTAAAGATTTTTTGAATGAGCTATAGTATTGAGCTTTCTGCCAACTTTAAGAAAGAAGCCAAAAGGCTCACTAAAAAATACCCGTCTTTAAAAACAGAGCTGGCTAAACTCTTTGCCGAACTGGAAGAAAACCCAACTACTGGCACTCCGCTGGGCAACGATATTTATAAAATCCGTTTGGCTATCGCTTCCAAAAACAAAGGCAAATCAGGCGGTGCAAGGGTTCTATCATTTGTAAAAGTTACCCAAACTACCGTACTACTTTTCTCCATATACTCCAAAGGAGAAGTAGATAACCTTACAGACAAACAAATAAAGGAACTTATTAAGGATTACTTATAAAGCAAAAGCCCGATTTAATCGGGTCATACAGGGCTAACGAATCCACACTTAACCACAAACTTATCCTTGGCTTGTAGTACCTTGCTCCGTAATAATACAAACTTTCGTTTGGTAACGTGCTTTTTAGCACGTTGCTACTGTTATATCTGTTTATGTTACTGTGTGTGAACATTTTATTTTATAAACAAACAATGTTTGGATTGTTACCTTTTTTGTAAAGTTAGCGTTTTTTATTAAATTTGCTTTGTTTCATCTTTTCCAAATTTAGTAACTCTAGTTTTAACCATTACTAAGTTTGGGAAGATTACAGAATGACTAAGTAAACCTGTAATCAAAAAATAGAGACATGTTAAACAGAATTACAATATTAAAAATATTATTTTTTACTACAGAGGTCTTGTTTGGGCAAAAAACAGATTATAAAGTGCAAAAAAAAGCATATATCCACTTTTTAAAAATGATACAATAATATCTAAAGAAAGTTATTACAAAGGAACACACCTGAATTATGAAAAAGAATATGCTTATAATGGATGGCAAGTAATAGATTCTATAGTATATGATAAGAATTTATGTTTTAAAGTTTATCAACCCAATTATGATGTAGAAAAGAGAGTAATAAAGAACTATTCTTATAGTTATAAAAGCTGCTATCAGATAGACTATCAATTAGAAGGGACTTTACTTTTTAAAGATAGTTTTATGATTTTAGGTAATTATTATAGTGCTCTTGAATTCGCTTTAGTAAATGATAATTACAATAGAAAGAAATCAGAGGATTGCTATATTTATGAGTTCAAAGACCCGGCTTTACCGTCTTTATTCAGTAATTATGGCATACCTAACACCGAAATGTTATTTTCATTATCTGTAAAACAAAAACAAAATTTAATTTTAGAAGATGAGTTTGATTATAAAAACTTTAATCTAAAGAGAAAGTATTATTATAAGGAAGATGTGTTAGAAAAGGTTCAGTATATTATTTGGAATAAACAAACCCAAATTCAGAAAATCTTTTACGAAATGTACAAGTACAGTAATGTCGATAATACCTCAGAAATGTCGAAACAGCATGAATAAACCAATACAATATATAGAAAATAAGCCGTACCTTTTTAATGATTTTGAGAGGTAAAGATTTTAGAGTATCTTTACCACGAACAAACTGCACGCAGTGCTGAGTTGAATGATAAAACGAATCTTTATTACTATGGATCACGGTGTTATAAGCTATGTTCCAATAGGCTGATATATAAATATACGTTTAGTAATTCATTAAATTTTGAAAATCATTAATCGCTATTAAGAAATAATTAAGATGAATAAAAGAGCATTAATTAGTGTTTCGGATAAAACCTTTTGCGTTGATTTCGCTAAATTTTTAAAAAGTAAGAACTATGAGATTATTTCTACAGGAGGAACTTTTAGACATCTGACAAACAGTGGAATAAAAGTAACTAACATTTCTGAAATAACACAGTTTCCTGAAATTTTAGACGGGCGTGTGAAAACATTAAATCCGATGATTCACGGAGGGATTTTGGCTAAGCGAGATAAAAAAGATCATATAACAACCTTGATAGAACACCACATCCAGCCAATTGATATGGTGGTGGTTAATTTATATCCTTTTTTTGAAAATGCTCAAAAAGGCTTAGAATTAGAAGAGTTGATTGAATTTATCGATATTGGTGGTCCAACCATGTTACGTGCTGCTGCCAAATCATTTTTTGATGTAACGGTCATCTCAAATACAGAAGATTATACATTGGTTCAAAAAGAGATAGAAGAAAAAGGTAATACTTCATTTGAAACCCGTAAAAAATTAGCAGGCAAAGTATTTAATTTAACCTCTGCTTACGATGCAGCTATCTCTATGATGCTTTTAGAAGATCATTATCCACCATACCTGAACGCCTCTTATAAAAAGGTAATGGATTTGCGTTATGGAGAAAATCCGCATCAAAAATCCGCTTTTTATATAGATACCATAAAGAGAGGAATTTTAAAAAACATGGAACAATTAAACGGAAAAGAATTATCATTTAATAACATTCGAGATATGGACATGGCTTACAAAGTAGTTTGTGAATTTGAAGAAACTACTTGTTGTGCAGTGAAACATAGTACACCATGTGGCGTAGCCATTGATTCTGATATGCTTATTGCTTATAAAAAAGCACACGATTGTGATCCGATTTCAATTTTTGGAGGAATAGTAGCCTTTAACAAAGAAGTAGATACAGAAACTGCAGAAGAATTAAATAAAATATTTTTAGAAATTGTTATTGCCCCCGCTTTCTCAAAAGATGCATTGGAAATCTTAAAAAAGAAGAAAAATTTACGTCTTATAAAAGTAAACAATTCTTTGTCTGACCAAGTTGAATATGTAAAAGTTGACGGAGGGTTATTAGTTCAGGATGTTGATCGTTCTTTTTCAAAAAACATAAAAGTGGTAACCAAAGTACAGCCTTCCAAGCAACAAATGAAAGACTTGATTTTTGCTCAAAAAGTAATCAAACATGTAAAAAGTAATGCCATTGTCATTGCGGGTAATCAGCAAGTTTTAGGTGTAGGAACAGGTGAAACGAATCGTATTTGGGCTACAGAACAAGCTATTAATCGAGCAAAAGAAAAACAGACCAACGATTTGGTTTTAGCTTCAGATGCTTTTTTTCCTTTTCGAGATGTTGTGGATATGGCAGCAAAACATGGAATAGTTGCAGTTATTCAACCTGGAGGCTCTATCCGTGATGAAGAAAGCATAGAAGCATGTAATGAACATGGAATTCCTATGGTATGTACGGGAATGCGTCATTTTAAACATTAAAACAATAAAATCTATAAAGACTTATTATGAAAATATTAATTATAGGAAACGGTGGTCGCGAGCATGCTATTGGGCAAAAAATCATGAAAGATAATCCTACCGTGCAACTATATTTTGCAACAGGAAATGGGGGAACAGCTCAAATTGGAACAAATATACCAGCAGATACCGTTTCAGAATTAGTGCAATTTACTGAAAATGAGAAAATTGATTTGACAATGGTTGGATCAGAGGCACTTTTGGTAGAAGGTATTGTTGATCAATTTCAAGAAAAAGGATTAAAAATTTTCGGACCTCATCAAAAAGCTGCTCAATTGGAAGGTAGCAAAGCTTTTGCTAAGGAATTTATGAATAAATACGGAGTAAAGACAGCCGCTTATAAAACATTTACAGGCTACTATGCTGCAAAAGATTATTTGGCAGAATGTCCTTACCCGACAGTAATCAAGGCTGACGGATTAGCTGCCGGAAAAGGGGTCGTTATCTGTAAAAATCAAGAAGATGCAGAAACAACTTTGAAAGAAATCATGAAAGACAAAATTTTTGGTGATTCAGGAAATACGGTAGTAATAGAGGAGTTTCTAGAAGGAAAAGAAGCTTCCATTCTTTCATATTTTAATGGAAAAGAAATTGTTCCGTTTATTTCTGCTAAAGATCATAAAAAAATAGGAGAAGGAGAAACGGGACTAAATACGGGAGGAATGGGTGTTGTCGCTCCTAATCCTTATGTAACGGATAAAATTGATAATGTTTTTGTAAACGATATTTTAAACCCAACTTTGAGAGGATTGTTGCAAGAAAATTTAATTTTTTCAGGAGTCATTTTTTTTGGATTAATGATGACAGAAAAAGGAGTGTATTTATTGGAATACAACTTACGGATGGGAGACCCTGAAACCCAAGCCATATTGCCTTTAATGGAATCTAATTTATTGAAAATCACAGAAAAAGCACTAAATCAAGAAACGTTTAATATACAATGGAAAAAGCAACATTCTTGTTGTGTTGTAATGGTTTCCGGAGGATATCCACTAAATTATGATAAAGGTTTTGAAATAATGGGTTTAGAACAAGTTGATACCGATTATTATATAGCAGGAGCGACACTTAAAAACGGAAAACAGATTACGTCAGGAGGGCGTGTAATTAATGTTGTGGGGTACAGTAATACGTTAGAAGAAGCCCGAAAAAAAGCGTATGATAACGTAAAGAAAATTCGTTTTGATTTTAAATATTATCGTGAAGATATTGGATTGTAGTTGAGAATATTAACTATAAAATTATTGTAATCCTAAGAAATAAATTATAGCACGCTTTTTTTATACTAACCATGATAAGATTCATTTTTAAAGACACTAAAGTTTCTTATCTTTGGAAGATAAAATAAAAAATGAAAGAATCGATCTTAATAAAGCTTCACAAACACTTTAAAAAAAGACTTAAAAAAACGGATTTTGACTATTATATTCCTTCCTTATGGATGTTAAAAGAAGAGCCTTCACATCCTGTAAAAGTAAATTTTAACCGTTATTATGAAAGTATTATTGAAACCATTATAGAACAAGCTGACAGAAGCAAAGATTATTCAAAGTCGTTATCTTCCATGCATAACTCACACGCAGGAATTGGAGGCGATTGGACTTATACATCGTCTATTTATAATATTTATCCGAGATTGACCACCGCTTATGACCATGACCAAGACGGACATGTGGGAGGTAATAAAAAGGATATAACTATGGATGAAAAAAATCTGTTCAGAGAAACCGGTACTTTTTTGAAGTGCATTGCAATGTTGCCTTATATCAAACAGTTAGGGGTCAATGTTATTCATTGCCTGCCTATAACATCAATAGGGCAAGATGGTAACAAAGGTGATTTGGGTTCTCCGTATGCCGTCAAAAATCCGTATCATATAGATGACCGATTAGCAGAAATTTGTATTCCTTTTACCATAGAAGAACAGTTTAAAGCTTTTGTAGAAGCGACTCATATCATGGGAATCAGAGTAATTTTGGAATTTGTTTTGCGTACAACTTCTTTAAGTGGAGATTGGGTTAAAACCAATCCTGAGTGGTTTTACTGGATTGATAAATCTCGATTAAAAGAATATCAATCACCGATATTTCCTAAAAAAGAATTGATTGAAATAAAAAAAGTACCCGGTGGCGGTGGATTTTATTTTGCTCCAAATGAACAATACCGAAGTTTGTTTAAAACACCTCCAAAACCGGAACAAATCAAACAAATAAAAGAAAAATATACCGCAAAAACAGAAGAAGGAGAGTTCGTAATTCCAGGAGCTTTCGCTGATTGGCCACCTGATGACCTTCAACCGGCATGGTCAGATGTTACTTACTTGAGAATGTACGATTATCCGATAGGAACGCCTAATAATGATTATAATTACATTGCTTATAATACAATTCGTTATTATGATCCGGAATTGGCTCAGGAAAAAAATGTAAACCGTGCTTTATGGAACAAAATTGGTGGTGTAATTCCCAATTATCAAGTAAAATTTGGAATTGATGGAGTGATGATGGATATGGGGCACGCTTTGCCTAAACCTTTAATAGCAGAAATAATTCAAAAAGCACGTAATATAGACGGAGATTTTGCTTTTTTAGAAGAAAATTTTGAGATCGAATGGAATAGTAGAGAAGCCGGATATAATGGTACTTTAGGCTTCGAATGGCAAACTATGGGTAAAAAGGGAGGAATCCGAACAGTAATCCAAAAATCTTCAGAAAATTTAGGACTTCCTTTTTTGGGAACGCCTGAAACCCATAATACTCCAAGAACAGTTCAACGAGGTGGCTCCATCCATTCTAAACAAATGTGGGCTATTAATAATTTTTTACCAAATTGCATCCCTTTTATTCATAGCGGTTATGAATTGTATGAAGATTATCCGGTGAATACAGGACTTAATTTTACAGAAGAAGAAATGGTTTATTATGAAGGGCATCATTTAGGATTGTTTTATAAAAATGCTTATAAGTGGAATCGTGAAGAAACCATGATTCCGTTTATGAAACAAATTGCGGCTTTACGACAAAAACATTTTGAAATGATTGCAAATGGTGATGAAAATTCCATTCGAATCCTATATCCCGAAAATATTTTTGGAAATGTAATTGCTTTTGATCGATTTGATACGTATCATCCATGGGATAGTATTTTGGTGGTAGCCAATATTAATTATCACCATTGGGAAAAATTTTATTTAAAAATAGAAGGCACTTTTTATAATCAGTACACAGAATATTTAACTCAACGTGTTTTTTCTTTTGTAGATCATTGGATATCAGCTGATTTAGAGCCAGGTCAAGTTATGATTTTTGAATTAGATAAATATTTAGGATAATGAAAAAAATATTAAAAAGAGGTTGTATTATGGCTGTTGTATCAGCATTTGTATTAATGAGTTGTAAAAAAAATACAGCCACACAACAAAATGACAGAACGCAACAAACAGAAAATATTGCCGATCTGAAAAAAGTATCGTTAATAGAGGAACTAAAGTTAGAAGGAACAGAATTTAAGATTCCGAAAACTGATAGCATAAAAATAGTCTTGTCATCGATTAATCCATCGGACAGTGTTTCAAGTTTTTCGTATTATTACGATATGGAACGAGGAAAGATGTTTTTAAATCATAAGAAGATTTTTCCGTTAGAAAAAGGATATTTTGTTATTCCGTTTCGAATTACAAATCAGGCAAAACTTCTTGATTACTTAGCACTTTTCAAAACAGATGATAAAGACGGAAGACCAATCCATTTAGATTCGTATTTTATAGGGAATCAAGTTGAGACATTGGATTTAGCTTCTATGAACAATCAATTAGTGATTAATTATACAATTCCTGAAAACCAACAAACACCTGATACTCAAAACACATTAATTTTGATTATAGAAAATGAGTTGTTTAAGCCAAAAACACCTTAATTTTTAGATAAAATTAAAAGTTAAGGAGCTAATCGTTCGATTTTCCAAGAAAAATCTTGTTGCAATGTATAACGAATACGGTCGTGCATGCGGTTGGGTCTTCCTTGCCAAAATTCTACGGATTCAGGTTTGACTAAATAACCTCCCCAGTATGGCGGGCGAGGAATTTCTTTTCCGTTATATTGTTCTTCAAAATTTTTTAAACGATTATCTAAAATACTTTTATCAGCAACTATCGTACTTTGTTCAGATGCCCATGCACCAAGTTGACTACCGCGAGGTCTTTGCTCAAAATAACCGTCAGATAAATTTTCAGTTAATTTTTCAGCCAATCCTTTTATAATAACTTGCCTTTCTAAAGTATGCCAAAAAAAAGACAAACAAACTTTAGGATTTTTTTCTATAGCTAATCCTTTCTCACTTAAATAATTGGTATAAAAAACAAAACCTTCCCAAGTAAATTTCTTTAACAATACAATTCTGCTTTTGGGAAATCCATCCAAACTGTTTGTCGAAATAGTCATAGCATTAATTTCTGTAATTCCACCTGCTTCTTCAACTTCATGAAACCATTGTCCAAACTGCTCTAAAGGAGTCTCTTTCAGATCTTCTTCCAAGAGTTCTTTTTGAGTATAATTTTGTCTATAATCGCTTAAATCTTGCATATTTATAATATTATATATATATTTAAATCATGATAAAAACTATAACCAAAGGTAACATATTAATAGCAAAGCCTGTATCATACGATAATAATTTTGATCGATCGGTTATTGTTTTGACTGATCATGGTAAAAATGGCTCTGTTGGGTTTATCCAAAATAAACCGACAAATTATAAAGTGAAAGATTTATTAACACAGTTGGACTGTGATTATCCAGTGTTTAAAGGAGGTCCTGTTGAAGAGGATAATTTGTATTATTTACATTCACGCCCTGATTTAATTTCAAAAAGTGTTTTGGTATATCAGGGATTATTTTGGTCGGGTAGTTTTGAAGATGTAGAATATGCAATTAATAACGGTTTGATTAAAGAAAATGAAATACGTTTTTTTTTAGGTTATTCAGGATGGTCTGAAAATCAATTGAATAAAGAGTTGGAAAATGATTCGTGGTATGTTTTGAATGAAAATATAAAATTATCATCTTTTCAACAAGGAGAATATTCCATTTGGCAAAAAATGATAAAAACCTTAGGAGGTAACAACCTTTTGTGGATAAATACACCTTTTGATCCTACAATGAATTAAAAAGTGGAGTTTAACGATTTGATTAACATTTCGGCAACATTGGTTTGGGTATAAAGTTTTTTTCTAAATTTTGAAACAGGTTGTATTCCAAAACTAATATTGGTTAAAAAAACTTCATCGGCTTTCATCATTTCAAAATGATTTACTTCTCGCTCTATTATATCATAAGCGGGATTACGATTTATAATTTCAAGTAATTTTTTACGGATAATCCCTTTTACACAACCTTCTGTAGAAGAAGGAGTTACAATCTCATTTCCTTTTACGATAAAAATATTAGCATTAACGGCTTCGGCTAATCTGTTATCAGAATTGAGCAATAAAACATTGTCTAAATGATTTTCTTTAGCATAAATTCCTGCTATAATATGTTCTAATTTATTGTTTGATTTAATGGTTGATAACAGACTTTTATTTTTTTTAAAATCTTTAAACAAATCAATTTCATAGGGTTTTGTATTGAGTATGTATTCTTTTTGATGTAGCTCGGTTGCTTCAATAAAAAAATCAACTTTATTGTTTTCAGGCGTATATAAACCACCGTTTTTTCTTGTAATAGTTAAACGGATTCGAGCATCTGTTATATTTTTTTTGTTTAATAGTTCTGTAATTTGAGATTGAAAAAATTCCATAGTAAAACTCATGGGAATTTTCATTCTCATAATACGCATTCCTGCCATTAATCTAAAATAATGATCTTCCCAAAACTTAATATTCTGATTAATCACCCGTAAAGATTCAAAAAGACTGTCTCCAAACTTTAGTCCCCTGTTTTGTATGCTGATTAAACGAGTATTATCTTTTAATAATCCGTTGTATATAATCATTGATGAATATTTAGAACGTCCAAATGTATTAATAAAAAAAGCCTTAACAAAGGTCGAGGCTTTAAAATTACATTTTAAATATTGTATTATGCCCCTATTGTTTGTTTGAGTTCGGCTATTTTGTTTTCCCAAAACATTTTAGCTTCATCAATTTCATCTTCCTCGGTAAAATCCGTAATGATAAGAGAAACATCTTTTGTCAAATCATCCACTAAAATCTCAATATTAAAGTAATAATCGGTATCCTCATCATCTTCCCATTGAAATCGAACGTATTTATCTTGTTTTGTTTTTAAAAGTTTAGCATTTTCTCCCATGTTATCCCACACAAATTCAAAGTCTTCACCTCGAGAATTCACATTATCTGCAAACCATTCGGATAATCCGTCCGGTGTTGAAATATGACTGTATAACATACTCGGCGAAGCCTGAATCATAAACTCAATTTCATATTTTTCTTTTTTCATCTTAACTTTTTAACAATTAAAGTTTTTGCAATATAATGTTTATAATTTTCTTCAGCAAATTTTCTTATGCAATTAAAAAATACTGCAGTATTTTTTGTTGTATAAAAATCACAAATGAAATCAAAATGATTTTTTAATTTTGTCTTAGTGGAAAAGTCAGAACAAATAAATTTACTTTTAAAAACATTGCCTCATGCTCCGGGAGTTTATCAATATTTTGATAAAGAAGGAAAAATTTTATATGTAGGCAAAGCAAAAAACGTAAAAAAACGTGTCTCGTCTTATTTTAATAAAATTCATGATTCAGGAAAAACCAAAATTTTAGTAAGCAAAATAGCGGATATAAAAACGTTGTTAGTAGAAACAGAATTTGATGCTTTATTATTGGAAAACAGTTTGATAAAAAAATATCAGCCAAAGTATAACATCATGTTGAAAGATGATAAAACATATCCTTGGATTTGTATAAAAAAAGAACGTTTTCCAAGAATCTTTTCTACACGTAAAATAGTTAAAGACGGTTCAGAATATTTTGGTCCTTATGCTTCCATAAAAATCATGTATGCTCTATTGGATATGATTAAAGAATTATACCCGTTAAGAACATGTCATTATACATTATCTAAAGAAAATATTGAAGCAGGTAAATTTAAAGTTTGTTTAGAATATCATTTAGGGAATTGTTTAGCTCCTTGTGAGGCTTATCAAAAAGAAGAAGAATATGATGAAATTATAAAAGCGGTTCGGAATATCTTAAAAGGAAATTTTAACGAAGCGAAAGATTATATGAATGCTTTAATGTTGGAATATGCCAAAAGTTTAAAATTTGAAGCTGCTCAAAGAGTTAAAGAAAAAATTGGTGTTTTAGAGAATTATCAGTCTCGTTCGACAGTGGTAAATCCTAAAATTAACCATGTCGATGTTTTTACAATTTTAAGCGACTCCGAATATGCGTATGTTAATTTTTTAAAGATTAACAACGGTTCTATTACACAAGGGCATACTTTTGAATATAAAAAGAAATTAGATGAATCGGACTTAGATATTTTACAAAATGCTATTATTGAAATTCGAGATAAATTTAACTCTCTTTCAAAAGAAATATACCTGCCTTTTTCAATTGATTTGGAAATTCCTAATATCAAAATAATTATTCCAAAAATAGGTAAAAAACGCAAGTTGATTGATTTATCGTTACGCAATGCAAAATATTTCAGACAAGAACGTTTTAAACAATCCAATATTATAGATCCGGATCGCCATGTAAATCGAATGATGGCACAAATGAAGAAAGATTTGCGAATGCCCGTAGAACCGAGATACATCGAATGTTTTGATAATTCAAACATACAAGGAACAAATCCTGTAGCAGCTTGTGTTGTTTTTAGAAATGGAAAACCTTTTAAAAAAGATTATCGTCATTATAAAATTAAAACCGTAGAAGGACCTGATGATTTTGCTTCGATGGAAGAAGTAGTTTATCGACGTTATAAAAGATTATTGGAAGAAAAAAAGACATTGCCTGATTTGATTATCATTGACGGAGGAAAAGGACAATTGACCTCTGCTTTAAAAAGTTTGGATAAACTTAAAATCAGAAAAAAGACAACCATTTTAGGAATAGCAAAACGTTTAGAAGAATTGTTTTTTCCCAATGATCCAATTCCATTGTATTTGGATAAAAACTCTGAAACTTTAAAAGTCATTCAAAATGCCCGAAATGAAGCACACCGCTTTGGGATAATATTCCATAGAAATTTGAGAAGCAAAGATGCTGTTCAAAGTGAATTGGAAAATATAAAGGGAATAGGTGAAAAAGCTATTATAACCTTACTAAAAGAGTTCAAATCAGTTAAGCGAGTAAAAAAAGCCTCAAAAAAAGAATTAGAAGAAGTCATAGGAAAACATAAAGCCCAATTGATTTATCAATATTTTAAATGATAAAAACTTAATAATCAATATCTACTATTTCTGCTTTATCATAACAATTTTTAATGAGAAGTGTAAGCGTATCGTTTGAAATTAAATATTCGCCACAGGGTTTTTTTTGAGGGTTACTTTTGTCAAAATTTACAGTAGCATATTTTAAAAAAACTTCTTTAAAATAAGTGGTATCCGTAATTTTCTTGTATTCAGCAGGTATTTTGGTTGAAAAAACTAATTCTTTCTTTTTAATATTTTCTAAAACACGTCCTTGCGGAAAATAGTTTCTAACACAGGAGAAATCACGATTCCCAAACATGATGAGCAATAAAAAAATACCTAACAAAAAGCCAAAACCAAAACGTAAGAATTTACTTTTAGTATCCATTAAAAAATCAATAAGTTAATATCATTGAAAGGAAGTCCGAACCAATCGCCTATTATTTTTTTAGTTAAAATTCCTTTATAAATATAAATTCCGTTTCTAAATCCTTTATCCCGTTTAATATAAGTTTCAATCCCTCCATAATCGGCCATTTCTGTTAAATTCTGTAAGAAAAAGTTACTCAGAGCTTTGGTTGCTGTTCTTGAAACACGAGAAGAAATATTAGTTACACCATAATGAATGACACCGTGTTTTTCAAAAGTAGGATGGTTATGGGTTGTAATTTCACCGGTTTCAATACATCCTCCTAAATCGATACTTACATCGACTATAACAGCACCTGTTTTCATATTTTTTACCATTTCTTCTGTTACAATGGTAGGCGTTCTTCCGGATCCTCGTACAGCTCCAATTAAAACATCACAACGCATAACCGCTTTTCCCAATTCTTTAGGTTCAACAATGGAGGTGAAAACGCGTTGTCCGATATGATTTTGCAAATTTCTTAGTTTTGAAACAGAAGAGTCGAATACTTTTACGGAAGCACCTAATCCAATGGCTGCTTTTGTGGCGTATTGCCCCACAGTTCCTGCCCCTAAAATGACAATCTCAGTGGGACGTACACCGGCGATGCCCCCCATAATTAAACCAGGACCTTGGTTGGTGGTACTCATTAGTTCTGAAGCAATTAAGATAGAGGAAGTTCCAGCAATTTCGCTTAAAATTTTTACTATTGGATGATTATTGGACTCATCTGTAATATCGTCAAAACTTAATGAGGTAATTTTTTTAGACATGAGTAACTCAAAGTAGGCTTTGTTTTGAATACTTAATTGTAAAGCTGAAATCAGGTAAGATTTAGGTTTCATGTATTCGATTTCTTCTAAGGAAGGGGGAGCTACTTTCAGAACAATGTGTTGAGAAAAAACCTCTTGTGTATCGTAAGCTATTTGTGCACCAGCTTCGGAATATTCATTGTCTGAAAAGTGAGTACTATCACCTGCACCTGATTCTACCATAATGTGATGCCCGTTAGCAACTAATACAGAAACAGCATCGGGAGTTAGACAAACGCGTTCTTCTTGAAATTGTGTTTCTTTGGGAATGCCTATTTTAAGATTTTCTTTTTTATGTAGAATTTCCAATACTTCCTCTTGAGGAATTAATTCGTGTTTCCCAAATGGTGTAAAAAATCCGTCGCTCATGATTATTCAAATGTTATTTCTCGGTATTTGTCTGAGTTCAAATTTAAGTTAATTTGATGAAAGTTTTGGGGAATTAAGGATGGAATTTTTTCAGCCCATTCGATAAAACAATACGAATCGCTATAAAAATATTCTTCATAGCCCAAATCCAAAACTTCTTCTTCGTGTTTAATTCGATAAAAATCAAAATGATAAATGGTGTTTCCTTTTTTAGTTCGATATTCATTTACGATAGAAAAAGTAGGACTTTGAATGTTATCATGCACTCCCAGTTGTTTAATTAGTTCTTTTGAAAGTGTAGTTTTTCCAACGCCCATAGTTCCTTTTAGAATAAAAATTTTATGTGTGGCATTTTGAATAATTTCAGAAGCTATTTTGGGTAAATCATGTATATTTTTTGCCGTGAAGTTCATGTTAATTCAGTATGAATCTTAACTATTTTGCCTCTAAAAGTGTTAGAGGAATGATAATTTCTTCTAAAGAAACACCACCATGTTGGTAAGTATTTTTATAGTAATTAACAAAGTGGTTGTAGTTGTTGGGATAAGCCAAAAACAAATCTTCTTTTGCAAAGATATATTTAGAGCTGATGTTTACCTTAGGTAAATAAAATTCTTCCGGATAATCAGCAACCAAAACATCTTTTTGGTTGTATTGGAGATTTCGTCCCAATTTATAGCGTAAATTGGTGCTGGTTTCACGGTCTCCAACAACTTTTGAAGGATCTTTTACAAAAATGGTTCCATGGTCAGTAGTAATGACTAAATTGAGCTTTTCTTGAGCACACATTTTAATAAATTGTAGCAGATGAGAGTTTTCAAACCAATTGTACGTTACAGACCGATATGTTTTATCATCTCGAATCATTTGTTTTATAATCTTATTATCTGTTTTGGCATGAGATAAAATATCAATAAAGTTATATACAACAACGGTTATATCATTTTCTTTAATGCGATGAAAATGATCCACCAATTTTTTTTCTCCTCTGATATTTAAAATTTTATGATAATCAGTATTTAGATTGCTTTTTCCTATATGTTTTAAATGTTCTCTGAAAAGTTCATGTTCATAATCATTTTTATTTCCTTCATCCGTATCGTTTTTCCAGTATTGAGGATATCTTTTTTCAATTTGAGAAGGCATCATTCCTGCAAAGAAACTATTTCGGGCATATTGAGTAGCTGTGGGTAAAATACTGAAATAAATATATTCGTCTTTAATGTTGTAATACGGAGTAATGAGAGGTTTTATAACCTTCCACTGGTCGTAACGCAAATTATCAATCATCAATAAAACAGTATTTTGACCAGTAAGAAAAGGCTTAATTAATTGATCAAACGCCGTGTGGGACAAAACAGGCTTTTCATTACCGAGAAACCAGTCGGTATATTTTTTCTTGATAAACTTAAAAAATTGGCTGTTGGCTTCTGTTTTTTGGCTTTGTAAAATATTCAACAAATCCGGATTATCAATTTTCTCCAATTCAATTTCCCACTGAACTAATTTTTTATACAAATCAATCCAATCATGATAATCTCTGGCTTGAGTTATATCAAAAGCAATGTTTCTAAATTCCTGCTGATAATTGATAGTTGTTTTTTCTTTCACAATATGTTTGCTGTGCAATAATCTTTTTAAAGTTAGCAAGATTTGGTTTGGATTAACGGGTTTGATTAAATAATCGGTAATATGAGCTCCAATGGCTTCTTCCATGATATCTTCGGTTTCATTCTTAGTGATCATGACAACAGGAAGGTTTGATTGTATTTTTTTTATCTCTTGAAGAGTTTCAAGCCCGGAAAGTCCCGGCATGTTTTCATCCAAAAGGACTAAATCAAACGTTTGATTTTGAATTTCTTCTAACGCATCATGACCATTGTTTACAGGAAATATTTCATAGCCTTTTTTTTCTAAGAACAGGATGTGTGGCTTTAATAAATCGATTTCATCATCAATCCAAATAATTTTGATTTGTCCGTTATTCATATTTTATTATTTATTTTTGTGTAAATGTAAAAAATTATAAAGTTTTGACTTCTCATAAAAATACAAAACAGAAAATTATTAACGATCCTTTGTATGGATTTATTGCAATTTCATCACCTTTATTGTTTGATTTAATGGAGCATTCCACTTTTCAGAGATTACGTAGAATTTCTCAAACAGGATTATCTTATTTAGTTTATCCCGGAGCACATCATACACGTTTTCATCATTCATTGGGTTGCATGCATTTGATGAAAAAAGTATTGGATACATTAAAACAAAAAGGAATTAAAATTTCAAAAAAAGAGGAAGAAGCTGCTTGTGCTGCTATTTTGTTGCATGATATTGGTCATGGACCTTTTTCTCATGCCTTAGAGCATAGTATTATACAAGTTCATCATGAAGAATTATCGTTGTACTTAATTAATCAGCTGAATGTTGAATTTAAAGGATCCTTAAATTTGGCTATTCAAATTTTTAAAGGAGAATATCATAGAAATTTTTTTAATCAACTAATATCAAGTCAGTTAGATGTTGATCGTCTAGATTATTTAATGCGGGACAGTTTTTATACAGGAGTTGCAGAAGGAACCATTAGTATTGATCGTTTAATTTCGATGATGAATGTAGTAAATGATGAAATTGTTATAGAAGCAAAAGGAATTTATTCAGTAGAAAAATTTATTATAGCAAGAATGTTTATGTATTGGCAGGTTTATTTGCATAAAACCAGTGTGGGAGCGGAGTATCTGTTAACCAAGATTTTAAAAAAAGCAAACGAATTGTATGCCGATGGATTTAAAATTTGGACAACACCCGAATTAGAGTTTTTCTTTAAAAATAAGATAGGAATAGGAGATTTGAATAAAGAAGTAACAAGCTGTTTTTTAACACTTTCGGATGCAGATATTTGGATTAGTGTAAAACAGTGGAGTAAATCTGAAGACAAAACTTTAGCAACGATTTCAAAAATGTTAATTGATCGAAATTTGTATAAAGTAAAAGAAACGGAAGAGGAACATAAAAAAGAATATTTTTTAAAAGAATTAAATTTAGAAGCAAAAATAATTGGAAATGAATATTCTTCAGGTGTAATTCCTGTAAAAAATTTGGCATATAATTTAGAAAAACCTATAAAATTGTTAATGAAAGACGGAAATATCATTAAATTGGAAGAAGCCTCAAAACAGCTGGATTTTAAGGTTTTATCAAAACCGGTTAAAAAATACTATTTTTATTATCAAAACCAATCATAATAAATTTTAGGCTACTGATAATTTTTCTTACTTTTGTCAAAATATGGAATTTAGAGCATCACAAATAGCAGAGATTTTAGATGGAGAGATTCAAGGAAATCCTGAAGAAACCGTTTGCACATTGACAAAAATAGAAGAAGGTGAAAAAGGTGGTTTAACTTTTTTAGCCAATCCAAAATATACCTCTTACGTTTATGAAACAGAGGCTTCAATTGTTATTGTTAATAAAAGTTTTATTCCTGAAAAAAAAATTTCTCCAACTTTAATAAAGGTTGAAGATGCCTATTTGGCATTTACTAAACTTTTACACTTTTATGATGAATACCGTAAAAATTTAAAAACCGGAATAGAGCAGCCTTCCTATATATCAAATACGGCAAAGGTGGGTAAAAATGTTTATTTAGGAGCTTTTTCGTATATCGGGGAAAATGTTGTGATCGAAGATAAGGTGAAAATTTATCCCAATTCTTACATAGGTGATAATTCAAGAGTAGGAGAAGGGACTATTATTCATGCCGGAGTGAAAATTTATACGGATACTCAGATAGGAAAAAATTGTACCATTCATTCGGGTTCCGTAATCGGGGCTGACGGATTTGGTTTTGCTCCTAATTCTAATAACGAATATAATAAAGTGCCTCAAATAGGAAATGTTATTTTAGAAAATAACGTTGATATAGGGGCTAATACGACCGTGGATCGTGCTACGTTGGGTTCTACCATTATAAAAAAAGGAGTTAAATTAGATAATCACGTTCAAATAGCCCATAATGTAGAAATAGGAGAAGATACTATAATTGCTTCTCAAACAGGAGTTGCTGGCTCTTCAAAAGTAGGAAAAAGAACCATGATAGGAGGTCAGGTAGGTATAATCGGGCATTTAAAATTAGGAGATGATGTGAAAATAGCAGCTCAAAGCGGAATAGGAAATGATTTGTCTGATAAAGCCATCGTTCAAGGTTCACCAGCTTATAATGTAGGAGATTACAAGCGTTCTTATGTGTATTTTAAAAAATTACCCGATTTAGTAAAACGCATTAATGAATTAGAGAAAAAATTAAATGGATAGGATTATAAATTCGGATAAACAAAAAACCATCAAAAAGGAGGTAAAACTTTCAGGTCATGGACTTCATACCGGAGCCATCTCTGATTTGATATTTAAACCGGCACCTGAAAATACAGGTTTTATTTTTGTTAGAACCGATTTAGAAGGAGCTCCACAGATAGAAGCCGATGCACTTTATGTAGTTAGTACCGACAGAGGAACGACGTTGGAGAAAAAAGGTGTGAAAGTTTATACTTGCGAACATGTTTTAGCTGCTTTGGTAGGATTTGATATTGATAATTGTTATATTGAATTAACGGGACCGGAACCTCCTATTATGGATGGTTCTTCAAGATATTTTATTGAGGCTTTAGAAAAAGCGGAAGTACAAGAACAGGAGGCTAAAAGAGAGTACTTTGTGATAAAAGATACCATTAGCGTAACCGATTCCGAAACAGGAAGTGAAATAATTGCAACACCTTCTAATGAATATCAGATTGTTACGATGGTTGATTTTGGCACGAAAGTATTAGGAACTCAAAATGCCACACTTAAAAACTTAAAAGACTTTAAAAAAGAAATTTCAAATGCCAGAACGTTTGTTTTTCTTCATGAATTAGAACAATTAATCGAAGCCGGATTAATAAAAGGAGGTGATATAAATAACGCCATTGTGTACGTTGATAAAGAAATCTCAAATGAAACACAGGAAAAATTAAAAAAAATATTTAATAAAGATAAAGTAACAATTAAGCCTAATGGGACTTTAGATAATGTAACCCTGTTTTATCCGAACGAAGCAGCCCGCCATAAATTATTGGATGTTGTTGGAGATTTAGCATTAATCGGAACACGAATTAAAGGACGAATATTTGCAAGCAAGCCGGGACATTCTATTAATACTCAATTTGCCAAAAAGTTAGCGAAACATATAAAAATAGCAAAACGCAAAAAAGTGCCTGAATTTGATTTAGATATGGATCCACCTATTCATGATATCAACAGCATTAAGAAAATGTTACCTCACCGATATCCTTTTTTATTAGTAGATAAAATTATCGAACAAACGGAGAATCATGTTGTAGGAGTTAAAAATATTACGTATAATGAGCCGTTTTTTACAGGGCATTTTCCGGAAGAACCTGTAATGCCAGGTGTTTTACAAGTAGAAGCAATGGCTCAGGTAGGAGGTATTTTGGTTTTAGGGAGTGTTGATGAGCCTGAAAAATATTCCACGTATTTTATGAAAATAGATAAAGTACGGTTTAAGCAAAAAGTAGTTCCCGGAGATACCCTTATTTTTAAAATGGAATTATTAGAATCGATTAGAAGAGGAATTGTACACATGCAAGGATATGCTTATGTTCGTGATTCCATTGTTGCTGAAGCAGAATTAATGGCTCAAATTGTAAAAAATAAATAAGATTGTATAGAGTATGAATAATATGGTAAACATTCATCCGGAAGCAATTATAGGGAAAAGTGTAACAATAAATCCCTTTACAACAATAGAAAAAGATGTTGAAATAGGAGACGGAACTTGGATTGGACCTAATGTAACCATAATGGAAGGGGCACGAATAGGAAAGGATTGTAGAATATTTCCGGGTGCTGTTATTTCAGCAGAACCTCAGGATTTAAAATATAAAGGGGAGCGAACCTTAACTTATATTGGAGATAGAACGACAATCCGTGAAGCTGTAACCGTAAACAAAGGTACAAATGCTTTAGGATATACCAAAATTGGAGATGATTGTTTAATTATGGCAACTGTACATGTTGCTCATGATTGCGTTATCGGAAATCATGTAATTTTAGTAAACGGGGTAGGTTTATCAGGACATATTGAAATAGATGATTATGCAATTGTTGGAGGGATGGTTCCCGTACATCAGTTTTCCAAAATAGGAGCTCATACATTGATTGCCGGAGCTACATTAGTCCGTAAAGATGTTCCGCCGTTTGTTAAAGCTGCCAGAGATCCTATGTCTTATGCAGGGGTTAATGCTTTAGGATTAAGAAGGAGAGGGTTTAGTAATGAAAAAATCGAACATATTCAAAGTATTTATCGAATTCTTTTTCAAGAAAGTTTATCCAATACAAAAGCGGTTGAAAAAATAAAAGATACAATTTCTAAATCAAAAGAACGCGACATGATATTGGATTTTGTTAAAAGTTCTGAACGAGGAATTATGAAAGGATATACTAACAGTAGTGATAACGAATAGAAACAATCAAAATAAATGGCTACAACATCAGATATAAGAAGAGGACTTTGTATTAATCACAGTAGTGATGTATATAAAATAGTTGAATTTCAACATGTAAAGCCGGGTAAAGGTCCGGCATTTGTCCGTACGAAACTGAAAAGTGTAACATCAGGAAAAGTAATTGATAACACTTTTTCAGCAGGTCATAAAATAGATGTAGTGGAAGTAAATACGAATAAATTTCAGTATTTGTATGATGATGAAAACGGTTTTCACTTTATGAATAATGAAGATTTTTCTCAATTATATATTAATAAAGAATTGGTTGAAAATGCTGATCTAATGAAAGAAGGAGAAGAAGTCTTTATTTTAACCAAAACCGATGATGGTACACCCCTTTCAGTCGAAATGCCTCAAACCGTTGTTTTAGAAGTTGTAGAATCAGCTCCGGGAATAAAAGGTAATACAGCAACCAATGCTACAAAACCTGCAAAATTAGAAACAGGAGCAGAACTACAAGTTCCTTTGTTTATCAACGAAGGTGAAAAAATTAAAGTAAACGTTGAAGAACGTTCTTATATTGAACGTGTAAAAGAATAAAGTTTTAAAAAGAAATTTTAAAACTATTCATTTTCAGATCTATGAAATTTAATCGTATTTACCAATTAAAAGAAATTGCTTCATTATTAGAAGTAGAACATGTTGGTCATGATGAATTTCCTGTAAAAGGATTAAATGAAATTCATGTGGTACAAGAGGGAGATATTGTTTTTGTAGATCATCCTAAATATTATGAGAAAGTATTAAAATCTGCAGCAACAGTCATTTTAATTAATAAAAAAGTAGATTGTCCGAACGGTAAAGCATTATTAATTTCGGAAAACCCTTTTTCAGATTTTAATAAATTAATTGAGCGTTTTAAACCTTTTCAAATCTCAAATAAATTACAATCTGATACAGCTACGATAGGAGAAGGAACGATTATTCAACCCAATGTGTTTATTGGAAATAACGTAAAAATAGGTGAGAATTGTATTATTCACCCTAATGTAACATTATATGATAATATTGTAATAGGAAACCATGTTATCATACATGCCAATACCGTTTTAGGATCCGATGCTTTTTATTATAAAAATAGGACAGACTATTTTGAGCGATTGAAAAGTGCTGGTAATGTTTTGATTGAAGATTTTGTAGAAATAGGAGCAGGGTGTACTATTGACCGAGGCGTTACAGCATCCACAATCATAAGAAAACATACTAAAATAGACAACCAAGTACAGATAGGGCACGATACCGTTATTGGAGAAAGGTGCTTAATTGCCTCTCATGTCGGAATAGCAGGTTGCTGTATTATTGAAGACGAAGTAACTCTTTGGGGGCAGGCAGGCATTGCAAGCGGTATTACTATTGGTAAGAAAGCGGTTATACAAGCCCAGTCAGGTGTTTCAAAATCTTTAGAAGGAGGAAAAGTATATTTTGGTTACCCTGCGGATGAAGCTCGTGCAAAATTGAGAGAATTAGCAGGAATTAAGCAACTGCCTGAACTAATAAAAAAATTGAAGTAATAAAACTTTTTTGAGATATTATAATCTATTTCAAAAAAACATTTTATCTTTAATCTTCCAAAATAAAATAAAAACATGAGTGTTTTAGTAAATAAAGATTCAAAAATAATTGTACAAGGATTCACAGGAAAGGAAGGAACTTTTCATACTGAACAAATGATCGAATATGGAACCAATGTAGTAGGAGGTGTAACTCCGGGAAAAGGAGGACAAAAACATTTAGACCGTCTGGTGTTTAATACGGTTGAAGAAGCCGTTCAAAAAGTAGGAGCTGATACATCGCTAATCTTTGTTCCACCGGCATTTGCGGCTGATGCTGTTATGGAAGCGGCTGATGCTGGAATTAAAGTGATTATTTGTATTACAGAAGGTATTCCTGTACAAGATATGGTTAAAGTTAAGGAATACATTCAAGATAAAGATGTAACGCTGATTGGACCAAACTGTCCGGGAGTGATTACAGCCGAAGAAGCAAAAGTAGGAATAATGCCTGGATTTGTCTTTAAAAAAGGACGAATAGGTATTGTTTCAAAGTCAGGAACTTTAACTTATGAAGCAGCAGACCAAGTAGTAAAAGCAGGTTTTGGTGTTTCCACAGCCATTGGAATCGGTGGTGACCCTATTATTGGAACAACAACTAAAGAAGCGGTTGAATTATTGATGAACGATTCTGAAACAGATGCTATTGTAATGATTGGTGAAATTGGAGGACAATTGGAGGCTGACGCAGCAAAGTGGATTAAAGAACAAGGAAATCCAAAGCCGGTGGTTGGTTTTATTGCAGGACAAACGGCACCTAAGGGGCGTACGATGGGACATGCCGGAGCTATTGTTGGTGGTGCAGATGATACAGCACAAGCCAAAATGGCAATTATGGAAAAATGCGGGCTACACGTAGTGGCTTCTCCTGCTGATATCGGAAATAAAGTGAAAGAAGTATTGGCTTAGATAAAAAAGTATATAGAAAATAATTACATCTGCAATCGCAAAAATAATTTTCGGGGTGTAGCACAGTTGGCTAGCGCGCCACGTTTGGGACGTGGAGGTCCCAGGTTCGAGTCCTGGTACCCCGACACAAGACGATCAAAATTTTTTGGTCGTTTTTTTACTTTTTGAATTTTAAAAAATAGGCTAAACAAAAAGACATCAATGAAAATTGAAAAATATAGTTTTATAAATTACAATCTTTATTGTACCTTCGAGGCTTAAATTAACTATTAAGATGAAGTTTTTTATAGATACGGCAAATTTAAAACATATTAAAGAAGCTCAGGATTTAGGTATTTTAGATGGTGTAACAACCAACCCTTCCTTAATGGCTAAAGAGGGAATTACGGGAGAAAAAAATATTAAACAGCATTACATTGATATTTGTAATATCGTAACAGGCGATGTTTCTGCAGAAGTAATTTCAACCGATTATAAAGGAATGCTGAAAGAGGCTGATGAGTTGGTAAAACTTCACCAACAAATTGTTATTAAAATTCCTATGATTAAAGATGGGATTAAAGCTATAAAAACATTATCAGATCAAGGTATTAAAACCAATTGTACATTAGTTTTTTCTCCTGGACAGGCCTTGTTGGCTGCAAAAGCAGGAGCAACCTATGTATCGCCTTTTGTAGGGCGTCTGGACGATATTTCTTCAGATGGTCTGCGATTGATTGACGAAATTCGGCATATTTATGATAATTATGGCTACGATACTGAAATTTTAGCTGCTTCTATTCGTCATACACACCATATAATTGAATGTGCAAAAGTAGGTGCAGACGTTATTACCGCACCATTGTCAGCTATTTTAGGATTATTAAAACATCCGCTGACAGACATTGGATTAGAACAATTTTTAGCAGATTATGCTAAAGGAAATCAATAATAATTAAATTAAAAATAAATAAGAAATGAGTGTTAAGAGTATTTTTTTGTTGAGTGTTGGTATATTCCTGATAATTTCTTGTAAAAAAGATATTGCATCTCCAATTTCTGAAAAAAACTTTGTGTCGTTTTCAGGGAAAATCACCAATCCCAATTCAGATTCCATAATTGTATTTAATAAAACATATAAGAAGAAAATAGCAGTTACCAATGGTGAATTTAACGATACGCTACATATTAAAGAAGGAAAATATGGGTTTTATGACGGAACAGAACAATCTGTTATTTATTTAAAAAACGGAGATGATATCCAACTAACGCTTGATACAGAACAATTTGATGAAACGCTTACTTATAAAGGGCAGGGAGAAGAGATCAACAATTATTTAGCTAAAAAAGTATTAAAAATAGAAGAAGTTCTTGATAAGGTAGAAATTGATGATTTAAACGATACAGACTATTCAAAAACAATGGAGGATGCTCAAAATTCTTTGTACGCATTTATTGATAGTTATAATCTTGATAAAGAGTTTGCAAAAACTGAAAAAGAAGCTATTGATCAAACCATGGAAACGTATAAAGAATACTTTGACGGAGAAAGAGCCATTAAAAAAGAATTCCCCAAAGGAACTGTTTCGCCGGTTTTTTCCGATTATGAAAATATAGATGGGTCAAAAACATCTTTGAGTGATTTAAAAGGAAAATATGTTTACATTGATGTTTGGGCAACTTGGTGTGGACCTTGCAAAGAAGAAATCCCGTTTTTAAAAGAATTAGAAAAAAAATATCATGGAAAAAACATTGAATTCGTAAGTATTTCGGTAGATGAACCTAAAGGTTACGATAAATGGGTTAAAATGGTAAAAGAAAAAGAATTAAAAGGAATCCAACTATATGCCGGCAATGCTTTTGATTCAGAATTTATAAAGAGTTATAAAATTAATGCTATTCCACGTTTTATTCTGATTGATCCCGAAGGAAAAATCATATCGGCAAATACTTATAGTCCTTCTGAAAAAGAAGCTATTGAAAAACTTTTTACCGAATTGGGAATTTAAATTTGTTTTCATAGTATATAAAACTCAAGATAGAAATAATTTTTGTCTTGAGTTTTTTGTTTAAAATCAAATATACTAAAATCAATAATCCTATCTTTGCAGTGATTGAAAATTAAAAAAATGAATCACCCAAAACGCTATACAATTACGGCAGCCTTGCCTTACACAAATGGTCCGGTTCACATTGGTCATTTAGCAGGAGTTTACGTGCCTGCGGATATATACGCACGTTATTTACGTTTAAAAGGATATGATGTTGCGTTTATATGCGGATCGGATGAACACGGCGTTCCCATTACGTTAAAAGCAAAAAACGAAGGTATTACACCTCAACAACTGGTCGATAAATACCATAAAATAATTAAAAAATCGTTTGCAGATTTTGGTATTTCGTTTGATAATTATTCACGTACTTCGGCTTCTATTCATCATGAAACAGCCGCTGATTTTTTTAAAGATTTATATAATCAAGATGTTTTTGAAGAGCAGATTTCTGAACAATTTTATGATGAAGAAGAAAAACAATTTTTAGCCGATCGTTATTTAACGGGAAACTGTCCTAATTGCGGTGTAGAAGATATTTATCGTGATCAATGCGAAAATTGTGGTATTACGATTCAAAGCCCTAAAGATTTATTAAATATTCGATCAACAATTACCGGAAATACACCTATTTTAAAGGAGACCAAGCATTGGTATTTACCTTTTGACGAAACATTTTTATCAAATTGGGTACTTAAAGAACATCAACACGATTGGAAATCAAATGTTTTAGGACAAGTAAAAGCATGGATTGATGCGGGGTTACGCCCAAGAGCTGTTACACGAGATTTGGACTGGGGAATCAAAGTGCCTGTAAAAGGAGCGGAAGGAAAAGTATTGTATGTATGGTTTGATGCCCCGATAGGATATATTTCAGCAACAAAAGAATGGGCGGAAAAAAAAGGAAAAGATTGGAAACTTTATTGGCAGAATAATGAATCGGAACTAATTCATTTTATAGGAAAAGATAATATTGTCTTTCATTGTTTAATATTTCCTCAAATGTTAAAATCGCATAGCAAAAACTATCTTCTACCAACCAACGTTCCGGCAAATGAGTTTTTGAATTTGGAAAATGATAAAATTTCAACTTCTAAGAATTGGGCAGTTTGGTTGCATGAATACTTAGAGGAGTTTAAAGATCAACAAGATGTTTTACGTTATACGCTGACTGCCAACATGCCCGAAACAAAAGATAACAACTTTACTTGGAAAGATTTTCAAACCAAAAATAATTCAGAGTTAGTCAATACCTTAGGAAACTTTATCAATCGGATTTTGGTTTTAACTAATAAGTATTATAAAGGTGTTGTTCCTCAGTCTGATACATTTACTGAATACGATCGAGAAATATTAAAAATGATTAAAGAATATCCTCAGAGAATAGGAAAAAATATAGAAGATTTTCATTTTAGAGATGCTTTAGCTGATTTTATGGATTTGGCACATCTTGGAAATAAATATTTAGCTGATTCAGAACCTTGGAAAGTAATTAAAACAGATGAAAACCGTACAAAAACTATTATGTATATAGGATTGCAGGTTGCTACGGCATTGGCTCAATTAGCAGAACCTTTTTTGCCGTATTCTTCTGTAAAATTAAAGAACTTTCTAAATATTGATTCGATCTCTTGGAATCAAGTAGCTGAAATGGAGCTATTACCCGCAGGACATAAAATAAATCCATCCGAATTGTTATTTAATCGAATAGAAGATGAAACCATTGAAATCCAAATTAAAAAATTGGAGGAAAATAAAACCAAAAAGAATATGACAAATCCGGAAGCTAAACCTCAGAAGGATGTATGTAGTTTTGAAGATTTTCAAAAAATCGATTTGCGTGTAGGAACTATTTTAGAAGCTAAAAAGGTAGAAAAAACGGATCGTTTGCTTGAACTTAAAGTAGATACAGGAATTGATATAAGAACCATTGTTTCAGGAATAGCCGAAAGTTTTTCTCCTGAAGAATTAAAAAATAAGCAAGTGATGGTTTTGGTTAATTTAGCCTCTCGAAAAATTAAAGGTATTACAAGTCAGGGAATGTTGTTATTAACTGAAAAAGAAGACGGAAAGCTGACTTTTGTTACACCGGATGATACTATAAAAAACGGTGAGATGATTGGGTAGAGAAAAAAATTACTCTTTTTTCTTTTTAGTCTGAGTCTGTATTAAATCAGTAATCGTGTCCAATTCTTTATGTAATTCATTTAATTCTTTTTCTAAATCTGCTTGATATAAGTTTATTTGATTTATTTTGGGTTTGATACTCTTTTCTCTGTAAACCAAATAATAGATAAAATATAAAATACACAGAATCAGAATAAAAAGAATACCTTGAAAAAATAATATCAGAGAAACTTTTTCTTCTAATAATAATTGTAAAGAATAAAAACAGAAATTATTGGAAATCATATTCTGTTAAGTTGGTTATTGCCAGCAAAGATAAGGCAGAATAAGAAGAAATAAGATAAATTTTCATAAATGAAATACACTATTTTATATGTATCGTAATAAACTAATTTATAGTGTCTCAATGTTTATTATAATATTTTCTTTTGATTCTTCCCAGTGAAGCAGGAGAAATTCCTAAAAAATCGGCTATATGTTTGTTTTTTAAATCTTTAAAAAAATCTTTTTTATTTTCTATTAACCAATGAAACCTTTCTTCGTAGGTTAATAATGTAAGTTGGTTAATGTGCTCGAAAGTATTATGTATAAATTTAAAGATATTATCCACAAAAATTTTAGAGGTTTTTGGAGATGAAATCATTTTTTTCTCCAAACTGGTATAATCAATTTCAAAGAGAACACAATCGGTTAAACATTCTGCACTATCAATGGATGGTTTTTTTAGAATATTTGAATGAATACAAAAAAATGTTTGGTGTTTTTCAAAAATAAAAAGGGTTTTATTATCTCCATTTTTATTTGATTTAAGTAATCGAACATATCCGTCTAATATCAAATATAATTTTTTATTATGGCTACTCTCCTTATATAATATAGTTTCTTTTTTTAGTTTTATAATTTTTCCCTTCTCAAAAATTTCTAAAAAAAAATCTACGTCCAACGTAGGGCTGACTGTAAATAACATTTTAGATATTTCTGAAAAGCTAATATCAAATTCATCAAAACTTAATCTCATGCATTATATTTAAATATTTATATAAATAATCCAATCTTGTTTAGCTTTTATTTAAAAACATAAAAAGCATAAAGTCTGAATAATCAGTGCTTAAAAAAATATTTAGATGAATAATCATTTAGTAAATAAACTATACTCTTTTTCATAATTAAGATTTTTTAAAAGAGGAGCGGAAAAAATATTTCCGCCCCCTGATTAGAAAAAAATTTACTTTTACATTACTATGTACAAGTAGGGAAACTTAAAGAAAGGGGATACTTTCTTTTAAGTTAAAAAAAAGTTAACTTAGTATGTAAGCTACCCTAAGGCAAATATATGAATAGAAAATTTCCTATATGATACTCAAAATACAACTTTTCATATATAAAACAATCTTTTTATTAACATTTGATTAAATAACGTTTGTTTTGTTCTTAATTGAGAGTTTGTCGGGTTTAACTTTTTATTGAAATAAATCTTTATGCCAAGATTAAAAATTCTCATCTTTGCAATATGACATTTTACGAACATGTAAAGAAAAATATGTGGTTGGCTTTTCCGGTAATGCTGAGTCAAGTAGGGCAAATAGCCTTAAATGTAGCTGATACCGTTATGGTAGGAAAAGTAGCAGATCCTTATCAGTCAGAAATTAATTTGGGAGCCGTTTCGTTAGGAAATTCTGTTTTTATTCTTTTGTTGGTTTGTATATTAGGAATTAGCATTATCATATCTCCTTTGGTCGCGGAAAAAGATGTTAATCAAGATTATAGATCCGGCTCGGATATTTTTTCTCACGGATTGGTTATTAACGTGGTTTTCAGTATTATGTTCTGCCTACTAACCGTTTTGTGTTCCAAATTGATGTATCACTTGGGTCAGCCTGAAAATGTTGTAAAAGAAGCCATTCTCTATCTCAATATTTCAGCATTTTCTTTAATTCCTGTTATGGTTTTTCAGACTTTTCGCCAGTTTGGAGAAGGATTATCTTTAACACTGCCAGCCACTATTGCTACATGGATTGCTATTTTAGTAAATATTTTTTTAAACTATTGTTTGATTGAAGGAAACCTTGGTTTTCCTGCCATGGGAGTTCAGGGAGCCGCTTTAGGAAGTTTAATTGCACGGTTTCTTTCAATGCTCTGCATCTTTGTTATTGTTCTTCAATGGAAAAAATTTAAACTGTATTTACAACATGTATCCTTTAAACGTTGGTCTTCATCTCTATTTAAAAAAATGATTAAATTAGGTATTCCAACTGGCTTTCAAATGTTCTTTGAAGTCAGTGCTTTTACCGTAGCTGCTTTCATTGCCGGATTAACAAGCCGAACCGATTTAGCAGCTCATCAGGTAGCCATACAACTTGCCTCTATTTCTTTCTTGATGTGTACTGGTTTAGCTGTTGCCGCAACGGTACGCATTGGAAATCAGAAAGGAATGCAAGATTTTAAAATGTTACGCGAAGTAGGTTATTCTAATATAAAAATGACGGGAATTTTTATGTTTTTTTGTGGTCTTTTGTTTATTTTTTTTAGAGAAGAACTTCCTTGGGGATTTACACAAAGTGAAAATGCAGCCGCTTTGGCTTCCGACTTATTAATTATTGCTGCTTTATTTCAATTAGGTGATGGAATACAACTTGTTACCTTAGGATCTCTTCGAGGAATTCAAGATGTCAATATTCCCATGATTATCACTTTTTTTGCTTATTGGGTTATCACAATTCCTATTAGTTACATGTGTGCGGTTTATTTTAAGATGGGAGCTTTTGGCGTATGGATTGGATTAGGCATTGGGCTAACTCTTTCTGCTTTGGCTTTGTTATATCGTTATAATAAACTGACGAATGATTTGATTATTAAAAATCAATGATTAATTAATATCAATTTTTCAAACTTTTTATTAGCAAATCAATATCTTCTTTGGTATTATAGATTGAAAAAGATATACGAAGATTGGCGTATGTATTTTGTTCTTCTAAGGTGTGAATGGATTGTATTACATGTGATTTTTTTGTAGAACCTGATTCACAGGCACTTCCTTGTGAAATAGCAATCCCTTTTAAATCCAATTCAAAAGTCAATAATTTCGATTGATTTTTTAAGCCTACATTTAAAATAGTGTATAAACCGGTTTCTATATTTCCACTTTCTCCAATAAAAATACAATCTTCAAATTGTTGTTTAAATTGTTCTATAGCATACTTTTTTAAATTCGTAATCTTTCTCCGGTTTTCTTCTAAATTTTCATACGCCATTTCAAAAGCTTTTGCCAAGCCGGCAATTCCATATACATTTTCCGTACCCGAACGTTTATTGCGTTCTTGTTTTCCTCCGGTAATAGTAGAATGTAATCCTAATGATTTTCGGGCAAAAGCGAAACCAACACCTTTCGGACCATGCATTTTATGTGCTGAGCAACTTATAAAGTCTATAGGTAATGTATTCAAATCAAACACATAATGCCCGATGGTTTGAACTGTATCAGAATGAAAAAGAGCATTGTTTTCATGGCATAATGTTGTTATTTTTTCTAAATTAACCAAATTTCCCGTTTCATTATTTCCATGAATTAAAGACACTAACGTTTTTGCTGTTCCGCTCTTTAATTTTTGTTCCAAATCATTTAAGTTAAAATTTCCTTTAGAATCAATTGGAAGCATTTCTAATATAATGTGATGTTTTTTTGATAGATCTAAAACGGTTTCTAAAACAGACTTATGCTCTACAGGTTGTGTTATAATTCGTTTAACGCCCATATCTTGAACTGCTGAACGAAGGATTAAGTTATTGGCTTCGGTTCCTCCCGATGTAAAAATAATTTCATTAGATTGACATTTTAATTCTTTCCCGATGGTTTTTCGTGCATTTTCAATGATTGACTTGGTTTCTCTTCCAAAAGAATGTGTTGAAGACGGATTTCCGTAATATTTTTGAATTACATCCGTCATTGTATTTATAACTTCTTTATGTAGGGGAGTTGAAGCGGCATTATCCAAATAAATTTTTTTCATTCTTTATTCTTGATTTAAAAGCAAAGATATTGAATTAATATTTTTTCTCTGGGTAGAAATATGGATAAATAAAAGCAAAAAGATTTGACAAAATTTGCCAAATCTTTTCTACATCTGCCTTAAATAATGTTTTTAATCAGCAGGATAAACTGTTACATAAAAACCTGCACGATATAAGGAATCCTTGCATCACTATCAGCAAATGTTTCTGCAGAATAAAATTGAAATTCTTTAAACAAAACATCCTAAAAGAGTTATTAGTTATAAGCAACATCTCTTATATTATTTTAATAAAGTAGGATTAAAATATATAATAACAGCTAAAAAATAACTTTTAGATAAGAAACATAAAAAATAGTTTTGTTTTTTATATTGAAATCAATATTCTTGCCAAAAATAATCAAAAAAAACTAAATTTGATATAAAAAATTATTTTTTCAGCATTTTTTGTTTATAGAATAATCTATCCGCAATGTAAAGGGTTTTATCAATTTCGGCAAAAATAATACCGTCTTTTGAAACTAAATTAACTTGTTTGGTTAAATTAATTTCTTTTTCGTTTACAATTCGCTCTTTAATTGTGGCTATTTCTTCTTTAGAGAAAGTAAACTCTCCATAAGCAGTAGATTTTCCCGGACGTTTATAACGTATAGTAGAAACTTTATCCCACACCACATAATCTTTTCCTAAAATTTCCAGCAACTGTGTCATATAAATAGGATCGGTAGCAGAGAACATGCTTCCTCCAAACATAACACCGACATAGTTTCGGTTTTGATAATTTAAAGGAATTTTAATTTTAATATAGTGTAAATCTTCGGAAACAATAATAATACGACCGGTTGTGTTTCGATACAAAGGCGATAGATTAAATAAGTGTTTATATACTTGTGCTTGAGTGAGGATTTTTTTTAAAACAGGTACAACTTTTTGGTACATTTTCTAACGTTTTACATGGACTAAACTAAAAACTACATAAAAATACTTTGGGCTTCAGCAATTACAATCTTTCCGGCTTCGCATTTAAAAGTTTTATTGGGAAAGTGTTTAATCAAAGCAAAATCATGCGTAGCCATAAAAACAGCACAATTGTTCTCTTCAGAGACTTGCCGTAGAACATTCATGATTTCAATAGAGGTCTCAGGATCTAAATTTCCGGTAGGCTCATCAGCAATGATTAATTCGGGCTTATTGAGTAAGGCACGAGCAATTACAATTCGCTGTTGCTCACCTCCGGATAATTCATAAGGATGTTTAAACCCTTTTGTTTTCATTCCGACAGAGTCCAAAACTTCATCAATCCGTGTATTAATATCATTTTTAATTTTCCAACCGGTTGCTTTTAAGACAAATTTCAGGTTTTCATGAACCGTTCTGTCGTTAAGCAGTTGAAAATCTTGAAAAACAACGCCTATTTTTCGTCTTAAAAAAGGAATATCTTTGGTTTGTAAGGTATTCAAATTAACTCCTACAACAGTAGCTTCTCCCTTTTTTAGAGGTAAATCTCCGTAAAGGACTTTTAAAAGACTGCTTTTTCCACTTCCGGTTTTTCCTATTAAATAAGAAAATTCGCCCCTTTTTAATTCGATAGATACATCAGATAAAACCAAGTGATTTCTTTGATAGACAAAAATATTGTGTAACTCAATAACGTTTAAACTCATTGTATATTTATTTTCTAAAATCAAAAATAACAAAAAAAGCTTGGGTGTAAAATTAAAAACATCCAAGCTTATTCGTAGTTTATATTGAAGCTTAATTATCTTTTAGCTCGTACTTCGCTAACAGTTAATTGCTTTCTGCCCTTAGCTCTTCTTCTTGCTAATACTTTTCTTCCAGCTTTGGAAGCCATTCTTTCTCTGAAACCGTGTTTATTTCTTTTTTTTCTTTCTGATGGTTGAAAAGTTCTTTTACTCATTTCTTTATATCTTTATAATCGTAAAAATTTGTTTTCTTACTTTTAGGTTTGCAAATATAAAAAAGATTAATCAATTATTGAAATAATTTGAAGAATTTAAACAGATCTCGAATTATTACCAAATTCAATTTAAATGGAAATAATTATCTTTGAAAGATAAAATGAAATCATAATAGTACTTTTTTGAAAAGATTTGTTATGAATAAAACAGATGAAATAAAGAATAGGTTACACGAAATTATATTTGAATCAGATACTTTTTTGGGAAAATTTTTTGATGTAGCCTTATTTGTTTTAATTATTTTGAGTATAGGTATTGTTTTTTTAGATTCAATTGTACCTATACATAAAGAATACGAAAATTTATTACTTATTTTAGAATGGGTTGTTACGATTTTATTTACTATTGAATATATTTTAAGAATCTGGGTTTTAAAAAAGCCTTGGAGGTATATTTTTTCATTTTATGGTGTGATTGATTTCTTATCGATTGTACCTACTTATTTGAGTGTATTTTTTGCTGGAACGCATTTTTTGGCAGCCATAAAAATTATGCGGTTGTTTAGAGTTTTTAGAGTATTTAAGCTCAGCCGTTATATTAAGGAAAGTAACTTATTGGCCGCTTCTTTAAGAGCAAGTATTAGAAGAATTATTGTTTTTATATCGTTTATATTTTTTACAGTAGTTGTCATAGGGTCTATGATGTACGTTATAGAAGGAGAAGAGGCAGGATTTACAAGTATTCCGACTGGAATTTATTGGGCAATTGTAACCATTACAACAGTAGGATATGGAGATATATCACCTATAACGCCGTTGGGGCAATTCTTGGCTTCTTTGGTAATGTTGTTGGGTTATGGTGTTTTGGCTATTCCCACCGGAATTGTTTCTGCAGAAATGATTAGCCAAGCAAAAAAAGGAGAATCATTTAAAATAACCACTCAGGCTTGTCCGAGTTGTGGAGGAGAAGGTCATGCATCAGATGCTAAATATTGTAAGTTTTGCGGGCATAAGTTATAGTTTTAGATCATCTCGTATGGAGTCATTACGTAAATGCCGAGTAATATAAAAAGTAGCGTTTAACTCAAAACCGGTTATGATAATAATGACATTGATATAAATCCAAAGCATTAAGACCAAAATAGTCCCCAATGAATTATAAAGGGTTTTGTATTGTGCAAAATATTTGAGATAAATACCAAATCCCCAAAAAGTTAAAATAAAAAATAATGTAACGAAAATGGATCCGGGTAATATTTCTTTAAAAGAGAATTTGGTTTTAGGACCGTATTTATACAATAAAGAAACATTTAAAAAGAAAGTTGCAGTAGTCAGACTTCCGGCTAATCCGCCTGAAATCAGGTCAGAATAATCCGAAACGTAAAGCATTTGTTTTTCTTCAATATATCGGCTCAAAGGAGAAGCGTAATAAATAATAAAAAGCATTAAAATAAAAAACAAAGTAAATGTAATAGTTAAAAGCAAAGCAACACAGTATTGTTCTACAAAGTGCCTTTTTTTCAGTTTGTGGTAGGTCAAATTAAAGCCACTGATTAAAGCATTAATTCCGTTGGTAGTAAAAAGAATGGAAAGCAAAAAACCGGTACTGAGAATAGTAAAATTTTTTCCTCCTACAATACTTTCAAGCGAAGTACTCAAATTATACGAATTACCGGGAAAAAGACGGGTTAATATAGTTTCTTCAAAAACACGCTGCAAATCATCTGACAATTCAAATTGAAGAAGTAAAGAAAAAAGAAAAATAACAAACGGAAATAAACTCATAAACAAACTGTAAGAAACAGCTGCTGCACGAGACCCTATAAATCCGTTTAGCAAACCTTCCATGAAAATTTTTAATAAGTCAAATAATCCCAATCCATTTAAACCGGGAATTTTAATGTAATTTAACACTTTCTTTAAAAAAAGAAGAAATTTTCTTTTCAATCGTTTCATTTACTTTTTGTATAAGGTTGCATTTCCTCACAAAGTTGCATATTTTTGCTGATAATATAAAATAGTTATGAAAATTCGGTTGATTTCAATTGGTAAAACAGATGAAACAGAAATACAAAATTTGATTGAAAAATATGAACAACGATTAAAATACTATATTTCCTTTGAATTTGAGGTAATTCCTGATATAAAAAACAGAAAAAAATTATCAATTGAGCAACAAAAAATAACGGAAGGGAAATTGATTATGGAAAAACTTTCTAAATCAGAGATAACCATTTTATTGGATGAAAAAGGAACGCAGTTCACTTCGGTTCATTTTGCAGATGAACTTCAAAAGCTGTTTAATTCAGGAGTGAAAAAAGTGAATTTTATTATTGGAGGTCCTTATGGCTTTTCAAAAGAAGTTTATAATTTTGCTAATCAAAAAATTGCTCTTTCAACCATGACTTTTTCACACCAAATGGTTCGTGCTTTTTTTATGGAACAATTGTATCGGGCTATGACCATTATAAAAAACGAAAATTATCATCATGAATAATCATTTAGAAGAATTTGAACAAGAAGAAAAACTCTTTAAATTAACCTACCTTAAAGCAGTTTGTTACATCGGTATTTTTATTTTAGGGATTATTCCGGCAGTTATAATACGAAAGGGAGTTCTATTTTCTCATTTGGAAAAAGATACAGAAAAAATAATTTTGATTATAGTAAATATCATTCCATTTATAATTACAATACTGACAGCTTACTGGTGGAGTAAAAGCAATAAAGAACCTTTTAGATTTAATTTAACATTATCGTGGAAATTAATTCCTGTTATTTTCTTTTTAATGATAAATGTTATGATGTTAAGTAGCTATACAACAACGTTTATTCCGCATGATTCGGGAAGATTAAAAGAATTATACGATGTTTTTGAAACAGCCTTTAAAGAATTAATGAATCCTAAATGGGCTTTGATTGTATCAACATGTGTTTTTGCACCGATTTTTGAAGAGGTTTTATTTCGAGGCATTTTATTAAAAGGATTGATTAATGCCAGCAAAAATGAAACTCAGGTTTGGGCAGCTATTTTTGCCACTTCATTTGTATTCGGATTGATTCATGGAAATCCATGGCAATTTGCAGCAGCAATAATTGCAGGAGTAGCCTTAGGCTATGTATATTACAGAACAAAATCTTTAGGAAATGTTATTTTTATGCATGCTTTAAATAACGGAATCTCAGTTTATATTTTATTAGAATACGAAGAAATGGAGCCTGTCTATTTATCAGAATATCCTGAAGCATATAACCTGTTATTTTTATTAGGCTATATAATTTTCATGTACCTGATTTACTTTTTTACAAAAAATAATACAAGTCGTTCAATATTGTAAGTGTATGAAAAAAATAGTTTTAGCAAGTAATAACACACATAAAATAAAAGAAATTCAACAGGTTTTAAAAGAAGTAAGAATCATAACGTTACAAGAAGCCGGATTCACAGAAGAAATTGAAGAAACAGCAGAAACTTTTGAAGACAATGCTATGCTAAAAGCTGTAACCGTTTTTGATAAAATACAAATACCGACTTTGGCAGATGATTCAGGCTTAGAGGTTGAGGCTTTAAACGGAGCTCCCGGTGTTTTATCAAAACGGTATTCTAATTCAAATACAGATGAAGATAATATGGTTAAATTATTACATGAATTAGAAGAAGTGCAAAACCGAAGCGCTCGATTTAGATCCGTATTATGCTTTTTTGACGGAAAAAAGAAACATTATTTTGAAGGTGTTGTAAAAGGAATAATTACTCATAAAAAAAGGGGATATCAAGGGTTTGGATACGACCCTGTTTTTGTTCCGGAAGGTTACGAAAAAACCTTTGCTGAGTTGGGAGATAAAGTTAAAAATCACATAAGTCATCGAGCTTTAGCAGTCCAAAAGTTTGCAACGTTTTATAAATCAATATTTTTTATATAAAGGAATTTCTTTTAAAAAATGATACTCCATTTTTTCATGATTCATTTTACAACAATAATGATGCAATCCGTTGGTTACAATTAAAATTTTTGCTTTTAAAACCATATTATAACGGGCAATTTGGTCAAAAGTGTCTTGTGTGATAGTAACAGAAGGTCGTTTACACTCGACAATTAATTCAGGTTGTCCGCATTGGTCATAAATCAAAATATCGGTTCGTTTGATCATTCCATTGATATTAACAGGAACTTCAACATTTATTCTTCCTTTTGGAAATTGTTTTTCATGAATTAAAAAGCGAACAAAATGCTGTCGCACCCATTCTTCAGGAGTCAATACATAATATTTTTTTCGTATAGAATCAAAGATATATAATTGGTTATCCTTATTTTTGGTGCGGAATTCGTATTTTGGTAAATTAAGAAATTCCATAAAACAAATATCCGTAAAGTACTCAGATTATGCAAATGGAATCAATTTTAGCAGATATAAAGCAACGAAAATTTTCTCCCGTTTATTTTTTAATGGGAGATGAATCGTATTTTATCGACCGGATTACCAATGAACTGGAAAAAACGGTTTTGACAGAAGAAGAAAAAGGATTTAACCAAACCATTGTTTATGGAAAAGAAACGACTATAGAAGAGATAATTGCTGTTGCAAAACAATTTCCTATGATGTCAGAAAAAACATTGGTCATTGTAAAAGAAGCCCAACATTTATCCCAAACCATAGACAAGCTTTTGTCTTATATAGAAAACCCCTTGGAAAGCACGATTTTAGTGTTTAATTATAAATACAAAACCTTAGATAAACGCAAAAAAATAACCAAAATATTAGATCAAAAAGCTATTTTATTCAATAGCAAACGATTGTATGAGAATCAAATACCTGATTGGATTGAACGTTATGTACAAGCAAAGAATCTTCAAATTGAAACAAAAGCTAAATTTTTATTGGTAGAATTTCTTGGTACAGATTTGTCTCGAATTGTGAATGAATTAAATAAACTAACCGTTTTGATTTCAGAACGCATCACAGTTGAAACTATTGAAAAAAATATTGGAATCAGTAAAGAATATAATAATTTTGAGTTACAAAAAGCATTAGGAACTAAAAATATACTGAAAGCCAATCAAATCATTCATTATTTTGGGCAGAACCCTAAAGACAACCCCATCGTAGTAACGTTAGGCGTTTTGTACAATTATTTTAGCAACGTAATTGTTTATCACTCTTTAAATGATAAAAGCAAAGCGAATGTAGCTAAAGAATTAAAAGTAAACCCTTATTTTGTTCAAGATTATCAAGTGGCTGCAACAAATTATCCTTTAAAGAAGAGTGTGCAGATTATTTCGTATTTGCGTAATGCCGATTTAAAATCTAAAGGACTTGGAGCGAGTAATCTTCCACAATCTGAAATCTTAAAAGAGTTACTGTTTCAGATTTTGCATTAAATACAGAAATGAAAAGACTGTTCAAAATTAAAATAAATTCAGAACAGTCTTTTTTCGATTTATAAATAAAAAAACTCAGAACATCCGTTTAAAATTGTGCGGTTTCCGTTGAATCTTTCATGGCTACAGTAGCAGAAGTTCCGCTAGTAACACTGTTTTGAACAGCATCAAAATAAGTAGTTCCAACAAAAGATTGGTGCTTAACAGCTTTGAATCCATCTTTTTGCAAACTAAATTCACGTTCTTGTAACTCAGAATAACCTGCCATACCTCTTTCTTTGTAAGATTTAGCTAATTCAAACATACTGGTATTCAAAGCATGGAAACCGGCTAATGTAATGAATTGGAATTTATATCCCATAGCAGCTAATTCTTCTCTAAAAGTTTCCATTTCTTTAACACTTAGTTTTGCCGCCCAGTTAAATGAAGGAGAGCAGTTATAAGCTAATAATTTACCCGGAAATTTAGCATGGATACCATCGGCAAATTGTTTTGCTTGAGCTAAATCAGGAGTAGAGGTTTCCATCCAAATCAAATCTGCATAAGGTGCGTACGATAAACCACGGTCAATACCTTGTTCAACACCGTTTTTTACATAGAAGAATCCTTCAGAAGAACGTTCCCCTGTAACAAATTTATGATCTCGAGGATCGATATCACTTGTTAATAAGTTGGCAGCATCGGCATCGGTTCGTGCAATAATTACTGTAGGAACACCCATCACATCAGCAGCCAATCGTGCTGCAATTAGCTTATTAATAGCTTCTTGAGTAGGAACTAAAACTTTTCCTCCGAGGTGACCACATTTTTTTGCTGAAGATAATTGATCTTCAAAATGTACTCCTGAAGCACCACTTTCAATCATGGCTTTCATTAATTCAAAGGCATTCAAATTTCCTCCAAATCCGGCTTCAGCATCAGCAACGATAGGAACCAAATAATCTTTTTTAGGCTCTACGTCGTTAACAGATTGGATTTGGTCAGCTCTTACTAAGGCATTGTTAATACGTTTTACCACAGAAGGAACACTATTGGCAGGGTATAATGATTGATCAGGATACATTTCTCCTGCTAAGTTAGCATCAGCGGCAACTTGCCATCCACTTAAATAAATAGCTTCTAATCCGGCATCTACTTCTTGTACAGCTTGATTTCCGGTTAAAGCACCTAATCCGGCTACAAAGTTTTGTGAGTTTAATTTTTTCCACAAAACTTCAGTTCCTCGTCGGGCAATCGAGTATTCAAATTCATAAGAACCTTGTAATTTAACTACTTCTTCAGCAGTATAAGTTCTTGTGATTCCTTTCCATCTTGGGTCTGTTTCCCATTGTTTTACTAATGCGTCAATTCGCTCTTGTCTTGTTTTCATTTTTTATTCGGTTTGGGTTATTTGGTGATTTTTTATTATTTTAAATTTTTGTATTATTTAATCAATATGTTGATAAGCTTTCAGGGTTAAAAATTCTTCAAAATTTTTATCCAATACCAATTCGTCAAATAATCGTATGGCTAATTCAAATCTTCCTTTTTCAAAACGGTCTTTTCCAACGGTCTTTTGTAAATTTTGTATTTCGCTTTCCAGTAAATGATTGTATAACTCGGTGGTTAAAACTCTGCCATCGTCTAATGTTGCTTGATGATGAAGCCATTGCCAAACTTGTGTTCGTGAAATCTCAGCTGTAGCAGCATCTTCCATTAAATTATATAAAGCGGCGGCACCAACTCCTGATAGCCAAGATTCAATATATAAAATACCTACATTGATATTCTTTCGAATGCCTTGTTCCGTAATAGTTCCTTTAGGAATTTCAACCAATTGACTTTCCGTAATGGTAAGATTTTCTAATTTTTTATCAATTTGATTGGCATTTGGCATATATTCATCAAAGGCAGCTTTTGCAATATGAACAAGTCCCGGATGTGCAACCCAGGTACCGTCATGACCATTTTTTGCTTCACGAACTTTATCTAATTTTACTTTTTCAAGAGCTTTCATGTTAGCATCTTGGTCTTCTTTAATAGGAATTTGTGCTGCCATTCCTCCCATAGCATGTACATTTCGTTTGTGGCAACCTTGAATAACGCGCAATGAATAGGCTTCCATAAAAGGAGATTGCATAGTAACCTGATCACGGTTAGGTACCATAAATCCATTATGATTTCTAAATTTTTTGATGTAGGAAAAAATGTAATCCCATCGACCACAATTTAGTCCTGCCATATGATCTTTCAATTCGTAAATAATTTCATCGATTTGAAAACTGGCTGTAATGGTTTCAATTAGAACAGTAGCTTTAATGGTATCTTGAGGGATTTTTAAATAATCTTGAGCGAAAACAAAGATATCATTCCACCAACGAGCTTCCAAATAATGTTCCAATTTTGGAAGATAAAAATAAGGACCACTTCCATTTTTTATTAAATTTTTAACATTATGAAAGAAATAAAGCCCAAAATCAAGCAAAGAGCCTGAGCATCTTTCATCATTTATCAACAAGTGTTTTTCCTCTAAATGCAATCCTCTCGGACGTACAATTAAAGTTGCTATATTTGAATTTAATTGATACGTTTTATTTTTCTGTTTGTTTTCAAATGAAATAGTTTTGTTAACGGCATCACGAAGGTTGATTTGTCCTTCCAAATTGTTTTTCCAAGTAGGAGAATTACTATCTTCAAAGTCAGCCATAAAAGTGTTTGAACCTGAATTTAAAGCGTTTATAACCATTTTTCTATCCACAGGTCCGGTAATTTCTACACGGCGATCCAATAAATCTTTTGGTAATGGTTTGCAAACCCAGTCTGAATTTCTGATTTTTTCAGTTTCAGTAGGAAAATCAGGATAATTTCCTTGATCAAAATATTGTTGGGTTTTCTTTCTTTTTTCCAATAATTCAAGTCTTCTTGAGTTGAATTTATGGTGTAATGCCTGTAAAAAATCGAGGGCATCAGGCGTTAAAATTTCAGGATAATTATACTGAACATTGTTTAGTTTTACTTGGTTTCTTGAAGTTGTTTCCTTGTCATTCATGTCGATTTACTTTAGATGTTGGGACAATATTAAAAATAATTTTTTAAAAAAACAAGCGAACGTTCGCTAAAAATTAAAAAATAATTAAAATTGTATATTTCCGCATTACTTATTATTTTTGTTTTATGCTTGTAGAGGAAGAGTATATTAAACGAATTTTTGGTTTAAAACTAAAACAAACTCGTTTGGAGAAAAACTTGTCATTGTTTGGTTTGGCAAAATTGACCGGTTTGTCTAAATCTTATTTAAATGAAATTGAAAAAGGTAAAAAATATCCTAAACATGATAAAATAATTATTTTATCGGATAAATTAGATGTGCCTTATGACTATTTGGTTTCTTTAAAGTTGGATAAAAATTTAACTCCTTTGGGAGATATTTTACAATCAAAGATTTTAAAAGAAATTCCGTTGGAGTTATTTGGTATTAAAGAAGATAATTTAATTGATATTATTTCGGAAGCTCCGGATAAAGTAAATGCTTTTATATCAACGCTTATTGAGATTGCACGTGATTATAATTTAGGAAAGGAAAACTTCTTTTTACGGGCATTGCGTTCGTATCAGGAATCACATTATAATTATTTTCATGAAATTGAAAATGAAGTAGAACGTTTTGCAGAAGCGTATCAAATTGATAGAAATCAGTTGGATAGTAAATACTTAGAAGAAATTTTAGTAGAAGAATATCATTATACAATCAATTATAAAAAAATTTATAAATATCCGGAATTGGAAAATATGAGATCTGTATTCAAGCCTAAAAATAAAACACTTTGGGTCTCCAATACCATCGATGATTCTCAAAAAGCATTTATTTTTGCAAAGGAAATAGCCTTTAATTTTTGGGAAATAACTGAACGTTTGTATTCTTTTCCATGGGCTGAAATTACAGGATTTGATGCTTTATTGAATAATTTTAAAGCATCGTATTTTGCAGGAGCATTGCTCATCTCAAAAAATGAATTATTGGAAGATTTAAAGATTTTTTTAGCCAAAGAAACTTGGAATTGTGACGATTTTGAAAAATTAATGTTTAAATACAGTACTTCTCCCGAGACTTTTTACCAAAGGTTAACCAATTTATTGCCTCGATATTTTAATTTAAAAGATTTATTTTTTTTACGAATTGTCAATAAAACGGATTCGGATAATTATTATGTTAATAAACAATTGCACCTTTCTCAGCAGTTTATGCCGGTAACAAATGTGGTAAATGAGCATTATTGTAGAAAATGGGTTTCATTAAAGAATATTAAAAAAATCAAGGAAAATCAAGAAAAGATAACACATATCACAGATTTGCAGATATCTTCTTATGTGGAAGAAAAACAATCGTACTTGGTTTTTTCAACAGCTATAAAAGATTCCGTCAGAAAAGATTCTTGGCGTAGCATTAACTTAGGAATTCTTTTTAATAATCATACCAAAAGAAAGATTGTATTTTCTGAAGATCAAAGTATTAAAGAAAATCATGTAGGTGTTACTTGTGAAAATTGTATGGTTTTTGATTGTGAAGCAAGAGTTGTGAAACCAATAAGATTAGAAAAAAGAGAAAAAGAGAAAAGGTTAAAAGAAGTGATCAATAAAATTGTTAAGTAAAGTTATTGCGGTAAATGGAAACAGAGTTGTTGCTCATAATTTTTTAGGAGCGTTGATTATCTTCGGGATAATAGGGTTTGTTTTTGCTTATATATTTTTTACATCCATACGTTAAGAATATATTAAAATTACAAAAGAAAAAATATTATGCTTGCATAGTATTTTTTTTCTTCATATCTTTATGACATCTTTTAAAATTTCAAGATATAAAGTTTAAGGATATAAAATATAGGTATAATTTGTCATAAATGAAAAAGGAAGATCGAGAGATACATTTTCCTACTATCGATCATGTATTACGTTCAACATGGTTAGCAGTATTTAAAATGTATAATGAACAGGCGGCACATTATGATTCGACGATGGTTACGGGATTTACATTGTTATCCATTGACCCAGAAAAAGGAACACCAAGTACAAGTTTAGGTCCAAGAATGGGAATCGAACCCACCAGTTTGTCCAGAACAATAAAAAATTTGGAAGAAAGAGGTTTAATCGTAAGAACACCTAATCCAGAAGACGGAAGAAGTGTCTTAATTTGTTTAACAGATTATGGTCAAAAGATGAGAGAAGTTTCAAAAGAAACCGTTTTAACATTTAATAATAGAGTAAGAGAAATAGTTGACCCTGAAAAGATGAAACATTTTTTCGAAGTAATATCAACTATTCATAATTTAATAGATAACAACCAAATATTCAACAAAAAAAATGAGAAAAATTCGTAAAGTTGCGGTAGTTGGTTCAGGTATTATGGGAACAGGTATTGCCTGCCATTTTGCTAATATCGGAATAGAAGTCTTATTATTAGATATTCTACCGAAAGAACCATCTGCTAAACAACAGGAACAAGGTCTGACCTTAGACGATCCTCAAGTGCGTAACTTCATCGCATCTGACAATTTACAAAAAGCTCTAAAATCCAATCCATCACCTATTTATGATAAAAAATTTGCTGACCGGATTACAGTTGGAAATTTAGAGGATGATTTACCTAAAATAAAAGAGGTAGATTGGATTATTGAAGTAGTGGTAGAACGATTGGACATTAAAAAAATCGTTTTTGGAAATATTGAAAAACACCGTAAACCGGGAACATTAATTTCAACCAATACATCAGGAATACCAATTAATCTAATGTTAGAAGACCGCTCAGATGATTTTAAAAAACATTTCTGCGGAACGCACTTTTTTAATCCGGCACGATATTTAAAATTGTTGGAAATTATTCCAACAGAAGAAACCTCTCAAGAAGTCATTGATTTCCACATGAGTTATGGAGCTAAGTTCTTAGGAAAAACAACCGTTTTATGTAAAGATACTCCTGCATTTATTGGAAACCGTATCGGAATTTTTGGGATTATGTACCTATTCAATTCCGTGAAAGAATTAGGTTTATCGGTTTCAGAAATTGATAAATTAACAGGACCGGTTATTGGTCGTCCGAAATCAGCTACATTTCGTACGGCCGATTTAGTTGGTTTGGATACATTAATTCATGTAGCCAAAGGTTTGTATGAAGCAGCCCCAAATGATGAAATGCATGATACATTTGTATTACCTGATTATCTACAAAAACTATTGGATAATGGTTGGTTAGGATCAAAATCAGGACAAGGATTTTATAAAAAAACAACCGATGAGAACGGAAAGAAAACTATTTTGGAATTAAACTTGGAAACGTTAGAATACCAACCTTCCAAAAAAGCCTCTTTCCCAACATTGGAATTAACCAAATCCATTGATGATCTTAAAGACCGTTATAAAGTTTTGATTGGAGGAAAAGATAAGGCAGGAGAATTTTACAGAAAATCATTTGCTATATTGTTTGTTTATGCTTCCAACCGTATTCCTGAAATTTCGGATCATTATTACAAAATTGATGATGCTATGCAGGGTGGATTTGCTTGGAAACACGGTCCTTTTGAAATTTGGAATGCTATTGGATTGAAAAAAGGGTTGGAATTAGCCAAAGCAGAAGGGTTTAAACCGGCACAATGGGTTGAAGATATGGCAACTGCAGGAGTAGATTCTTTTTATCAGATTAACGAAGCAGGAAGCAAATGCTATTATGATTTGGATAAAAAAGCCTTTGTTGAAATTCCGGGACAAGAAAACTTCATTACTTTAGAAAATATTCGTGATACCAAAACAATTTGGAGTAACTCAGGAGCTAATATTATTGATTTGGGTGATGGAATTTTAAATTTAGAATTCCGATCCAAAATGAATTCATTAGGAGGCGAAGTATTGCAAGCTATTAATAAAGCGATTGATTTAGCAGAAGAAAGTTATAAAGGATTGGTTATAGCCAATGAAGGAGATAATTTTTCGGTAGGAGCGAACTTAGGAATGATCTTTATGATGGCGGTAGAACAGGAATATGACGAGTTAAGTTTTGCCGTTAAAATGTTCCAAGATACCCTAGTACGTTTACGCTATTCATCCATTCCGGTGATTGCTGCACCACATAATATGGCTCTGGGAGGAGGGTGTGAAGTTTGTTTACACGTTGATAAAGTTGTAGCACACGCTGAATTGTATATGGGATTAGTTGAATTTGCCGTAGGAGTTATTCCTGGAGGAGGAGGTTCTAAAGAAATGACTTTACGTGCTTTAGAAGATTCTATGAAGGGTGATGTAGAGGTAAATCGTGTACAAGAAGCCTTTTTAAATATAGGAATGGCAAAAGTAGCCACGTCAGCATATGAAGCAATGAATATGAAATATTTGAAAGAAGGACGTGATGTAATTGTGGTAAATAGAGCTGAGCAAATTTCAATAGCTAAAAAACATGCTTTGTTAATGTATGAGCAAGGATATACTCAACCTTCTGAGAAAACAGGGAAAGTGCTTGGAAAACAAGCCTTAGCTATGTTTAGAGTAGGAGGAGACAGTATGGAAGATGGGCAGTTTATTTCAGAACATGATAATAAAATTGTTCAAAAATTGGGCTATGTAATGTCCGGAGGTGATTTATCAGAACCAACGGTTGTCTCCGAACGATATTTATTGGATTTAGAAAGAAAAGCTTTTCTTGAGCTTTGTGCAGAAAGAAAAACACTTGAACGAATTCAACACATGTTAACCAAAGGAAAACCATTACGTAATTAAAAATTAAAAAAAGTGAAAACAGCATATATAATAAAAGGATATCGTTCAGCTGTAGCCAAAGCTCCTAAGGGGTCTTTACGTTTTGTACATCCGAACGATTTAGCCGCTGAAGTAATTAAGAAATTAATCAGTGAATTGCCGGAAAGTTTTGATAAATCAAAAATAGAAGATGTTATTGTAGGTAATGCCATGCCCGAAGCAGAACAAGGATTGAACATTGCACGTTTAATCTCTTTAATGGGCTTAGAAATTGATACAGTACCGGGTGTAACGGTAAATCGTTTTTGTGCCTCAGGTTCTGAAGCAATCGCCATTGCTACTTCAAAAGTAGTATCAGGAATGGTTGATTGTGTTTTAGCAGGAGGTGTTGAAAGTATGTCGGCAGTGCCGATGACAGGAAACAAACCGGCATTGGATTATACTGTAGCTCAATCACATTCTGATTATTATTTCGGTATGGGATTAACTGCTGAAGAAGTTGCAAAACGCTACAATGTATCAAGAGAAGAACAGGATGCATTTGCTTTAAAATCGCATGAAAAAGCATTAAAAGCTTTAGAAACAAAACGATTTAAAAATCAGATTGCTCCAATTGAGGTTGAAAGAACGTATTTGAAAGGAAATAAAAAGGTAACCGAAACAAAAGTTTTCGATACGGACGAAGGTCCTCGTGCCGGTTCAACAATGGAAACGTTGGCTAAGTTAAAACCGGTTTTTGCTTCAAGTGGTTCAGTTACAGCAGCTAATTCATCTCAAATGTCTGATGGAGCAGCATTTGTTTTAATTTGTTCTGAAGAGTTTGTAAAAGAACACAATTTAAAACCAGAAGCTAAGCTATTGGCTTATGCTACGGCAGGACTTGAACCAAAAATTATGGGAATGGGACCTGTTTATGCAATACCAAAAGCTCTAAAGAAAGCAGGATTAGAACTGAAAGATATTGATTTAATTGAATTGAATGAAGCATTTGCATCACAATCGTTAGCGGTAATTCGTGAATTAGGCATTGATGAGTCAAAAGTGAATGTGAACGGAGGTGCTATAGCATTAGGACACCCGTTAGGATGTACAGGAACTAAGCTGACAGTACAATTGTTGGACGAGATGAGACAGCGTGGTAATAAATACGGTATGGTAACCATGTGTGTCGGAACAGGACAAGGAGCAGCTTCTATATTTGAATTAGTTTAAATTAGATAAGGAGTAAAAATAAATTATATTAAAATTATAAAATTAAATAACAATAGCAAGATATTATTAACTGCAAATAAATAGAATGTTGTTAGAACCTTGCTACTAATACCAATACAAAAATGAGAGTTAAAGGAGGAGAATTTTTAATAAAACAAGTAGAAAAAATCTTCACACCTGAAGATTTTACAGAGGAACAAAAAATGATGCGTGATTCTGTAACTGAATTTGTAGATAGAGAAATATGGCCGAAAAAGGAGCGTTTTGAGAAAAAAGATTACGATTTGACGGAAGAAATAATGCGTAAAATCGGTGAATTAGGTTTCTTAGGTGTATCTATTTCGGAGAAATATGGAGGATTGGAAATGGGCTTTACTTCCACAGCATTAGTGTGCGATTATATTTCAGGAGCAACAGGTTCTATTGCTACGGCTTTTGGAGCTCATACGGGAATTGGTACGTTACCTATTGCTTATTATGGAACGGATGAACAAAAACAAAAATATTTACCTAAGATTGTTTCAGGTGAGCATTTTTGTTCTTACTGTTTAACAGAGCCTGAAGCAGGATCTGATGCAAACTCAGGAAAAACAAAAGCTGTTTTATCAGGAGACGGTACTCATTACGAAATTACCGGTCAAAAAATGTGGATATCCAATGCCGGTTTTGCAAATATATTAATCGTTTTTGCACGAATTGAAGATGATAAAAATATCACAGGATTTATTGTTGAAAACGAGGCTAGTAATGGAATCAGTATGGGAGAAGAAGAGCATAAGTTAGGAATTCGTTCTTCTTCAACACGTCAGGTATTCTTTAATAATACCAAAGTACCTGTAGGAAACATGTTGGGAGAGCGTGGTGAAGGATTTAAAATTGCATTAAATGTTTTAAACGTTGGGCGTATCAAATTAGGTGCAGCTTGTTTAGAAGCACAACGCCGTGTGATTTCAAATTCAGTTAAATATGCAAATGAGCGTGTTCAGTTTAAAACTCCGATTGCTAATTTCGAAGCAATTCAATATAAAATATCAGAGATGGCTACTAAGGCTTTTGCAAGTGAATCAGGAGTGTACCGTGCAGCATATGATATAGAAAAAGCAACAGAAGAACATATTGCAGCAGGAGATTCTCATGAAATGGCAGAGAAAAAGGCTTTTGAAGAATTTGCGGTAGAATGTGCTTTGATTAAAGTCTATGGTTCAGAAGCTATGCAGTATGTATCCGATGAAGGAATCCAAATCTTAGGAGGTATGGGATTCTCTGAAGACACCATGATGGAAGCTGCTTGGAGAGATGCTCGTATTACAAGAATTTATGAAGGTACTAATGAAATCAACCGTTTGTTATCTGTCGGAATGTTGATAAAGAAAGGGTTAAAAGGAGAATTGGATTTAATGACTCCTGCTACAGAAGTAGGGAAAGAATTAATGGGAATTCCTTCTTTTGAAATACCGGACTATTCTGAAATACTGTCTGAAGAGAAAGATATGATTGCTAAGTTACGCAAAGTTATTTTAATGATTGCGGGTAAAGCTGTTCAAGATTTTATGATGGAATTGGAAAAGCAACAATTTTTATTGACAGATGCTGCGAATGCATTAATTGAAATTTATATGGCTGAATCAGCAATTTTACGTGCTATACAAACAGCTAAGGCACAAGGAGAAGAAGCAGCTAAAGTTCAAATAGCATTAGCTCAGTTAAATTTATACAATGCGATAGACATCATTAACAAATCAGGGAAAAATGCATTGTATTCATTTGTAGAAGGAGATGAACAACGTGGAATGCTCATGGGATTGAAGCGTTTTACAAAATACATCAATATGCCTAATCCGTACGAATTACGCAGAACTATTGCAAAGGCATTCATCGATGAAAATGGATATGCTGTTTAAATAAAAAGCAAATAAATTTAAGTCCGGTGGATTAAAATCTTCCGGATTTTTTTTGAATAAAGTTGTAAGAAAAAGGTATAATAAATTATGAAAGTAAACTGCTGGTAAAAAAATGAGATTTTAATTTATTTGTTATATTTGCTTTCTTAGCTTTTTTAACCAAATATGAAAAAAATTAATAAAAAAACAATAATATTTATACTGTTTTTGCTGTTGGGAACTTATTTAAGCGGGCAGGTAAAAGTAAAAGGTATTGTTTTGGATGAAGAAGGCGAACCGTTGCCGTATGCCGATGTATATTTTAAAGATACCAATAAAGGTGTTGTTTCCGATATAGATGGCACATTTTATATAGAATCAGACGATTATTATCCCGAGTTGGAAGTAACTTTTGTAGGATTTGAAGATAAAATAGTTCAACTCCAGAAAGGATACCAAGAAATAGAAGTACAAGTGAAGGCTTTTAAAGACGATGATGACTCAGAATCGATTAAAGAAGTTTCCGTTGTAGGAAAAAGAATCAAATATAAATCTAAAAAAGAAAATCCGGCGTATCGAATCTTAAAAAACGTATGGAAACAGCGGAAATACAATGGGTTAAAGATGCGTAAAGATTATGAATACGAGAGATATGAAAAAATAGAATTTGATATAAATAATATTGACAGCCAATTTATGAAAAGCAAAATATTCAAAAAATTTGAATTTGTTTTTGATAAAATCGATACATCAAGGGTTACGGGAAAAGCCTATCTTCCGGTGTTTTTGAATGAATCTATCTCAAAAGTATATGGAATGAATAACCCCGAAAAAATCAGAGAAGATTTAATAGCCAATAAAGCCTCCGGATTTGAAAATAAATATGCCTTAATCGGAACGGTTAAAACATTATATACGGATTTTGATATCTACGATAACCAAATTGTGTTGTTCAATAAACCTTTTGCAAGCCCGTTGGCGACCAATGGATTTAGTTTTTATGAATACCAATTGGTGGATTCTACTTTTATTGATGGTAGAAAAACCTATCGTATTAAATATTTTCCAAAAAACGAAACCGATTTAACATTTAAAGGAACTGTTTGGATTGTGGATGAATTGTGGGCAGTAAAAGATATTGATTTACAAGCTACTAAAGAAATCAATGTAAATTTTGTTAAAAATGTTTATATAGAACAGGAATATGAAGTATTAAACGACTCTATTTTTATTCCCAAGTCAGATTATGCCTTGTTAGATTTATCGTTAATCAGCAAACGAAAAGATTCCAAAGGAATGTATGCCCACAAAACACGCATGTATAAAGACTATAAATTTGATACGGGAAAACCACCTACCTTTTATGATAAAAAAACAGATCCTTATAAAGATGAAACCGGTGTATTTAATAAATCAGATGAATTTTGGGCTGAAAACCGTCATGAAAAATTAGATGATAACGAAGGTGGGATTTATGAAACATTAGATAGTTTGAATAAAATCCCTCGATTTAATCGGATAGTAAATCTTATAGAAACCATGACCTCAGGTTATATTAACATGGGCAAAATTGAATACGGAAATGTTTATTCAACTTTTGGTCTCAACGAAGTGGAAGGCTTTCGTTTAAGAGGAGGTTTAAGAACATATTTTGGTCAGAATGACCGTTGGCGGTTAAATACCTATTTGGCGTATGGGTTTAAAGACCGGCAGTTAAAATATGGAGCAGAAGGAAAATATATGCTGAATAAACCCGGACGATGGATTATAGGAATAGGAACCAAACGTGATATTGAACAATTGGGAGCACAATTGATTTCTGATGAAGGAATCATAACACGTTCTTTCGGCTCTTCATCTGTTTTAACAAGCGGAGTGAACGATAAATTAAGCTCTGTTAATAAAACCAACGTTTTTACTTCTTTCGAATTGGCAACCAATGCGGTTTTAAGATTTGATGGAACGTACCAGACCATGAAATCAGCCCATGAAAATTTTAATTCAAGTTATTATTTAAAACCGGATCCCAACCATACAGCATCATCGTATGATGATTTAACAGATTCTCGTGTAGGCGTTTCTTTTTCTGCCGAGCCGGGGAAGAAATATACAGGAGTAGGAGTGGAGCGTTACAGCCATGACCAGGTAGGAGTTTACCCAACGATTATGTTAAAATATTCAAAAGGATTAAAAGGTGTAATCAGTTCGGATTTTGAATATGATAAAATGGAATTTTTATATCGGCAACCTATTCTTTTCAACACATTTGGAAAACTGGAAACAACGATTACATTAGGAAAAACAGTAGGGGATGTGCCTTTATCGTTGATGAATATTATTCCGGCAAACCAATCTTATGGATACATAAAAAACACATTCGGATTGATGAATTTTTATGAATTTGTAACGGATCGATATGCTACCTTACAACTTGAGCACCATTTGGGAGGACGTTTATTGGGAAGGATTCCGCTGTTTAAAAAATGGAAATTACGTGAAGTGTTTTTCTTAAGAGGAGCTTGGGGAAAATTATCAGAAGATAATTTGAATATGATTGCCGACGGTAATTTACGGAATAATATACGAAATTATGGATTTTCAAACAACAAACCGTATTACGAATACGGTTTTGGAATTGAAAATATAGGTTTTGGAAATATTCGTTTTTTTAGAATAGATTTTAACTGGCGAGGCAATTATTTAGACAATCCTAATATAAATAAATTCGGAATAAAATTGGGAATGGACGTTAGTTTCTAATAAGAAATTGTCTATAAGTTATTTAAGATTATATACAAAATATTCTCATTCACGCATTTTAAAGACATTAAAAGTCCTTTTGTCTAAAAAAATATTTTTTATAACGTTCTTTTATGTAAAATATTTGTTTTTATGTTAAAATTTATTATTTTTGGATAAATTATATAACCCACTTGTGTAATTTCAAAATTGATTTTTTCATTAAAAAAAGGTTGTTTTTACAGCCTTTTTTTGTTATAAGAAAAGTAATTTACTTTTTTATATTCAAATTTATGGGTTGAGTATGTTCAAATGTATAATCATAATCAAAACCTAAAACACCTAAAGTAATAATTCCTTTATACGTGATATCAAGCTCTCTACTTGAAAAAATATGTAGAATACTTCTTAGAGAACCTTCTTGATTTAAAATTTTTTCCGGTGAAAAATGTACAGTCAAAGGAATACTAAATTCATTTTTTCTTTTTATTTCAAAAGTAGGTGTTGTGGCTTTACCTAAAAAAATACGGTCATGAAAAACATCTATATCAGTATGTTTTACCGTAATTCCAATAATATTAGGGTTTTTAAAAACCGCATCAGCAGTAAGTTCAATATCTTTTAAATTGAGTCGGGCTACTTTGATATTCTCTATTCTTTGATATTCAGGAGCTTTTTTAATCTTACAGCTTGTAAATAGTAATAAAATGATAGGAAAAAAGATAATTTTTTTTTTCATTCGAAGGGTTGTTTAAACAAATATAGAAAGAATAAAATAAGAACGTATATAATCGAGATTATTCATCTTCCAAATTTCTTCCCGAGCGTTCTTTTACATCTCGGTTTCGGTTGTTGATTTCACGGGCTACCCGTGTTGCAAACTCACCTCTAATGCACATGGTACAAGTTGGTATAGATTTGAGGTGAGCAAGGCAGAGCTATTGAGATAGCGATCGCTTCTTCTCATTTTCTAAAAGAAAAGGAGATGATTATTTTCTTACTTCAGGCTTCCGGTCATATCGGAAGGAACAACCCATTGGTCATATTCTTCTTCTGTTACATAGCCTAAATTAACGGCTTCTTGTTTTAAAGTAGTACCGTTTTTATGAGCTGTATTTGCTATTTCGGCAGCTTTGTAGTAACCTATTTTGGTATTTAAAGCGGTTACAAGCATCAGTGAATTGTTTACTAATTCTTTTATACGTTTATAATTAGGTTCAATACCAATGGCACAATGATCATTGAAAGAAATACAAGCATCCCCAATAAGTTGGGCTGATTGTAAAACGTTGGCTGCCATAACAGGTTTAAATACATTTAGTTCATAATGCCCTTGAGTTCCTGCAATCGTTACGGTTACGTCATTACCCATAACTTGTGCACAGACCATGGTCAGGGCCTCACATTGTGTAGGGTTTACTTTTCCGGGCATAATGGAAGATCCGGGTTCATTAGCCGGTATAATCAATTCTCCGATACCTGAACGGGGTCCGGAAGCCATTAAGCGGATGTCATTCGCAATTTTATTTAAAGAAACAGCCAATTGTTTTAAAGCACCATGTGTCTCGATCAGTGCATCATGGGCAGCCAGTGCTTCAAACTTATTTTGGGCAGTTATAAAAGGAAGTCCGGTAAATTTGGCTATGTATTCTGCAACCAAAATATCATATCCTTTGGGTGTGTTTAAGCCGGTTCCAACGGCAGTTCCTCCCAAGGCTAATTCGGAAAGATGAGCTAATGTATTTTTTAGAGCTTTCATTCCATGATTTAATTGTGCCACATATCCTGAAAATTCTTGCCCTATGGTTAAAGGGGTGGCATCCATTAGATGTGTTCGTCCAATTTTTACAACATCTTTAAAAGCGTCTGATTTTTGCTGTAAAGTATTACGGAGTTTTTCAACACCCGGAAGCGTTGTTCCCACTACTTTTTTATAGCATGCAATATGCATTCCGGTAGGAAAAGTGTCGTTGGAGGATTGTGATTTATTAACATCATCATTGGGTTGAATGGTTTTTTCGCCTTCGCCTATTTTTTTTCCGGCTATTTCGTGTGCACGATGGGCAATTACTTCATTTACATTCATATTGGATTGTGTCCCTGAGCCTGTCTGCCAAATAACCAGAGGGAATTGTTGGTTTAATTTACCCTCTAATATTTCGTCGCAAACTTGTGCAATTAGGTCTCTTTTTTCTTGAGAGAGTACACCCAAATCATGGTTAGCATAAGCAGCCGCTTTCTTTAAATAGGCAAATCCTTCAATGATTTCTTTAGGCATAGAGGCAGAAGGACCTATTTTAAAATTATTTCGTGAGCGTTCTGTTTGTGCTCCCCAATATTTATCTGCGGGTACTTTTACTTCTCCGATTGTATCTTTTTCAATTCTAAATTCCATGACAGATTGATTTTGTATTTTAAAGGACTAAAGGTACTAATTTGTGTAAAATCTACGTCTTTTTAAAAGATGATTTTTCTCTATTGTTTTTATGATAAGGCTTTTTTTATTCGGCTAAAGGCTTCTTTTAGTTGTTCTTCACCGGCAGCGTATGAAATCCGTAAACAATTGGGTGCTCCAAAAGCATCACCTGAGACAGTCCCTACAAAAGCATGTTCAAGCAAGTACATGGCTAAATCATTTGAGTTTTGAATTGTAATGCCGTTAAATGTTTTTCCAAATAATTCAGAAACATCAGGAAAAATATAAAAGGCTCCTTCAGGTTGGTTACATTTAAAACCGTTAATATCTTTGGCAAGGTTTACTATTAATTCGCGTCGTGATTTAAAAGCATCAATCATGTATTGTATGTTGGAAACCGGTGCCTTTAACCCTATGATTGAAGCTCTTTGAGCGACAGAATTAGCCCCTGATGTCATTTGACCTTGTATCTTATTACAGGCTTTTGCCAACCAAAGTGGAGCTCCAATGTATCCGATTCTCCAACCGGTCATAGCAAAAGCTTTTGACATTCCGTTTACGGTAGCGGTTTGTTCTTTTATTTCTTTAAATTGGGCAATGCTGGCATGTTGTCCTGTGTAATTAATGTATTCATAAATTTCATCTGAAATAACAATAATGTGAGGATGTTCTTTAAGTACATCAACCAAAGCTTTTAATTCTTCTTTACTGTAAAGACTTCCTGATGGATTACAAGGTGAACTGAAAATAAATCCTTTGGTTTTATCAGTAATTTTTGATTGTAATTGTTCGGCAGTTATTTTGAAATCATTTTCAATAGAAGTTTCTACTGTTACAGGAATACCTTCTGCAATTTTAACCATTTCGATATAACTTACCCAATAAGGTGCAGGAACAATTACTTCATCGCCTTTGTTTAAAGTAGCAAGAAATACATTGGTTATAGATTGTTTAGCTCCGTTAGAAACTACGATTTGCTCAGGCGTGTAATCCAATTCATTATCTCTTTTGAATTTATAGGAGATAGCTTCACGCAATTCAGCATAACCCGGAACAGGTGTATAAGAATTAAACCCTTCTTTAATAGCAGAAATGGCAGCTTCTTGTATAAATTCAGGAGGATTGAAATCAGGTTCTCCAATACTTAAACTGATAACATCATGCCCTTTATCTGCTAATTCTCTTGCTTTTTGAGTCATCGCCAATGTGGCTGAAAAACTCATGTTTTGAACTCTTTGTGAAACTTTTGACATTGTTTAAAAACTTTTGAAAACAAAGCTAATAAAAGAATCAATACGAGATACGATAAATACATTAAAAATAACGTTAATAAATAATGTATTTTTGCTTGCTTATGAATGGAATCGATTTGCTATTAAAATATTTTGAAAATTTAACGGAAATCCAACAAAAACAATTTATTGAGTTAGAAAAATTGTATCGGGAGTGGAATGAAAAAATTAATGTCATTTCACGTAAAGATATAGACCAACTCTACGAACGTCATGTTTTACATGCTTTGGCTATTGCAAAAGTCATACAATTTAATTCCGGAGCATCTGTTATGGATGTAGGAACAGGGGGTGGTTTTCCGGGTATTCCATTGGCTATTTTATTTCCTGAAACGCATTTTTACTTGATTGATTCTATCGGAAAAAAAATAAAAGTAGTTGACCAAGTAAAAAAAGAGTTGAATTTAAAAAATGTAGAGACTGAACAAATTCGGGCAGAAAAGGTGAGAAAGGAGTTTGATTTTATTGTAAGTCGGGCTGTAACACAAATGCCTTTGTTTGTAACTTGGGTTCAGAAAAAAATTAAAAAAGATTCGGCACATTCCTTGAGAAACGGTATTCTGTATTTAAAGGGAGGAGATTTAACAGCGGAATTAAAAAAGTTTCCTGATGTAAAATTATTTGAAATAACGGATTTTTATGAGGAGGATTTCTATCAAACCAAAAAAGTAGTTTATTTACCTGTAAAAACTTAATTTTCGTTTGTATCGTTTAAGATTTTATAACTGTTGAAGATAAACTCTAATTCTGTCAATAAATCACGTCGGTAAAAAATAGATGGATTATTGGTGTTTCCACTTGAAGAAACAAAAGTAAATCCATCAAACATAAAGAGTTTATCTTGTTTTTTATCAATAAGAGTATAATTTACGAAAGCTCCGCCTTTTACATCATTTTTCATACTCCACATACCAGATATTTTGTAAATTATTATATTCGGAGTGTTTTTAATAATTTCTGAATACAAATAATTGTCCAACAAGTGATGTGTTTCCATATAACTTCCTTCTACATTACTCTTAATATATTTTCTTCCGGTTAAATCACGCAATCCAATAATATCTTCTAAAGCAATAGAATCCAGTCCGTATGGTTTTGAAATTATGGTTAGATTAGCACTGCGGTTTCGGGTTTTATTACTAACATCGTATTGGTAATGAACAAAGTCTTTAGCTTTTTTTACTTTGATATAAGACAATGGTATTCTAAAAAAAATACTCATTTGATCTAATTCCGGGTAAGAACCGTGGTATTTTCCGGAGTTTTCGGCAAGCCACATTTTTTCATCATTTTGATGAAATTTTGTGAAAATTTCTGTCTGATTTTCAATCAAAGTTTTTTCAATAGATTGCAAATTTTCTCCGGAAACGGTTACAACAGTTTGTCCTTGAGCAAAAACATCTTCTTTAGATTCAATGGCTTCTTTTCCTTTTGAAAGCATGATGTAATTAGGAAAATTTTTATAGCTTTCGGCAACTTTTAAAGTAGTGAATTGACGTATGCTAAATTCCGGTTCAGAAAAAAACATACCTTTTCGAGGCTGGATTAAAGAATCCAATACAAAGGCTTTAAAATCGGTATTCCATGTTTTTTCGGAAGCAATCAAAATGATATGATTAAGCGGTGCTTTGACCTTTAATAAAGGAGATTGTTTTTCGTTTTTAACATCACCACAGGTAATGGCTAAAATACTGAAAAAAACAATTGAAATGAAATTCAGGATTTTTTTCATCGATGTGTCTTTTATTAATTAATAACCATAAAATTAAACAGTTATTTTTTTTTGATGGATAATTTTTGCCCGATATCTAAATTATCGGATCGTAAATTATTCCATTTTTTCAAATCAGAAACAGAAACTTTATAACGGTTTGCAATAGAGCTTAATACTTCTCCTTTTTTAACGGTATGAACTGTGTTTTCTCTTTTAGATGAAGTCAATATACTTTTCGATTTTCCTTTTTGCCCCGGATATATAATTAAAATTTGACCTATTTTTAAAGAATTGGATTTCAGTTTATTCCAATTTTTTATATCAGAAATATTTACATTGTATTTGACAGCTAAAATACCCAAAGATTCTCCTTTCTTAACTCTGTGGGTTACTTTTTCTTTTACTACTTTATTACTGTAAATAGTCAGCTTTTGTCCAATATATAAATCAGATGATTTTAATTTATTCCATGTTTTAATGTCAGATAGCAAAACATTATATTTAGTCGCTATTTGGATTAAAGTCTCCCCTTTTTTAACAATGTAATATTGCTTTTTAGCTTTAGGAATAGGGGTGGTTTTTTTCTTTTCGGGTTCTTTTTTCTCTATTGTTTTTGAAGTTGTACCGGAGTTCTTTTCTTTTGTGATAAATTTTTTAATTTTTGTATGAATGGTTAATTCTTGTCCTTGATAAACAGTAGAGTCCGATAAATTATTCCACGTCATGATATCTGAAATATTTACACCGTATTGTTTGGCTATGGCAGTGATGCTTTCGTTTTCTTTTACTTGATATTTGCGTGTAACGTCTTCTAAGGTAAAACTTCCTGATTCATCGGTTTTATCAGTAGAAGAGGGTTTTTCAAAAAGTTGTTCCTTCGCTTTTTCTTCTTGTGCAATTATTAGATAAATAGATTTTTCTTGACTGACGAATTTACTAATATCTTTTTGAGGCAATCGCAAAGAATATTGTTTATCATATCTTCTCGGGATATAATTATTTTTGTATTGCGGATTTAAAAATTCTATTTTTTCAAAAGGAACTCCTATAAATCGTGAAATTTGGGCAAAAGATAATTTATTTTTAATCAAAACGGTATCGGTTTCATAAAAAGAAACGTCTAAACGGTTGGGTTTTAAATTATGCTCTTTGGCATATTCAAACAAATAAGTCATAGCGATAAATGAAGGAATATATCCTTGTGTTTCGCGAGGTAAATAACGGCGAATGTTCCAATAATTTTTATAACCTCCTGATCTTTTGATAGCTTTATTTACATTCCCGGCTCCTGAATTATAAGCTGCCAGTACCAAATCCCAATCTCCATAAATTTTATAATGACGTTCTAAATATTGACATGCTGCTTCTGTAGACTTTAAAGGATCCATGCGTTCATCTACATAAGAATTAATCTCTAAGTTATATAGTTTTCCGGTGGAATGAATGAATTGCCACACTCCTACAGCACCTTTATGTGAACCTGCTCTTGGATTTAAAGTGGACTCTACAATAGCTAAGTATTTGATTTCTATTGGAATATTGTATTTAGCCAATTTGTCTTCAAATAAAGGGAAGTAATATTCTGCCAATCCCATTACTTTGCCCATCCAAGGTCCCATTTTTAAATATTTTTGAACATAAGCTTCTACTACTTCATTATATTCAATTTCTAAAGGCGTTTTATTATTCAATTTTTCCAATCTGTATTTTAATACAGTGGGATCGACGGTTTTAATGACTTCAGCATCATTACTTGCATAATTGTTGTAAAGTAATGTTTGGTTTAAACGTTCCGACCATTGAGCGTTTATACCTTCCAAATATTGCTTATCGGCATTTGATAAATAGATACGATTTTCTTTTTCACTTTCAATGGATAAAGGAGGTGATACTCTGTTTTTTCCGGTAGGAACGTTAGGAACCTGAGCTAAAAAAACAGCAGAACATATAAGGCATAGGTATAAAATCGTTCTTTTCATAAATTGAGTAGTAATGAGGAACAATAAAGTATTCCTTAATAATCGGAATGCAATTAGTTATCGTAATTATTAGTATTATTCAGCTTTTTTTTCTTCTACTTTTTCTTGTTCTTCCTCTTCTTTAGTAGCTTTTTTAAATTCTTTAATACCTGAACCTAATCCTTTCATTAATTCAGGAATTTTTCTACCACCAAATAATAATAACACGATAATAGCAATGATTAAAATTTCTTGACCTCCAAACCAGCCTAATATAGTTAATGTTTCCATTTTTTTTAAATAAAATTATTCTTTACAAAGGTATGTATTTTTGTCTAATTGTGAATCCAATAAGTAGGATTTTGTTTAGATGAATTTTTCCATATCTGAAAATTCAAAGTTGTTTTACCTGTTTTTGAATCAGTATAGACTTTTCCTAAAGATTGTTTTGTTGTTATTTTTTGCCCTTTACTAACGTAGATTTCTTCCAAATTATTGTAAACAGAAAAATAATTACCATGCTGAACTAAAATGGCTTTATTCCCACCCGGAATGGATATAATAGCGGAAACTTTTCCACTAAAAACAGCTCTGGAGGAAGCTCCTTTATTGGTGTCTATGTCAATTCCATTATTATTAACATAAATGTTTTTAAACCCGGGATATTGCTGTTTCCCAAAACCTTGTGTAATACGTCCTTTTTCAACAGGCCAGGGTAATTTTCCTTTGTTTGCTACAAAGTTAGAAGCCAATACCCGAGCTTCTTTGGTTAAAGGTATTTCAGCTGTTTTGGAAGGAGTTTTTGATTTAGGAGTAAATTTTTTACCTTCTTTTTTTGCTTTTTCACGTGCTAGTCTAGCTTCGCGTTCTGCTTTTTCGCGTGCTAAACGTGCTTCACGAGCTGCTTTTTCACGAGCAATTCGAATTTCTTCTTTTATAATAGCCTCTATTTGATTCTGTACTTTTCGAGAGCGAATCTCTTTTACTTTTATTTGTGCTATAATTTCATTTTTTTTACTATCTAATTTCACCAATAATTGTTGTTGCTCCTTTTTCTCACTGTTTACTTTTTCTTTTTCTTTTTTTTGTTCTGCCAAAAGTGTTTCTTTTTCTTTTTTGTTTTGTTCTAAAACGGTAATGTTTTCTTGAATAACAATCTCTTTTTCATTGATTTCGTTTACTTGTTTTTTTCGATAATTACCGTATGTTTTAATATACTGGAAACGGCGATACATTTGAGAAAAATTATCTGCAGAAAGAATAAAAAGCAACGGATTGGTTTCGTTTCTTCTTTTATAAGAATTGATTAAAACTTGTTTGTATTGTTTTTTTAATTGATCTATTTCGTTTTTTAGTTGCTGAACTTCATTTTGTTTTTCTTGAATTTCAGTTTGTAAAATATTTTTTTCTTGAGCAATATTTTGAATTATTTTTTCACGAGCTTTTATTTTTTGTTCCAAATCCTGAACATAATCTAAAAGTGTAGAAGCTTCTTTTTTGTTTTGACTTAACTTAGAATTCAAACTTTTAATTTCCGAACGTAATTTTTTATTCTCAGCCTGTAATTTTACTTTCTTGTTTTGGGCAAGCAAAAAACCGGATAAGAACAAGGTTATAACAAAACTAAGTCGAAAAAAATGCTTCATCAAAAATCAATTTTCTTATAATGAGTAGGTAATGTAAACGGTGTTTGAATGGAAGTATTGGTTTTAATGGATTTATGCTCTAAATTTATCTCAATATTTTTCTTATCAAATACTTTAATGAGCATTTGTTTAGGAAAATACTGATTTCCTACTAAAATAAAATCAGCATAAGAAACTTCTATTTTGGTGTTTGTATCCGGCTTTGTAAATGATTGCCGGGTTACTAAAAAATGTTGGTTTAATTCAATCGTTCGGGTTACATCTGTTTTTGATTTTTCTTTCATTAAAGCATCGTTATTTTTATAAGTAAAAACATATCCCGTAGCTGATTTTTCAAAATTATACTCTTGGGTATTTAATGAAAAAAGCGGACGTCCTGTTAGAAGCGATTCTATTTGTTCGAATTCCAAATCTTTCAATTGGATTTTTTCTTCGATAAAGGAATAGTCGGAGTCAAAATATACTTTTTCGGGCAATTTAGCATAACCTTTAGCACCGTTTGGTGTAATGACAGCACGCCCTAAAGGAACAATCATAGAGGCATTTGCCCAAATTAATTGATTGTTTCGGATGTTAGTTTGGATACTTACTTTAGGTAAACTATTTCCATCTTTTATATACTGTAAACGACTGTTAAACACTATAGTAGAGTCTTGAATGTACGTTTTTTGAACTTGATCCAAAACAGCTGTGAAATTGGTTATATTTTCAGAAAGATCTTTTTTTTCTGTTATTTTTTTCTGTGTTCCGCAGCTTATAAAAAGTGCTGTAACAAGAAAGGTATAAATTATTTTATTAGTCATTTTCTTTAAAATCTAAGACCGAATAATCTCCTAAACTTACATTTCGGGCAACTCCAACATAGGTAGCACTATTTCCAATCATGGCTTTGGTTAAGTTGGCATTGGTAATAATGGTGTCTTTTTGAATTAAAGATTCAGTAATGTTACAATCTTCAATACGGGTTCTTTTTCCTACGGAAACGTAAGGGCCTATTTTAGAGTTTTTTATAACAGCTCCCTCTCCAATGTAACACGGCGGAATAATCAAAGTGTCTTCTATGGTGGCAGACTCATCAATAAGCTGTTCAACGCCGTTTTTTAGTTTTAAAATTTTTGAATTGGTTTCAATCGTTACATTTTTATTTCCACAATCCATCCACTCATTTACTTTTCCGGGAATAAATTTAGCTCCTTTTTCTTTTAAGTTTTCTAAGGCATTGGTTAATTGATACTCTCCATTTTCGGTAATTTTATTGTCAAGTAGGTATTGTATTTCTTTTTTTAAAGCATTACCGTCTTTAAAATAATAAATTCCAATGATTGCCAAATCTGAAACAGGTACTTTGGGTTTTTCAACCAATTCGGTAATAAAACCGTTTTTATCTAGTTTTACTACACCAAAAGCACTCGGATCTTCTACCTGTTTTACCCAAATAACACCGTCTGATTTTGTTTCGATTTTAAAATCAGCTGTAAACAAAGTGTCTGCAAAGGCAATTACAATAGGTCCTTCAAGAGAATTTTTGGCACAATAAATAGCATGTGCTGTTCCTAAAGGATATTCTTGCTGATAAATAGTTCCTTTTGCACCTAAGCTTTCTGCAATATTAATTAAATCTTTTTCTACTTCTTTTCCAAAATCTCCGATGATAAAAGCTATTTCATCTACTTTTTCGTTAAGAACTTCTGTAATATCTTCAACCAAACGCTGTACGATAGGCTTTCCCGCAATAGGAATCAAAGGCTTTGGAACAGTTAATGTATGGGGACGAAGTCTGGAACCACGTCCTGCCATTGGAACAATAATTTTCATTTTGTAATAAACTGTATTTTACTTAAGTTAGACATTATTTAAAAAAGAGTTTTTCAATTAAAAAATAAATCTTTTAAAATCGATAGGTTAAAGACCTGTGCTTCCAAATCCTCCTGTGCCTCTTTGGGTTTCATCTAAATTAGAAACTTCTTGCCATTCGGCACGTTCATGTTTGGCAATAATCATTTGAGCAATACGCATTCCATTTGATATGACAAACTCTTCATTAGAAATGTTAGCAAGAATCACACCAATTTCACCACGATAGTCAGCATCAATGGTTCCGGGAGAATTTAAGCAAGTAATTCCTTTTTTTAAGGCCAACCCACTTCGTGGTCGGACTTGAGCTTCAAAACCTATGGGAATAGCCATAAATAATCCTGTTGGAATTAATTTCCTTTCCAAAGGTTTTAATACAACGTCTTCGTTTATATTTGCTCGCAAATCCATTCCTGCAGAGGCGATGGTTTCATACGAAGGCAAATCGTGTTGGGATTTATTGATGATATTAATTTTCATTTTTGTCTTTTACTGAATGATTTAATCGTTTTAAATTCTACCAAAAATATAACGATTAAATAGATTATCAAAATTATATTGTTGAGGATTAGTCCTAAATTATAATAAAATAAAAGAAAAACAATGCTTGAGGTAAAAAATAAATACCCTAAAATTTTAATTAAATCATAAGGAATGGGGTTTACTTTTCTACTAAATAAATAGGATAAAATCAACATGATAGAATATGCTATCAACGTTGCCCAAGCAGCAATTATAAAGTTTTGTGTTTGAGTTAAAATAACGACATTTCCAATGATTGTAACGGCGACACCCACCAAAGAAAAATACATCCCGTAATAGGTTTTGTCAACCACTTTGTACCAAATGGAAATGTTTCGGTAAATTCCTAAAATTAAATTAGCCAGCAAAATAATCGGAACAATTGAAATAGCGGTAAAATATTCATTTTGAGCAATTATCAATTTTTTTAGCCAGTTTAGGTTTGCCATAACACTCATGTAAACCATACATCCTAAAATGGTATAGATTGTTATAGCTTTAGCATAAATTTGATTTTGATTTTTGGTACCCATTTGTTTAAAAAAGAAAGGTTCTATACCTAAGCGGAAAGCCATTTCATAAAGCATAATAAAAACCCCTAATTTATAACAGGCAGCATAAGCTCCCGTAACTTCTTCTCCAAGAGCTGATTTCATGAAAAATTTATCAAAGGTTTCGTTCAAAGCATAGGCTATTGAGGCAATGGCGATGGGAGCTCCAAATTGAATCATTTTTTTTGATAATTTTAAATGAAAAACGCCTTTTTTTAAAATATTTATGAATTCCCAACTCATTAAAAATAAACTCATTAAACTAGCGACTAAGGTTGCTGTTAAAATTAAACCTCCGTCATCAGTTAAGTTTTTAACGTATTCAAATGAAGGAAAATCAACTGCAAAGAATAATAATAAAACAGAAGTATTCACAATGACATTGAATACTTTAAGAAGTGAAAATTGAATGGATTTTTCTTGCAATCGAAGATAGGTATAGCCCAAAGCTAAAAAAGTGTCTGAAGCTACGATAATAATGGCAAAAAGAGCATATTCTGAAGGATAATTTCTGAAAGCGGCCAGCTCCCGATGAAAGACCAATCCTAAAACCAAAAATAACAGCACGCCAAATCCAACTGTATATAAGGCGGTTTTTGTTACAGTATGCTTGTTTTCTTCTTTGGAGGCAAATCTGAAAATAGCTGTTTCAAATCCAAAAGTTAAAACTTGAATCATTAAAAAATCAAAAATAAAAACATCATTTACATTGGCATAAGCTTCTCTGGGTAATATTTTAGTAAAAAAATAAGTAAAAATTAAATTAATAGCACGTGGTAAAGCCGTTCCTAAACCGTAAATTATAATATCTTTAATCAGTTTTTTGTACAATATTTTTCAGTTTGATTAATAGTACAAATGTACTATATTTATAAACATAATTTTAATGGTCACATTTAAGATAACTTTATTTATATTTGCTTTTATGAATTCAAAAATCGGGGTTATAGGAAATGGTAGCTGGGCTACTGCTATCGTGAAAATGTTAACTGAAACGCAAGATGAAGTCTATTGGTGGTTTCGGTCCAGAACTTCTGCTCGATATTTATTGAAAAATGAACATAATCCGAATTATTTGAGTTCTGTTGAATTTGATTTGGAGATGCTCCATGTTACAACTGAGATTGATGAAATTGTATCTCGATGTGATTATTTAATCTTAGCTGTTCCCTCTATTTATGTAACCAATGCGTTAAAAAAACTTACCGTCTCATTAGAGGATAAAATAATTTTTTCTGCTGTTAAAGGAATTGTGCCTGAAGAAAATATGATTGTAGGCGATTTTTTACATAAACGATTTAATGTAGATTATCAAAAATTCGGTGTTATTTCAGGACCTTGTCATGCTGAAGAAGTAGCTATGGAACGCTTATCCTACTTAACCATTGCATCTAAACAAGAAAAAAACGCACAGTTTATAGCAGATGCATTAGCTTCGGACTATATTAAAACAAAAATTTCAGATGATACTTTTGGAACAGAATACGGTACTATTTTAAAAAATATTTATGCCATTGCAGTAGGAATTGCTCACGGGTTGGGTTATGGAGATAATTTTAAAGCTCTTTTAATGTCAAATGCCATTCGTGAGATGGAATACATTGTCCAACAAGTTTATCCTATCGACCGTGATATTAAAAATTCTGCTTATTTAGGAGATTTATTAGTTACAGGATATTCTTTTTTCAGTCGTAACAGAATGTTAGGAAGTATGTTAGGAAAGGGTTACACCGTACGTTCAGCTATTTTGGAGATGAGTATGGTGGCTGAAGGGTATTATGCTTCTAAAGGAATCCACAAAATAATAAAAGACAAAAATATCGAAGCACCTATTTCTGAAATGGTTTACCGAATTTTGTATAAAGAAAAAAATCCAAGACGTGAATTTGAAAAATTATGCGAATTATTGGATTGAGAGTTTTTCTATTAATAATTTTATCGACTTAGGCATTTTGTAAATATTCTAAAAGGTGCTATTTTAGGAAATTAATATTTTAGATATGGAATTTATAGAAGAAATATTAACCCAACTGATAAAAGAAGCCGAAGAAATAAAAGCCAATGCTTCTGATGAATTTCAAAATGGTAAACTTTTTGGGTATTATGAGAGTATATCAAAAATTTATGGTCAAGCGGAAGCGTTTAGCGTTTTTGATAAATTGCCAAAAAATTTACAGGAGTATAATCCGGAAGGCCTACTAAACGAATTGAGTTGAATAGTAAAAACGCCAGGCAAATAGCTTGGCGATGGGCTGCAATTTGCATAATATTGTGAGCAAGTGACAGACGGTGGAGCAGCAGGGCGTGGTGTTTGACGGAGTGCTGAAGAGTTTTTGAAACCGCTAGGTAGCGGAAGAAAAGGAGGTTCATTTCTTGATATTACAGCCACTCATCCAAATTATCCAACTTTAAGGATTAATACTGAGGTACATGGTGTATTTGAGCATTACCGTATAATTGTTTTGTTTTTGGTGGTTATTTAAAGCAATGTCTTTTATTTAATCTATAATATAGAAACCAATCTTACTATCATGATCTTTTATCTTTTTATTATACGGTATAGGAATAACATAATATAAAATTATCAAATCTCCTACTGAACTTACGGTCATGATAACGCTATAAGCAAACAGCAAATTATTAAAATATATAAAAGAAAAAATCATAGGAATTATACCTAAAAGGACAAGAGGTGCTATAGTAACTAAAATGAAAGGAATTTTATATAAACTTTCTTTACAATGCATATAAGGTGTAAAGGTTTTTTTATGCAAACCTATCTTTACACTCTTCATACCGTTGTTACAAAAAAAACCGGCAACCAGAGCATGGATTAATTCATGCAAAAAAATCAGAAATAGGAATCCTAAGAAAAGTACAATATACCCTAAAGGGAAAAATATTTTGTTTAATTCGCCTATTAAAAAAATTTGGTATTGTTAATTTAGTATAGTTTTTATATATTTGGACAATTATTAACCTATTATTAATCAATATGAAAAATTGTCCAAAATGCAAAAGCCAGAATTTTCGTAAAGATGGTATGGTCAACCAAAGGCAAAGATATTTTTGCAAGGATTGCAGCCACCACTTTACAGTTGAGCAGGTTGGAAAACCGAACAAACTTAAAAGGGATGCACTTATTCTGTATCTTGAGGGACTGGGATTTCGTTCTATAGG
>JBKEDE010000019.1:0-1672 GCA_047975265.1 Flavobacteriales bacterium
GTGTGTGTGTGTGTGTGTGTGTGTGTGTGTGTGTGTGTGTGTGTGTGTGTGTGTGTGTGTGTGTGTGTGTGTGTGTGTGTGTGTGTGTGTGTGTGTGTGTGTGTGTGTGTGTGTGTGTGTGTGTGTGTGTGTGTGTCCGACTCTGGGCATAGGCTTCACAGCCTGCTATCAAGGCCCAGCAGTCCTCCTACATACCATACACCTCTACATGTCACCACTTCGGCGCTAACACCCACCATCCATACTGAATACAAGCTAGGGCTGTCTCATACAGGACTGGTGTACTGGTATTAGCGGGGGTATTTTTACGACATGTCGGCGGGTCTTCTGGTAGATCAGTAAAGCCTGATTTAATGAAAATCAAATCCTTAAACTGGTCCCTGCCCCAGCGGGGATTTGAACCTGGGTCCGTTAGGACTGCAGGCCACCTCTCTACCGATTGAGCCACCGCCTCCCCCTTATGGGAGAAAACGAACACAGAAAACAGATTATTTACTTTTATTACTCTAGGCAATACATACAAGATAAATAGGTTTGAGACAGTATTTTACCGGTGGAGTTTTACAAGGGGTACACAACAGTGAGTGACGTACAAAAGCTAAAATTGGGGGAATGTTCGGCTGAGGAGCAGAAGTCAAAATTACTACTGCTCCCAGACACTTCATGCCACCATCAGGCCCACACGTACTTACCACAAACATACCAGCAGTGTGTGTGAATGTTGAGGAATGTATAAACTGCATGGAAACTGTTATAATATGCAGTATGAATGAGCAGTTAGCATCAGACCCCTCAACACACACACTGCCCACAATACAGGGTCTTGAATTAGGAGTGTGTGAATGTTGGAGGATGTAGAGAACGTATAAATTACCTGGAAACTGCTTTGATGTGCGGTATAAATGAACAGCAGTATCAGGTCCACAAACACTGCTCACAAACATACTGTATTAGCAGTGTGTGAATGTTGGGTAGAGTAAGGAATGTACTGACTTCTTAGAAACTATTACAATGTGCAGTATATGTGGACAATTAGTATCTTTATCAAACTACATCACAAGTTTACCTAATTACTAACACTGACCTGGTTTAGAAGGGCAGTATGTTGGTGTAAAAATTCACTACTGTTGCTATCGTAACGTTGTGTGGCTTAGTGACAAAGCTTAACCAGTTTACTCCAGGAACTTCCTTCTTACTTTACTCTTGCTACTTAAAGACATTTTTATTCAGTTTAGGAGAAACTTTTCGAGCTGAATGATATAGCCTATATCAGCCCCTTCAGCACAGGAGGCCTTTCCTGAACTCAATTAAATCCTATACAGTTAGCAAGAATAAACTACTGTACAAATGACATCACCAGAATAAAGGGGTTAATGACAGGTCAGAGGTGGTCCTAACAGTGGCATCAATACTGGTGATTGTCCACATAAAAGTGAACTATGTCTTACATACATCCAGATTTTCCAAAGTTGGCACAAAGTATACAGTTTGAATACATGGGATAAGCATTTTTGTGAACAAACAATGTAAGACATAGCTCAGTCATTGGTGTTACAACACAGTGGTCCAAAAGTACTGTACTGCACTCAGTCTGTTGTAACACCTGTGACAAGCTTACATTTCTGGTAATGTGTGTGTATGCGGTGAAATTTAATGTTTGTGTATGCAGTAA
>JBKEDE010000064.1:0-4930 GCA_047975265.1 Flavobacteriales bacterium
CTTTGAGTCATCACCGGGAGAGGGGCGGATGGTGGGGGCATTTATGGTCCCCCCCCCTGGAGACTCCGAGGCATGATTTTTGTGCGCCATTTTTGATAATTTTGAAAAGGAAGTGTAGTGTGTAGCGTGTATGTAGTTTGGTGTTGACAGTTAGAGAAACTTGTATAGGAGAGCATGCTGGTCTACTCTCTGTGTAACTGAGACACTGAAAAAGTTCAGCAAAGGAGGATGGTCAGGAACAATTCCTGAGGGCTGATGAAACGGGAGCTCCAGCTCTCCCTGTCATCAGCTTTCCATCCTCCCTGGGAGTACTGCCCTGCTCGACTGGTGCTACAGTCTCCTCACATATATATGTGTATGTGTCTGTGTGCTTATAGGGTATGTGCATGAATGTATACATGTGTGTGTGTGGGGAGGGGATGCGTGAGTGTGTGTTTGAGCGCGTGCCATTCCTAAGAGGCAACTGTGTTGTTGTGTCTACAGGTTTGCTGGGAGTTGTCTGTCTCAGGGATCTTCGAGGTCGTCTGGGGAGCTGGGAATCGTGTCTGGCGAGCTGGGAGTTGTGTCTAGGGAGCTGGGAGTCGTATCTGGGAGGCTAGGATGTCGCCTGGGATCAAAAAGTCGTGTTTGGCATGCTAGAAGGTCGTCTTTGGTACCGTGGGGTGGTTTAGAGCGCTACAAGGCTGTTTAGAGAACTAGGAATCGTCTGAAGTTGCTAGGATTGCTATTCAGTTGTTCAAAAAGCTGGGCATTGTCGAAAGAGCTACATGTCGTGCTTTAAGAGTTAAATTTACAGGATTTTATGGGAGCTTGGAGCTGACTAGATTTATGATCTGCATTTTAAGTGGCATACGAGGCCTGTTAGCAACTGTTCCTTAGTGATTTATTTTGCATATAAGACCCTGAGTCTCATGTTATTTATATATTTTTAGTATTGGCTTAGCTTACCTCAGTGACGTGTAAGAACAGAAGGGTGTAATATGCAAAATAAAAAGTGGAAGACGAGGTGTTAAAATCTGCTGCACTAACGAAGATGGATGGGTGTAATTCTCAAAATACATCGCTGAAGAAGAGGTTTTAGGAAAATGTCACAAACCACCTAGAACACAGCTTTGGGTGTCGTCTGAAGGGTCGTTTAGGAAAGCCAAAGTCGTACCAGAGTTTAAGGGGTCGTCTGTGTCGTTAAGGCTGTAACAAATGATCGTGCCTGTGAGTCGTCTGAGGAGGACAAGAGAGGATTTGTGAGGCGTGAGGTGCGGGTGTGACGTGGGATTTGGAGGGGGGACTAAGAAGGGGTGATGACGGGGTGATGAGGAGTGGGGTGATGAGGTGTGGGGTGCTAAGGTGGGGAATGATGAGGTGTGGGGTGCTAAGGTGGGGGGTGATGAGGTATGGGGTGATGAGGTGTGGGGTGATGAGGTGTGAGGTGCTAAGGTGGGGGATTATGAGGTGTGGGGTGATGAGGTGGGGGATGACGATTAGGTGGTGATAATTAGGGGGCAATGAGGTGTGAGGTGATGATTAGTGGGATATGATGAAGTGAGAGGTGATGACAGGGGGGTGATGAGATAGGGGTGGTGAAAGAAAACAGAACACTGAGGTATGGGGGAAAAGAAGAAGTGTACCTATGGGTCAAATGCACTGCACGTAAGATATATGGCATGGTAACAGACAACAACAACAAAAAAATGAAAAAACATCATCATAATCATTATCATCTTTTACATTCATCAACCCAACATTCTCCTCCCAATTCCCACATTCATCAACCCAACATTCTTCTCCCAATTCCCACATTCACTCTAAGTATAGTTCTGCCAAACACTTATGTCAAATGGTGCATAATACTGATGTGACTATTTTTAACCATGTGTCAGCTCTCCTGTACCTAAACTGTGCTGCTGCCAGTTTATTCTTGATCTCTCCAGACGATTTTATTCAACTGTTTTGACTTGGAGGGGTTTGATATCCATATTAACTTTCATTTACCTTTTCCCTATGGAGCTTTTATATATATATATATATTCCTGCTAAATGTGGGTACCTCGACTTAGTATTTTTTTTTTTTCACTGGCGGGGTAAAATGGAAACCTGACTGAACTACTAAGAGACCCCCTAGGCTGAGTAAAATATTTAGTATAAGCGAGAGTAATACACAAAAACGCATCACCGTATCGACAAATCCACAAAAGGGAGAGAGAACAAAAGCATGCATTGTTGGTACTCTTAACAATGTACCGTAGTGTTCATGTTTCTAAACCGCCCCCCCTCCCATGCAGCTGTGGCAAACTGTGTTAAAACAGAGAGAGAGAGAGAGAGAGAGAGAGAGAGAGAGAGAGAGAGAGAGAGAGAGAGATGGGTGGATGGATAAAGACAGACAGACAGTTGGGTTGACAGTAAAACATAACAGACAGACAGATATCCTGTATGTCCACTGCATTTTTCAAACCACCTTCACAGGCCAACCACCGTGACTAGTAATTTGTTACACATATATCTCCTCTGTCCAAATTTCCCACCCAAGTTGATGCCAAAAGTATATGTGACTTATAATACTGATGCGAGTGGCGAAGCAGTGCGGCAGTCTCTTTGATAACCCCTGGGATGGCATGTAGCATTTATTTCTTTTGCCCCAGGACGTGATTTTCATTTTAATTAGGCCAAAAACCAGACGATTTTATTCAGCTTCAGAGGGCCCTCTGGCAGTGAAGGGCTTAGTGAAGGTGATACTCAGTCTCTCTGTATCGAAGCTTCTTCCTTGAAATAAATTCATTTCGAAATACTAAGAAGAAACTGAAATGGGATGTCCCCGCAGTTGTTTTTGTTCGGGCTTTAGGTTCATCTGAATATGGATCCAATGGACAACAGGCTGAGGCTGTTCCTCTAGTCCACCATCCTCTTTTCAGGGGACAGGGAGGGAGCTGATAGACGTCTATAAAAGGGTAGCTCCACTGCACATCATGCTGATGCAACTACGTGAAGGTGTCCCTCTCCAGCACAACCTAATTAACGCGATTTGCTTCACTACGATAATGCCTTTTTAGGTTACTACTAGTACTACTACTACGACGACGATGACAATAATGGTACTGCTATGGTGAATAGATTCTGTATTACTGCTGTCCTATACACTACCCCTACAAATGCTGCTGCTGTGTATTGCTAACCTTGTTGCTGCAGCCGGGGAGGGGAGGGGGGAGGGGGAGGGCATTGTGGGTAGTGTGCGTGAGGGGCGTAACCTTGGACGTGGTAACTCTCTCATCCACCCACCCAACCCCCGTGCTTCCCCCCTCTCTTATCTCCCTCTCCAACCCCACGCATCTATTCCCTCCCGTACACCTTGCCTCACCCCACCCCTTGCACCCCCACCCCTTTACCCTTATCCTCTTCCTTAACTCCCCCCTTCACTCCTCCCTCACCTTTACCCCTTAAGGAACTCTTCCCTCACCCCCTCCCTTGAAACCCTCAGCACCCATTTCTCAACCCCTCACTTATCCCCTTCCTTAACTTCCCACTCCCCTAACCCCTGCTTTTATTTCTCCCTTCCCTTATCACCTCCCATAAGACCCTTTTACACCCCTCCCTCACCCTCCCTTAATTTCCCATTCCCCCTCCTCCCTCCCTCACCCCTTCCATTCCTAGGTTGGGATGACTTAAGTGCTAGAGCTTAGCTAGCTTCTGGCTAGGTTATATGGACTCCCTCCCCTTCTCTCTCTCTCTCTCTCTCACACACACACACTTGCTTCACGATGATGTCCTGGTCTTACTTCACCTCTCTCATGCTTTTAGTTACATTTTCCTCCTCTCTCCAACCTTGCTTCACTTCTACATCTTCACTTCATGCCAGTATTCTAGTGCTTTTACGAGTATTCTTGCTTCATCCAGAAATCTCGTATCTGTATCTTGCTTCTACATATCTTTGTCTCGTCTTTGCATCTCTGCATTACTTCAATACTCTTGCTTCAGATCAATATGTAAATGTTATTATTTTTGCTTCATACCGCAATTTTTTCTCATTCCTCTTGTTTCTATATCCCACTCTTGCACTTCTACGCCCTCGTTTCACCTATTGATCCTTGATTCATGTAAACTACCATTTATCCTTGCTTCATCCTCCAATTCTCCCTCATTCCTATCCTTCCTCCACCCATGCATTATAGACGGTTACTGGAATTATTGTTTTTTACCCCAAAAAGTAGCTTCCTTATGGTCCAATAGGCCTCCTGTTATCTGTACTTCCCACGTGCCCCTATCCATTTATCCCTCCCCCTCCACTTGTCTACTTTCTACTATTCAGTTCTCTTTCCCGCCGTTCTCTTCCCTCTCTTTTCCCCTTTATCTTCTCTTCTTTTCCCCTCTTCTCTCCTCCCCTTCCCTCCTTTCCCATCCCATCTCCTCCCTTCCTCTACCTTCACCTCCTTTTCTTCCTTCCTTCCTTTCCCTGGTCGTTGCTTCCCTTTCCTTCTCAATCCATTCTCCCATTTCCCCTCTCCCTTCCCTTCCCTTCCATCGCCCTCCCTCTGCCCCAAAGTTATTCCTACTGTCATATTTTCCGTGCACAAGAATTTTTAATGATCATTCCTTGGCTTTACGACAGGGGGAGAGAAGAAGAAGAAGAGGAAGAAGAAGAAGAAGAAGAAGAAGAAGAAGAAGAGGAGGAGGAGGAGGAGGAGGAGGAGGAGGAAGAGGAAGAGGAAGAGGAAGAGGAAGAGGAGAAGGAGGAGGAGGAGGAGGAGGAGGAGGAGGAGGAGGAGGAGGAGGAGGAGGAGGAGGAGGAGGGAGCACTAGAAGGAAGAAGAGGGATAAAAGATAAAGGAAATGGGAAGAATAAATATATAAAGAGAGAGAGAGAGAGAGAGAGAGAGAGAGAGAGAGAGAGAGAGAGAGAGAGAGAGAGAGAGAGAGAGAGAGAGAGAGAGAGAGAGAGAGA
>JBKEDE010000044.1:0-1508 GCA_047975265.1 Flavobacteriales bacterium
CTGGCGACAGGGATTGTATGTGCTGATCACTGGAAGGCTTACAATGAATTTGTTTCTGAAGAAATGCTTATTCAATCCAAAGCCGAAACCTTTACGGTTGAAGGTTACAACAGCTTGTTCAGGCATTTTCTTGCCAGATTGAGAAGAAAAACAAAAAGCTATACAAAAGCGAAATATATGCTGGTTCATTCAGTAAAATTATTGATGATGAAAAGAAATAATCAATTAGCTATACTTTTTTAACAATGCCGAATTTTTTTATACTTAATTTAAAATAACACGACAATTGTCGTGTTTATTCAGATACATTTCGTATATTTGTGATGATAAAAATGTATAGAAGAATGAAAAATTTAAAAATAAATGATGCCGTTATAAGCTACCAATCAATTGATGACCGAGATATTTTAACTTTGGTAGATGCTGTTCGAGCAGGCTTAAAGTATTCTTTTTTTGATGCCTTAACTCACAATTTTCCTTTTTCTTTAAATGAATGGGGGAATTTTTTACATCTTTCACCTCGATCCATACAACGTTATAAAAAAGACAAGAAAGCTTTTGACCCGATTCATTCTGAAAAGATTTTACAAATTACATTACTTTATAAAAAAGGAGAAGAAGTTTTTGAATCAAAAGAAGATTTTAATACATGGTTAGCGTTAGAAAATATAGCTTTAGGAGGTCGAAAGCCTAAAAATCTTTTAGATAATGCGTTTGGAATACAATTATTAAATGATGAATTAACCCGTATAGAACACGGTGTATTAGTCTAAAAATGGAGGTCTTTCGATTAAGTAAGAAACGTTTTGCAAAGGATTTGATAGGAAAAGGAGCAGAATTAGCAGGTGGTCGTTGGAATAGTAAAGGAACAGCTGTTTTGTATACGGCACAATCCAGAGCTCTTTGTACAGCAGAATTGGCAGTTCATTTACCTTTGCAAATAGTTCCTAAAGATTATCAATTGATTACCATAGAAATACCGAATGATATTGCCTATTTTGAACCTAAAAGACTTCCAAAAGACTGGAATAGTTTACCGCATTCTGATTCAACACAGAAAATAGGCGATCAATTTGTGGTTAAAAATGAATTTTTAATGATGAAAGTTCCTTCTGTTGTTGTGCAAGGAGATTTTAATTATGTTTTAAACCCTTTGCATCCATTATTTTCAAAAATTACAATCAAAAAAATAGAATCCTATCGATTTGACAAACGGTTTTTTATCAAAAAATAACAAATAAAAAAAGCCCCAGTTAAGTAGTCATGGTCGGAAGATTTTTCTTCCGACTTTTTTGTTATAAAAGCACGAGGAAAAATTGTTATAAACACATGAATATCAGTCGTTTAATTTGTTTTTGTGATTAATTTTTTGTATATTTTCAACTGATAATCAAACAATTATGTCAGTTTTTAAAGACCACAAAATATCTCTCAAACATGTTTTAGAGTTTATCCCTGAAGCACTTTTAAGCCATCTCTCTGCAACCACCAAAGTAGATTACTACAGC
>JBKEDE010000002.1:0-4386 GCA_047975265.1 Flavobacteriales bacterium
AAGTCATTTGGTTTCAATGAATAAAAACGGAATTCAGGTAATGGTTTATATGACAATGATTGCTTCAATGTTACTTTTGATTTACAAAAAAGCAAATAATATAGGATATAAAACTGCTAAAAGGCGTATCGCAATGGAACTTAGAGATATGATTACGGCTATTCTAATTGTTTTTGCCGGTGGAGATCCAGACAAAGTTTTTAAAACTTAATCATAAAAAAATGGCCGGAATTTCTTCCGACCATGACTGCAATCTGATGAGGCTTTTTAAATTTATACTTTTGGTTGTAATCATTTTTATTTTTTTACTTGCAGGCAACGTCGGGGCTAAACGCAGTTGTTACGTTTGCAATATACGAAGTAATTGCGGGAAGTGCAAAATTGCGTTTAGCCAATGATGTATGCATGTAGCGAAGCGGAGAGCAGTCATCATTGGGTAGCCCCGACGATGTTATGCACAGGGCTTTGTTTGCGTTTCTAATTTCCTTTTTCGGAAATATTCAACGATTTCAGCTTTGGTCATTTTAGCCAATTTTTCGCTTAATTTTTCTCTTTGTTGACGCATATATTTTACAGCGTCAAATTGTTTTTCAGTCGTTGTCTTCATAATTTACAAAATCTCTTGGTGAACGAATTTCTAATAATTTGTATCCATTTTTCATATTTATGGCGTTGTAACCTCTAATCCTTTGGACATTTACGATATGTTTAAAGTTCCAACTTATTAAGTAGTCTGCTTTGTTTATGGTTCCCAAAGCAATATGCAAGCAATCAGCGTAACTAGTTTGTCCGACTACTTTTTCAGTAATATATTCAGTCGCTAAATCAACAGCTTCATCAGTTGTGTCAAGAAATTCGGTGTTTTCAGCTTTAATTTTAGTGACCAATTCTTTTACTTTTTCCGGTGCATTTTCAAGTTCGTCTTGAGTTACAGTTGAAAAGAGTAGTGTAAACTCTCCATTATTCAGTCTCTCAAATAATGGAACAGTAAACTCTGAGAATTCATCGTCATAAAATCCTCCAAATACAGAAGTGTCAATATATAATCTTTGTTTTTGCACAATTTTCAATTCAAAATTTCATTCACAAATTTACGAAATTATTTTTAGCTTTTTTAGTTCCTAAATTTAATTTTGGTTTAGCCATCTGTTTTGGAAGCCTTGTGCATAACGGTTTTGGCAATACCATGTTATGCACAGGTTTTTTCATTGTGCGTTTATTTCCCAAATTAAATATTGTCCGTTGATATAGTCAAATACGATTTCTTTTATTGCGTGTCCTTTTTTGATTTTAACAACGTGTTTTGGATTTTGTCCTAATGCAAGTCGCATATTTTCTTCGTATGAGTTTTCATCAGAAGTGTTTATTTTGCTAAGTCCGTTGCTGATTTCTCGGATTGTCTGAAAGATTTTTGAATAGTCAGTTTCAATTTCTGTCTTTAACGACTTGGCAAAAAATATTGTTTGGTCTTTGTAATAGATTTCAATTCCCGGTGCTAAAATACTTGCAATATCAGCGTTATTTTTTGAAGTCAGCAACTTCACAACATTGTCAAACTTTGGTAGTTTGCTTACGTCAGGCGTGTTGCTTGAATAATTGTCGGTAATTTTTACGCTTGATAGTTTTCCGCTTTTTGATATTTCTACTGAATAGTTTGTCTTGTCGTAACTCCATTTTTCACCATATTCGCCCATATCATCTTTTTTGTCTGGTTTGCCCAACACACTTTGAACTTCTTTTTTGTCAAGTCCAAGTTTTAAGCCTTTAAAGCCAATGTCCGTTGTTGTGTTGTTGCCTGAAATTTGAATTGACCAAATTACGTCTGTATGTCCTACGGCATATTCAAAAACCATATATAAACTTGTATCTTGGTTAATGATAAAGGCTTCGTATTCAAAACCGTCTTCGTATTTGTCTTGCTGAACAGGCTTGCCAAATTCGTTTGTCGCAGTTTCTCTGTATTGTCCAATTCTGAAACCGTTCAGTTCTGTTACTGTTGTCTGTCCGCTTACTTTCAATAGTGTCAAAAGAAGCAAAAATATTGTCGTGATATTTTTCATTAGCAGTGTCGTTTTAAACTTGCACATCACATCGAAAAAGTATTTGCGAAGTGCGGGAGAAATTGGACTGGAAGTTCAATTTAGACCAATCGTAGCCGATATTTTTTCCAATGGAACTAAATTATAAAAAAATGTGGCAGATTTTCAATTCCGACTTTAACCCCGCATTTTGCCAATACAATGTTAATTGTAGTTTTTATGTTACAATGTTTTTTAAGAATTTTATTTTACTTAATAAGTAAATAATTAAAAAAGAAAAAACATATGTTGAAATAGTTACTATTAAAATATCTGTAATTAAATTAACTTTATATGGTTTTAGAATGAATACGACAGTATTTAATACTAATATATGTACTAAATAAATGCCATAACTTAATGAATCTAATTTATATAAAATTGAATTAGATTTTAAGTTCAAATTTTTAATTATTAAAAATATTCCTACAGATGCTAAAACAACGTTAGGAGATAAATATTCATAAAAATAGGAGAAAAATGAATTATTTTTAATAGAATAGTATGAAGTTAAAAAATATGTAAGGAACACTCCAAGAATAAAGAATAGATAACCTGTTAGTTTTAAACTTTTATCTTTAATGTATATATTTATATAATGACCTAGAACTAGATATCCGATGTATTTACTAAAATACATTAATTCAATTTTAGGAAAAAACTTGATTGTGTAATTGTTTATAAATAAAGTGATTGTCCAAAGAATAAGAAAGTACTTAATTTCATTTTGTGTAGCAGAAACGGTCCATTTTCTAAGTATAGGAATAAATAAATCCCAATGATTAAATAGATATACCAAAAATGAAAACTCGAACCCTTTAAAAATGAAATAATGAATTTTTTAATAATATCTATTGTGCTAATTTCTTGATTGAAATTATTATATATGAAATAAATAATATTCCAGAAAGCAAAGGGAATTAAAACTCTTTTTAATCTTTTAGTTATAAATAATTCTAAGTCTTCGTTTTTATTTAGTAAAAGGACACCACTAATCATTAAAAATATTGGTACACAGAATCGAACAGCTGAGTCTATTAAATTAGCCGTTTTCCAATCGAATAATTCAACTTCATTGAAATTAGAAACATATATTGCAGTAGCATGAAGGATTATTACAGAAATAGTTGCAATGTTTCTTAAATTACTAATATAGTTAGTCATAAAATTACAGTTAACGTCGGGGCTAAACGCAGTTGTTATGTCTGCAATATACGAAGTAATTGCGGGAAGTGCAAAATTGCGTTTAGCCAATGATGTATGCATGTAGCGAAGCGGAGTGCAATCATCATCGGTGAAGTATAAGCGTAGTGCGGGATTTCGAAGCCGAAACTTTTCAGTTTAGCACGAACGGTAGCCAAAGCTACGCTTTACGTTTTACCTTTCTTTTCTCCGAAAACGTCAAAGCGTAGCTTTGGCGGATTAGAAACCCGAAACTTTGATTTGGCACTTTCGCCCGCATTACGCTTATACAATGTTAGCAACAGGCGTTATTTTAATATTTCGATTAATTTCTCTTCCAATTCGTTTCCTCTCAAATCACGACCGATTATTGTTCCACTTTTGTCAATCAGGAAATTGTCGGGTATCCCTTCAACTCCATAAATTAATGCAGCCTTACTTCCTTGACCTTTAAAGTCATTTACTTGATGCCAATTAAGGTTATCTTTTTTAATGGCTAATTTCCATTTATTTTCATTCTCATCTAATGAGACGGCAAAAATTTCAAATCCTTTTTGATTAAATTTTTTATGAATTTTTACGAAGTTCGGATTTTCTTTTCTGCACGGAGCACACCAAGAAGCCCAAAAGTCAAGAAGAATTACTTTTCCGTTCAAATCGGATAATCTTTTTAAGTTTCCGTCTAAGTCCGTCATTTCAAAATTTACATATTGTTCGCCAATTTTTGGACTTTTATTTAAGTTGATGTAATCTTCTATTATTTTCCCATATTTCGATTGTTTGTTTTGTACTGAAAATTTATCAAATAGTTCTTTTGTTTTTGTTTTGTCAAAACTCGTAGAATAAAGTGATAGAATTTCTGCACTTACAATGCTGTTGGGGTGCTTTTCAATAAACTCCAATTCTCTTTTTCTTTGGGCTTCTTCAGAGAGTTTTTCGAGTTCCATTCTTAATGGCTGAGCCAAATTTTCCTCTTTAGAGCCTGTTACGGTTGCATTTTCAAAATCAGTTTGTGAGGCATCGAAAGTCATTGTGGTATTTTCTATCCACAAAAATCTATAATTAGAATCATCATTTGTTCTAATGATTACGTGCAAAGGTGAGTTTGATAGTTTCGTTTTGAAAA
>JBKEDE010000017.1:0-23103 GCA_047975265.1 Flavobacteriales bacterium
GAGGAGTGTAACTAAGGAGTCAATAGAGTCAAAAGATATTTTGGTGGTTATAGCGTCGGGGCACACCTCTTTCCATTTCGAACAGAGCAGTTAAGCCCGATAGTGCCGATGGTACTGGTATAAAACCGGGAGAGTAGGTTACCGCCTTTTTTTTAGAAGTAAATAAAGAGCGAGGAATGTTTTTAAGTAATAGGGAACCATTTATTTAAAATTATTTTCCCGCTTTTTTTGTTTAATGTAGGTGAAGGATAGGGGATAAAACAGTCGATTAAAAAAAAATAAAAAATAACGAAATGCCAACAATGGCTACACCAATGATGGTTGCACTCCGCTTCGCTACATGCATACATCATTGGCTAAACGCAATTTTGCACCTCCCGCAATTACTTCGTATATTGCAGACGTAACAACTGCGTTTAGCCCCGACGTTATGCCACATTTGAGACAAACCTAAATCTATAAATGAATCAACAAGTTTTTTTCGAAAATATAAGGTCTCAAATTATTGAAAACCTACGTGAATGTGAATCCGAATTGAAAATTGCTGTTGCTTGGTTTACGGACAAAAGGATAATTAAGGAGGTAAATGATTTAATAAATAACGATGTAAAAGTGGAAATCATTATTTATGACGACCACGTAAACAAAAAAGACCTTTTTAAGAATCTGTATTACAGTAGGGCTAAAATTTTTCTTTCCAAAAAGTTAATACACAACAAATTTTGTATAATAGACAATAGGACTGTTATTAATGGCTCATATAATTGGACTATAAACGCATCTACAAACGAAGAAAACATTCAAATAACATATGACAATTATAATTTTGCAGAAAAATTTAGTGCTCAATTTGATAAACTCGCAAAGTCTTGTAAATCTATTGATGACTTTTTTGAGTACTCTTTAGAAAGTTTAGACGATATAGACTGGGAGTTTAGAAGTTATTTATCAGAACGACGACAATCAAAATTTCCATATTTCTATTCTCTTCAAACTATAGAGATTTCGGAATCGAATAAACTTTTCAAAAGTCTTAAAACAGGGTTTTACCTAATCAAAAACGAAAATGAGGAAGAGGAATTTCTTCGAGTAAAATATTTTGTTGAATCAAAATACTCTTTGAGCAAAATCAATAAAATTCTGAATAGAAAAATTTCTTTACCTCAATTTTATGACTATGTTCCTGCACTAAAAACCGAACAAAATGCAGTGTTCTTTTTCAATCAAGAAAATTTCAGGGTTGAAACTTGGAATAGATACAAATACGTATTCTTAATTGATAAAGAAAATAATTTAATCGGAGAGAAAATTCAATTTACCAATAAACTTCCAAACGGACTTTATCTGCAAAATTTTTCAAATATTGGTTCGAAAAAATACATCGTTGACATAAAACTCAAAAAATATGAGTTAGACATGATTTCTGTTGAGTTACATAACGAGATAGGGATTTTTGGAGAAAGAAAAACCAAGAAATACGGAGATGAATATAAATGCGGATTAAAAGACTTTTTAAATAAAATTATTGTTGGCTTCAATTATGACCACTTTGAAATTAATGAAGATAAGAATGAAGTAAATTTTATTGAGTTTCCTCATTTTAAAAGAGATTTAGAACAAGACAAATTAATACAGTTAGATAAAAAATCAAACGATTTTAAGAAACAACCATATAAAACAACAACGTACAACTTCAAAAGAAACAAACTTTCGGAAAAACCCGAATTAATTATTTCAGACAAAATTAATCCAGAAGATTTTTTATTTCTGTCCGACGAAAACGATTATTATTTAAATCTTTATGTTGCCTTAAAGCAATACAAATATGGCAGATTTAAGTTTTTAGAACTCTCTAATTTATCTTATTCAAAATTTTTAGAGCTAAAAAAAGAATTTAGAAAAGAATATTCAAGTATATCATTTTTAGAGCAACAGGAAAGAGAATTAGAAATTGCAGATACAGTTCGTAAGCAATTTACAAAAGAGAAAAAAGAAGGCTGTTATGTAGCGACAATGGTGTACGGGAATTATGACCATCCAAATGTTCTAATTTTACGAAAATTCAGAGATAAAACTCTTAAAAAACACTTGATTGGTAGAGTTTTTATCAGATTGTACTATAAATATTCACCAAATTATGTGAATTACATTAAAGACAAAAAATATTTGAATTTACTATCGTCAATGACAGTCAAAGGAATAGTAAGCGGAATAAAAACATTGCACAACATCAGATTGGCAAAATGGCGGTTTAAGTACCTAAACCATACTTCTCGCCTACTTTTCCGCCGAATATGTTCCACATTCGCAGAAAAATAGTAAATTAGCGATGTGTTTCCCGTTAGCGGTCAGCTTAAAACGACAATGAAACAGACAATTTACATATTGATCTTGTATTTTTTAGCAGGTTGCGGACAATCGGGCTCTAAACAGACAAGTACGACTGTTTCTAACATGACAACAACAAACAACAATGTGGACAGTTCTCAATCTGACACAGTTGAATTGAAAGAAACTTTTAATGAAGAAGATATACCGTTAAACGAATATTTGACTGACAGGCTGAAACCAATTAGAGAAAACTTTAAGAGAATAAACACAATTACAAATTGGACTTCTATTGACACCGAAGAATTGACTGAATCAACAGAAGGCGGAGAAGCAAAATATTATTACCAAAATGGACAATTAGAAAAGATAGTAGCACGACACTTTGGCGAAACATTTCAACTACTGTCAGAATATTATTTACTTAACGGGCAACTTTCATTTATTTTTGAAAAACGACATAAATACAACCGACCTTTGTATTACGACACGACAGCAATGAAAGAGAATAATGACACTGAAGCATTTGACTTTGTCAAGTCAGAAATAATTGAAGACCGAAGTTATTTTGAAAACGGAAAATTATTACATCAAATTAACAACCAAGATTGTGGTTCGCCATTTGCAGACCACTACTTACTTGAAGAACAAAAACGAATAAAAGAAGACTTTGACAGACTTATTAAACATAAAAAGCCGAACCGCTAACATCGTGTATGTGCAAGAGCGGGTTAAGTGAATTTTGCACTTCCCGCAATTACTTCGTATATTGCAGACGTAACAACTGCGTTTAGCCCCGACGTTGGTATTCATTGTGGAAATTACGAAATGGAAAAAGAAAAGATATTTAAAACTAAAATAGGATTTTGCCACATTTTACCTGATAAAATTGTTCTGACAAGAGATGGAATAATTGGAAATGTTGCAAAAGTAACTGTTGGAAATAATGTCTCAAGAATTCTATGGATTTACGGAGCAATTACAATTGGACTTTTTTACTTGGTATTTAATTCTTATAAAAATGGACAAATTTTTCAACCGATATTTTTGGGATTAATTGCTCTTTATCTGTTGTACGGAATAATAACAAGTTTGAATAATTCGGCAACGCCAATAATTAACCGAAATAAAATCCAACAAGTGAAATTTAAAAAAGCAATTAAAGGACTGACTCGTTCAAGATTTGAAGTTTTATTTGAAGACGAAAATGGGAAAATGAAAAAACGACTGATTATGCTTCCAGGTTTATTCATTGACAGAGAAAATGAAACTGAAAAGGCAATTAAAATTATGACAGAGGAAAAATTGATCTAAAAAAACAACAAAATGCTACACCTTACGAAAACAAAAACGGAATGATATCTATTTTTGAATGTGTTGCTTAAACATTATTCACATTGATTACTTAACAAGACCTTGAAACCATTCTACAAGTAATTGTCTTTCTTTTATTGAAAGAGTTGCTTCAGGATGTTTTGAAATATAGGATTTCAAAGGCATGGAATTATCGTTTAAGGTTTCGATGCAGTTTTGTAAGATACTGTTTTTTTGATCGGTATCATATTTTTTCCAGCGGGAAAAATTAGCGTTTTTTCTTCCTTCTTCTACATGGTATTCGATATACCAAGAAACGGGTGCATATGAAGCATATTCAGGGTATTGGGTTTCGTTGGAATGACAGTCATAGCAAGCGTTGGTTATTAAATCAGCCACTAATTTCGAGGCATTTTCCTGCCGTATAATATCGTACGATTTAGGAATTGGTTTAACCGAACGATCAATAGGGTACAATTGAATGATAAACCCTAATAAAATTATTCCAACAGTTATTTTAATGATTGTTTTCACTACGGTTTAGGAGCTGTTTGATTATTTTCTGCCTTTTTTACAATCGGATTTTTTGTAATATCCCATGTTTTTTTAACATCCCAATAAGCATTTAACAAAATTTCTTCAGAATCAAATAAATAAGGTTCCGGTTGAATCATCTTAAAAAAATCTCCGGTATCCCACAAACCGTTATTATTCTCATCTACAATCATTTGTAAACCGTATGTTCCGGGTTTTACAGACTTAAATTTTACAATACGGTCTTGAACATATTGCTCTCGTTTTATCTTTCCTTTTTGCATTAATTGTAACCAAAATTTAGACGAAGGCTTATTTTCAATAACAACTTCCAAATTTGCATAATCTTGTTCTTTGCCTGTTTTGGCTGAATAACTGACCGTGTCAATTGTTTTTCCAAAAAAATCTTGAACGGCATTTGGAAGAAATTTAATCGTATAAGAATTTTCAAAATTCTTTTTAAAATCCAATGTCAATACATAAGGATTGGTTTCTTTCTGAATGATTTTAAAATCAATCGGAATAGAATCTTTTGAAACAGAAATCAAGTCTTTATTAAAATTTTTCAAAGGGGTTTCAGATGTAAATTCCATCATGCCGAAATCATTTTCCGATGCTGTTAAATTCAATGTTACTTTTTTAGGTCGGAATTGTATTTTTTTTCTAAAAGTTAGCGTATCAACTTTTTTATTTTTATGAAATACAAAAAAGCTCATGGTATCGTTTTTACTTTCTTTCAGAGAATCTTTTGCCAAAGGTTTGAACCAATAGATTAAAGAATCTCGTGTTTGAGAAGGAACTTGAAGCTCTTCTGTATAAGCCTTATCACGATTTTCTACTCGAACACTATCCGGATTTCCTAAAAATTCAAAAATAATTTTACCCCAATCTTCAAACGAAGGTGATTTTACAGCAAATTGATCTTTTTCCGTAAATAACTTTAGGTTTGATTTTTTATCCGTAGGCAAAGAAATAAAATCCTTATCAAAAGCCAGTTTATCAATAACAGGATTGTATTTTAGATTCCGATTTCCATCGCTAAGTCCCATTACAAAATAGTTGCCCTCATGTAAATATTTAAACTTGAAATTTCCCAGCGAATCAGGACGTGTTACATAATAAGGTTTTTGTTTAAAGATAGTAGAATCGTTAAAGGTCGTGTCAATTTTATACAAACCTACCAAAGCTTTTTCATCAAATGCTAAAGATTTCAAATCGTGTATTTTACCTGAATACGTTAATGAATCAATGGTCTTACCTGTTGAAAAAACATAGGTAAAATTGGTCAATTTATTTCCTTCATTATTATCCTCAATACTTTCTCCAAAATTAATAGAATAGGTTGTGTTTTCTTTTAAAGACTCATTAAAATTTATGGTAATGTATTTTTTGGGAGAACCTATGGGTGCAAATGTAGGAACAGTTTCCATGGGAGGAGAAATAATAATTTGATTCGCAGCATCTTTTAACTTTATGTATTCGTCAAATTCGATTTTAATCTCTTTTGTATCACTCGAAACTTCTTTGGATTCATTCTCAATCGAATATTTTAAGATTTCAGGTGGTTTTTTATCTTCAGGACCTCCTGTTGGTGAAGAAACTCTTGCACAAGAAAATATAAAAACAAAAAATAGGGAAATATAAAAATATTGAAAATTTCTTTTCATGAAGACAAAAATTTTACGCAAGGTACACTTTTTTCAAAAAATTATCCTGCAAAGCCAATGCATGCCACACTTATTTTAACATTTTTTAATTTCAAAAGTGGGGAAGCACTGTTATAAACGGTAGAACCGGTAGTTATAATATCATCAACCAATAAAATATGTTTGTTTTCAAAGCATAAAGGATTTACGACTTTAAAAATATTTAAAGTATTTTGCAATCGTTCTGCGTGATTTTTTGAAAGAGCTTGAGGAGGATTGTTTTTTATTCGAATTAAATTCTTGGTATCCATCGGTATATTTAATACTTCCGAAATACCTTCAACAATTTTTTCTGATTGGTTGTACCCTCGCTTTCTTTGTTTTTTGGGATGTAATGGAATAGGAACCACTACATCAAAACAAGCAGGCATTTTCTTACCCAACAAAACGCCTAATGCATAACCTGCCTGAGGTTTGTTTTTGTATTTTAACGCATGAATTAAACTTGATGTAATATGCTGATTTTTAAAATACAACAAACTATAAGCTTCTTCAATTTTAAAAAAACAAGACAAATCCTGCCTAAGTTCTTCATGATTTGATGAAGAACGAAAGGGAAGTTTTTCATAACACTCAAGACACAATATAGGTTCTTTTTTTAAAAGTGTTCTTTCGCAGTTTAAACAATATTTTGGAAAAAACAACTGAAATAAATCAAATAACATAGGATTTTCTTATAAATTTGTACTAAGTTGGGCATATTTGAGCCTTAAAATACGAAATTTTCTTTTATGAAAAACATTCGATTAACCAAAATATTTAATTTTGAGACCGGACATGCTTTATACGGCTACGATGGAAAATGTAAAAATATTCACGGACATTCCTATAAATTACATGTAACCATTCTTGGGAAACCTGTTGAAGACAAAACCAATCCAAAATTAGGGATGGTTTATGATTTTGGGGATTTGAAAGAAATTGTAAATAAAGAAATTGTAAATCCATTTGACCATGCTGTTGTATTAAACCAAAATACCCCTCATTCAGATTTAGGAGTACATTTAACCCAACAAGGTCATAAAGTGATTTTTACAGATTATCAGCCTACTTGTGAAAACATGTTGTTGGATTTTGCCTCGAAGATTCGAAATAAATTACCTTCAAACATCAAATTATATTCTTTACGTTTGTACGAAACGGAGAATTCTTACGGAGAATGGTTTGCCGAAGATAATCCATAAAGCATGAAAACAATTCAGTTACAGCCATATAAAAAAGTGTATTTTGCTTCAGATCAGCATTTTGGGTTACCTGATTATGAAAAAAGTCTTGTCCGAGAGAAGATTTTTGTACAATGGTTGGAACAAATTAAACAGGATGCTCAAATCATATTCTTAGTCGGAGATTTATTTGATTTTTGGTTTGAATACAACAAAGCCGTACCCAAATATTTTGTGCGAGTTCTTGGAAAATTGGCAGAGTTATCCGATTCGGGGATTCAGATTATTTTTTTTACCGGAAATCATGATATGTGGATGAAAAATTATCTGCAAAAAGAAATTGGAATGGAAGTTTATTTTGAAAAACAAGAATATCAAATCAACGACAAACGATTTTATATAGCTCACGGGGATGGTTTGGGACCGGGAGACAAAGGTTATAAAAGAATGAAAAAGGTTTTCCGATTTCCTTTTTTTAACTGGTGTTTTAGGTGGCTTCATCCTGATTTAGGAATCACTTTAGGAGAATATTTATCTCAAAAAAATAAAACCATTTCGGGAGAAGAAGATGTTCACTTTTTAGGAGAAGATAAAGAATGGCTGATTCTTTATTCTAAAAAGAAACTGGAAGAAGAACATCGAGATTATTTTATTTACGGTCATCGTCATTTACCAATGGATTTACCTCTGGGAAAGAATGCTCACTACATTAATTTAGGAGACTGGATTTCTTATTTTTCTTATGCTGAATTTGATGGAAGTGAATTAGAATTGAACTATTTTAAACCACACTCCAAATCAATGCACTTACTGGAAAATAAAGAATCATAAACCATTGAATTTTTTGATTTTTTTGGTAATAAATATATTTCCCTATAATAATGGAACAAGGAAATAATACAAAAAGCAAAGCGTTTCTTGATAAGATGAAAAGTAGCGATGAGATGATTAAGAAATATAGAATCAATTCATAATTTCTTTTATTGTAAAGCGATTGTCTAAAAATCATTCGATAATGATCAATTAAGGCAAATATTCCAAATAAGATTAACGAAACTAATAAAAACAGTTGTTGAGGGCTGAAATCGTAATAAACTAACTGAAAGTGGGAAAATTGTTCTTTAACAAAACCTATAAAGTCAAAACCCAATAAAAAACTTATTCCAAATGTAGCTCCAATATACATAACAAGGCAGAATAAAGGCAAAAAATAAACAGAAAGTTTTTTCATGCCGTGAAAAAACATTATAGAAAAAATAAAGAAAATGTAAAAAACAGCCGGAGGATAAAAAAGAATTGCCAGAAAAACCAATAAAGATACTTCTATGAAAATAAATCGGTCGTTTATTTTATAAAAGTAACGTCCTACAAGGAATGCCAGTAAAATAAGGATTTCAGCGATTAAAACATCGTGGTCAATGATGCTAAAATCCATTAAAACAAGACAGGATATAAAAATAACATTTACAATCAGGAGTGATCTGATTTGGGAACTGATTCTGGTATAAAGTAAAACCAATCCGAAAATACTTAAAATACCTGCCACTTGAAACCACGATATATTGCGGTAATATTTGGTCGCTCCGACAACAAAAAGTATTAAAAATATAACGAAGAGAATATTTTTAGTTTTTGTAATGTTGTACAACATTTTTTTACTAATTTTGATGCAAGATATAGATTCTTTTAATCAGAATAAAAAAAATACACTATGTTAGGCGAATTATTTCATGGAATAGGAAATCTTTTTGAAGCAAGTTTTGAGATTTTGCCCATTTTAGGTCATGTTCCAAATTTCATTTTAATGGCTGTAGGATTTATTATGTTTACTTGGTGGATGCTACAATTGGCTAAATTTGGTAAAAAGGATAAATCGATGAAAAAACCTCAAGGTCGAAACATAAACTAAATTTGTTAGTGTTTTTTTAATTAAACCAGATGAAAAGCATTTTGTTAGCCAGTACTTCAACGATTTACGGAGGTAAATATTTAGATTATATTTTGCCAATACTTCGTGATCATTTTAAAGCCTCTGAAATTATTTTTATACCTTATGCAAGACCCAACGGTATTTCATGGGATGATTATACCCAAAAAGTATCAGAAGCATTTAAAACTATCGAAATAAAGGTTAAGGGACTTCATACATTTAAAAATCAGCAGAAAGCCATTAAAGAAACACAGGGTATTTTTGTTGGAGGAGGTAATACTTTTTTGCTTCTCAAAACGCTTTATGAGCTGAATTTATTACCAATCTTGAAAAAGGTGGTAGAATCCGGTATACCTTACTTAGGGACTAGTGCCGGAAGCAATTTAGCAGGTGTTACCATTAAAAACACCAACGATATGCCGATTGTATATCCACCTGATTTTAAGGCTTTAGGGCTCGTTCCATTTAATTTGAATCCACATTATTTGGATCCTGTTCCAAATTTGAAACATAATGGTGAAACTCGTGAAACCCGTATTAAAGAATATTTATACCAAAACACCATTCCTGTTGTTGGTTTGAGGGAAGGAAGTTGGTTGGAAGTTAAGAACAATCAAGTATATTTAAGAGGTCCTTTTTCAGCCAGAATATTCGAATCTCTTGAAAAAATATACGAATTAGAACCCAACACCATTGTTTCTTTTTGATTTATTGGCTGTTTTTACAATCTTAAAAAATAAGAAAAGGTCACCGTTTAGACAACCTTTTCAAGAAAAAAGAACATCCATAATTTACTACTTCCAGTACGACCGTACCGTTAAAAACTGACTTTAATAAAGTCATACCAGCATTACTGCTTCCTATAAACAATATAGTAAATGGTATTTTTTTATATTATGAAGTGATTTAAACTTTTTAAATGAGGTCAAGACCAAAACTTTCACCCTATTAGTTCGTCTTCATCAACAACAATGGTTTCATCATCATCTGTTTTAAAGATATCGATATCAGGCTCAATAAAATCCTTGTTAGTCAGTTTGTTAAACGATAAGAGCATTGCAGGAAGTAGAATTAAATCACTCATAATAGCAACCAATAAAGTGAGAGAAACCAATCCACCTAAAGCTACCGTACCTCCAAAATTTGAGAACATAAAAATCCCAAATCCGCAAAAAAGAACCACAGAAGTATAAAACATACTCACACCCGTTTCCCGAAGCGCATTTAAAACAGAATGGTAAATATCTCCTTTGGAAACTTTTAACTCCTGACGGTATTTTGCAAGAAAATGAATCGTATCATCAACAGCTATACCAAAAGCTATACTAAAAACCAAAATGGTGGAAGGTTTTAACGGAATTCCTAAGTATCCCATAATTCCTGCAGTTGTTATGATAGGCAATAAATTAGGTACTAAAGAAACAAAAACCATTTTAGGCGAGGCAAACATAATCGCCATAAAAACAGCTATTAAAGCTATTGCTAAAACAATAGATAATAATAGGTTTTTAGACAAATAATACGTCCCGTTTAAAAATACAAAAGAAGCTCCTGTTAAGTATGTATTGTATTGATTTTTAGGAAATAATTCATCTTTTTTCTTTGTAATTTGTTCAAAAATGTGTTCTAAGTCTTCTGTTTCAACATTTTTAACAAAAGTGGTAATACGTGTTTTTTGTCCGGTCGAATCGATGTAATTTTTTAATACATTCGTGTTGGAAATACTTTTTTTTGCATAATTCAGAATAAAATTTTTCTCTTTGTCATCCGGTAACGAATAGTATTCTTTATTTCCGTTATAATAAGCCTGTTTTCCAAATTTAACCAAACGATCTATCGCAATAGGAGAAGAGGAAGTATTTAAGGAATCTATAAATTGACTGAGTTCTTCAATTTTTTTTAAAGTAGATAACTTCATCATACTTTTAGGCTTTTTTCCGTCAATCATGATCTCTAAAGGTAAAATTCCTCCAAAATCTTTATCAAAAAATGAAATGTCTTGGTAAAACTCTTTTCCTTTAGCCAAATCATCTAACATATTTCCGGACGTCCGAATCTTCAAAATACCAACTATACTTAACCCTAAGATGATAAATGCGATAGCATAAACACTTTTCCTTTTATTGATGATAAGGTATTCCATGTGGTCAACCAAATGATTCATCCATTTTTTTTCTAAATGTTTTAAATGACGTGGTTTGGGTTCAGGCATGAATGAAAAACCGATTGGAATAATCAAAATTGACAGAACAAAGACCCAGATAATATTAATCGAAGCAACCAAACCAAATTCACGCAAGGTATCTGAATCTGTAAAAATAAATGTTAAAAACCCAAAAGCTGTCGTGAAATTGGTCATTAACGTAGCATTTCCTACTTTCATAATCATGCGTTGCAATGCTTTTATTTTATTGCGGTGTTTCTTAAACTCTTGCTGATATTTGTTAATAAGAAAAATGCAATTAGGTATTCCTATCACAATTAGTAAAGGAGGTACTAAAGCCGTTAAAGCTGTTAATTCATAGCCCAATGTATTCAATGAAGCAAAAGCCATCAAAACAGCTATTAAAACAACAAGCAGGGAAATAAACGTTGCTCTGAAAGATCTAAAAAACAAGAAAAAGATAAACGAGGTAATGAACAAAGAACCTAAAATATAAAGCGTGGCTTCTTTACTTAGTTCTTTTGCATTATTGGTACGGATAACCGGTATACCGGATAAGTGTAGATTTACTCCGGTTTTTTCTTCGTACTGATGTACTTGATTTTCAATATAATTAACTGCCTCAATGCGTAAAGGAGTATCAACAATGGTCGGATCTAAATAAATAGCTGCTTGATATGTATGATCACTTTTTAAAATACCTTTATAAAAAGGATATTGATCTACATCGGTTTGTAATTGTTTTATTTTTTCATCCGTAGGCTTAAAATCAGGATATAAGGGTTTTAGCTCAAATTGTTTTAAAGAATCGTTTTTAGTTAAAATTTTGATATCATTAATAGCGATAACTTGCTGAACACCTTTTTGTTTTGAAATAGAATCAGTCAAATTTTTCCAAAATCGGAAATTTTTTTTGGTAAAGAATTTTGAATCTTCAAAACCAATAACAATCATATTATCTTCTTGACCAAATGTATTTCTGAAAGCTTTAAAATTAATCCACACGGAATCGTGCTCCGGCAAAAGCTTTGCTTCCGATTTTGTTAATTCTACTTTAGCATGAAAAGCTCCAAAAACAATCATGGCTAAAAGTGCCAATATAATGTATGCTTTTCGAGTTATTATAAACCGAGCAATAGCTTTCCACATATTCTTAATAATTCTTTTGCGAAGTTGTAAAGATACGGAATCATGTTAAAACAGATTGAATTTTGCCGTTAATTTTACCGAAAAGTTCTCGCCTTCGTTTGTTAAATGATAAGCTCCAAACCGATAATAAGCTCCTAAACCAAAAATGAAAAGTAAATTATTTACCTCAAAACCTGCTTCTTGGTAATAATTTTCTAACGTATTAAAATTCAGCGAATGACTTTCTTTAGAATCCATGGCTCCTATTATTCCTCTATACACCACATTGGTATTCATTGATTTTTTTAAAATCTTAAATGCAGGCAAATATTGTTTTAGTTGAAAGGAAGTGAATCGGTTAGAAAAAAATTCTCTTTCCCCCATCGTTTCAAAACTGGTTGTTCCCGCTATGTTAAAATTCTTAAATACACCGGTTTTAAGATTTGAATTTCCATTTCCAGCGTATAAATTCATCAAAGGAACATCCCCGAGAACCACTCCGGAATTTATTTGCAGATTTATTTTCCCAATAGGGTTTTCTATTTGATGTTGTATTTGAAAATCAAATTTTGTATAATCAAAATCTCCTCCTAAAGTTTTTAAGCCTTGTGTTGTATTTAGTTGAAAAACAGGAAAATTATTTTCTAAAGTCATTTTTCCGTAATCGGTTCGGGCAAATTTACTTTTAGGACTCCATTTGAGAGCCAATTCTAAATCAAAAAAATCAAATTTTGACTGATTTCTATATCGATAATCAAAAGCTGCCTCTTTTTGACTTCGAGAAGCTGTAATCTTGAATGTTGCTGTATTAAAAAAATCTTGCTGATAAAAAACACTTCCTTTTTTTTCTTTGACAAACAATTCATTATGAAAACGATCCAAATTTTCTCTAAAATCACGATAGGGACTTTTCATGGCAAATTCTTGAGCTCCAAATGGATTCACATCATCTGTATAATGGATACTTAGAATACCGTAATTGGGTTTGCTTATCAAATATGAACTGCCTGCTCCGTATTTCCAATGATGGTCTTTAAACCCATACGCTGCATTTCCTTCAAACTGCCAACGATCATCAAATTTATAATTTGTTTTAACCCCCGCTCCCAACCGGAAGCCTTCGTATTCATTATAATTAAATAATGATGTAAGGTCTAAGTCAATCATTTTAAAAGAATAATAACCGGTTAAAGCTGCTCTTCCGTATTTTAAAAATCGGTCCGTTTTTATTTCTTCCCCAATGCTGTCTAAGTTAAGGTAAGTATTTTTTTCAACTTCGTCTAATTCGATGCCTTGCCTATAATCCTTCCATTCTTTTTGAGTCAGGCTAAATGCCTTTGAATCAACTTCGGACTCAAGACCTCTAAATATTTTTTTTTCAATGGGTTTATTGATTGTTAAATGATTAAAATAAGTGTTACCATACACCATGATAGGTTGTGATTTTGACAAAGTATCTAAAACGATTATACCTCGTGTATCTTCTTCTAGTGTTTCAGCTATGTAATCATAACGTCCGGTGTTAAATTTAAAATATTGTTTAAGAGGAAACCATGCTCCATTTTTTAGCTGATATTCAGAAATAATTTCATTGGGTTTTTTAGACGAGGCTTCATTCACATTGAATTTTACAACTCCAAAAGTTTCTTTATCAATCCAAATATTTCCTCGAAGATGTTTTTTAACAGAATCTCCAATAGGTTTAAATTTTACTTCAATCGTTGGTCTTCCTTTTATATCCAACGTATCGATAATCCGGTAACGATATTTTCCCAATCCCGATTTTGAAATAGGATTTATATATTTAACACCCAAAAACACAAAATAAGGATTTTGTAAATGAATGGATTGAACATCCAAAGCTGCAAATTCATACAAGGGACTTTTCAAACCTGCTACCCGGTGGGCTTTTACAATATTTTTATAACCTTTTTGTGCCGAATAATAATGCTCCAAAGCACGTTCTCCAATAAAGATATGTCCTTTTTTAAGAATATCCAACATGTTGATTTCATGATTATGCAGTGATTTTTTTCTTTTTTTTTCTTTTTTTTGAGGGATGTACAAACGGTCATTTAAAATGGAATCACGGTTGGTTGTAATTAAAAATTTGGTATAAGAATCATATCGATAAAAATCATGCTTTTCAGGCATGTTTTCTTTTTGATTATCAATCACTTTACGAATTAAGTTTTTACTTTCTTTATCCGGTGTAATACTCACCGCTTCTATTTCTCCTCCTTCTATAATCTGTGCTTCAAAAACGCTAAAAATCAAAAGAAAAAATATGATAAATGGAAGTCGCATTACCTTTTTTAATTAGCAATATTTTGCAGTTCAATTAGTTTTTTATACAAGCCGTCAAGATTAAGTAATTCCTGATGTGAACCTTGTTCAATAATCTTTCCTTCTTCCATTACAACAATTTGATCTGCACTTTGAATGGTTGACAACCGATGTGCAATAACCAAAGAAGTACGGTCTTTCATCATATTGTCTAAAGCTTCCTGAACCAGTTTTTCAGAATGCGAATCCAAAGCTGATGTAGCCTCATCCAGAACCATAATAGGCGGGTTTGCTAATACGGCTCTGGCAATACTCATACGTTGTTTTTGACCACCCGAAAGTTTTCCACCACCTTCTCCAATATTTGTATCATAACCTTTTTCTAATTTTTCGATAAATTCATGGGCGTTGGCAATTTTTGCTGCCTGAACAACTTCTTCCAAAGTAGCATCCGGTTTTCCTAATGTTAAATTATTAAAAACCGTATCGTTAAACAAAATGCTTTCCTGAGTTACCATTCCAAATAACTGCCGATAATCATTTAATCTAATGTCTTTTATATTTTGTTGGTCTACTTTTATCACCCCTTTTGTAACATCGTAAAAACGAGTAATCAAGTTTGCCAAAGTACTTTTTCCGCTACCGCTACTTCCAACCAATGCTATTGTTTTTCCTTTTGGAAGTGTTAAATTAAAGTTTTGAATCACTTCTTTTTCATCGTATTGAAATGATACATTTTCAAACGTAATAGAAGAGTCGAAGGATTTTTTTGAGCCTGCATTTTCATGGTCTTTGATTAAAACTTCCGTATCAATAATTTCAAAGATCCGTTCTGCTGAGGCTTTTCCTTTGTTTACACTTGAAAAGCCTTTTGAAAAACGTTTGATAGGATCTAACATTGTGTAAAACAGTCCGATATACGTAACGAACTCAGAGCCCCGCATTCCTTCACCAATAATTTGTAATCGTCCGCCATAGTAAATGATGACAACCAATAAAATAGCTCCTAAAAATTCACTTATCGGAGAGGCTAATTCGTTTCTTCTTAAAACTCTCGTTAATAATTTCTGATGTAAAAAAGTAGCTTCTTCAAATTTTTTCTGAACTTGTTTGTCAGCATTAAAAATTTTAATGATTTTCAATCCGGATAAGGTTTCTTCTACATAAGAAATCACTTTTCCCAATTGACTTTGAGTTCTTTGAGAACCTCTTTTTAAACTTTTGCCCAATAAAGAAATAAAAGCTCCTAAAGCGGGAAAAATAAGTAAAGCAAATAAGGTGAGTTTGGGATTCATTAAAAACAGAGAAATCAAGTAAATAATAATCATAATAGGCGATCGTATAATCTCGATAATAGAACCCAATATAGAACCTTCAACTTCAGACACATCACTGGAGATGCGGGACATGATGTCGCCCTTTCGTTTTTCCGTAAAGTATGATATGGGTAAATCCAATATTTTTTGATGCATAGCATTTCTAAAATCTTTTGTAACACCGGTTTTAAGAGCAATCAGAAAAATTTGTCCTAAAAATCGAAAAAAATTACGAAGAAAGAAAATGATTAAAAAAGCAATACAAAAAAATCCTAATGTGTATAGCACACCTTTCTCATCGTTAATGGTTTGTGCCAAATAATATATAGATTCTTTTCCGTAATCTCCCAAAGAAGTAATTCCGTTATAAATGGGCTTTTCGATACGCTCTTGGTTTTCATCAAACATAATATTTAACACAGGAATCATCATTCCCATTGCCAATACATTTAACAAAGCATAAACAGTATTGAATAAAATGGAAAGAGAAAAGGAACCCAAGTAAGGTTTTGTATAATTAATCGCTCGATTTAGTGCGTTCATATTTTTTCAGACTTGAATAAACAAAAGTACAGAATATTATTTTAAAATAATTAAAAAGACATTTGTGGATAACTAATAGATTAAAAACAATGTTGTTTAACTGAATTTTAATACTTTTGAAAGTTATTATAAATAAAAATCATGTTAGAAAACAGAATCAAAGAAACCATTGTTGATGTTCCTGATTTTCCCCAAAAAGGAGTTGTTTTTAAAGATATTACACCCATATTTTTAGACGCAAAACTTTGTAACGATATTATGGATGCTTTTGTTGAAAAAGCCAAAGGAAAAATTGATGTAGTATGCGGTATTGAAAGCAGAGGATTTCTTTTTGGGATGGGAATAGCCAATAAATTGGGCGTACCTTTTGTATTGATTCGGAAAGCAGGGAAATTACCCGGGGAAACTATTTCTCAAAAATACGATTTGGAGTATGGCACTGCTGAAATCGAGATGAACAAACATTATATCAAAGAAGGGCAACGCATTTTGATTCATGATGATGTTTTGGCAACAGGAGGAACGGCTGAGGCTTGTGCAGAATTAGTAAAACAAGTAGGAGCGATTCCTGCCCAGTTTAGTTTTTTGGCTTCTATAACCTTTTTAAATGGAGACCAAAAAATTGCAAAATATACAAACGACAGAATATCATTAATCAATTACTAAAACTTAAAATAATGACTATTAAAACAGGATTATCTGTTATCATAGCGGGAATTTTCATGTTGATGGGGTGTAAAACAGAAAAATCTCCATCAAAAAATACTGAAGTAAACGCTAACGGACCAAACAATACTTTGCAAAAAGAAGTACAAACTTTTTTAGATACTTACACACAAGAATATGTACGTTTGTACACTGCCGCCTCAGAAGCACAGTGGAAATCTAACACTTATATTGTTGAAGGAGACCAAGAAACAGGCAAATTGGCACAACAAGCTGATGAAGCTTTTGCAAAATTTACAGGGAGTAAAAAAAATAGTGAACAAGCCCAAGAGTTTTTAAAAAATGAAGCTGAATTAAAACCGGTTCAAATACGTCAGTTAAAGGCTATTTTGTATCAAGCTGCCAATAATCCGGAAATAGCTACTGATTTGGTGTCAAAAAGAATTGAAGCAGAAAATGCACAAAATGCAACTTTGTTTGGTTATACTTTTAAAGTTAACGGAAAAGAAGTTTCAACGGGTGATATTGATGAAAAATTAAAAACGAGTACGGATTTAAACGAACGTTTAGAATATTGGGAAGCCTCAAAAGAGGTAGGAAAAAAATTGAAAGACGGATTAGAAAATTTAAAGAACTTACGGAATCAAACCGTTCAGGCCTTAGGGTACAATGATTATTATTATTATCAAGTATCCGATTACGGAATGACACGAGAAGAAATGCAAAAACTAAATGATCAAATGATTCGTGATATCTGGTCCTTGTATCGAGAATTGCATACTTACATGCGTTATAAATTAGCTGAAAAATACAATACAGATGTTCCGGATATGTTACCGGCACATTGGCTTCCTAATCGTTGGGGACAAGATTGGAGTTCTGAAATAGACGTTAAAGGATTGGATTTAACAAGTGCTTTAAAAGATAAATCTGCTGAATGGATTGTAAAAGAAGGAGAAAATTTTTATAAAAGCATTGGTTTTGATGCTTTACCTCAATCTTTCTATGAAAAAGGGAGTATGTATCCGCTCCCAAAAGATTCTAATCATAAAAAAAATAATCACGCATCAGCTTGGCATATGAATTTAGAAAATGATGTACGTTGCTTGATGAGTGTAACACCAACACCCGAATATTATGAAACGGTACATCATGAATTAGGACATATTTATTACTATCTGACTTACACAAATCCTGATGTTCCTCCTTTGTTGAGAGGTGGTGCTAACCGAGCCTTTCATGAAGGTGTAGGAAGCCTGCTGGGATTAGCTGCTATGCAAAAACCATTTTTAGCAGAAAGAGGCTTAGTCGATAAAGAAACGAAAACAGATAAAATGCAAATCCTGTTAAAAGAAGCGATGAATTATATTGTGTTTCTACCTTTTTCTGCAGGAGTAATGAATCGTTTTGAACATGAATTGTATGCCAATAACTTGCTAAAAGACGAGTTCAATAAAAAATGGTGGGAATTAAAAGAAAAATATCAAGGAATTGCTCCACCGACCGAAAGAGGAGAAGAATATTGTGATGCTACGGCAAAAACACATATTAATAATGATGCTGCACAATATTATGATTATGCCATCTCATATATTCTATTATTCCAGCTACACGACCATATTGCAAAGAAAATTTTAAAACAAGACCCGCATGCGACCAATTATTATGGAAATAAAGAAGTAGGTGATTTCCTGAGAAAAATACTGCGTCCAGGAGCTAATTGTGATTGGCGTGAGTTATTGAAAGAAAATGTGGGAAGCGATATGAGTGCCAAGCCTATGTTAGAATATTTTGAACCCTTAATGGATTATCTGAAAGAAAAAAACAAAAATCATCAATACACACTACCGGAAAGTATTTAAGAAGTTTGATACCAACGGTTACAAAGTGGCTACGGGTAATGAACTGTTGCTAAAATGTCTCTTTTCTCTTTGAAAAATATTACTACATTTACAAAAAGAAAAACAACGGCTTAGCCAGGTAGGATATTAACACACATACTGAAAAGTCCATCGCATGGTCAAGCATATCTGTTTTTTTCCAACACTCAAATCCAATGCTAAAAAAATACTAATTAAATGATCAAACTATTCATAAGATACTTGCACAAAGATGAAACACTAATTTAAGATTTTATTTCTTTATCCAAAAAAATGCCTGTAATGCTTTTTTTATTTTTGGAAATTTGTTCAGGCGTTCCCTCTGCTATAATTTGCCCGCCTTTTGTTCCTCCGTCAGGTCCCATATCAATAATCCAGTCAGCTACTTTAATTACATCTAAATTATGTTCGATAACAACGATGGTATTTCCTTTATTTACAAGCTGTTGCAAAACCTCCAAAAGCACTCTAATGTCTTCAAAATGCAGACCCGTTGTAGGTTCATCTAAAATATACAATGTTTTTCCTGTAGATATTTTAGATAATTCTGTTGCTAATTTTACACGTTGGGCTTCTCCTCCCGAAAGTGTTGTAGAAGGTTGCCCTAAGGTTACATATCCTAAACCGACATTTTGTAAAGTTTTAATTTTTCGGTAAATTTTAGGAATGGATTTAAAAAATTGTACAGCTTCATCAACGGTCATTTCCAATACATCATAGATGGATTTTTCTTTATAACGAACTTCCAACGTTTCGCGATTGAATCGTTTTCCTTGACAAATTTCACAATGAACGTGAATGTCCGGTAAAAAGTTCATTTCAATCACACGCATTCCCGAGCCTTGACAAGTTTCACAACGTCCACCTTTCACATTAAATGAAAATCGCCCTGCTTTATATCCTCTGATTTTCGCTTCAGGAGTTTGGGCAAATAACGACCGTATTTCACCAAAAACACCCGTATAAGTTGCAGGATTTGAGCGAGGAGTTCTTCCTATAGGTGATTGATCTATATCAATCACCTTATCGATATTCTCCAAGCCTTTAATTTCTTTATAAGGAAGAGCCTCCATTACGCCGTTTTTATAAAAATGATTATTTAAAACAGGGTATAAAGTAGCATTAATCAAAGAAGATTTTCCACTGCCTGAAACACCGGTAACGCATACCATTTTTCCTAAAGGAAGCTCTAAATCAACATCTTGTAAATTATTTCCGGAAGCTCCTTTTAACTCTATGGTAAGGTTATTGCCTTTTCTGCGTTTTTTAGGAATCTCAATTTTACGTTTATGGTTTAGGTAAGAAGCTGTTAATGTGTGTGTTTTCAAAATTTCATCAGGAGTTCCTTTTGATACGATTTTTCCACCGTTTTTACCGGCTCCCGGTCCGATGTCAATGATATAATCCGCTTGTTCAATCATGTCTTTATCGTGTTCGACCACCAAAATTGAATTACCAATATCTCGAAGATTTTTTAAAGACTGAATCAGTTTCATATTATCACGCTGATGCAGTCCAATACTGGGTTCATCAAGTATATACAAAACATTTACTAATTGAGATCCGATTTGTGTAGCCAACCGGATGCGTTGTGCCTCACCTCCGGAGAGGGTTTTAGAAGAGCGGTTTAATGTAAGATAATGAAGTCCTACATCCAAAAGGAATTGTAATCGTTCCCGTAACTCTTTTAAAATTTCTTCACCAATTATTTTTTGTTTTTTCTCTAAACGGTTTTCAATATCATGAAGCCATTTCCATAAAGTTTCCAAATCCATGGCAGAGGCTTCACCAATATTTTTTCCATCTATTTTGAAAAATAAAGATTCTTTTTTCAACCGTGTTCCACAACATTTTGGGCAGGGTTTTTCTTCCATAAAATCCTTTGCCCAACGTGTAATTTTAGTTGAAATATTTTCTTTAAACTGATTTTCAATAAATCGTGCAACTCCTTCAAAATCCAATACATACTTTTGATTGATTCCCAAAGTTTTGGACTCCATTTTAAATTCTTCCTTAATTCCGTATAAAACAGCATGTAAGGCTTCTTCAGGTATTTTGTTTATAGGTGTTTCTAAGGTAAAATTGTATTTTTTTCCTATAATTTCAATTTGTTGAAAAATCCACGTGTTTTTATATTCTCCCAAAGCCGTAATTCCTCCTTTTTTGATAGACAATTTAGGGTTTGGAATCAATTTTTCTAAATGGATTTCTGATATTTTTCCTAATCCATTACACTTCTCGCAAGCTCCTTTTGGCGAATTGAAAGAAAAAGTATTGGGTTCCGGAAAAGCATATGAAATTCCTGTGGAAGGACACATCAAATCTCGACTGAAATAACGTATTTTATCCGAATCACAATCCAAAATCATCATAATATTTCTTCCGTGATGTATTGCTGTTTGAATACTTTTTTCTAACCGTTTTTGCTCTTCTTTTGGATTAATTTTCAACTGATCTATAACGATTTCAATATCATGGGTTTTGTAACGATCCAGCTTTATGTTTTTAACTATTTCCTGAATTTTCCCGTCTGTACGAACTTTTACAAAACCTTGTTTACTGATCTGTTCAAACAACTCACGATAGTGACCTTTACGAGAGCGTACAACAGGTGCTAAAATCAAAATACGTTTGTTTTGATACGCTTCAATAATAAGCTCTTTGATTTGATCATCTGAATACTGAACCATTTTTTCTTCTGTATTATACGAATAAGCTGTAGAAGCTCGAGCATACAGCAATCGTAAAAAATCATAAATTTCGGTAATGGTTCCTACGGTTGAACGAGGGTTTTTTGAAGTGGTTTTTTGCTCAATAGCGATAACCGGAGAAAGCCCATCAATTTTATCGACATCAGGGCGTTCCAAACCTCCCAAAAACTGTCGGGCATATGCTGAAAAAGTTTCGATATACCGTCGCTGACCTTCTGCATAGATTGTATCAAAGGCTAAAGAAGATTTTCCACTACCGCTCAATCCGGTAATGACAACCAGCTCTTTACGTGGAATTTCTAAATCAATATCTTTTAAATTATGCTCTCGTGCTCCAAATATTTGAATGATTTCTTTTTTCATCAAGCTAAAAAAATTGAAATGTCAAAGATATGATTTTATCAAATAAAACGGCAACTGATTTAATGTGAAATAACCAAGAAACATAGGTTAATTTACTTGTTAAAGATATATGGGAAATTGAATAAAAAATCCCTTTTTTAGTTGATTTTCACCTTAGTACTTTGTTAGGCACAGGTTATTAGTTTAATATTCCATTTACAGGTTCAATGCTAAGTGGTAAATCTTTTTCATCCAATATTTCTCTTAAATCTATTTCTATTGTTCTGCATAGCGACATCATTGGTATATCATTCATTAATCCTTCAAAAGGATTTTCTGAGTAATCTCCAATTATTTCCATTATCTGATAAACCCAACCTACTAAAGCTGTTATAGGGATTGAAAGCCATATGCCCCAATTCCCAGCTTCCATTAATTCAGGCACCATACTAAATGGTAAAAGTAAAATGAAAATCCAAACAAAATATTCGCTCATAGCGGAATACTGTCTAGGTAAGGGGAATTTTTTAATTCGTTCATTTTTCCCTTGTAATCTGTAAAAACTTCGTAGAATTTCTGATAATTTAATATGTCGAAAATCGTCAATCATCATTCCCCAAGTACGACTTTCATTTACTATTCCTCCCCAAATTTTTCGAGCCTCCCATAATCTATCATACGAGTTATTATTTTTGAAACCAAGATAAAAAGCTACTGCTGTACCTATTACAGATACTGGCAACCATGTTATTTTAAAGGATATTGTGTTATAATAATATAAAAGAGCCACTATGCTGTTAATTATTATTAGCCGCATAAAAAATAAAAATGACAATCTGATGTAGTCATGGTCGGAAGATTTTTCTTCCGACTTTTTTGTTATAAAAGCACGAGGAAAAATTGTTATAAACACATGAATATCAGTCGTTTAATTTGTTTTTGTGATTAATTTTTTGTATATTTTCAACTGATAATCAAACAATTATGTCAGTTTTTAAAGACCACAAAATATCTCTCAAACATGTTTTAGAGTTTATCCCTGAAGCACTTTTAAGCCATCTCTCTGCAACCACCAAAGTAGATTACTACAGC
>JBKEDE010000048.1:0-16562 GCA_047975265.1 Flavobacteriales bacterium
ACACTCAACCACAAACTTATCCTTGGGTTATAGTACCTTGCTCCGTAATAGTAAAGCCCCGTTTCTTCATTCAGTTCCTTGGCGTTAAACAAATACGGCGTGTTTTCTATATGTTGTACTCTTTTATTCATGTTGTTTTGGAGCTTTACTTATCAAACTGAAACTTTACCTTTAATCAACGGATAACACTGATAATCAGCTAATTCAAAATCATTATAGGTAAAATCAAACAAATTGGTTTTTTCAGGATTTAACTTCATAACAGGTAATGGATAAGGTTTTCTAGATAACTGTAACTCCACTTGTTCAAAATGATTACTATAAATATGGGCATCACCAAATGTATGAATAAATTCTCCTACTTCTAATCCTGTACATTGAGCCATCATTAATAGTAATAACGCATATGAAGCGATATTAAAAGGAACACCCAAGAAAATATCTGCACTGCGTTGATACAGTTGTAAAGACAGCTTTCCTTCAGCTACATAAAACTGAAAAAAAGCATGACAAGGTGGCAAAGCAGCTTTTCCATTTTGTACATTTTCTTCAAATGAAACGGATGTATCAGGCAAAACACTTGGATTCCATGCTGAAACCAACATACGACGACTATCAGGATTTTTTTTCAAAGTATTGATGATTTCCTGAATTTGGTCAATTTCCTCACTATTCCAATTACGCCATTGATGACCGTAAACCGGTCCTAAATTCCCTTTCAAGTCAGCCCATTCATTCCAAATTCTAACTCCATTTTCCTGTAAATATTGAATGTTTGTATCGCCTTTTAAAAACCAAAGTAATTCATGAATAATTGATTTCAGATGTAGTTTTTTTGTTGTAACCATAGGAAATCCTTCTGCTAAATCAAACCGCATTTGATAACCGAATACACTTTTAGTACCTGTTCCTGTACGGTCTTCTTTTTCCACTCCGTTTTCCATAACATATTTTACCAAATCCAAATATTGTTTCATAATTTTTTCCTTTGCATCCTTTACAAAATTATTAAAAAAGCCCTATCTGAAATAAGGCTTTTAGATATGTTATCAACAACTTTTTTAAAAAATATTCTAATGGGTTACATTTTGTACTTCTTCCGGATTATGTTTGTGCTTGAACATAATAGCAAATAAAATGGTAACAACCAAAGCGTAAACAGCAAAAGTAAGCCAAATACCATTCCATTCTTTGAAACCGTTTTCGGCAGTAAAAAATTGGCTGATTACGATACCGCTTATGTAACTTCCCAAAATAGCTCCAAAACCGTTGGTCATCATCATAAATAAACCTTGTGCAGAGGAGCGAATTTTAGCTTCTGTAGAGGTCTCTATAAACAAAGAACCTGAAATATTGAAAAAATCAAAAGCCAAACCATAAATCACATTGGAAAGAATAATTGCCAAAAGACCTACTCCATCAGGACTTCCGATTGAAAACAATCCAAATCTCAAAATCCAGGCAGTCATACTCATCAACATTACTTTTTTAATTCCAAACTTTTTCAAAAAGAAAGGAATGGTGAGAATGAAAAGGGTCTCTGAAATTTGAGAAATCGAAATAATCATGGTTGAATATTTCACGACTGCCGAATCTACAAATTCCGGAATATTTTTAAAATCTTTCAAAAATGTATCGCCATACATGTTAGTCAGCTGTAATGCAGCTCCTAACAACATAGAAAATATAAAGAACAAAGCTAATTTGTAGTTTTTAAATAATTTAAAAGCATTCAGTCCCAATCTTTCTACGACCCCTGCTCCTTTATTGACATTTAAAGGCGGACACTTGGGTAATGTGAACGAATAAATCCCCAAAATAATGGCAAATAAAGAAGCAATATAAAACTGATTGGCATTAACAATATTCCCGGTAACTGAGGCTATTTTTTCACCAATTTCTAATCCCCAAGGGAAAGGTGAATACTGATCACTAAAAATATTGGTAATCCACATTGCCGCTATAAAACCGATTGTTCCCCATACACGAATCAGTGGGAAACTTTTGACCACATCATAATTAGAATTATTCAAAACCGTATAGGACAATGAGTTGGATAAGGCAATGGTTGGCATATAAAAGAACATTGCCAAAAGTAATATCCAAAAGAAAGTCGTTGGATTATCTGTCTGGGCAAGAAAAAAAAGTATGACACCATAACAAATATGGAGAAATCCGTAAAGTCTTTCCGCATTGACCCATTTATCAGCAATCATTCCGACAATTGCCGGCATGAGAATAGAAGCAAATCCTAAAGTAGAAAATACCGCACCAAATTCCTCTCCTGACCAGTTTTTGATATCAAAACCATAAGTCCCTAAAGTTGTCAGCCATGCTCCCCAGACAAAAAATTGAAGAAAACTGAGAAGGGTTAGTCGTAATTTTATAGTCATACTTTAAACTATTTATTTTTTTAATTTCTTTTATCCAGTTCATCACGGAGCTTAGCTGCCAATTCATAATCTTCATTTGTAACAGCTTCATTCAGCATCGTCCGTAATTCTTCTTTTGAAATATTAGAAAAAATGATTTCGTTTTCCAATGTGGAGGTCATTCGTTTTTCTAATTCTGTATCTAATATGATCGGATTGTTTTTTTCATCTTGCTCAATAGCTTCTTCTTCAAAATAAACACCTGCTTTTTCAATAATTTCAACCGTTGTAAAAATAGGAACATTGAATCGTACCGCCAATGCACAGGCATCTGAAGTTCTTGAATCTATCGCTGTTTTAATTCCGTCCTTTTCCCAAATCAGGTTGGAATAAAAAACGCCGTCTATCAACTTGTGAATAATGATTTCGTGCAATCGAACCTCATAAGCATCTGCAAAAAACTTAAATAAATCATGCGTTAACGGTCTTGGTGGATGGAGATCTTTTTCTAAAGAAATAGCTATTGATTGTGCCTCGTAAGCTCCTATTACAATCGGAATCTTCTTTTTGGTTCTATTTTCTTCTAAAATCAAAGCATAAGCTCCTGTTTGCGTTTGGCTGTATGAGATTCCTTTTATATCCAATTGAATTAAATCCACTAAATTTTATCTCTTTATAGTTTAGGGTCGAAAGATACAATAATTAAGTGAATTGTTGAAAAACTAAAGTCTAAAGTTTTTACTTTGGTTTGGTTATTTTAGCATAAAAAATGCCTATTTTTGTCTTTAATATTTATAACGTCCATCTTTGGTGTGCATTTTAATACTATAAATCTATTTAAACATTACAAATGAATCAAAACAATTCTGAAGATAACGAATATATAGAGGCAGAAGTTATTGAAAGTCAGGCTCTTTCAAGCTCTGAAGATTCTTGCCAAAACTACGAACAACCGTATCAACCGCCTAAAAGTAATAACAAAGGGTGCTATTTAATTATGGGCTGTCTCTTTATTTTTTTAGTTGGACTTATTACTGTTATCGGAAGTTTGTTAAATCTATTTACCGATATTTTATCGTCTCTTTTTTAATATGAAAATTACAAAGTTAAAGCAATTCAATTCTCAGTCCAAAAAGAATATGGAAGATAGAGGAAGCACTGAGTGGTATTTGTCATGCGGAATGCTTTTATTATTTTTTTTAGGGCTGTTGGCTGTTTTAGGTATTATTTTTATCGTTTTTGGAAAAATAATTTTAACCATGTTTATGACTTCGTAAAATTCAACACGTTTTCTCTAAAAATATTTTACATTCTTTTTCTATATCGGGAAAAAACTTTAAAAAGGTCTTTTCTATTTTTTCTTCATTTGTATATAAATACTTTATAGCTTCTTCAATATTGTTCTCAAAAGAAGCACGGTGTTTCAAGCTTTTTAAGGATTGTTGGATTCCTTCTAAATCTTGATAATAATACAACCAATTGTATTTCCGCATGTTATAAATCACTTTCCGTATTTTTTTAGGCATACGAGGGCTGAAACTTTCCAAATCATCATACGTTTGATTGCAAAACTCCTGCAAACTTACATCTGAAAATTTCCACCAATTTTTTGCCAAACAATGATCAAAAAACACATCTAAAATAACCGGTGAATATTTACGAAATAGAGGATTCATCTCTCTTACCAAATTTAAAACCTCTTCATGATGATCTGTAAAATCATCTATTTTTCTATGAAGCAAAACTCCGGTTTGAATCACTTTGGAGTAATTTTTATATTTTTTCCCTTTAATGTATTCTCCTAAAAGGTTTCCTGCTTTTATAGCGGGAATGTTCATTGATAAATATTGGTGTGCTAAAAAATTCATTAATCCTGAAAATCTTTTTTCTTAACCTTGGTTGAGATAATATCCGTTACTTTTCCATTGGATTTAACTTTAACACCTGATAATCTTTTACAAAAGCCTGCTCCGGTATCCAAATACCATATATTTTTACTTTTATCATATAGTGGCATTTCAACCAACACATGACCAATAAACTGTGTTTTCCCTATATTTTTAAGTTTTTCTCTGGTATAAATAATTTTTAAATCTTCTTTCTTTACCGGATAATCGCTGTTTTTATCAATTCCTGCATGACTAACAAAAAAGTTGTCATTCTCCCAAAAATGAGGTAAACTTCCTAACCAGTTTATAAGATCATTTTTTTTAATCTTATTGATTTTTAATAATTTTTCAACTTCTTTAGAAAATCCTCTCTCTTTTAGTTTTTTAGATAATAGATGATCATTATTACCTTTTAACTGAATGAAATTTTCCGGATATTTTTTTGATAATTCCATTGAAAACAACAAAGTTTCATAAGTATGTTTTCCTTTGTTTGCCATATCACCTATTTGAATCAAAATTTCTTTTTGAGGATTCCAATACGTTTCTAAAAATAATTTATACGTATTTACACATCCGTGAACATCTCCAACAATAAAATACTTCATTTACAAATTTCCATTAAAAAGTGATTTTATTCAAAAACGCAGACAATATAATGATAATTAAATTAAAAAAATCAGGAATCAATTCTATATTTATCCGGTACAATCAATACCGGAATATCGGTTATTTTTAAAACATCGTGTGCCACACTTCCAACAAGAGCTTCATACAATGTTCCATGACCGTGCGAACCTATTAAAATCAATTCCGCTTCTACTTTTTTTGCCTTTTCTAAAATGGAATCAGAAGCTATTCCCTGCACAACATTCGTTTCGTAAGGAATGTTCTTATCTTTAATAAAATCTGTTAATTCTTCCAAACGTTTGGTATCAGCTTCTATCATATTTCCCTGAACACCATGCACATATTGCATTCCCATATCACCTACAATATATGAAACATCTAAAGGCAATACGTGTAGAAAATATAGTTTTATATTTTTATCTTTGGCATACTCAACAGAAAAATTAATTATTCGTTTTGAAAAATCTCCAAAATCGATTGCAACTACTACATTTTTCATATTATTTTATATTTTACCAATAAATCTCGTCCCATAAATTTATAAAAAATAATTTATTTTTTGCACTATTCTAACAAAAATTATCAAGAATGATTCAAAACAGCATTTTTGGCCCATTCGGGGAATACAGACAAATCCATATTAAAAGCAATTGGTAGCCAATAATACGCTGCTAACGTAATCAAAATAATGGCTAGTATATTTAAGAAAAATCCTGTAAAAATCATATCCTTCATTTTCACTTTGCCCGACCCAAATACAATAGCATTCGGAGGAGTAGCGATAGGAAACATGAACGCCATAGATGCCGCCAAAGTTAAAGGAACCATTAGTAAAACAGGATGTGTTCCGATTTGTGTGGCGATGGCTGAAACAACAGGCAGCATCATTTCAGTTGTTGCCGTGTTTGATGTAAATTCCGTTAAAAAAGACATTACGGTCGTAATGGTGGCGATAAGTCCTATATTTGAAAAACTGCCGGCACTTTCCAATTGGGCTCCTATATGAGCTGAAAGTCCTGAGTCTAAAAAACCTTTGGCTAAAGCAAATCCTCCTCCAAAAAGAAGAATGATATGCCATGGAATCTTTTTTGACACATTCCACGTAATTAAGGCTTCTCCTTTATTTTTTTTGGAGGGGATAATAAACAATAAAAGAGCTATGAAAATAGCTATTGTACCGTCATTAATAAATTTAGGATAGTTTAATAATTCACTCCACCCCGGAATGATAACAGTTCCTACGTTAATATTTTTTCTGAAAATCCATAAAAATATAAGGAATACGAAAAGTGAGAGCAATACTTTTTCTTCATAAGTAAAAGATCCTAAGGATTTGTATTTCTCTCTGAAAAAAGACCGATTTAATTTTTTTATAGATTTTTTAGGAACATATAAAAAAGCCAAATAAATCAACGTCATGGTAAACATGACAATGGCTAAAGGAAATGCAAAAATTAACCACTGACCAAAACTTATTTCTGCCGCATGAGGAAAAGTAATTTCAAAAATTCGGACAAAAGCTAAATTGGGTGGCGTTCCTACTAAAGTAGCAATTCCTCCAATGGAGCAAGAATAAGCAATACTTAACAAAATACCGATGGAAAACTTTCTCATAGCAACTTTTCCATATTCTTCTTTCAAAGAATCAAGAACAGAAAAAGCAATGGGCAACATCATCATGGCGGTTGCTGTATTGGACATCCACATGGATAAAAATGCTGAGGCAAACATAAATCCAAATAAAATTCTAATAGGACTTCCTCCTACATTCATTAAAATGGCTAAAGCCATACGTCTGTGTAAATTCCATTTTTCCAAAGCAATAGCCATCATAAATCCTCCTAAAAACAAAAAGATAATGTAATTGATGTAAACTGTTGATACGGTTTTTCCATCCATTACTCCAAAAATGGGAAACAATAACACAGGCAACAATGAGGTAACACCAATAGGAATAGCTTCCGTAACCCACCATAAAGCCATTACAATGGCGATCGCAGCAGTATAAGTAACCTGGGGTTTTCCGGGTGCTAAATCAATAAAAAAGATAAATGCGGTAAAAATCAACACACCCAAGCCTATCATTCTTAAATTCAAAGGCTTATTAGATTCCGGTTTTGCCATAACATCAATTGATTTCGATTTGATATTGAAGAACTAACATTCCTCTACGTGAGGTTTTTTTAATTTCTCCTAAATTATTTTCATTAAAAATCGGACGATCCTGATAGCCCAATGTTAATTTATTATTGTGTCCGTTTAAATAATAATTAATACCTAAATCATACGTAATCATTGGGTCATCTAAAACATCAAAGTCAGAGTATTGTACTGCTATATTGGGCTGTATTCTATGGGATAATTTTTTAAATTTAGGTAATAGATAACCGCATTGAATAAACACGGTTTTCCCTGTCCCCATCATAGGAAAATCGTTTCCTCCACCGTTAAATGAAGTCCCTTGCGAATCAGCTATATCATTCACTCCCAGATTTCGAATATAATTAGGTCCAAAATCCGTACTATAAAATCCTAAATAAGACGTGATGGAAGATTCTCTGTTATTCAAAGGAAGTTCTAAAAAAGCATCGACTGCCCAGTTTTTAAAATCATAATATTTTTCCACGCCGTTAACCAATTGAGAAGTCATATCGGGCTGAACCATAAAACCAACCCCTAAATTCAGTAATTTCTTTTTTCCTAAATAAGTCCCCGTTCCCCCACTATAAGCCGTTTTATTACTTTCATCATCCCAAAATTCATATTTTAAATATGCCGATGTTCTTTTCTTTGTTTTATTCAGTGCAAAATCTACTTTGCCTTCGGTTGGTTCAACTCCGTAAGCTACCGGATCTTTAACTGACACAATATAATCGAATTTACCTATCTGCCCTTTTATCCATGCCCCTATTCCCCGTCCTAAATCATCGTTTTTATTAACAGTTAATAAAGAAAATAAAGGAGCATCTAATGCCATAAGTGATTTGCTGCTACGCACATTCCATCGGCTTAATCCTTCCCAAGAAGATTTTCCCATTCCAATACTGATGGCTTTATTAAATTGATACTCGGCATAAAAATCTAAGAAATCAAGGGTAAAGTCTTTCTCTGTTTTAGAATTGGTGTTGTTTTCCCCCACCAAAGCATAAACAAAAATTTTAGGCGTTAATTGGGCAGAAATATTGGCTCGTATCCGCCGTATAGAAAAATCAGTAACAGAACTTGTAGGCTCTCCATTAATAGTCGTTCCGGGATTGGTATCATAATAGCGTACCCAGAATTGTCCTCTCAAAGAACCTTTGATATAGGTTTCTCCGGTTTCATCCAAATTAATTTTTAATTTTTGTCCCTGTCCTTCCATCATAAAGAGACTGAACAGTAAAAAAAATACAATGTGTTTCGTTCGTTTCATAATAAAGTTAGCATTCAATTAATATTATTTTTATAAATACGAGGTTATAAATTGAAAGGTTTTAGCTATGTTTATACACCAAAATAAATATTTAACTTAATTTTGATAACAAGCAATTTAAAGATTAGAAATTGTTTTTTTGTATATTTCAGACTCTTTTATACTGTTTTACACTTTTTTACAAAAAACAAAACATATAAAATATTGATGGACAAAGATTTAAAAAATACATTTAAAGAGCGTTTAATTGACGCTTACGGAGAGTCTAAGCCATTGGTTTCCAAATTTGGTTCTACTTCTTACGGAAAAATTGCAGAGGAATTGTGCATTAGCAATTCACAGTTTACAAAATTAATATCGGGAAATGCAACGGAAGGCATGTACATTCGGGGAATCCGAAATGTAGAAAAAATAATCGATTTTAATGCTTTAAAACATGAAATAGATGAACTAAAAAAAAAGGAAAAAAGTAGTTCAACCTTTTTGAAAAAAAACTATACAATATCATTTTTTAAAATTCTATCCTTAATTATCTTATTATCAATTATTTTTATATTAGGATTTTTTTTATATAAATCCCAAGAAAAATCATTTTCCACACTTCATCCTTTGAACTCTTATTTTAAATCAACTTTAAATAAACCGTTTCAAACGGCTTACACATCAAACAGACATGTCCAATCTTTTTGTCCGGCATCCGCTTATGAAGGAAAATGGATTTTAGATAAACCTTACAAATTGCCTTTGCCGGGATTGAATTATCCGGGACTTTATTATTATGCTAAATCAAGTGATATGCGTATGAAAGCCTCATTAACTGATGAAAATAAAGGAAGAAAGTTAATTGGATTTGAAGAAGTAGAACATGAAATTTGGCTGGATAAACAACAAATCCCCATGTCTCCCAAATATTTTGATGAACAAACACATCGTTATACCAAAGAGTTTGAAAAATTGGATTTTGAAAAAGATCCCAATTTTGTTTTAATTGCAAAAATTAAATCATTTATTTTAAACGATTTTATTCTTTCTAAAGATCATATTGATCGAAATGCCCAGCCCAGCGGACGATATGTGTATTACCTGAATGAAGATTTGGTAAAAACGTATCGTATCGATATGAATTTAGTGCTGAATTATGTATTGACCGATTTTATCTCTACCCAGTGTGAACCTGTTTTGGGAACTTTTTGCGATCCTAATAAATTAGAAGAAAATAAAACAACTTTATCTTTCAATTGTTTTTTTACATTAAAAGATGAAAATTTAGGTCTGGGTGGTGGTTATCCTTATACCAAAACTTTTAAATTGGTTGAGCAAAATTACAAAGACCATTTAATTTGTACCTTATGCAATGATTCTATAGGTTTACAAAAAAAATAATTTAAAAAAATCATCTATCAAATATTTAATTTTTACTTTTGCAGTATGAGTTTTTTTCGAGTTTTATTAGCCATTGTTTTTCCTCCTTTTGCTGTTTTAGACAAAGGCTGTGGCTCTATTCTAATTGTTTTTATCTTAACACTATTAGGTTGGATTCCAGGGGTTATCGCTGCTTTGGTTATCTTAAACAATCCGGAATCTTAGTTTTACTCTTCTGTTTTTAACCGTCCGTTTAAAATACCTTCGTTGGTGATGTATTCTACAAAATAATCATCTCGGTTATTTTTGATATCCAATGTATCTTTCATGTTCAATTTAAAAAAACCGGCCTGCGTATTCCACCAAAAAGCACTCCATCCACTTTTTGATTTTTTAACAATTTCATAGGTCGTTTCTCCTGTCTGTCGATGAATTAACTTCATCATAACACGACCATCTGTTCTTGAAAAGTTCTTCAATGTATTTTTATACTTTTTCATCAAACTATCTTGAATTTCACGATTGTATTTTCTTACCAAACGCCTCTTTCCAAATCCGGAAGTTTCTTCTTGGTTCAATTTATATAGCTTTTGAGCCATTTGCACATAAGGCCAAACTTTATATACTTTTCTTTTAATGTATAAAAACCGCTTTTTGTCAGCTTCATCTTTAAAGATAGGCTTTGCCCAAAAATCAATTTGTTCTATAGAACCCTCAATATCTTTTTTATTATATATATCTTTCTGAATATCAATGGAATCCTTATACTCTTCTTGAGCAGGAATACTTAAATTAAAACAGAACAAAAATAAAACTATAACATATTTCATATATTAATTTTAAAGCAAATTTTATTCCTTAATTGTTAGAGTTTACTTAAATTTAGCCAAAATTAAAAAGAAATCATGGATAGAAAGAAAATAACAACCAAAAAATCATTGACTTTTTTAGAGAATTATTTAAACACGGCTTCTCCAACCGGTTTTGAAAGTGACGGACAAAAATTATGGATTGACTACATCAAACCTTTCGTAGATACGATAGAAGTGGATACTTACGGTACAGCCTATGGAATTATAAATCCAAAAGCTGATTTTAAAGTAGTTATAGAAGCTCATGCAGATGAAATTTCATGGTTTGTAAATTATATTACAGATGATGGTTTAATTTATGTCATTCGAAACGGTGGTTCTGACCATCAAATTGCTCCGTCAAAAAAAGTCGTTATCCACACTGAAAAAGGAATTATAAATGGTGTCTTTGGATGGCCTGCCATTCATACGCGTTTAAAAAACGGTCAATCAGAACAAGCTCCCAAATTAGATAATATTTTTATCGATATAGGGGCAATTTCAAAAAAAGAAGTTGAAAAATTAGGTGTACACGTAGGTTGTGTTATTACTTATCCGGATGATTTTTCTGTTTTAAATAATCGTTATTATGTATGTCGTGCTTTGGATAACCGTATTGGAGGGTTTATGATTGCTGAAGTTGCTCGGCTTTTAAAAGAAAACCAAATCAATTTACCTTTTGGGCTGTACATTACCAATGCCGTTCAAGAGGAAGTTGGTTTACGCGGTGCTGAAATGATTACTCAAACCATTAAACCCAATGTAGCCATCATAACGGATGTTACCCATGATACTTCTACTCCAATGATTGATAAAAAAACTCAGGGAGATACAAAATGTGGTGAAGGTCCTGTTGTCTTTTATGCCCCTGCTGTTCAGAATAATTTACGCAAATTAATTATAGAAACCGCCGAAAAAAAGAAAATACCTTTTCAACGTGCTGCCTCTTCAAGAGTTACCGGAACCGATACAGATGCTTTTGCTTATTCTAATGGCGGAGTTGCTTCTGCATTAATTTCTCTACCGTTGCGTTACATGCATACCACCGTTGAAATGGTTCATAAAGAAGATGTAGATAATGTCATTCGTTTAATTTATGAGTCGTTACAAAACATTAAGAATAAACATAATTTTAGATATATCAAATAGTTAGAGTTTTATAACAAATAAGTTTAGGTTCAAGATAACTTATAAAGAGGTGATCTTTTTGTTAAATATCTTGAACCTATTATTTTGCCTTCATTAAATATCTTGTGATAGATAATATAATGACGTCTATTATTCTATTATTTCCAATACGACCATTCTGTTCCGTTGAATACAGCCACACTCTTACTTGTTGTGTCATAACACATTGTACCTGCCGCAGGACTCAATATATTTGTATGTGGATCAGCTACTTTGGGCAAAACCAGACTTTTATCGGTGGCCTCTAGAATCAAAACTCCCGGTGCACTACTGGAGGCCGCTCCCAAAATTGTCCCAGCACCTACTTCTCTTAAAGCTGTAGGATAAGCCGAATATGACCCTCCCGTTTCATTCATCTGTATCCAATCTGTTCCGTTGTAATATCGAACCATTTTGGAAGTTGTATCAAAAACAAAAGTTCCCGCTACTACAGAACCAACCAATGTCCCCGTATAAGGCAAGATAATCCCTTTTTTAGCAATACCAAAGTCTAAAATACCATCTCCATCTACGGTATCCTTTCCTATAGCCACTTGACCATAGAAAAGATTGAATGTTAAAAATAATGTTGTTATAATTAATGATTTCATTTTATTTAAGTTTAAATTGTGTTATTCTATATTATTCATTACAAGAACGTTCAATACATTTCCACTCTGTTCCATTGTATAATTTAATACATTTATCCATCGTATCCCATATAATCATACCTTCTCGGGCGTTATTAATAAGATTAGGAGTAGTTCGTGTAATGACCAATCCTTTTTCTTTGGATTCCAATACTAAATATCCATTTTTTACATTCTGCAACCAATCTTTGTTTGTTCTGTTAAGTGTAGAAATACCAACATCGGAAACCAAACCAGGTCCTGTTGTTGTAGGAGGTTTTGTACATACGTTCCTTAAATGTATAATAACCGTGCTAGTACTACTTGTATTACATTTTCCAGAAACAGTGTATGTAAATTTATAAGTACCTTCTTCTGCATTTTGACCTGCCCAATAATGTCCATTTAGAAGATTAGCTGTTACCACCTCTGTCTCTGTCCATATTCCTCCTGTATCATAAGGTGATGATAAATAGTTGAATAAATTAATTGGTGATGTTATGGTATTTGAGTTTAAAGTAACTTCTGTACCTGTACCTGCTTTAGGTTGTGGTATCACTGTTATGTTTTTTGTAGATGAACATCCTGATGAAGAAGTAAAAGTTAATACAACCGTTCCAGCTTTTATTCCGGTTACTTTTCCTGTATTACTTACCGTAGCTATAGAAGGCTCACTACTGCTCCATGTCCCTCCTGTATTAGGTGTTACACTTATTTCTTCGCCTACACATACTTCTGATGCCCCTCCTAAAGTCGGTGAATTATTTACTGTTATGTTTTTTTCAGCTGTACAACCTCCAGACGAAGTAAAAGTAATTGTTACATTTCCAGCTTTTATTCCGGTTACTAATCCTGTATTACTGTTTACCGTGGCTGTAGAAGTATCACTACTGCTCCATTTCCCTACTGCTCCTGCAGATAGATTTAAATCTATTGATGAACCTTTACATACCTTATTATCACCTATTATATCTGTATTAGTAGGGCAAAGTGTAGCTGATGCCCCATCAATAGACATTCTTAAATTCTGATGGTTTCCATTGATAGTTCCGCCTTTTACTGGTGGACTCGCTCCATTATAAGGATCATAAGCCACAAAATCTATTGTAGCCTCTGTTTTATCTGCCTTAAATGTATAAGATCTTTTCCCCCATTCTCCTCCATTCTCATGGTGTCCGTAAATAGATGAGAGTTGCGGGCTACTTGTCCTTGTGCTATTAGGTGCAGTATAACGGTGTACTCCATTAATATATACTTTGAAAGTACCTGTACTCTCCATTTTACCTACATTCCAATTAAGATTCCAACTCGGATTAGGTAACTCTTTTGTTACTGCTTGATACCAGCTTATTGTATATGATTTTCCAACAGTTAAGCCGGTTACTGTTTGTCTTAATCCTGATTGTAGCTTTCTCCAACCTTGCTTCCCATTAAAATCAACCCACATCCATGAATGTACAAGTGTTACACAGGAATATACATTATTTGCAGGTCTATCCCCCAAAGGTTTTTGCCCATAAACCCTAATTCTTCCTGAATTATCAACCATGGATCCCCCTTTATGATAATAATGATAGCTCCCATTATAATAATCAGCGGGGCTAGCGTCTATATAGTTTGTATGAGGTACACGCTCCCAACCTTGAGGTAGTACTAGTGCTGATTCTTTTCTTAAATCTACATCTAAACCAGGATTTTTAAATAGATCTTGCAAAATACCTCTCCATTGTTTTAAAGTATAAAATAATGCAGAATCTTTATTATTACCTTTAACAACTTCAAGATCCCAATCCCCACCAATTTTTTCATAGCCCGTTTTATCAGTAGAAGCTGCTACCATATCAGGAAAGTAGTGAAGTAAATATTTAACCGCTTCCAATCCCTTTTTTCCTTTGGCAAAATCACAACCATAAATAATCACTGAAGTTGTACGATTTTCTCCATTTGCCATAGATTTTAAAATAATAAAATCCTTAATCTGTTCAGCATTGAGCCACTTACCTTCTATAAATAATTCACCTGGACGACCATGTGAAAAAAGGTGAAAAACACCTTCTTTCAAATGCATTTTATCAATCTGTCTATCTAAGCCTATAACAGATTGATCAACAAATAAACGTGTTGAAAAATCTGTATTTATTCCAAAATTTTTAGCTTGTAAAATAATTATTGCGTTAAATAATAATGCAAAGCATACAATTTTTTTCATAATCTTAATCTAAAATTTTATTATACAATACAAAGGTACTTTGATTCATAGAATTCAAACTACATTAATTTTAATGTAACCTCACTTTATTAACTCTGTTTTATTATAACTTTGAATAAAAAAATGAAACTCAAAAAAAACATATTATTTTTGTTGTTATTTTTTTATGCTGATATTGGTTCAGTACAGTATCAATATCAACTGTTTGAATTAGAGATAAAAAATGCTCAAACCGAAACCCATGTGGTGATTGTTGTTTTATTATTATTCGTTCTTTTTTTTCTTATGGCATTCTTTTTATACAGAAATCATAGAAATAAATTAGAATTATTAAAAAAAGAAGCAGAATATAACATGTGGATTGGCAAAATGCTGGATTATTTAACACAATTGGAAAAAAATATTGAAATTGAGAAAATAAATCTTTTAAAATCTAAAAAAGTAGAAATAGGAGAAAATTTACATAATGAAGTGTTAAGCGGAATTGTCGGGGTTAATTTTTTAATAAAAGATCTTATAAAAAATACTTCGGACACAAAATCTGTCAAAGCATTACATGTTATAGAAGACGAGTTAGAAGATGTTTACACCGAAGCACGAGATTTTTCACACCAATTGGTTTATGATTCGCCTACTGTAAATGATATCATCAGTATTAAAGATTATATTTTAAGCATAAAAAGTAAATTTTCAGAAATCGGGTTGCTCAAAATATCTTACGAATGCAATGATGAAGAAAAACTTTCAAACTTGCCTTATAAAATAGAAATAGTGCTGTATCATATTTTAAAAGAATCTATTTCCAATGCTTTAAAACATGCTAAATCGACTCAAATAAATATTTTATTACATCTGGAAACGGCTGTTTGCAGAGTACACTTGTACAACGATGGAGTAACCCATCAGGAAATTCAAAAAAAAGTAGGACTCAATAGTCTGGTAAAACGCATTGAAAGTTTAAACGGTAAAATACAATTTTATAAACAAAATAATTATTTTCATATAGATAGTGAAATTCCGCTTATTTAGGGATGTAGTAATATTCTTCAATTGCCTTTATTATTAGGTCTTGCGTTCGGTTTACGCTCATTTTTTTCATTAATCTTTTGGTATAAAAATGAACGGTATTAAGTGATAGATCCAAATCAAATGCAATTTCTTTTGCCGTATTGCTTTGGCAGATTAGTTCTAACAACTGTTTCTCTCTTGGAGATAATTTTATTTCTTTTTCAAAATTTCCTTCAAGAAATGTATTTTGTATGGTTGGACTTAAAACAGGTTTGTTATCTAATTTTTGAAAATTATCAATTATTTTTACAACAAAGTCAAACGAATCAAACTTGGAGAAAAACCCATCAGCCCCCGTTCGTAGTGTTTTTTGTATAACCTGATACTCATCAACACTTGAAATAATAAATATTTTCAAATTTTTTAGTTTTAATTTTTCTCGGAGATAAATAATAACTTCTAATCCGTTAATTTCGGGCATTAAAATATCCAAAAATAAAATATCGGCATTTTTTAGTTCTTTATAATGGTATAAATCCAAAGCTTTATCAAATGCTTTTATAGAAGATACATTATGGTGATTTGACAATTGTTTTTGGATTAAGATGTTTAACAACACCTGATCATCCAATAAAACAATATCCAATTTTTTAGAAGAAGTATCCATAACAGTCTAATTTAAAAATAGTATTAAATACACCTGTTGTGCATTTAAAAAAAGATTGTTCAAGTGATTAAAAAATCGTATATTTATTTGACTTTCAAACAATTAAATATCATGAACAATCTGATTGAAAATTACGAAATTATTTTGAATAATCTTAAAAATACTTGTAACGATATTGATAGTTTTACTCAAATTAGAAAACCAAAAATGAGTAATATGGAATTAGTTGCCCTAAATCTTACAGCAGAATATAGGTCTATTAATACTGAATTACAGTTGTTTAGAAGTTTAAAATCAACTTGTTTAGAAAACTTGATAGAACGTAGTGTTTACAATAAAAGACGGAAAAAGTTATTCGATTACACC
>JBKEDE010000076.1:0-7845 GCA_047975265.1 Flavobacteriales bacterium
CGTTTTTATTCAATTTTTGTAAGTTTTACATTTATGGTGTCCTCTAAATTAACCTGAAAAAACAATAAATCTTTGAAATATTTGTCTTGTTGAGTTGGGGTCTCATTAGGAACATAAGCATTTTTAAATAAAATTTTCTGAACTTCCTTTGAAGTTTCTATTTCACTTCCTTTAATTCTATTGTTAGGAATTTCGAATTTTAACTCGTAATTTCCTTTTTTAAATTCTAAATTTTTGAAGTAATAATTTCTTTCCTGCCCACATTTACAAGAAATGTTCATTGTATCTTTTTCTAAAACAAAAGAGTACTTTTTTTGATAGTAATGATTACCTAATGCTTGCCAATCTTGTGTAATAATTGAGAAGTTTCCTTTACTGTTAACTTCTCTATTTTCGGAAGATTCTACTGCTGTTTTATATGTACCATCTTGGTTATAGACTTTTGCATAAAATTTTGTGAGTATAACATTTTCTTTCTTGAAATTAAAAACTAATACATCTTTGCTTTTTGCATTAATTATTTTTTGTGCAGAGCAAGAAGATAAAGTAAAAATTGTTAAAATAATATAAGCTATTCCTCTCATTTTATAATGTTTTTATTGCTTCTGTTAATCCTTTTGTTACAAGGTTTATTAGGTTTTTCATTTTTATTTGGTCTAGATCTTCACCACTTTTTTGTAACATTTCTACATGAAAATGTCCTGTTTGTAAATTTGGTTTTATTTCGGTTCTTAATTTAGCAACTCTATAGAAGATTTCGTTTGAGAGATAGTCACCTCCAGAACCTTCGTTTAATTTTTCATCTATTTTCGGAAAAGTATTGGGAGTATGATTGATGTTATTAAATCTCCAATTAAATTTAATTCCTTGAACTTTTTCAAATTCTTTGGGTAAAGTTGTTTGTATCCATTCATCATTTGATAGAAGAGCTTTTGTTCCGTTTTCTCTTGTAAAGTCCATATTATCATTAAACCCACCTCTACGAGATGTACCAAACATATCAATTACATTTTCATTTGGAAGATATTGACTTATTGTGACAATCATATCGACTTTTCCAATGTAAGGTGAAATATATTTTTCAATAACCCCTTCTCCTTGTCCTGAATTATTTGATTGGTCACTATCAAAATCTGTATAACGAACTGGAACAACCATTGTTTGGATATAAGCTCCTAAATCACTATTATTTGCTAAAGCCAATGCAATTACTCCCGATGGATTGGATTGCTTTATATTTCCTTTAATTGGATTATCAAACTGATTTAAAATAAACGGGTCGAACCCGGTAATCAAAACTTTTTTCTTTCCGTTGGCTTTAGAAAAATCAATCTCTGTATAATTTCTGCTTTTTTCTTCAAAAAGTTGGATGACTTCGGCTAATTTACTTGTTTTTGGGACAACGGATTTTTCGAAAAATAAGTCTTGCTGTTCTTGTGGTAAAGTTAAAATATCTTTGATGAAAACATATTGTCTTTTTAAGATAACTTGCATTGCAATTCTTGCCCAATACAGAGGTCGGTCGTCTAAAACAGCTTTTCGGTCTTTTATTTCTTCTTTCTTTTCTCCTGTTTTTTTGTCCGTAATTGTGAATTTCATACTGTGGTCTTGATGTTGCAACACAACATAATCCCACAATTCTTTTGCACTTTTGGAGACTTTTGCTTTTATTTCTTCTATACTTGCTTCTGTATTGTCTTCACAAAGCCATTCCGAAAAATCATCTACAATGTCTTTTATATCGTCGTTTTCGTCGGCATACTTATCAATATATAAGTTTTCGTAATTTTCTAAAAGGTCTTTTTCACCTGTGTCGTCTGTTTTAAACAACCCGATTAATTCTTCGTAATTTCGTTTGTATGTGCTTGGTTTCAAGCGCTCTCCTTCTAATGGAAGATAAACGCTTTTTGCATCTAAAATTATTTTAGCAAAAAATTCATTTAAATTTGTCTCCTCGATTTCCGTTTGGTGTGTATCGTAATTATACTTTTCAAAATCATCGGAATACCAATTTGGATTCAGTATAAAATAAGGAGTTTCGAATATTTCTTCGGGAGTTACTAACCCATTCCAAGAAAAACGTCTTGTGTTTAGAATATCAAATTTTTGATTTTTACTTTTTGATTTTCCTTGTAAATCGACAATAATCATTTGTCTCTTAGCATTGGAGGTAGAAACTTTGATTTTTAATTTTTGTCCGTAATAAAAATCTTTGGTATTTTGATTTAAAATTTTACCATCTTCATCTACAAACTCTACTTTTTCGACTTTTGGATGAGCTGTATAAACTTTATCAGGTGGAACATATTCTCCATAAACTACGCCACCCTCTTTTCCTGATTGGATGATTTGTCCTCCTGCTGTATTTATGATTTCTTTCGCCCAAACCGTATAACTTCCGCCTGTTTTAATGATGATGCTTCCTCCAACTATTGTAGTCTTGCTTCCTCCCACATAAACTTTTGTTGTTTCCCTCATTTGCGGTGTATTATATTAAAATGTCAGCTAACGGTCTCGGCTATGAATAGTTGCGTGTGTTATCACGGACTTTTGCAAGTACACGACAAGCTGAAAATTCCGCAGGAATTTTCAGGATAAGCCTGTAATAGCAATTGTTTATAGCCATTGTTACCTGCAGTTTTTATTTTTCTATTAATTTTCCCGTAAATGAGTTTCTTTCTTTATCATACTCTATAATCCCTTTTTTCTTTTCTCCTTCCTTGTTTCTTAGAAAAACTTCGATTGGTTCTTCAATTTTCTGTCTTTCATTGTAGTAAAAGTTAATGAAATGATAGTTTAGTAAAAATGAATAACAAAAGAATTCTGTCCATTCATCCATTGAAATTGATTGTACTTCATAACTATTGGGTTTGTAGTTGTGTAAGTTGATTTTTTCATCATTTAAACCAAAAGAATAATCTGAATGGGCAAACGCATTTCTAAATTGTGAACGATAACCATTTGTGATTATATCAGCAATTTTCAAGTTTTCACTTTTAAATTTATCTCTAAAATTTTCTCTGATTAATTTTTGTTTTGAATCTCTATTTCCTGCATCAGGAATTTCAACATTCCAATCATATTCGTTTTTAATGCACAAGTCTAAAATTTTCTTTAATTGCTTTAGAAAGTTTTTTGATTCCCAAATATGAGTATACATCATCATTTCTATAGTTAAACTCTCTTTTGAGTCAGACGTATTAAATTGGGCAAATGAATATTGGTTTCTGAGATATTTAGTTAGAAAATCAATTCTATGTTCATCAATTAATTGGTCTATATTATTGTCTATTACATAAGGGTTTATTTGGGTTCCTTCATAATTTTCAATGTAAGCGGCATTGCACAAAAAAAGATAATAATCATTTTCATCTTTTTCATTTTTCTTGGCATACTCAAATAGTTCGTGTAATGCGTTTTGGACGGTTTGGTCAATAAATCTAAATTGAGTAATTCTTATCATTAGGATTCTTTTTGGTCAAATTGCAGGTAACGGTTTACGTATAAGAGCAGTAGCGGATTTGGAATCGAGTATTTTCGGTTAAGCACAAACATAAGCTACTTGCAATTTTTGTTTTGTAAATTTCGTAAAACAAAATGAAAATTGCAAGTAGAGACCAAAAAGGCACTAATTTTGAATTAAACACTTAACCCGCTATTGCTTTTATACGATGTTAGCAGAAGTTTTTATTTCACAGGAAAAGAATATCTGTAATGTTTTGATTTCAAACTATCTACTGCCTCTTTACTATAAAAGGAGGAAACATCAATTATTAAACTATCAATACAGTTTTTATCTACTAACCTTTCGTTAACTCTACTTCTAACAGAATTTATATAATTATCAAGTGATTCTTTTGATTCAGATATAGAATCATTATTTATGTATAAATTCAAATTTAATTTAGCATTACAACTTTCTATTTCATGCTGTGGAATTGGATAAAAACGTGCATTCCCGCCATTAGTTTCTTTTTGTAAATCATCTTGTAGATTTTTTAAATCTGATATTTCTATTTCAGGCATTCTTTGAGATGCCTTTGCCATAATAAATGCATAGATGTAAAATCCAATAATAATTATTGCAATAATACTAGCCAATATAATAATCCTTCTTTTCATTACTTAATTTCAATTAATGGCGGACAATTCGTTATTATGTACTCATTATCTATTCGATAAAACTTAGTTCCATTCTTAGTTTTTGTTTGATCTTGTCCGGAATAAAATTCTCCCTCATACTCTCCTTGAACCAAGAATGATTTCACTTCTTTTAAGTCGGAAACTTTAATAAAAACATTATTCCCATTAGTCCAACCATGTACCCCATCCCAACCTGCTTCTTGATTGTGTACTATTCCCATTTTTGTAACACCTTTTACTCTATGTTCGTTTACGACCCAATCTACGATTGCATAATAATTCCCCCATTTTCTAAATTTCGCAAATTTTATTGATGCCAAAATTGGATTATAAACAGAACTAAAATACATATACAGTAATTGGTAACTAGGAATTTCAGGGTTAACGGAAAATTCGTCTCCCTCATCTGGTGATAATAAGACATGTTCGCCAATTGCAATTCCTTTTTCGTGAAGATAATCTATCATTCCTGCTGCATAAGCACCTCCTTCACTATGGGAAACTAAATAAATCTCATTTCCACCTAAGCCATTGGTTATTTCTTCAAAGTTTTCTTCTGCAAATTTTTTTCCGTTTTCAAATCGACTTTTACCACTTTGATCAAAACCTACTTTTGATGAGCCATCATAATACAAGATATAATTTTTATTTTCTAACTCATTGGAATTTAATAATGTATTACGAAGTTTTTGTTTACTTTTTATAGAAATTTCTTTATCAAGGTAATCTATAAAACTATCAGCGATTCCCTGTACCCAATAAGGTTTTTTAGGTTCAGTAGGTCCAAAATTATCTCCAAAAGGTGTTTTATCTGCAATATTCCATTGTCCGTTTACAAAAATAATTTTTGGAAGTCCTTTTACCAATAAGTAATCATGGAATTGGATTGGCAGAATTTCTTTTTGCTCTTTGTAAGAACAAGAGAAAAATAGCTCAACATTTTTATCTTCCTCTTGTGAAGCTAACCAAGAAAAATATTCATTAAGAATTATAGTTTTTACAGCTTTGTTATTTTCGACAATTGCGTATTTTGATTCTTCATATTCTGTCATTGCTTTTCCATCTGATGAAGGATATAGAGGAACTTGGTCATTTCCGTCATCAGAATCCGATTCTGATTTATGAATGTCATCATCAAAAAGAATCATTTCTATTTTTTTACCATTTGGAATGTCTTTAGTTTCAACGTGAAATTTTACAGTTTCTCCAATTAATGCTTCTGTAATTTTATTATCGTTTTCGTCTGTCCAATAACCTTTTAGGATATATTGTCCACCTGTTGTTGGTTCTTGAGGTTCTCCAAAATTAGTTCCACCATCTGCCGTAAAAGAAGATGTTCCTCCTGCTGATATATTAAAGTCTTCACAATAAACTGTCCATGATTCACACTCAGTAGTACTTTTTCCACCCGTGATTCTGATTATTTTTCCACCTGCCATTTTTTTGTGTTTTATTTGACGTTTATTTGGTAAAAGGTTTTGTACAACGGTTTGCATATGGCTTGTGGCGGTTTCGAAGCACTTTCCTGTCCACCGAAACCAAAGCTGGCTACGGAGCGATAACCTTGCTGGTAGCCGTTCACCCGCCATAAGCTATATGCGTTGTTACCTGCTGGCTTTATTTTCTTTTATCATTTAATTTCTCTTCAATCTTGTCGTGAAGATTTGTCTTAATCCACTCATTCATTTTGTCTTTATCTTCTCCGTTCGAAGCGTGCCAAGGACTTTCTTCATTGAACAAAAGTGAATCGGCTTTCAAGTCATAAAGTGAATGATATAAATTTCCACGTTCAAATACTAAATAGTCGTTTTCGATGAACAATTTGATATTCTCCATATTCTTTGGTCCTTCGTCATAGTTCCAAAATAATTTTGTCAAAGAAGAATCGGACTTCAGCTTGTCAAGACTTAATCTGTCATCGTTCTTCCAATCGCTTTTGTTCCATTTAATTATATCCCATTCAACGTCATCAAATCCTGCGATTGTAAAATACAGAACATAAACATTGTCGCCATATTCAATGTGTTGCTGATACAAGTAGTCTTTGAAGAATGACATATAAACATCCATCTTAATTTCTGAATATTTCATAAATCCTTCTTCGTTCAATCCCTTAGTTTCTTTGTCTAGGTACTTGTCAGCAATAGTTGTCGAGTCGAGTAGTATTTTTTGTTCAATAAGTCCATTGAGTTCAAGTTCAGCAATCTGGTCGAAATAGAATTCAACACTTCTGTATTCAAGTTCTTGACTTTGACAACTAAGTGTCAAGATTGATAGAATTCCTATGATTAATTGTCTCATTGTCGTTTTTTCAGCTTGCAGGTAACGGTTTTGTGTATGGCTCGTTGCGGGAAATCCGCGAGGATTTTCCACCGTAAAACGAAGATAGCAAATTGCAATGAATTCCGATTAGGAATTCAGCCGCAATGAGCTATACACGTTGTTGGCATTAGTTTTTTATTCTTTCACGTAAATAGTTTTGGCTAATTCACCTAATGGGTCATTTATCCATTCGATTTCGGTGTTAGAAACTTTCTTGAATTCATAAGTCACAATTTGAGTTCCTAAAGTTATTTCAATCGAATAACTATTGTCTGTTATTTCCTCATTTACATTTGTTGTGCCTCCAGAATTATTGGTCAGATTAATTGATTCTTTGAAGCAAGTTTGTTGCGTAAGATTAATTAAGCAAAAATCGTCATTTGTAAATTTATATCCTGAATTCGGATTTGGCTCTTCCAAAAGCCAAGTTCCTTGAATCCAGTTAGGTGGATTTATTTCAGAGCCATTATTTCCAGAGTTGTCATCGTCAGAAGATGAGCACGAAATACATAAAAATCCGATTGTGAAAATCAGTCCAAATATTTTTCTCATAATCTAATTGTTCTTAAATGGATTTTCTCCCTCAATCATAATCACAGTTCCCATTCTTTTGTATTTGAGTTGAGTTCCCTTTACGCAATAAACATAAATTCCATTTCCAGCTTGTTCTGATAAACGCATTAAAGTTACTTCAGATTCTTCGCAGTCATTGTCAATAGCCACGTGCTTTTTAATATCTGCAAGTGAAGGAAAAGCTCCCTCATTAAATCTGTTCATTCTTTTTGCCCATTTTTTTGTTTTTTTATCTCGTTCAGGTTCTTTAAATCCGTCTTCAATTACACAAGTTTTAACTTTTTTCTTTTCGGTTTTTTCAGTTTCTTGGGCAAATGCCGTAATTGAGGCGAGCAAAAACGCCAATAAGTAGATTTTTTTCATTTCTGTTTTTGTTTTTTAAATGTTCTTTGGTAATTGGCGATGTCCTTTTAAATTAATGCCAACACCCAAATATACGCAATATAAATTAAATACACAAAATAGAATAAAATTTTTATCTAATTGTTTTTCAAATGGGTATATTTTTTTATATTTGTATTATACAAAATACGCAATTCGCATTTTGTATAATATTATGAAGCAAACGCTATTGACTTTGGATCTTTCCCAATACGAATTTTGGCAAGGTTCACATCGAAATAAAGAGGTGATTTGGGTAAAATTTCCAAAGGATTTTCAATTGCTCGGAGAGCTGAAAAAACACACAAAACCCATCTGGAGCCAAAGCCAAAAATGTTGGTACGTAAAAGATAATCTCTTTAACCGAAAGCTTTTCGTTTTACCCGAAAAACCACTTGGCAAGACGGCTTTATCCAAAATTACCGA
>JBKEDE010000034.1:0-24852 GCA_047975265.1 Flavobacteriales bacterium
TCTGCTGTAAGATTTAGGGCAACTAATTCCATATTACTCATTTTTGGTTTTCTAATTTGAGTAAAACTATCAATATCGTTACAAGTATTTTTAAGATTATTCAAAATAATTTCGTAATTTTCAATCAGATTGTTCATGATATTTAATTGTTTGAAAGTCAAATAAATATACGATTTTTTAATCACTTGAACTATCTTTTTTTAAATGCACAACAGGTTTTTTTTATATTTATGTTACACAAAATACGCAATTCGCATTTTGTATAATATTATAAAGCAAACGCCATTGACTTTGGAGTTCTCCCAATACGAATTTTGGCAAGGTTCGCATCGGAATAAAAGTGTGATTTGGATAAAATTCCCAAAGGATTTTCAATTGCTCGGAGAGCTGAAAAAACACACAAAACCCATCTGAAGCCAAAGCCAAAAATGTTGGTACGTAAAAGATAATCTCTTTAACCGAAAGCTTTTCGTTTTACCCGAAAAACCACTTGGCAAGACGGCTTTATCCAAAATTACCAAAACAAACCTTCCGGAATTAGAACGTTGCTAAATGTAGTAACGTTTTCACTATTTTAATTGAATTTTTTCTCCAATAAAAACTAAATTTTCGATAATCGGCTGTGTCCAATCTGCATTTAAAGATTGTGCCACAATAAATCCTACAAATGCAATGTACATCAGTAATAAAATACAAACTTTTATTTTTCCTAAAGAATTACCAATCAGAAAAATAAGCGTGGTTATAATCGTCATAAACAGTAAAAGAACCTGTAAAACGGTAACGTCTAAGATAACTTGTTCAGACAATATAATATCACGGTTATAAATAAAGGTGAATAGAAAAAGAGGAAAGCCCAGAGCAAAACATATATCAAAAACATTGCTGCCGATGGCATTTGATAAAGCATCGTCATAATTTCCTTTTTGAGCATCTCGAATAGATAAAATGGTATCGGGAACACTGGTAGCTGCCGAGGCTATAATTACGGAAACAAAGTATAAAGGAACTCCTGTTGCTTCTCCAAACAACTCACACGAATGAACCAATAGAAAACACGCTACACCGATAACAAACATAGATATTAATAATAATGTCCAGGCATTTAGAGTATTAAAAGGTTTATCTCCGATTAAGGCGGTTTCTAAATCCAATTTAAACAAGGCTGACAAACGATTTCCCGTTTCTTCATCACTTTCATCTTTTATACGAAGATCGATATTTTCTTTTTTCATCGTAGTAAACAAAAGAACAACGTAAATCAGGTATAAAAATATTAAGAATACGCCGTGTTCCCAAGTTAAAACACCTCCTTCAACAAAGTAAATAAGAAATAATTCTGTTATGATTAAAGAAATGCTATCTCGTAAAATAACTTTCTTTGAAACGGTAACCGTTGTCTTTAAAACAAATACAACTGTAATAATTATTGATGAAGGAATTATAATCGCATTAAAAATGGCTGATCCGGCAGTTGTTCCGATACCGCTGGCAAAACCTTGATCATCTTGATATAGAAATAAAAATAATAACGTTGTAAACAACTCAGGCATAGAACTCCCGATAGCATTAATGGTTGCTCCCTTAACACCTTCTCCCAAATATCTTCCCAAGTATTCCGAAGCTACATCAAATCCATCACTTGCTTTCCAAATGATTATACAACTTATAATGATTAAAATAATTGATAGCCCAATTTCCATATTATATTTTTGTGCAAAAATACTAAAACATTTTTAGATTTGACATCTTAATAATTAATTAAAAAATAAATTTAAAATAATGATTATCAATTTTTTAAATTAAAATATGCTTTGTATCAATCATTTATAAATCTTTAAAATTAAAATTATAGAATTAACCCATTTTTTAAAACTTCTTTTTCTGTATTTTTTATATGAAACTCATGTTAATTAACTAATTTTGTATTTAGTTTATTCGTTAATAACGAATATAAAAAATTCATTAACCTAATGATTGTAAAATTTTTATAGATTAAATACAAACAAAAAAATTATGAAAAAAATAGGACTCATATTGTTCACGTGATGGATGATAGGATGTAAAGAACACCCTCATGACACAAAAAAAGGAGATTCCTTTGAAAAACAAGTTACCCAAGAAAAAACAAAGTACGATAATCATGTAAAAAACGAAACTCCTGACGCTGAATATAATTATATGGCAAAAGCTTATAACATACCCTCTTATAATGGTAAAATGCAATCGCCAATCAATATATTGTCAAGCGAAAACACTACAAAAAAACCATCTATAAAAGTAGATTTTAATGATAAAATCATGGCTATTGAAAATTTAGGGCATACAGTTCAATTGGATTTTGAAAAAAACAGTACAATTGTTATCGAAGGAATAAAATATGAGTTTAGACAAATTCACTTTCACACACCATCCGAACATTTAATTAATGGAATAACATATCCGATGGAAGCTCACTTAGTTACCACCATATCGGACACAACATTGATACAACAAGGAGCAAAAAAATACATGGTTTTAGGTTATATGTTTGAAATGGGAAAATCAAACGAATTTATAAAAGAATTTATCGATATGATTCCTTCAGAAGAAATAAAAATTGCCAAAATTTCTCCGGAAAAAGTACGATTAGAAGATATGATAAAAGACGAAAAAAAACCTAATCTAACCTACTACCATTACAACGGCTCATTAACCACTCCGCCTTATACCGAAAGTGTCTCTTGGTATGTTTGTACGGAATCTTTATCAGCAACTCCTGAGCAAATACAAACCATCAATAAAATTATTGGAAACAATGCACGCCACATTCAAGATTTGGACAACCGAGAGGTCATTATAGAATAAATACGAATTATTTTCTCATTGATAATATCCCGTTTTATAGTTTCTTAAAACAAATTTTAATCCGACTTCTAAGATTTCTCCCATCGTATTGCATAATTTAAAATCACGGTCTTTCACTTCTTCATACAAGGCTAATTTTAGCTCATCAATTTTAAATTGTAAAGATAACGGCTCTTTTTTCATTACATCCATTAATTTAATTAAACGATATTGCTCCACCAAAATTCGTTTTGCCATTAAAGACCGTTCCTCTATTTTGTATTGCTCAATGCTACTCCGATGCAGTAAACTCTCCACCATCTCAACGTAAGGGTAATTTTCTTTAAAAAATTGCGGTTGATACATTTTTATATTTCCTTCATAGCTTTGCTGGTCAAAATCAATACTTCGTATTCGGTATTGCATTTTATCAAAATCAGGTGTTAATTCAACCAAAAAATTATACGAACGCTGGTCGCCCAACAGTCGTAAAAAACAACGCTCGTTAAACTTGACAAATTCTTTTGACAAACGAATCAAATCTTGGTTAGGATCATTGTATTTATCCAAATACATATCGCCCGGGATTCCCGAAATATGGTCTTCTACCAGTGTATCTTTGTAAACCAAAAAAACAATGTAATTAGGTGATAATAAATGCTCTAACTCTAACCCGTAAACTCTTGATGCATCTGCTTTTTTTATATAAAAATAATCATGATTGTCATTCAATACGTTTCGAATTTTAATCCGAAAAGGCTTTGAATTTCCAAAAACACAACAATCTACACTATCCACATTCAGATGATGCTCCGCTTCAAGGTTTCCATCAGATTTCAATACCAAATAAATCTCTATCAACCCTTTGTGGATTTCTTCCATATCAAATTGGCTATACAAAGCCGTACACCATAACGTATCATTTCCCGAATCATCTACAATCGGATACAATTCTTCCGTTCGCTCCAAATCTTCATATTCCAGAGGCATTTTATACGTTCGGTTGTATTTATGAAGATAATTTTCAAAATCCTCTGATATAGGAAAAGTTTTCTTTTTCTTTGATATTTTTATATCGGTAATGTTTTTTTTGTTCATGTTTTATAATCCATTTTTTGAAAAATATACTAATTTTTCAGTATAATAGTTAAAATTATCTATTTTTTTCTCTAAACAGATATTAAATAACAAAAAGTTCTTATATCTGAGAAAAATCACTATTTATATGAACAAGATTTTACTTTTATTTTTATTGACTTCTTGTTTTTTTGTTCATGCACAAATGCAAGATTTAGCTAAGCTGGCATCGGGGGAACTTTTGGGATTTAATGCTTTATTTGATGATCAAGATAATTTGTTTGGGGTATATTTCAATATACGGTTATGGAAAAACAGATGAAAAAACTAAAAAATTTGGTATTGTTAAATTAAGATATATTTATGCTTTCTATTTCTTCTTTGCTGTAATGATGTACAAGTTTAGAGAGATCCTTCCATTTAAATATGAAATATAAAATTAATATCATAGCAGCACTTTGTACAATGGTTATGAGCATTACGTAATCGCCCACACTATCCGTAGTAAATATAGGTTTCGTATCACCCAAAACACTCGTCTCTGTTCCTATAAAAAGCATTGCACTGATATTGTTAAAAGCATGCATTCCTGAGCTTAACTCAATTCCGTCATCTAAAATAGAAATTATAGAATACGTCAATCCTGTTACAAAAATGGATCCAACTACATTTACTATACCGTATTTTGAAACTTCAGGATTAATACCATGCATTACAGCAAACACCACAGATGGAAGCAATATTGCTGCAAGCGTATTTTTTGTAGCTGTTGTAACACCTTGTGTAAGATAACCCCGAAAGAAGAATTCTTCAGAATAGGTTTGTATAGGTATCATTAACAACGCTATTGGCAAGCCCATAAGCAACCCTTTTAAGTCAAAATTATACACATAATTGTGGTCCGTAAAAAAATACTCTATGGAAAAGCCTCCATAATAAACAACCAATGCCACCAATACTCCCACAAAATATCTTTTAAAAGAGAATTTTCTCCTACCGGTATTGAATGTGATAAACTTACGTTTATGTATAAAAGGAATAATATAAAATGCTACCAGTATTGCAACAAAAAAGCTGAATAACATTACAAATCGATCATACTTTGAACCTCCTCCAGCCTGATTTTCCAATGCAGACAGCTTATCAAGTGTTACAGGAGGGGGAGCCTCTTCAAAAAGTGATATCCCCCAAGTTACCAACGGATCAACGGCTCCCATAAGGAAGATGAATAGTCCTACAAATACAAGTAGGTATATTAGTATGTTTTTTTGTTTTCCCGTAAAGGCAAAGTCTAAAAATTTCATGATTTATTTCTATTTATCGGCTAAGATACTCAACATTTCTTAACGTATAAATATTTTAGCACTTATACGCTCATTTTAAGTACAATATCATACCTATAAAATTCTAAAATCATCAGCATGATTTTATACATTACACTTTATTGTTTAAAATAACGCTAAAGCAAGTCTCGACTAAATAGTCGAACACTAAAAATCGACCGCTTTTATCAGAAAAATAAAAACTTATGCACGCAAAAGACGAGCAAACAGAATTGCTAAAAGAGCAAATCAATTTTTATAAACAACTCATTTAAACTTTTAGTAAGATAAGAGCAAAGGCTAAATTGGCATTATCTATGACAGTCCTTTAATCACCCCTTTTTTATCAATATCCATATGTTCGGATGCCGGAGTAGCCGGTAATCCCGGCATACGCATTATTTTTCCGGCTATTGGAATTATAAAACCTGCTCCTGCTGCTATCTCTACATCTCTAATATGAAGGGTGAATCCTTCAGGTTTTCCAATCTTTTTATCATCATCTGAAAATGATTTTTGTGTTTTAGCTATACAAATTGGCAAATTTCCTAAACCAATATTTACTGCTTGTTCTAACTTTCTTAAAGCTATTGCAGAAAATTCCACCTCTTTTGCTCCATACGTTTTCTGAGCAATTATTTTTGTTTTTTCTTCTAATGTCTTATCCAAAGGATATAAAGGTTTGAAATTATGCGTCGCTTTTTCTACCACTTCAATTACAGCTTTTGCCAAATCTTTGCATCCTTCTCCTCCTTTTTCCCAACCTTCACTCAATAAAGCTTTGACACCTATTTTATTACAAAGTTTTTGTACCTCTGCTATTTCAGCTTCTGTATCAGCTGAAAATTTATTGATGGATATAACGGGCATTATACCATACATTTTAGCATTCTCAATATGTCTTTCTAAATTTTTAAACCCTTTTGATACAGCCTCTACATTTTCTATATATAATTCTTTTAAAGAAACGTTTCCATGATATTTTAATGCACGAATAGTTGCTACAATTACCCAAGTTTTAGGATTTAAATGACCCATTCTACATTTAATATTCATAAATTTTTCTGCTCCTAAATCAGACCCAAATCCTGCTTCGGTTACTACATACTCTGATAAACTAAGCCCCATTTTGGTAGCTATAATAGAATTAGTTCCTTGTGCAATATTAGCAAACGGACCTCCATGCAATATAGCCGGATTTCCTTCTAAAGTTTGTACCAAATTAGGCTTAATTGCATCTTTTAACAACAAGGCCATCGCTCCCACTCCTTTTAAATCTTTAGCATAAACAGGTGTTTTGTCAAAAGTAAATCCTATTAAAATATTCCCCATTCGTTCTTTTAAATCTTCTATACCATTACTCAAACATAATATAGCCATGATTTCAGACGCAGGTGTAATATTAAATCCGTCTTGACGCGGAATACCGTTTGCTGTTCCTCCCAAACCAATGGTGATATCACGAAGTGAACGATCATTCATATCCATTACTCTTTTCCATAAAATCGTACGAGGATCAATTCCTAAATTTTGGGTTTTACTCTGAATATTATTATCTATTAAAGCTGCAAGTAAGTTGTTTGCTTTTTCTACTGCCGAAAAATCGCCTGTAAAATGCAAATTGATATCCTCCATTGGAATTACTTGAGAGTATCCTCCTCCGGCGGCACCGCCTTTCATTCCAAAAACAGGTCCTAAAGAGGGTTCTCTTAAGACAACCGTTGCTTTTTTTCCTATTTTATTCAGAGCTTCTGTCAATCCAATCGAAGTCGTTGTTTTTCCTTCTCCTGCCGGCGTTGGAGATAATGCTGTAACCAGAATCAGTTTATTTTTTTTGAGTTTCTCTTCATCAATCAATTCTAATGGTAATTTGGCTTTATATTTACCGTATAACTCCAATTGATCTTCGGTAACTCCTATTTTTTCAGCAATTAAACGAATTGGTTTGATAACCGCTGTTGTTGCGATTTCCAAATCTGACTTTATTTCTGTCATTCTTTTTTGAGTTTTATTTTTTTATAAATCGTAATGTTCCTAATTTATCTGCCATTCGATTTTATAAGGGCAGTAAAATTATATAATAAATGTCATATTCTAAAATTTCCTAATCTTTTTTCTATTACATAATTTCTCTTTAAATGTTTTTTGTATCTTGGCATTAGTAATATGTGGAATACATTTGTATGTATACAATAGATTTAGAAAAAGAAGAACAAGAAATTGCACGCCGATATCGTGATTTGTTACAAGACACGTATCAATATTTATCGAAAGATGATAAAAAACTTATACGTAAAGCTTTTGAAGTCGCCAAAGATGCTCATAAAGACCAAAGAAGAAGATCGGGAGAACCTTACATTTATCATCCTATTGCTGTCGCAAAAATAGTCGCTTATGAAATTGGTTTGGGAGCCGTAGGTATTGCTGCCGGATTGATGCACGATGTCGTTGAAGACAGTGAAAATTATACAGTTGAGTCCATATGTAAACTCTTTGATAATAAAACAGCAACCATCATTGATGGATTAACTAAAATAGAATTTATTAAACATCAAGATGTTTCGATACAAACCGAAAATTATCGAAAATTATTATTGACCTTATCCGAAGATGTTCGTGTTATTCTCATCAAATTGGCTGACCGTTTGCACAACATGCGTACGATGGATTTCATGCCTTCTCAAAAGCAAATTAAAATTGCTTCTGAAACACTTTTTATATACGCACCTTTGGCACATCGTTTAGGACTTTATAACATTAAAACAGAACTTGAAAATTTAAGTTTAAAATATACCGAACCTCAACTTTATGAAGAAATTCTGCAAAAATTACGTGAAACCAAAGAAGAACGTGAAGAATACATACGAGATTTCTCCCAGAAAGTAAAAGAACATTTGGATGAAGAAGGATTTGAATACACCATTAAAGGAAGACCCAAAAGTATTTATTCCATTTATAAAAAAATGACTTCAAAGAATGTTAATTTTGAAGAAGTTTATGACAAATTTGCCATTCGGATTATTTTTAAATCGACACCGAAAAATGAAAAATTCAATGCCTGGAAAATTTATTCCATTGTAACCGATAATTTTAAACCCAATCCCAGCCGTTTACGAGATTGGATTTCTCAGCCCAAATCTACCGGATATGAAGCCTTACACACAACCGTTATGGGATTAAACAATCGGTGGGTTGAGATTCAAATCCGATCTGAACGCATGGATGAAATTGCTGAAAAAGGAATCGCTACACATTACAAATACAAACATAACACAGGTAAAGAAGTTGAATCCAGTTTAGAAATATGGATTAATAAACTTAAAGACGTTATTGAAAATGAAAGTTTAGAATCCAATGATTTTATTGACAATGTAAAGTTGAATTTATACGCTAAAGAAATTTTTGTTTTTACACCCAATGGTGATTTAAAATCCTTACCCAAAGGTTCTACAGCTTTGGATTTTGCTTACGATATACATTCTAAAATCGGTGATTCCTGCTCCGGATCTAAAGTAAATGGCGTTTTACGTCCCCTGTCTCATGTTCTAAAAAGTGGTGATAATGTTGAAATTATTACATCTTCAACCCAAAAGCCCAATTCTAACTGGCTTGATATTGTCCAGACATCGCGAGCTCGATCAAAAATTAAAACCGCTTTAAAAGAAGAACGAAAAAAAATAGCTCAAGAAGGAAAAGAAATTCTTTCACGAAAATTGCGTCATTTAAAAATAAACATGAATGAAGCTACGGTTAATTCTTTGGTAACTTATTTTAAAACCTCTACCAGCCAAGATATTTTTTATCAAGTCGGAACAGGTCAAATTGACAGCAAAGATTTACGCTCTTTTTCTGAAAATTCGCAAGGAGGCATTTACAATATTTTCAAACGATTTAGAAGAAAATCACCCCACAATCTTCCCGTTTCAAAAGATTTAAAAAGTAGTCTGGATTTATTGGTTTTCGGGCAAGATGAAGAAAAATTGGACTATACATTCGCCAACTGTTGTAATCCCATTACCGGTGATGCTGTTTTTGGTTTTATTTCTGTTAATCAAGGAATTAAGGTTCATAAACAAAATTGTCCCAACGCCATCAGTCTGCGTGCCAACTATGCTTACCGTATTTTGACTGCCAAATGGGTAGATTCTTCTGACCGACCTTTTACAACTCGAATTCAATTAAAAGGCTTAGACCGAGTTGGAGTCGTAACTGACATTACTAATCTGATTACAAGGAAATTGCATGTTGAAATGCGTGGAATTAATCTGAATAGTAATGATGGAATTTTTGACGGAAAACTCAAACTTTACGTTAAAAATAAAACAGAACTCAGCAAAATATTAAACGAACTGAAAAAAATCAATGGAATTAAAAGTGTCGAAAGAAAGTAATTAGGTTTGTTAAAAATTGTTAATACATTATTTGGTATTAGTCTAAATTAAATGTATTTTATACTTTTGAGAAAAAATCAAACCACTTGAAACGACGACTATTTGTTTTTCTTTTACTCAGCATAGGGCAAACTGTTGTATCACAGAGCTATATACACGGAATCGTTATTTCTGACGAAACTGATGAGCCTATCTCTTACGCTGACATTCTTGAAGAAAATTCAAAAAAATGGACTCTGACGGATAGTATTGGAAATTTTGAATTATCTGTTTCTGATAAAACATCTGCTAAACTTTTAATTGAAATTTTAGGCAAACAATCCAAAAGTATAACTATTTCTCCTGAGAAATTTAGCGAAAAGCTCATAATTAGGTTAAAAGACGACAACTTACGTTTAAATGAGGTGGTAGTCTCGTCTAAAAAAGGTAAAAATTATTCGGAAATTATTTTAGGCAATCAAGCAATAAATCAAGTTCAAGCCTTTTCTTTAAACGAAGTTTTGGAACAACTACCGGGACAGGCTATGACAAATTTTAACTTAAATGAATTTAAACCCATCGTTTTCCGTTCTGTTATTTTGGATAATTTTGATGCCGGTTTTGGAAACAAATCGTTTGGAACAGCTGTTATTATAGATGATATACCGGTTTCCAACAACGAAAATATGCAATCGTACAGTGCCGGGCTTTCCGGATCACCTTTTTTAACAAATTTCCTTGGTTTTTCAGGTGATGGCGGTTATTTTTCAAATGCGAATTACGGAGTTGATTTAAGGCAAATTCCAACTAATAATATCGATAAAATTGAAGTTATTGAAGGAATTCCGTCTGCAAAATATGGAGATTTGACCTCCGGAGCAATAAAAATTCAGAAAAAAGCCGGCAGAACTCCTTTTCAAGTTTATACATCACTACGCGACGGTGCGACCGAATATGGTTTTAACAAAGGATTTAAATTAAGCGAAAAAATTGGATTTGTAAATTTGGATATTTCTAATTTAAAAGCCAACAGCAATCCGCGTATGGGTTTTACAGCTTATACAAGAACCAATACAAGCCTTATATGGTCTTGGAAAAATAAAAACAATAACATCAAAAACTCTCTTTCTGTAAATTATTCTTTCAACTATGATGATATAAATTATGACGAGGAAAATGCTGATCAAAAAATCGTTAAGAATAAAAACAATCATTTTTCTATCTCTAACAGGTTTAAGTGGAATTTCCTAAACAAATCGTTTTTTGATAATATGGAAGTTCGTTTTAATTATAGCCAAACAAAACAGCTTACCTACGAGTCTAAATTAGTTAATATTGGTGGCGAAGTTGTCGGCTCAAGCTATACGGAAGGTGTTTATGATGGGGTTTATACTCCCGTAAGTTATACCAGCATAAAAGAAATTGAAGGGATTCCGATATCAGCCTATTTTGCTACTGACTTTCACAAAACACTTTTTACCGGAAAATGGAAACATACTATTTCTACCGGTACGTCATTCAGAATGAGTGATAATAAAGGTCGTGGTCGTTTAGGAAGTCCTGAAAGTATAATAAGCCACTTTTCCCTTTCTTCCGGTAATACCGGATCGGGTTTTCGCCCGTATAATTTTGGTGATAATGTTCGGGCTGAATATCAATTTTCAATATATGCAGAAGATAACATTACAAAACATTGGTCAAACAATAGTTTGAATGTGAGTACAGGCTTGCGGTACGACAATATGTATGGTAATTCTTTATTTGCACCGAGAATAAATACCTTTTTTTCAGGTAAAAAATACAAAATCAGAGGTGGATTCGGACTTACATCCAAAGCCCCGTCGCTAAACCAAATTTATACGGGTCCGCGATATTATGATGCGGTTTTGGCTGATATCCGATTACCGGGTTATTACAATTTGGGCATTGTGCAGACTTTTATAGATTATGCTGATAATAAAGACTTAAAACCCTCCAGTAGTCTGCGTAGTGAAATTGGATTTGATTATAAATTTAACTTTGGAAGTATCAATTTAACAGGCTATTATAATAAACTGTATAATGGTTTTACTTCGGAAGAAGTACCCAGAGTTCGGAATCTGGCAGAATTAAATATTATATATAACGATCCAAATATTCCAACGTATGAAATTTCAGGATACAGACCTTTGTATTTTACATTAAATAAATTAGTCAATAAACTTGAATCTGTCGATAAAGGAATCGAGATGTTTTTCAATATCAAAAAACTTCCGATAAAAAACGTTACACTCGATATTCAAGGCAGTTATGTAGAAACGGAAACTTGGAACGGAGCGGATACTTATTATCGTTCTACGGATACTACAACCAATGAGAAATACGGTGTTTACAAAGCTTTTACTCGTTACTATAAGCAATTACGGTTTGGAGCTAACTTAAATTATCATTTACCAAAAATAGGCATGGTGATTTCTTTACGAAGTGAACATTTTATATTGGATCACAACAATTATATTAACAATGATTCTCCGTATGCATTCATAGATACTGATTTAAATAAGGTGATTATTCCGGAGAACGATAGAAATAATACCGCATTATACGGACATATAATCCGGACACCTTCCAGTTTTCAAGATAATATAGATAAAGTTTTTAATAATTTTCATATACGCTTGTCAAAAGAATTTTTGAACGGCTTTAAATTTTCGTTTTACGCAAATAATTTTCTTGATTTAAAACCAACGGAGTATTATTTAGAGAATGGATCTTATGTAAAAGAAGTTAACGATGAGTTTGTATCACTATCATTCGGAACAAGAATAGAATATCAATTTTAAATTAACATAAATATTTATAAAAATGAAAAAAGTTCTTTACGTATTTGTAACAATCCTTGTACTGGCATCATGTTCAGACGATGATTTTGGAGGCAATGGAACGCTCCAATCTGTAAACTTTAGCGTAACGTTAAAGTATGACAACGAAACCTATGACGGTAGTTTTGTAAACGGTGGAAATATAACACTTACAAACACCGCTACCGGCGATGTTTATACTGTCACATCAAATGAAAACGGTGTAGCCGGTTTTGAATCAATTTTACCGGGTATATACAACATTTCTGTAACCAAATCAATGAATAACACAGAATTTAATTCTACCTTTGGTTACAACCCAACCACTTTGGAAGTTCAGTTTAACGGTTCTCAAGAACAAACAACGGTCAATACGAATGTAACTTCAACTACCATTATTTTAAAATCGGCAAGAGTGGGTGATTTAGTTATCAAACAAATTTACTATGCGGGTTCTCATATACAACAAGGTGCTGTTTTTAGAGATCAATTTATGGAAATTTACAACAACTCTAACGAAGTTATTTACGCTGACGGCTTGTATATAGGTCAGTTATACGGAAAAAATAACACCACGACAGATACGTATACCCTATCCTCAGGTCAATACGATTGGAGCCAATCCATAGGAATGACGGCGGGAAGTACTGCCAATACCGATTATGTATATGCCGATTATGTACTCCAAATTCCCGGAACGGGAGAAGAATACCCTATCAATCCGGATGAAAGTATTGTCATTGCACAATCTGCATTAAATCACAAAGCTCCTTTAACAGATAATGCCGAAAAACCTTTAGAGGTACAAGATCCCAGCTTAACCGTAGATTTAAGCGGTGCTGATTTTGAGGTCTATTTAGGTAATTGGAGAGCTTCTATTGGAGAAGAAGTGTACCGCTACGATATTGATAATCCTGCCGTACAAGATTTAAATATTGCCTATTGGGGAAATCCTAAAAACTACAGTGGAAACAGAGATTTTATAATGGGGAATTTAGGTAGGGATAGCTTTATTATTTTCCGAAGTGATGATTTTGCTACTTATACAGATTATCCTAATCCATCCGTAACTACGGAAGCCAGCAATACAAAATATTTTGTACAGATTCCTAATACCACGATTATTGATGGTGTCGATTTACAACATTATAATCCAAGTAGTCAACGCCCAAAAATGCTTCCTTCTGAAATTGATACTTCTTCTATTAATTGTGATGCGGCTTATAACTCACAATCAATTATTAGAAAAACAAAAACGACGATTAACGGTAGAATTATTTTAGAAGATTCCAACGATTCTGCCAATGATTTTGTGAAATTAGCTATGGCAAACCCCGGAGGATTTGCTCCATGATTTTAAGTAATTCATTTTGCCTAAATGAACTTTAAAAACAAAATACTGTTCTTATTAATGCTATCGGTTTGCTGTGTACTGAATGCACAGCAGACTGATACAATTAGTATTACTCAAAATACATTTTATAATTCGTATAAACATCAAATTTGGACTAATCCGCTATTCTACACACAGCAATCTATAAAAAATTATACGTTTACACAAGTTAATTTTGAACAACGCAATTTGGAGGTAAAAAGAGTTCAAACTGCAGAAAAAATCAACAGTTACAATTTTGCTACTGAAGGTATTTTCAATTTAGATGCCTCCACACGTTTATTTGGAGATGTACAATTTTCAAAACAATACGAATACGGCTTGGGCTATAATTTTTCATCTGAAAGAACTGAAAATCAAAACGTACTTTCACCCAATTATTATTATGCCCCAAAAAAAGGAGAATGGGAGCATCAATCTTATTGGTTGGAAGGTGGTCTTTCTAAAAATTATAAAAGCTTTTTATTCAGCGGGAAGCTTTTTGGAGAATATAAAAACAGTTTTAGAGTTATAGACCCCAGACCGCAAATAAAATATGCTTTTTACGGTGGTGAAGGAAGTTTAGGATACAACCACAAAAATCATGCATTATTTCTCTCGGGAAAACTATCATTGAAGAAAGAAAACGGCACCGTTGTTTATATGGACGATTACCAAAATGCACCCGTATATTGGGAAACATTTACACGGTTTTCCAATGGCTATGGAAGAATATTATCTGATGACTCATACCTACGTTTTATCAATAAAACTTTAGATAAAGGTTTTGGTTTTGGTTATCAATTTTCTAAAGAAAACTGGAACATCAATGCTACTTATAATTATAATAAAACCATGAAGGATTTTTATGGTAAAGATGCTCATAACAAAGTTTATTTAGAAGATGCTTTGATACGATATAAATATAGAACCATAAACCATCATTTTGCTCTAAATAATTTTATACATACACCTACAAAAGATTATAAATTAGAACTCAAATACATTCGGCAACAAGGCGATAATTACTCTGTAAAAGAGCAAGGACAAAACTACAGAATGAATATTGATAGAGTCCGGTTTAATTCAGGAATAATCAAAAAAGCAAACCATATTACCAAATATGCTATAGAATTTGGTTTTGATATAGGGAAACACAAATACATTGATTTATTGGGTTATACAAGTAAAAAGCTGTCTGACCTTCATTTAAATCTAAACTTTAATACCGATTTCTATATTTCTCAAAACAGTAAACTAAATACAAATTTTGGTGTAAACTATTATACTGTGATAAATGAAGAGCTCATTATCAATAAATTAACCTCAGAAAATATTTTTATTGATCATGTTGTACTCCCCGACCATGCCTACGATATAACAGACAAATTGGGAACATTATTACATCTTAACTATTGTATTGCTCTGCCAAAAAACAAAGAATTTCGTATTTTTGCAAAGTGGAGCTCTCTAGTAGCTCTAAGCAATGAGTATAAAAACTTTTATCCTGACTTAAATGCTTCAAACAATAATGCATTTAAACTCGGAATAGCAATTATTTATTAAAACTATGAAAAAAATCAAATTAATTATCGGTTTCTTTCTCTTTATGAGTCTATTATCCGTTAAATACATAACCTCTTCTACACAAGAAAAACACTATTCCGTAGACGAGCTTAGAAAATTATACAGCAGTACAGATATCTCAAAATACCCTAAAGCAGAAATAGATAGCACGGTTATCAATTTTCAAGAATTAGGTGTTTTACCTCCTGTTGCATTTCCTGATGACAATCCTTTTTCAGAAGCCAAACGTGAATTAGGAAAAATTTTATTCTTTGATCCTCGATTATCTTCTTCCGGACAAATTTCATGTGCATCGTGCCATGACCCTGATTTAGGTTGGGGTGATGGAAAAAGAGTTTCTCACGGGCATAACAGAGAACCCGGAAAAAGAAATGCAAAAACCATTATAAACAGTGCTTACGCTACTTCTCTTTTTTGGGATGGTCGTGCATCCAGTTTGGAAGATCAAGCCAAATTTCCTATTAAAGATGAAAAGGAAATGAATCACGATTTGAAAAAAGCAGAAAAAAGAATACGAAAAATAAAAGGCTATAAACCTTTATTTAAAGCAGCTTACGGTGATGAAAAAGTAACGCTTACAAGAATTACAAAAGCCATTGCTACTTTTGAACGTACCGTTGTTAGCAGAAAAAGCCGTTTTGATAAATTTATTGAAGGAGACTCTACACAACTTTCTGATAAAGAAGTTTTAGGGTTACACTTATTTCGTACAAAGGCACGTTGTATAAATTGCCATAATTCTCCTTATTTTTCGGACAATCAATTTCACAATTTAGGGCTTACCTACTACAAACGAAAATTTGAAGATTTAGGACTTTACAATATTACCCATAATTCTGAAGATGTTGGAAAATTTAGAACTCCGTCATTAAGAGAAGTCGGAAAAACAGAACCTTATATGCACAACGGTTTATTTCCGCATTTACATGGCGTTTTGAATATGTATAATGCAGGAATGCCTAAAAATTTACCCAAAACGAATGAACAAAAAAGTGATAAACTTTATCCTGTGACTTCTCCATTACTCAAAAAACTTAATCTATCAAAAGATGAATTGGTTGCATTAGAATCCTTTTTGGAAAGTATTACATCCGTAATTTACAGAGAACCGGCTCCGGAAAAATTACCGGAATAATTCAATATCTTTAATATAATACTCTCCTATTTGATTATTAAGGTTTTGTATCAATTTTGACTTGGCATATTGCAACTCATTTCGCAATTCGGGTGATTTAATTTTTACATGCAACACATAATCTTTTACCACCAATTTTTCGGTATAATTGGCTATATAAGTTCCTACAACCTCTTCCCAAACTGACTTGATTTGTTCCACTTTAAAATGATTTTTCATCTTATAACGTTCAATCATCATCTCAAAAACACCTTTTAAAGGTTTTGTATCGCTCATGTTAATTGAAAAATTTTATGTTCACCACGAATCCTGTTTACAATTTCCTCTATTCTTTCGGGGTGTGTGTCTGAAATGAAAATTTGTCCAAAATGATCTTCATTCACCATATAAATCAATTGCGATACACGATTTTCGTCTAATTTATCAAAAATATCATCCAACAACAAAATAGGTTTTATTCCCAACTGTTTTTTAATAAAATCAAATTGTGCCAATTTTAACGATGTGGTAAATGATTTTTGCTGCCCTTGTGATCCAAATTTTTTTACAGGATATTTTTGAATCAAAAAAACCAAATCATCCCGATGAATTCCTGCTGAAGTATATTGTAAAATCTTGTCTTTCTGTAAATTATCTTTTAAAACTTCTGTGAAATTTTCTTCGTTTAAATGAGATTGATACTCGATATTAACCGTTTCTTTACCTTTGGAAATCGTTTGGTGATGATTTAAAAAAACTGGTAAAAATTCATGAACAAACGCCTTTCTTTTTTTATGAATTTTCTTTCCGTATTCAATTAATTGTTCATCATAAACAGCTAATGACATTGCATCAAAACGATGATTCTGCACAAAATATTTTAGTAAAGCATTTCGTTGTGATAAAGTTCGATTATAGGCTATCGAATCTGAAAGATATTTTTTATCCGATTGACCGATTACATTATCCATAAATTTTCGTCTCGTATCACTCCTGTCTAAAATCAAATCACGGTCATACGGCGAAATAATAACCAAGGGGTATTGACCTATATGATCCGACAGTTTAGAATATGTTTTGCTGTTTTTTTTGATGATTTTTTTCTGTCCTTGTTTCAAACCACAATAAACTTCTTCTTGGCGTTCGTTTTTATCAAAAACACCTTCTAACATAAAGAAAGAAGCTTTGTGATTAATATTTTGATAATCAATTAAATTGAAATAACTTTTACAGAAACTCAAGTAATGAATTGCATCCAAAATATTTGTTTTTCCAACGCCGTTTTCTCCTACCAAACAATTAATTTTAGAAGAAAAAACAAAATCAATGGAATCAAAATTTTTAAAATTAACAATATTGAGTGATTTCAGAAACATATCGTAACAAAGGTAAAAATAACTTTTATTTTGTAAGATAATTTATTTATTTTTGCTCGAAATTTATATACGACAATCGTTTAGTTATGGCTAAAAAAAAATATAATAAAAAAGCAATCGAAGAAAGTACAACCAAAGAAGTTTTTGAAAGCCTTGACCAATCAGCAATAGAATCGCAACGATTTTTAGAAAAAAATGCTAAACTTCTTTCTATAATATTTGGAGGGTTATTAGCTGTTGTATTAGCTTATTTTGCTTATATAAAACTATATCAAGAACCTCAAAATCAAGCTGCTACAAAAGATTTATACAATGCTAAAGTAGAATTGGAAAAAGATTCTGTAAATCTTGCCTTAAACGGTCAGAGTGGTGGTTATATCGGTTTAAACGAAATTAAGGAAAAATACAGTCATACCGATGCAGGAAATTTGGCTAACTTTTATGCTGCCGTTGCTAATTACAAACAAGGCGAATATGCTAAAGCATTTGATAATTTGAATGCGTTTGAAGCTAATGATGAAATTTTGGCAGCCATGAAAATCGGTATGCAAGGAGATTGTTTAGCCCAAACAGCCGAATATGAAAAAGCGTTGGAATATTACCAAAATGCTGCTAATGCCCGTGATAATGAATTTACTACGCCTATGTATTTATTAAAAGCAGGAAAATTAGCTTTAATCTTAAATAAAAAAGAGCAAGCCTTAAAATTCTTTAATGAAGTTAAAGAAAAGTACAACGAATCAAGTTATGCTACGGATATTGATAAATATATTGCCCGTGCAAAATAAAAATAAAAATGGCTACAATAAATAAAAATTTATCAGAATATAATTCCAAAAATATTCCCAATGCCGATTCTCTACGATTCGGCATTGTTGTTTCAGAATGGAACAACCACATTACAAACAATTTGTTAAAAGGTGCTATTCAAACCTTTAGAGAAAATGGTGTTCAAAATGAAAACATTATAATTTGGTACGTTCCCGGAAGTTATGAATTAATTTACGGAAGCAATCAAATGGTTAAAACCCAAAGTGTAGATGCCATTTTAGCCATAGGAAGTGTTATTCAAGGAGAAACAAAACATTTTGATTTTGTATGCGAAGCTGTTTCTCAAGGAATTAAAGACATTAATATAAAAACCAACACGCCTGTTATTTTTTGTCTGTTAACCGATCATACAGAACAACAAGCCATTGACCGATCAGGAGGTAAGCACGGAAACAAGGGTGTTGAATGTGCCGTGGCAGCAATCCAAATGGCAGATTTAAAAAAGAAACTTTATCCGTAATAAAACTTAAATTTGAAATAAGCAAATTAAAGAAATGGTAAACTCATGAAAAATATATTTCAATACGGTCATGATTTTTTAACACCGGGAACAGTTTTAAAAATAGCAACAGGAGAAATAACAGGAATTTTAACTGATTCCATTAAGGAAAAAGTACAAAACTGTCGCCAAACAGTAGAAAATATAGCCTATTCAAATAAGGTTGTATACGGGATTAATACGGGATTTGGAGTTTTGGCTAATAAACGAATTTCTCCGGAAGACGGAAAAACATTACAATATAAAATTTTACAAAGTCATAGTTCAGGTTTGGGCAAACCCATAGCAGAAGATATCGCTAAAATAATGCTCATTACTAAAGTGCACGCTCTAGCAAAAGGATTTTCAGGTTGCCAATTAGAAACCTTAGAACGACTTATTTGGCATATTGAAAATGATGTTATTCCAGTGATTCCCGAAAAAGGATCTGTAGGAGCTTCAGGTGATTTGGCTCCTTTGTCTCACATGAGTTTACCGTTAATCGGTTTGGGAGATGTTTTTTATCAAGGTAAAAAATTTTCTACCCAAGAAATATTAAACCAATTCGGATTAAAACCAATATCATTAGAATATAAAGAAGGACTGGCTCTAATTAACGGCACTCAATTTATGTTAGCACATGCCGTAAAAGCAATAGAAAGATTACAAAATGCTTTGGATACAGCCGATATTATCGGAGCTATGAGTATTGAAGCTCTAATGGGTTCACAATCACCCTTTCAACCTCATTTTCATCTTCTAAGACCGTACAAAGGAAATCAATTAACGGCACAGCGTATTCGAAAGATATTAGAAAACTCTGAAATAGGAACTTCTCATATAGATTGTGATCGTGTGCAAGACCCCTACTCTGTGCGTTGTATTCCACAAGTTCACGGAGCAAGCCGTAATGCTTGGTTACATTTAAAAGAAACCATTGAGATCGAGTTAAATGCTGTAACGGATAACCCTGTTATTTTTTCTGAAACTGATACAATTAGCGGAGGTCATTTTCACGGACAACCTATTGCTTTACCTATGGATTATGCTTGTTTTGCAGCTGCAGAATTAGGAAATATTTCTGACCGTAGAACATATTTATTAATCGAAGGAAAATGGGATTTACCTGTTTTATTGATGGACAACATCGGACTGAACAGTGGTTTTATGATTCCTCAGTACGCAACAGCAGCTTTAGTTACAGAAAATAAAACACTTAGTTTTCCAAGCAGTGCAGATAGCGTTCCTACTTCGTTAGGACAGGAAGACCATGTAAGTATGGGAAGTATTAGCGGACGTAAACTAAATACTGTAATAGCCAACTTAGAACAGATTCTATCTGTTGAGTTATTAAATGCAGCACAAGCATTAGATTTTAGAAGACCTTTAAAATCATCTGTTATTATAGAAGAAATGCACGCCTTAGTTCGTTCAGAAGTAGATTTTGCTACAGAAGACCGTATATTTGCTATTGATATTGAAAAAATCCATACACTAATTCACTCAAAGAAATTCATTAACCATTTTAATCAAAAAACCATAGAATTGGGATTGAATATCAATGAAAATTTTGAAGAATTTTCAATCTAAAAAGAAAAAATCAGCTCTAAAATTTAAAAAATATTAAGTGTAATGACATTCAGAGAACAAATCATACAAGGAATACCCCATAAACTACCTCCCAAAAAAGCATATCCTGAAGGAGAAAATTCTGCTCCAAAACGAAAAGATATTTTAACCATTGAAGAAAAAAAATTAGCTGTACGAAATGCTTTACGTTATTTTCCGGAATCTTGGCATACAGAATTGGCAACTGAATTTGCAAAAGAATTAAAACAATTCGGACGAATTTATATGCACCGTTTTCAACCAGATTATAAAATGTATGCCCGCCCAATCGGTGAATATCCTGCAAAAAATAAACAAGCTGCCGGAATTATGCTGATGATACAAAATAATTTAGATCCGGCTGTAGCCCAACACCCGAATGAACTTATTACTTATGGTGGAAACGGAGCTGTTTTTCAAAACTGGGCTCAATATCTGATTACGATGCAATATTTGGCAATTATGACTGATGAACAAACTTTGCACATGTATTCAGGGCATCCTATGGGTTTGTTTCCCTCATCAAAAGAAGCTCCGAGAGTAGTGATAACCAACGGGATGATGATTCCAAATTATTCACAACCCGACGACTGGGAAAAATTTAATGCATTAGGGGTTACACAATACGGACAGATGACGGCAGGTTCCTATATGTATATAGGTCCTCAGGGAATTGTTCATGGAACAACCATTACTGTAATGAACGGATTTCGTAAAAAACTACAAAAAAATGAAACTCCTAAGGGAAAAATATTTCTCACTGCCGGATTAGGAGGCATGAGTGGTGCACAACCCAAAGCAGGAAATATTGCAGGTTGCATAACCGTTTGTGCCGAAGTCAATCCTAATGCTGCAACCAAACGTTATGAGCAAGGCTGGGTTGATGTATTGGTTGATAATTTAGATGATTTGGTAACCAGAGTAAAGCAAGCACAAGAAAAAGAAGAAGTGATTTCCATAGCCTATATCGGAAATGTTGTAGAAGTATGGGAACGATTTGATAAAGAAGCCATATTTATTCACTTAGGGTCTGATCAAACTTCATTGCATAATCCTTGGGCAGGCGGATATTATCCTGTAGGATTATCGTATGAAGAAGCTAACCAAATGATGGCAGAAAACCCCTCTTTATTTAAAGAAAAAGTGCAAGAAAGTTTACGAAGACATGCTACATCAATTAATAAACATACAGCCAAAGGAACTTATTTTTTTGATTATGGAAACGCTTTTTTATTAGAAGCCTCAAGAGCTGGAGCTGTTGTAATGGCAGAAAATGGTATTAACTTTAAATACCCTTCTTATGTACAAGATATTTTAGGTCCCATGTGTTTCGATTACGGATTTGGTCCTTTCCGTTGGGTTTGTACATCCGGAAAACCGGAAGATTTGCATAAAACAGATCAAATTGCCTTAAAAATCATGCATGAAATTAGGGTAACAGCTCCGGAAGAAATCCAACAACAAATGAACGATAATATTCATTGGATTGAAGAAGCCGAACAAAATCAACTGGTTGTAGGTTCTCAAGCCCGTATTTTATATGCAGATGCCGAAGGGCGTATTAAAATTGCCGAAGCTTTTAATCAGGCTATTCAATCGGGAGAAATTACAGCCCCAATCGTTTTGGGTCGTGATCATCATGATGTTAGCGGAACAGATTCTCCCTATCGTGAAACCAGCAATGTTTATGATGGGAGTAAATTTACTGCCGATATGGCAATTCATAATGTAATTGGAGATAGCTTTCGTGGAGCTACCTGGGTTTCTATTCATAATGGTGGAGGTGTAGGCTGGGGCGAAGTAATTAACGGTGGTTTTGGAATGTTGTTGGACGGAACTCAAGAAACCTCCAAAAGGTTAAAAAATATGTTATTTTATGATGTGAATAACGGGATTTCCAGAAGAAGTTGGGCACGAAACCAGGAAGCTCTATTTGCGATTAAACGTGAAATAGAACGTACGCCCGAATTAAAAGTAACCTTACCTAATTTAGTGAAAGATAATTTGTTAAAAGATTTATTTTAAAAAATAGGTAAATCCGTTCTAAAACTGTTAATTTTAGCTTTTCAAAATAAATATTAAATAATATGGAAGAATTAAATGATTTTAAAATACAATCCAAATTCAAAGTCCGTTGGGGAGACCATGATGCTTATAATCATGTAAATAATGTAGTCTATTTAAAATGGGCAGAAACAGCTCGAATTGATTTTATGGAAGCCATAGGATTTGATTTTATGAAAATTTCTAAATATGAATTTTACCCAATCTTGGCTACACAAGAAATCAAATACTTTAGTCCGGTAGTTTATCCGGATACAATTATTATCGGGTGTAAAATAGGTGAAATTGCCGAAGATTATTTTTATAATGAGTGTCATTTCTTCTCTGAAAAACAACAACGAAAAGTAGCTATTTCTAATCATAAAATTAAATTATTGGATGTAAAAACCCATCAAAAAATTGAATTACCTGAAAAATTTTTAGAAATCATAAAAAATTACATCATTTAAAAATTAACATAGATTACTTTTTAAAATAGTGATTATCGTAATCAATGAAAAAAATTCTCATACAAAACATCCATCTTGTTAATGTTCGGGAAGAAAATAAACTTTTACGCGGACAAGAATTAGCCGAATTACCTGTAATTGAAAATGGTTTTCTTCTTACAGAAGAAGGAAAAATTAAAGATTACGGGGCAATGAAAGAATGTCCAATTACGATAGAATGTGAAGTTATAAACGGAGAAGGACGTTATTTGTTACCATCTTGGTGCGACAGCCACACTCATTTAGTATTTGCAAAAAGTCGTGAAGAAGAATTTATTGATAAAATAAATGGACTTTCTTATGCCGAAATTGCTACAAAAGGAGGAGGAATTCTTAACTCCGCAAGAATATTACAAAAAACATCAGAAAACGACTTGTTCAACTCAGCAAAAAATCGATTGAATGAGATTATTAAAATGGGTACGGGAGCTGTAGAAATTAAAAGCGGGTATGGTTTGACCGTAGAAGCTGAATTAAAAATGCTTCGTGTAATCCATCGTTTAAAAGAAGTTTCTCCAATTCCAATCAAAGCGACTTTTTTAGGAGCTCATGCCTTGCCAATGGAATATAAAGACCATAAAGAAGGCTACATTCAGTTGATTTTAAATGAAATGTTACCCCAAATAGAAAAGGAAAAATTAGCTGATTACATTGATGTATTTTGTGAAACCGGATTCTTTTCGGTAGAAGATACCGAACAAATTTGTAAAGCAGGAATCAAACGAGGATTAAAACCTAAAATTCATGCCAATCAGTTAAATGCCTCAGGAGGAACCGAAGTGGGCGTTAAGCTGGGAGCTATTTCCGTAGATCATTTAGAAACGATGAATAAGCATGCGATTGCAGCTTTATCAAATTCCAATACAATTGGAACTATGTTGCCTTCAGCTGCTTTTTATTTACGAATGAGTTATCCGTCTGTTAGAGAGATGATTGACAAAAATTGTGCTTTAGCTTTAGCTACTGATTATAATCCGGGTTCATCTCCAAGCGGAAACATGAATTTATTGTTTTCACTGGCTTGTATTCAAATGAAAATGTTGCCGGAAGAGGTTATTAATTGTATGACTCTTAATGGAGCATCTGCTATGGAATTAGAACAAGAAGTAGGAAGTATCACAAAAGGAAAACGAGCAAATTTTATTTTAACAAAAAAAATACCGTCTTTAAATTATTTACCTTATGCTTTTGGAGAAAATCATATTGAAAAAGTGATGATTAACGGTGTATTTTTGTGAAAATTTGTACAATACAAACCTTGAATAAAATCACAAAACAATTGATGGATTAATTAAAGAAGTCTATGTAAATTTACAAACTATTTATAATCACTTTAAATAAGTGCTCAACCTTTTAAAAATTAAATAATGATCAAAACAGATATTCTTATTATTGGAGCAGGTCCCGTCGGAATGTTTGCCGTATTCGAAGCCGGTTTATTAAAACTAAAATGCCACCTAATCGATGCCTTACCACAACCCGGTGGTCAATGCTCCGAA
>JBKEDE010000074.1:0-24213 GCA_047975265.1 Flavobacteriales bacterium
AATTTACTCTTTCTATTATGCTGATAGTAAGCGTTGGTGTAATAGCCCAAGTTGGAATTACGAATTCCTCTAACAACACTAATTTTCCTGAAAGTTCTGCTATTCTCGAATTAAAAAGCGACAACAAAGGATTACTATTCCCGAGGGTTAATCTGCAAAGCGATACGGATGTAGCCACAGTGCTTAATCCCGCTCAAGGTTTATGCATTTACAACGTGGACGATGCTACGGATACCCAAGCCCAAAAAATGGGGAGCGATATTTTTTGTTGGAACGGCACTTCTTGGAGAAGGGTGCGGGATGCCGAAACCTATTCTTATGAAAGACTTTTGAATGGGAATGACTATACGTTGGATGCTTCCAATTTAAAAGCACTTTACGGCATTGAAAAAACAGTATCCGTTACGCTTCCTACCGGAATAGTACCTGATGGTACGCGTGTGCAGTTTTATATGTTGGGTGGAGGAAACTCGCAGTTTACGGTTCATAACGCTGTAACAAGTATGTACGGAAATGGATCAGGACAGATCCCTCTCCCCAAGTTTACTTCTTCGCCTTCCCCTAATACATTACTGTTTGAATCTTCAGTTTTTTTATGGAATCATCCCTACCCACAGAACCAAACGAACGGAAAATTAGAAAAAAATGCCAACCGGTATATGATATTGACTTTTTATTATTTTACCGATAATACCGTTCCGACCAATAGCGGTTGGTATTTCAGCAACAGTGGAATAATCCAATAACCTTAATTTTTAATAAAAAATCCATTTAAAATATGAAAAAATATAGTCTATTACTAATGCTGGCGGTAAGCATCAGCATAGTGGCACAGGTGGGAATCGGAACGACCACTCCTGATAATTCTGCCATACTTGAATTGAAAAGTACTGATAAAGGCTTGATATTCCCCAGAGTACCTTTGACAAGTACTACGGATGACCTTACAGTACCCAACCCCGTTCCGGGATTATGTGTTTACAACACGACCATTAACAATTCCATCAGTCCTAATTTGGAGAAAGATGTGTATTGCTGGGATGGGCGTCAGTGGAAAAAATCATTGGATGCCTCAGGAAGTATGCCTATGGTAACTTTAGATCGATGGATCGATCAATCGCCTCATGGAGCATATGGTAACAACGATTGTACCTCAAGATCTTCTTGGAATTCTTGGGGTGGCGTTTTTAATGGTGTAGACGGAGAAAGATGTTTGCAATATGCTTATGAGGGTAGTGAGTTAAAATCGCATTTTTTTATTATAACTCCCGGAAAAAACGGGAGCAGTATTTCAAATTCTGCGGTTGTTAGAATGCCTGATCTTTCGACGGGGGCTTATAATATTCCTGAAGGTACCATGGTACGCTTTATAATATGGGGTGGACTAAAATATGTTTTCTTCTGGAATGTTAATACCCAATTATTTAATGTGAATGCAGACAGTGGTCATGGCTGGAGTATTAGAGACAGGGTTAAGTTTCCTACAAATACTGCACGACCCGCGGGAAATAATACAGGCTGGAGTACTGAAACATACCGGGGAATACTTCGGTTTCAGTTTGATAATGATGAGTACGATAACAATGATGGAGCCACAACACCGCATGCTTTTAAAGTAATTACATTTTTTGCTTATGGAGGTACATGGCTTGTTAATTATGATTTATAAAAAATTAAATAAAAAAAACATGAAAAAATATATTCTTTTGCTAATGCTGGCGGTAAGCATCAGTATAGTGGCACAAGTAGGAATCGGGACTGCTACTCCTAATAGTTCTGCCATACTTGAGTTAAATACGACCAATAAAGGCTTACTATTTCCCAGAACCAATTTACAAAGTGTTAATGACGGAGCCACAGTGCCTAATCTGGTACAAGGCTTGTGTGTTTACAATACAAACCCTGATTTGGGGCTTGATGTTTTCTGTTGGAATGGGTCTATTTGGAACAATTTACAGGATTTTTTAATATCAGCATCCCGAATAGGTACCATTGCAAAAGGTGCAACGGTTACATTAGAAGCATCTTCCTTAAAGTCGATTTATACAATTGATAGTCGTGCTACTATTACGCTTCCTGCTTCAGCATCTCATGGTACACAGGTGCAATTTTATATATGGGGAGACGATGTAACGGATGTTAGATTTAACAACGTTGTTACCGGTGTATATGGCTCTCAGGGTGTTCCAACCCCTCCGGGTGTTACTCGTGGTACAAATCAATTACATTTTACAGCCGGTAACAAATACAGTAAGTTTAGGTTACTCAGCTTCTATTATTTGGATGGTTCGGGGTTTGCCAAATTTCCACTCAAAGGTTGGTTTTATGATAATAACCATAACGAAGTGTTTTAATAATAAGGTTTAAATATTATCTAAAAAGGTGGCATCTTAAATTATTAAGATTCTGCCTTTTTTTTCTACGACCATTTGAAAAAAGAAAGAGCTTCGAGAGAGAGCGTTACGGCGTAATTTTCTTATTTCAAACTTGATTTTTTTTGGTTTGTTTTTTTATCAAGAAAAAAAGAAAATATAATGTCTTTTTCATATAGTAAAATTTTGATTCTCTCCTTTTTTAGTTCGTTAAAATTTGTATTCTTTTGCCTAATTTTCCTACGAACTAAATGTTCACTTTTGAAGGAGCTTGAAGCACTTAAATACCTCTAAAAGTTAGGTCGCTATAAAACCTGTAAAGTAATCATATGATAAATAACTTTAGCAATAATTTGGAATTGATTCGATTCCGGTGTACTTTTACATCAAAAATATAAAGCTATGGCAAGACAAAGTATATCATTTACAAAGCCGAACGATGAATGGTTAAAGAATCAAATTGATAATAAAGAATATTCTAGCAAAAGTGAATTGATTAACGACTTGATTAGACAAGCTCGAAAACAGCAAATTCAAGTTGACTGGATTCGTGCCAAGCTGGAAGAAGCAGAAATCAGTGGGTTTACAAAAAACAGCAAAGAAGAAATTTTAGCACAATCAAAATCGTTGTTTAATGATTAAATACCGATTAAGCAACGAAGCCAAAAACGACTTAATTCGGATTCATCATTATGGGATTGAAAAATTTGGAGAGATTCAAGCGGACAAATATTTTGATTCCTTTTTTGAATATTTTGACATTATTGCTCAACGACCTTTTTCATTTGAGTCTGTTGATTACATAAAGAAAGGATACAGACGTTGTGTTTGTGGAGTTGACAGTATTTATTACAAAATAAATAATAACATGGTGGAGATAATGGCAATTGTCGGAAGACAAGATTTGAACCAAAAACTATAAACGAAACCAATAAAAAACACGTGTTTCAAAATTAAAAACAAACACATATCTTTCTTAGAAAAGAGGTCATAGAGATTTCAAAAGAAAAAGAACAAAGCCTTTTTCATATAGTAAAATTTTGGTCAAATACACGTTTATCAATAAAAAAGCATAAATTATTCTCTTTATTATATTATTTTTCATATATTTGAAGAAATTTTGATATCAAATACATAAAAATCAATTTTTTTTAACTTTCTCATCTGAAAGTTGTTTTCTATCTGTTATATATTTTGCATTATCTCAACATTAAACGTAAATCGGTTTTTTTTATGAGTTGAGAGGTAGTGTTGTATTTATTAAATAAAAAAATGAAGTGAAATGAAAAAAAAAATATTTTTTTGTATAATACATCTGTTATGTATTCATACGACCGCACAGGTAGGAATAGGAACGAGTAATCCTAATCCAAAGAGCTTACTGGACATTCAGTCCAAACAAACCGGACTTTTAGTTCCGAGAATGACCACAACAGAACGAAACGCCCTTACATTAAATACCATGCATGAAGGCATGATGGTCTATGATACGGAAGTAAAAGATTTTTTTTATGTAAAAAATAGTTTATGGGAAACGATTAATACAGATGTCGTTCCCAGTTTTTATATCCATACAGCGTTTTTTAATCGTAAAGTAGCTGAGGATAATAACAGTGGAACGTCCATAGGGACGAGTTGGTTTACGTTCTTGGATAAAACCTATACACCTAAAAGTAGTGTAGCAACAAACACCATTTTTTTTGAATGTTCATCTTCTTTAGAAACCGTTGGAGGAAAGGCTTATGTTGAGGTTCAATTTGTGATAAACAATAAGGTTATTAGAACGTTTAAATACGGAGGAGCTTCCGGCTCAAGTGAGGATCAAGGCTCTATCAATTTATTGGTTCCTTATAACAATCAGGATAACAGTACCTCTTTAAATTTTCAAGTAAAATTTAAGAGAACCTATGGAGCAGCAAAAGTAAACAGGGTAGATTGTATCGTATATGAAAGAGTTAATCTACAAAATTAAGAAAAATGAAAAGAAAAATATTGTATATAATGATGATCATTGTCCTTCCATTTCCTTACTTTTCTCAAGTAGGAATTGGAACTTCGGATCCTAAAAGCGTATTAGACGTTCAAAGTACCTCATCCGGTGTTTTAATACCGAGAATGACAACGGTTCAACGTGAAGCGATTAAACCCGGTGTATCTGAAAACGGACTACTGGTTTATGATACGGATTTACAAATTTTTATGGTTTATAAAAAAAATAGGGAGAAATGGGCTTATGTAGATACGGATTCTGCCGGATTGTTAAACCTAACCCCTCTTTCCAGCACAGAACCTTATACATTAACTACTACCTATCAAAATATGGGAGAAGTTGAAATTGATCCTATTGCCGAACATGGTGAAATGCTGGCACAATGCAATATTCAAAATAATTTATCTCATAATGGTTCAATAGAAACGGTGTCTTCTAAGTTTAGATATGTAATAGACGGTGTAAACGATGTAGAAGTTCTTAACGGAAGTGTAAATGATTCTGATTCAAATGATTACAGAGTTGTTGTAAAAACGGCTATCATTCCTATACACAATACAAGCAATACAATTCGCATACGATTGGAGGGAAAGAAAACAAAAAATGTAGGAACGGTTACCATACCGTTCTTTGATTGTTTAATTATGGAAAAAATACCCAATATTTTAAATTAAAAACAGTATGAAATATTTATATAAAAATGTATTTGTTATTCACGGATTGTTTCTATCAGTGATTACTTTTTCACAAGTTGGAATCGGCACTCATTCTCCGAAAAGTGTTCTTGAAATTAAAAGTGACTCGCTTGGCATATTACTCCCCAGAGTTACTACCACAGAAAAAAATGCAATGATTCAATCCGATGAAGTTCATTCCCAATTGGTTTACGATACAACTCAGGAACAATTTTACTATTACGATAAAACAGATGGATGGAAAACGTTAGACACGGATGTACGACCGGCGGAAGGAACAAAAAACAACCCGGTGTTTATTTCAAGAAGTAGCGATGTTATATTGACTGCTACCGGAAAAACTGAAAATTATATAGACTATAACTATACAAAATTTTATAATAACTCCAATTTTATGATTACATGTAATACCAACTATATTTTGAAAAAAACGACTTCTTCCAATACAGGTCTGAGTATTTATCTTTTGTTTGATGATACAGAACAAAATAGGGTAGATTCAGGGAATATCAGTTCGAGTAAAAAAAGTCAAAATAACAGCGAATCCGTAACCTCTTTAATAGAAAATATTTCACCAAAGGGAACGGTGATCAATATAAAGTTACGATATAGAACTGCAGGTAATAATGGTTTTAAATTAACGATAGACAATGCTTTTTGTAAAATAATTGAAGTGGAAAACTCCCAATAGAAGACTTCAATTATAAAGCATTTATAGTCCGTGCTGAAAATGCACAACACAGGTATTATGCACTTTAGCGAGTATATTGCCTGTGTTTTTTATGTTTTTATTTTTTAAAGTTATTGAAAGTCAAACAAAAACATTTTAACAGAAAGTCAAGAAAAAGGCAGAAGGTCGAAATACTCAAAAAGAACGGGGTTTTGACAACTACTTTTGCAAAAGAGATTAGAAAAAATAGATGAAATGAAAAAATTACTTTTTTCTGTCATGTTGATGGGTAGTACCGGCATGATAGCACAAGTAGGAATCGGGACCAATCAGCCCAATTCCAAAAGTTTATTGGATATTCAGTCCAAACAAACCGGGTTATTAATTCCAAGAATGAAAACGGTGGAACGAAATGCCATTGCATTAAAAACAGAACATGAAGGTATGTTGGTTTACGATACCGATTTAAACGGGTTTTATTATGTAAAAAACAATCGTTGGACAATGGTTAATACAGATTCCATTCCTTCTTTTTACATTAATACAGGGTTTTTTAAACATCAAGAAGGGGATAACAATAATGCCGGTGTTCTTATCCCAAGTACAGAATGGCTCTCTTTCTTAACAGGGACCTATACTCCTAAAAGCAATACAGCAACAGGAACTATTTTTTTTGAATGTTCTTCTTCTTTGGAAACGTATGGTAGCGGATCATTGGTTGATGTGGAATTTGTGATAAACAATACGACTATTAGAGCTTTTAAGTACGGAGGAGCATCCTCCACCAGTGAAGACCAAGGCTCTATTAATTTATTGGTTCCTTTTAATAATCCGAGTAGCAACACATCTTTAAATTTTGAAATTAAATTAAAAAGATCAACCGGAACCCGAGCAAAAGTAAATAGAGTAGATTGTACGGTATACGAGAAAGTTAATATTTAAAAACAACCCCACTATGCAAAGAAAAACACTTTATATAATCATCATTATGGTTTCAAATTTCTTGTTTTCTCAAGAAGTTGGAATCGGAACAGAAGCACCTCAAAGTATCTTGGATATTAGCAGTACGACTTCCGGTATTTTAATACCGAGAATAACAACTGCTCAACGTGAAGTAATTAAACCCAGTGCAACCGAAGATGGTTTACTGGTATATGATACTGATTTAAAAAATTTTATGATTTTTAAGAAAAAAATAAATAAATGGGCTCATGTTAATACAGATTCTGCAGGTCTTTTAAATTTAACCCCACTTTCAAGTACAAAAGAGTATGTCTTAACGGAAACCTATGTAAGTTTAGGTGAAATAGAAATTGTTCCTTTAGCCAAACAAGGAGAAATGTTAGCACAATGCAATATTCAAAATAATTTATCCGGTTCAACTGCTGAAACAATGTCTTGTATTTAAATATGTAATAAATGGTGTGGATGACATAGAGGTAGTTAATGGAAGTGTAAATTCATCAGATCCTGTTGATTCCAGAATTTTAGTACTTTCAACCATTGTTCCTATAACGTATGAAACCCAAAGCATTCGTATAAAATTAGAGGCAAAAAAAACAGTAGCGACAGGAACGGCTACAATACCTTTTTTTGATTGTCTAATCATGGAAAAAATCTCCAATATTTTAAATTAAAAGTGTTATGAAATTATATAGCTACAAAAAAATATTTATTATTCACGGATTGTTTCTATCAGTGATTACTTTTTCACAAGTTGGAATTGGCACTCATTCTCCAAACAGTATTTTTGAGATTAAAAGCAATTCACACGGGGTATTATTCCCCAGAGTTACCACTATCGAAAGAAATGCGATGACTCAATCCGAAGAAGTTCATTCCCAATTGGTTTATGATACCGATAAACAAGAGCTTTACCATTATGATAAAACCGACGGATGGAAACCTTTGGATTCCAACGAAAGATTGGACGTGGGAACAAAAAATAATCCGGTATTTATTTTAAAAAGAGAGGATCTTAAAACAACAACGATTTCAGATGATATAGATTATATTGATTATAACTATGTTAAATGGTTTGATAAATCGCATGTAATGATTACATGTAGTACCAACTATATTTTGGAAAAAACGACTTCTTCCAATACAGGACTGCTCATAACTCTTTTATATAATGACACCGTTACGAATCGGGTAGATTCAGGAAATACCGGCGAAATAAAATCATCCCAAAACAATAGTGAATCCGTAACTTCCATAGAAGAAAATCTCACTTCACCCCAAGGAACGTTATTAAACTTTAAATTACGCTATACACCCGTAGGGAACAGTGGTTTTAGTTTAACCATAGACAATGCTCTTTGCAAACTGATTGAAATAGAAAATTAAAAACAGATATAAAAAAACTCCCTTTTGGTTTAAAATTAAAAGGGAGTTTAAACATCAAAAAACTTAAAAAAAGAATTGCTTTATATTGACTTGAAACACATTGTTTTTACCAATCATTGTCACCGTCGGTTTCAATATACTCTTTAAGATTGTTGTTTAAACGATTGAATAACCATTCAATCTCACCGGGAATTGATCGGTAGGAGGATCTTATTTTTCCGTTTTTTTTATAAAAAGAGCTGTTGCTGCTGTTAAGATAGATATTTACGATTCCGCCTGTCGGATAGTATTCCGATACCGGTATATGATAATACAGCGATACCGGATCAAATTTATAGCGTCCGTCTTTAAAAGAAATGGTAATGGAATAGGTAGCACTATAACAGTTATAAAGACCTAAATGAATATAACATATTAAGTCTTCTGAAAACCCCTCAATTCTTATTTTCTCATTATCAATAAACGATTTAAAAACAGCATCAGGATTTTTATACCGCTCTTTAACCCAGTTAATGGTTTTTTCAAACAAATAATTTTGTGTTAAACCACTATCTGTTTTTACCACCACAAAATCGGTTAAACCATTTTTATCAAATGTAAACTTCTGTTGTGCAGATAAAGTTGCAACGGTAATGATTAATAATAACAATAATAATTTTTTCATAATAAGGGTAATTTATGGTTTTATTTATATTTTGGTAAAGTTCAGAGAGTTGCTTTTAGATATACCGTTGGTATATCACTTAGTTTTGACTAATTCAGAGTAATTATTACATAAAATACAAAAAATACGCCAAAAAAGCGTATTATTTAAAAACCATTGATTTTCAGTAGCGAGGAGCGGACTTGAACCGCCGACCTCCGGGTTATGAATCCGGTGCTCTAACCAGCTGAGCTACCTCGCCATTATTAATTTTATAAAACCCTGTGTAGACCCACAGGGATTCGAACCCCGACAAGCGGCACCAAAAACCGATGTGCTACCATTACACCATGGGTCTTTTTCAAGAATAAAATTTCTAACTCATCTTATTTACAAGAAGTTGTAGACCCACAGGGATTCGAACCCCGACAAGCGGCACCAAAAACCGATGTGCTACCATTACACCATGGGTCTGACACTTTGCCGAATACTACTCGGCGGGTGCAAATATAATTGAAAAGCCGTATTCTACAAATAAAAAAATAAAAAAGTTTCGTTTTTTTTTAGGTGTTTATGCCAAATAAAAATTTTAAATTCGCAATAAATCGAAAATGAAAATACATGAATTCAAAATATAATTTTTATAACAATATTATCGGATGGAGTTTGTTTGTTTTAACCTTTATTGTGTATGCTTTAACCATTGAGCCCAACGCTAGTTATTGGGACTGTGGGGAATATATAGCTGTTTCTTCTAATTTAGAAATTGCTCATTCTCCGGGAGCTGCTTTGTTTCAAATCATAGGTGCGGTTCTTTCCATATTTTCATTGGGTGATCAGACTAAACTTCCGATGATTATTAATTTAATGTCTGCTCTTTCAAGTGCTTTAACCATTTTGTTTTTATTTTGGACAATTACCCATTTAGCAAAAAAAGTATTATTATCTTCCTCACAAGAATTTCTTACAAAAGCACAAAATATTGCTGTTTTTGGTAGTGGAATTACAGGAGCTTTGGTGTATGCTTTTTCAGATTCTTTTTGGTCTTCTGCTGTAGAAGGTGAAGTTTATGCTATGGGGTCGTTATTTACAGCTTTACTGTTTTGGTTAGTATTAAAATGGGAAAATGATCATTCTGAGCGTGCTGACCGCTGGCTGATTTTAATTTCTTTTGTAATCGGATTGGGAATTGGAGTTCATTTGTTGGTTTTGCTTGTAATACCTGCCGTAGGATTTATTTATTATTTTAAAAAGTTTGAAAACAAAAATAGTTTACCTCACTTTATTATTGCTAATGTAATTATCGCCTTTATTTTTGGGATTATTTTTAAAATCATTTTTCCTTATACCATGAAATTTTTTGGTGTGATGGAAATTTTTGCAGTAAATAATTTTGGATTGCCTTTCAATTCAGGAACTTTTATTGCGATGATTTTATTGGTAGGTCTTGTTTCCGGAGGACTTTATTTTTCGTATAAAAAAGGAAAATATTATTTGAATACAGCTATTCTTTCCGTTACTTTTATGTTAATTGGATTTTCATGTTGGCTGGTAATTCCGATTCGTGCCAATGCCAATCCTCCCATTAATTTAAACGACCCTTCTGATGCTATCGGAATGTTGGATTATTTTAACCGTGAACAATACGGTGATTGGCCGGTATTATATGGTCCGAGTTATACAGCATACGATTATATACAGCAAGGATTGGATGGGCAAGTAGATCGTGGACCTATTTATGAAAAAGATAAAGAATCCGGAAAATATAAAGAAATAGGACGAAAAAAGGAATATAAATTCAAATCAGAATACAACAAATTATTTCCTCGAATGTACACGTCTTCATCAAAAGAATATTACGAAGATTTTTTAGGAGGTCAATTGCCTCCTGGAAAAACGCCTGATTTATTGGATGAAGTAGCTTTTTTTATGGATTATCAATTCGGGCATATGTATTTACGCTATTTTCTATGGAATTTTGCAGGGCGTCAAAACGATATTCCAAGTGAAGGAAGAATTAGTAAAGGAAACTGGAAAAGTGGAATTGGTTTTATAGATACCATAATTTTAGGAGATCAAGATAAACTACCTCGCGATTTGAAAAATAATAAGGCAAATAATCAATATTACTTCTTACCATTAATTTTTGGTTTAATCGGTTTGCTTTTTCACGCAAAAGCAGATCCAAAACGTTTTTATGCCGTTCTTTCTATTTTTTTATTAACAGGAATTGGAATTTTGTTGTACACCAACAACAAGGTTTTTGAGCCTCGCGAACGAGATTACGCTTTGGTAGGCTCTTTTTATATTTTTTCCGTTTGGGTTGGATTTGCCGTATTGGCTATTTTTCAATTGATTAAGAAGAAACAAAGTGTATCGGTTGCTGTTGGAGCTACTGCCGTTATTGCCATTGCTCCTGTTTTAATGGGATTTCAGAATTGGGATGATCATGACCGTTCGGAACGATATACTGCTTTTGCCGAAGCACATAACTATTTTGATGCATGCAAAGAAAACAGCATTTTGGTTGTATATGGAGATAATGATACGTATCCGCTATGGTCTTTACAAGAAGTTCAAGGGTATCGTCGGGATTTAAAAATCATCAATCATTTGTTATTGGCTTCCGATTGGCATGCACAGCAGGCTAAAAGAAAAACGTTAGATGCTGATGCTGTTCCATCTATGCTTCCACTGGAAGATTATGGACGAGAGATGAACGATGAATTGGTTGTTTTTGACGATCCTACCATAAAACCGCTAACAGCCAAAAAAGCCATTGAATTTATTCGAGACCAAAAAACCGGAAAATACGATCAGTATTTAAAAAATTTGAAACAAGCGGAACTTCAAAAGATGAACAATGTAGTGGATTTTTATTTGCAGTTGGAAACAGGAATGAAAGGAGCGATCTCTGAAGGAAGTGAACATGCTGCCCAAGCTATGCAACAATTAGGTGATGTTCAGAGCCGTATCAAGTATTTTTCTCGTGTCAGAGATGATTTTAAAAACTTGGATTTGAAGAAAACAGCCATTCTACCAACCAATAAAATCATGATTCCGGTTGATAAGCAAAAAGTATTGAAAAACGGTATTGTATCTAAAAAATATGCCGATAAGATTGTTGATTCCATCGCTTTAAATTTGCCCGTTTCTTATGAAGTCAGTGAAGAGTTTATAAGTAGTTCCAGCTTAATGAAAAATGATTTAATGATGTTGGATATTTTGGCAACTAACGATTGGAATCGTGCAGTTTACTTTGGTGGCGGAGGTGCTTCAGAAGCCCAAAGCGTTTTCTTTTTGCAAGATTATTTGGAATACGATGGTTTTGTGTATCAATTGGTTCCAATTAGAACAAAAAAAGGACGTCAAGGAGATTTTGGTATGATTGATACCGATAAACTTTTAAAGATATACAACCAGTTTGAATGGGGTAATTTAAGTGATCCGGATGCTTATTTTGACAATACATCTCGTACACGAAATCTTATTACTTTTAGAAATACGGCTACACGCTTAGCCAATCAATTAGTTGAAGAGGGACGCAATAAAGAAGCGGTAGAAGTGTTGGATATACTCATGACCCATATTCCTTACGAATATTATGAAAACTTTTTAACTTCCTTTATAATAGAAGGTTATTTAAAAGCCGGGGCTTATCAAAAAGCATTTAATTTAATGGAATTGTATAAAAACGATTTGTTGCATAATTACGATTATTACCTGAGTCTAAATTCAAATCAATTGGCTACGGTTTCTTATGATGCTCGTAGAAACGGTGCAGAAATGTCCACGTTATTGGCGACATTACTGAACGAAAATAAAAAATTAGAAGCAGGTAAATTACAGACAGACAGTTTGCTGACTGAAAATCCTGAAAGACAAATACAGCTGAACAATCAAGAAATTGAAAAAATACAAAAAAAAATCACTGTAATCATTCAAGATATTGAAAACAAGATAGATGCTTATGCTGAAAATTTTTTAAAAGAAGGTTTTGGAAACAATTTACAATCTATAAACCAGTTAATGCCTACTTATGAAGCATTTTTTGAAGCTCAAGAAAAGTATGAAAATTTAAAAACCCGAGGTGTGAGTGATGATAGTATTCCTCAAAATATTGCCGATGTTATGCAAAAAAATTATGAAGGGGCTGAAAAGTTTCAACAAGCATCACGGCAAGTAATTCATCAGCTCTCTTCTGAAGGAAAAATTACTCAGTTTATGATATTGGCTTATCCGTACGAAGAAATTATGGAATTTAAAACTTGGCAAAAAACGGATGAGGAATTAACCAAAGATTCTGTTTACCAACAAATGCGTACTTTACTATTGGTTCAGAATGCAATGCAAGAAGAATAATGCTTAAAACACAATACAAACCAAAATTATTAGAAGCAGGTTGTGATGAAGCCGGAAGAGGTTGTTTAGCAGGTCCTGTAACAGCAGCAGCAGTTATTTTACCGCATAATTTTTCATGTAAATTATTAAATGATTCTAAACAACTGAGTAATAAAAAACGTTATGAATTGCGAAAGATAATTGAACAGGAGGCTATTGCTTATGCCGTTGCTTTTGTAGATCATCAAAAGATTGATAAAATAAATATTCTTCATGCTTCTATTTTGGCAATGCATCAGGCTTTAGATGGTTTAAAAACCATACCACAACACATTATTGTAGACGGGAATAAATTTAAACCGTATCGAAAAATTCCTCACCAAACGATTGTAAAAGGAGATGGGAAATATCTTAATATTGTTGCGGCTTCCATTTTAGCTAAAACGTATAGGGATGATTTCATGTTCAATTTGCATCAACAATATTCGCATTATGGTTGGGATAAGAACAAAGGATATCCTACAAAAAAACATCGGGAGGGGATTAGAAAACACGGTATAACACCTTATCACCGAATGAGTTTTAAATTATTAGAAAATCAATTGATGTTAGGGTTATGATTAAAAGGCTAACTTAATAATAAGTTATACAAATTTAAACAAACAATAAAAGTGTTAGGAATAATAATAGGCCAGTTTTTTCCCAATAAAAAACCATAGATAATGAATAAGAAACAACCGATAGAGTTTAGGGTCAGAAAAAGGGTGTAATGTTCGGAAAAAATAAAAGATATCACCAATACTGTGGAAGCAATGTAACCGACCCAAGAAGTATATTTTTGCATAATGGATTAAATTTATTTGAATGGTAAATATACAATCCTTATTTTTATCCTTTTCTCAAAAACGCCGTTTTTATATCTTTGTATTGAAAATAAAATAGTATGATACACCATTTAGAAAATATAAAACACCAAGATTCGCAGAACTTTTTTTTGATAGCAGGACCTTGTGCGATAGAAAGCGAGGAAATGACTATGCAGATAGCTGAGAAAATAATTTCTATTACAGATAAGTATAAGATTCCCTATATTTTCAAAGGTTCTTTTAAAAAAGCAAACCGTTCACGAATTGATAGTTTCACAGGAATTGGTGATGAAAAAGCCTTGAAAATTTTAAAAAAAGTAGGAAAAGAATTTGAAATACCGACTACAACAGATATTCACACCGAACAAAATGCAGTAATGGCAGCCGAATATGTTGATGTATTGCAAATTCCAGCTTTTTTGGTACGTCAAACGGATTTGCTTGTAGCTGTAGCCAAAACAGGAAAAGTTGTTACTTTAAAAAAAGGACAATTTCTTTCACCCGAAGCCATGCAATTTGCCGTAAATAAAGTAAAAGATTCGGGAAATAATAAAACAGCTATTATAGAAAGAGGAACAACGTTCGGATACCATGATTTGGTAGTTGATTACAGAGGAATCCCCATTATGCAAAAATATGCTCCTGTCATTTTAGATATTACACATTCTTTGCAGCAGCCTAATCAATCATCCGGAGTAACAGGAGGTAAACCCGAATTAATTGAAACCATAGCCAAAGCAGGCATAGCTGTAGGAACAGATGGATTGTTTATAGAAACGCATCCCGATCCTTCAAAAGCTAAAAGCGATGGAGCCAATATGTTAAAACTTGATCTATTGGAAAGTCTAATTCAAAAATTAATTCGAATTAGAGAGGCTATTTTATAAAGTACGGAATTAGCTGTAATCAATTTAAACTATAAAGCATCAGGTAAAAACTATGGTTTGATGTTTTTTATTGCTTTTTATTTATAACTTTGCCAGTTGTTAAAAGAATTGATCAATGGATCATTTAATTAAAAAATACAATATACCGGGACCGAGATATACCAGTTATCCGACTGTTCCTTATTGGGATGAAGAAAACTTTACGGTTGATGAATGGATAAAGACCATGCAAAAATCTTTTATGGAATCCAATCAATCAGAAGGAATTTCATTATATCTTCATATGCCGTATTGTGAGAGTCTGTGTACATTTTGTGCGTGTAACAAACGAATAACCAAGCAACATTCAGTTGAAGATCCTTATATCGAAAGGATGATGAAAGAATGGCAGATGTATTTAGACCTTTTACCGGAAAGACCAATTATTAAAGAATTGCATTTGGGTGGAGGAACACCTTCATTTTTTAGCCCTGAAAACCTACGACGTTTATTATCGTTTATTTTAAGAACAGGTATTGTTGCTAAAAAACCTGAGTATAGTTTTGAAGGACATCCGAACAATACAACAAAAGAACATTTGCAAATGTTTTATGATTTGGGATTTCGGAGAGTAAGTTTTGGAGTACAAGATTTTGATTTAAAAGTCCAAAAAGCAATTAACCGAATCCAACCGTATGAAAATGTAAAAAAGGTAACCGAATGGTCTCGCAAAATAGGCTATACATCAATTTCTCATGATTTAGTATTTGGGTTACCTTTTCAAAAAACAGAGAGTGTTCAAAATTCTATTACAAAAATTCAACAACTTAATCCGGATCGTATTGCTTTTTACAGTTATGCCCATGTACCTTGGATTAAAGGAGTCGGACAACGCGGATTTGATGAAAATGATTTGCCGAGTGGGGATGAAAAACGCCAATTGTACGAAGTAGGAAAAAAAATGTTAGAGGGTTACGGTTATCATGAAATCGGGATGGATCACTTTGCTAAGAGGGAAGATACTTTATACCAGTCATTAATCCATAAGACCATTCATCGTAATTTTATGGGATATTCTTCTTCTAAAACAATGTTAATGATTGGTTTAGGCGTTTCATCTATTAGTGACAGTTGGTACAGTTTTGCTCAAAATGTTAAAACAGTTGAAGAATATAATGAGAAGATTGACCGTGATGAACTGCCTATTTATAGAGGTCATATATTAAACGAGGAGGACCTTATGATTCGTCGTCATATACTAAATTTAATGTGTACGATGGAGACTTCTTGGGAAGATACAACATTGCAGTTTCCTGAATTGAAAGATTGTTTGCAACGTATGGAGGAACTAAAAAATGATGGTTTATTAGAAATTCACGACCATAAAATCATCGTAAAAGAAGAAGGACGCTCTTTTGTACGGAATATTTGTATGGCATTAGATTTAAGAATGATACGAAACAAACCTGAAAGTCGTATTTTTTCTATGACCATATGATTTTTTAAGGTGTGAAAATTTACAATTTTATCCTTAAAAAGTCGTTTACATTTTTAGTAGGAAAATGAGTGAACAATTTAATAAATTATGAAAAAATTATGAAATCGTTTTTTAGAGTTCAAGAGTATAAAATTTTAGTGTATAGAATTTTATTGGCTTATCTTTTTTATTTTTTTGCCAGAATACTCTTTTTTGTTTATAATTATGATTTATTAGAAGTTACGTCAATAGGTCAGTTTTTAGAATTGGCATACCACGGATTGGTTTTTGACACTACGGCGATATTGTATGTCAATTCTTTGTTCATGTTGCTATCGATAGTACCTTTTTGGTATAATACAAATAAAAGTTATCAAAAGGTTTTGATGTATGTCTATTTTATTTGCAATTTAATCGCTTATGCTACCAATTTTGTAGATTTTATTTATTACAAATATATTTTTTCCAGAACCACAATTACCGTACTAAATGTTTTAGAACATGAATCAAATAAAGCCAATATGTTTGTGAGATTTATAGTTACTTATTGGCATGTTTATCTGTTATTTTTTCTCATGGCGATAGGATGGATTTATCTTTATAAAAAGCTGAAAGTAGAAAATGAATTACCATCAAACAAATGGAAATATTATATATCTTCTTTAATTGGAATAATTTGCATTGCAACACTTACAGTAGGAGGTATTCGTGGAGATTTTAAATACAGTACGAGACCTATAAATATGGTTGATGCCAATCGGTATGTAAAACAACAACAACATGCTGATATTGTTCTAAATACACCATTTTCAATCATCAGAACGATAGGGAAAACCAGTTTTAAAAAAATAAATATGGTTGATAATCCTTCAACAATTGTAAAATATTTTAAACCAACTAAAGCATATCAAAATTTTACGGAAGCCAAACCCAATATTGTTCTATTTATCACAGAAAGTCTTGGAAGAGAATATCTTGGAGTATTTAATCAAGATAAAAATATACCGGATTTTGTCAGTTATACACCATTTTTAGATTCGTTAGCTCAGCATAGTTTAATCTTTACAAATGCTTATGCAAATGGAAGAAAATCTATACATGGAATGTCTTCTGTTTTATCCGGAATACCATCATTTAAAGATGCTTTTACCTCATCGCCTTATCCTAAACAAAAAATTCAATCGGTAGTTTCTATCTTAAATGAAGAAGGATATGACACCTCATTTTTTCATGGAGCACCAAACGGTTCTATGGGGTTTTTAGGTTTTGCAAATATTTTAGGATTTGATCATTATTATGGTAAAACAGAGTTTAATAACGATTCTGAATTTGATGGTTCATGGGGAATTTGGGATGAACCTTTTTTTCAATTTATGAAAGAAACGTTTGATAAAAAACAAACACCATTTTTTGGCACAATATTTACAGTTACTTCGCACGAACCGTACGTTATTCCTGAAAAATATGAAGGAAAATTTCCTAAAGGAACCATTCCTATGCATCAATGTGTAGGATATACCGATTATGCTTTTAAACGGTTCTTTAAAGAAGCTGAAAAAATGCCTTGGTACGATAACACCCTATTTGTTATAACTGCTGACCATGGAAATTTAAAAGCGTATGATGAATATAAAAAAGTATTAAACAGAGATGCCGTTCCTATTTTATTTTTTAAACCTAATAGTGACTTGGTGGGAGTAGATAAAGAATTAGCCCAACAAATTGACATTTATCCTACAATTATAAATATGATTGGTTATAACAAGCCGTTTAGAAGTTGGGGTAGAAGCCTAATAGGAGATAAAGATGTAGAACCGTTTGTAATAAGTTATAATAGCAGTGCTTATCAATTGCAGAGAGGTAACTATATTTGTAACTTTGACGGAAATAAGATTACAGGATATTTTGATATAAACGACAAAGGATTGGAAAACAATCTGATAGATAAAAAAACGCCTGAGATGGAAGAATCAGGAGAGGCTTGTGAAGCTTTCATTCAAGATTATATGGAAAAAATTATCGATCAAAAATTAGACAAACCATGGTGAAAAAAATTATAATAGGAATTGTAGTAATAGGAGCTATTCTTGGAGCTAAATATGTATATGATATGCATATTAATCATAACTTTGAAACCATTACCAAAGGAAAAGTCTATAAATCAGGTGTTATACCGCCGGATGAATTAGAGCATTACATAAAAAAATATCATATCAAAAGTGTTGTCGATTTACGTTTTCCGGGGTCAAAAGATACGGTAAACAATCCTGAAATTCCGGTAGAATTAACAGCTGAAAAAGAAGCTATTGAAAAAATAAAAGGAGTAAATTATTTTAATAATGGTTCGGAGCAGGTACCTAAAAAACATAATTTAGATTATTTTTTTAAAATTATGGATAACCCTGACAATTATCCGGTATTGATTCATTGTTATCATGGCATAGGAAGGGCTGAAATGTATTCTGCAATTTATAGAATTGAGTACGAAGGAATGGATAGGGATGAGGCAAGAAAATCAGTACGATTATTAACTGAATGGACTCCATTTGCTTTGGGTGAACCCAAAGGTGATTTTCTACATACCTATATTTCAAGAAAAGATTCAGTAAAAAATAAATAAATAACACTCTTAAAACGCCTATAAAAACTACTCTTTTGAGTAGTTTTTTGTTATGTATAATTAATGTATATTTGTTATAAATACAATGATAATGAATAAAAAAATAATCCTTTTTTTACTTTTAATAAGTGGAGCAATAGCGTATAGTCAGAAAGATGGCGGGATGTGGCAACCTCAAAAATTAGAAGCCAATAAGCAAGAAATGAGAAAGTTAGGATCAAAACTTAAACCGTCAGATATTTATAATGAAAAGAAAGCATCAATTAAAGATGCGATTGTTCATTTTAATAGAGGGTGTACGGCTGAAATTATATCTCCCAAAGCTTTATTGCTCACTAATCATCACTGTGGATATAGCCAAATACAAGCTCATTCAACCATAGAAAATGATCTGTTGAAAAATGGTTTTTGGGCAAAAAATAATACAGAAGAATTAAAAAATGAAAAATTAACAGCAACTTTAATTGTTTCCATTAAAGATGTAACGGATGAAGTGCTAAAAGTACCTGGTTCTTTACTTGAAGACGAACGTGAAGAGGTAATTAAACAAAACATACAAAAGATTCAAAAACGTATAAAAAAAGAACCGTGGCAAGATGTAGAAATCAAATCCTTTTATAAAGGAAACGAATATTATGCCTTTGTAACAGAAACATTTCGTGATGTACGTTTGGTAGGGGCTCCCCCTCAAAGCATAGGAAAGTTTGGTTCAGATACGGATAATTGGATGTGGCCACGCCATACAGGAGATTTTTCCTTGTTTAGAATTTATGCTGATAAAAACAATAAACCGGCTGAGTATTCAAAAGATAATGTTCCTTACAACCCCAAACATTTTTTACCGATTAATATAAAAGGAGTTAAAGAAGGAGACTTTACGATGGTTTATGGATTTCCGGGAAGAACGGATGAATATCTTCCCGCCAGTGCTATAAAACAAACTTTAGAGGTTATTAATCCGGCAAGAATCAAAATTCGTGAAACCGCTTTAAATATTTTAGATAAGGAAATGCGTAAAGACGATGCAACGCGTATTAAATATGCTTCTAAATATGCAAGTACAGCTAATTATTGGAAAAAATGGAAAGGGGAAAACCTTGGACTGAAAAAAAGTAATGCCATTCATAAAAAAGAAAAATACGAAGCGGATTATCTCGAAAGAGTAAAAGACAATTATGAATACAAAAATGTGCTTTCAGAAATGAGTGTTCTTTATAAAGAAATAGAACCTTATGCATTAACAAAAGTATATGTAGATGAAATTATTAGTCGAAATTCAGAAAGTTTTAAAATAGCTTTAAAGTTAAATAAACTGTTAATAGTGAAAGAACGTCTGTCTGAACAAGAATATGAAAAAGAAAAAAAAGAAATAGAGGCTTATCTAAAACGTTTTTATAAAAACTATAACGGAACGTTAGATTTAGATGTTACAAAAGCATTGTATAGTTTATATATAAAAAATGTTCCTAAAAGACTGCAACCCAAAACCATTTCTCAAGAATTTAGAATAGAAGATTACAGCCAATCCATCATTCCTACCAATCAGGTTCTACCCTTATTTAAAGAAAGTGATGAAATGCTGATATCTGCACTATCATCTGACCCTATTGTACGTTTAGTTAATCAATTAGCAATTAATTATTATTTAAATAGTGAAAGAGAGTACAAAATTTTAAAAGAAGAATTAAACCCACTACAAAGAAAGTATATGAAGGCTCAAAAAGAGGTGATGACCGAAAGACGATTTTATCCGGATGCCAATTCAACTTTGCGGGTAACATACGGGCAAGTACAAGGGTATCAGCCTGAAAAAGGAAAACACTATGAGCCTAAAACCTATTTATCAGGTGTTATGAAAAAATATATACCGGGAGATTATGAGTTTGACGTTTCAAAAAAACTTCAAGAACTGTATGCTAAAAAAGATTATGGGCAATACGCCGATAAAAAAGGGAGAATGCCGATTAATTTTATTGCAACCAATCATACAACCGGAGGAAATTCAGGTTCACCTGCTTTAGATGCCAAAGGAAACTTAATCGGGCTAAATTTTGACCGTGTTTGGGAAGGAACTATGTCAGATTTGAACTACGACCCTGAAATTTGCCGTAATATAATGGTTGATGTACGTTATATATTATTTATTATTGATAAATATGCAGAAGCAGGTTATTTGATGGATGAGATGAAACTGGTAAGATAAATTAGCATACTCATATTCAGCTAAACCGTTAGGTTTAGCTGAATAATTAAATTCTGAAAATTATGAAGGTAATTATGAATTTTATATTAGGGGGGATATTTTTTAATATAATTATTTTGATGACTCTCTCTTGTTCTATAAATAATAATTACATAAATGAAAATAGGAAATTCTATGGTGCATATGTTCGTATGAATAATGCTGAAGTTATTAATATTGAAAGTGAACAAGTAGCTCCTAAAATTGATACGCTTTCTTTACGTATTTTTTGGAATAGTTTGCAAAAAAGCATTGTTGAAGATAAAAGACAAGACGTTATTGAAAAGTTTAATTTCCCAATTAGAGCAATATTTCCTGTCATTTTTAAATATGCTCACGATTGTGATACAACTTCCTACACTAAAAATGAGGAAAAGTACAATGATGTTGATATAACTCCAGATAACATAAAAAGCTATTATGACTTTGTATTTACTGAGGAATTAAAAAGAGTTATCATTGATACTTCTATTGACGATTTGTTGTCAAAAGGGCATTTGAATGAAAAGATACCAGGCTTAACATATGCTTTTTTTCCAAAGAATTATAACATAAAAGTAAACTGTATAAATGACCACAATATGAAATTTTATTTCTTATTTAAAAATACAAGTTGGAGAATAACAATAAGTGGTTTATAGGTTGCAAAAGCCCCTTAACTGGGGCTTTTGTTATCAATAAATATCCTTTCTATGTCCAAGGTCAATAACCTGAACAAGAAAAAGATTTGGATTTTTATCCCCCAATCAAGTATATTTACAATTAATCGATAACATAGGACGGGTTGCATTTATCAATTGAATCCACCGTATTAAAGTTTTTTGTGTATGAAAAATAAATATTTTACCCTCACTTTGGGTGTAATGTACTTATTATTTCTAAGTAGTTGCGTTTCTAATGATTCTTCAAAATTACCGGAAAAAGGTTTCTCTTATTATGATAAAGAAGAAAAGAAAATAGTATGTGAGTTACCTTTAGAACATCCTGTTTTTAATAATGATATTAGAAAAATTGAAGATATTTCCGATTATTATGTCTTTTTAGATATGACAACAAGTGATGGAAAAAAAATGAAAACCTCTCAACTGTTTTTTAGACCGAGAGCTTCCATAAAGGGATTGCCTCCAAATAAAGAAAGTACAGATAATAAATCTATGATTAGATTTAAAATTGAAGATGTGTTCTTTAGTAGGAATAGAAAGAAAATCATAGTAATCATATCAAATCATGGTAAAGCTATAAAAGATATTGATATTGTATATATGTATTTTCATCTATTGGATGAAAAACAACATCCTATTCTTATGAGAAATACGGATACGATAAAAATATCGATACAAAATTTATAACAGCTACATCGGAATGGGTAATGGTTTAGAAGTGTTGAAAACAAGAATAATAAAATAGCTTATAAATTTCGTAACTCGATTCCTTGTACTTTCAGATTGATTAATTGTTTTTTATAAAGTACTCCAACGGCTTTTTTAAAACTTTTCTTACTCATATTTAATTGTTTTTTAATAATTTCAGGATTGCTTTTATCGTTTAGATTTAAAAATCCGTTAGCGTTTTTAAGAGTATCCAAAACTTTTTGAGAATGATATTCAATTCCTTGCATATCGATTGGGTACAGACGAAGATCTATTCTATGATCCTCTCGTATACGTTTAACATATCCTTCCATTTTTGTGCCGATTGTTAAAGTTTCATATACATCACTTTTAAACAACATCCCTTTATATTGGTTTTCAACAACAGCAGCATAACCCCATTGATTCTTTTCATAAATTAAAAAGGTTACTTCTTGATTTTCACTTAAATCAACAGAGTTTGAATCAAGAAATTTAAGAATTTTAGTGCTTCCGACTAAGCGTCCGGTTTTTTTATCTAAATACATATAAACCACACAACAATCATTTTCTTTTACTTTGTATTTCTGCTCTTTAAAAGGAACAAAAAGATCTTTTTCGATTCCCATATCAAAAAAAGCACCGTATTTAGTGATTTGTTTGACTTTCAAAACAGCAAAGGAATTTAAGGTTATTTTGGGTGTCAAGGTTGTTGATATAGCTCTTTCTTCATTATCCAAGTAAACAAAAACTTCAATCCAATCACCAACTTTAAAGTCTTTTTTTTCATATTTGGTCGGTAATAAAACTTCATCACCATCTTTTCCAAGATATGACCCGAAAGAAACGGTTCTCAGAATTTCTAATGTATTTATTTTTCCTAATTCAATCATAGAGCAAAGGTAATCAAAAGGATGAGTTGAGTTTATTTTTTAAATCTAAAAATTTTTAAACCAAAAAAAGAACGGAGTTCGTCAATAGATTTTTACTTTTGTATTATGAAATACCGAAGATTAGCAAAAGAACAATTAGAGGCATTGCATGAAGATTTTGCCAAATTTTTAGCTCTACAACAAATTGATGCCAAAGAATGGAAAGAGTTAAAAGAAAATCAACCGGAAGTAGCCGAACAAGAAATTGATGTTTTTAGCGATTTGGTTTGGGAAAAAATATTGAACAAAGTACACTATCTAGAGCATGTATCATCGAATGTACTCAACTTGTTTAAATGTAATGAAACTCACATTGAGCGAATCGTCATCGAATCAGAAATTAAAGATTTTTCTTCTAAAGAAAATATTCAATGGATTTTAGATAATCTGCATGAAGATAAAATTCAAATTATGAAAGGTTCTAAAAATTATACAGAAGAACGCAATGTCGAACTTTTTGACTTGATTGAAAAAGGAGCAGATTTTTCCAAAGGAGAACTTTTCGAAGCATTAGTTATAGCTAACGATAAATAAAAAACCGCTCTGAGAATAGTCATGGTCGGAAGATTTTTCTTCCGACTTTTTTGTTATAAAAGCACGAGGAAAAATTGTTATAAACACATGAATATCAGTCGTTTAATTTGTTTTTGTGATTAATTTTTTGTATATTTTCAACTGATAATCAAACAATTATGTCAGTTTTTAAAGACCACAAAATATCTCTCAAACATGTTTTAGAGTTTATCCCTGAAGCACTTTTAAGCCATCTCTCTGCAACCACCAAAGTAGATTACTACAGCA
>JBKEDE010000051.1:0-9631 GCA_047975265.1 Flavobacteriales bacterium
AGTGGTTATGGATCAGGTACCGGGTGACAAATAAACGCCTTTAATTAATGATTTAAAATATTTTATAGAAAAATAAGAAAATTTAAACTATTATTTTTTAATGGTTAATCCGTATCTTTACGTCATGAGTTATCATTATGTTGAATACGTATTTACGGTTAAACCTTTACAACCTGTAACCGAAATTCTAATAGCAGAGTTATCTTTAATTGATTTTGATAGTTTTTTGGAAACCGATACAGGTTTGCAAGCCTATGTTTTGGTTGAGAAAGAAAATAAAAATAATGTTAGAAATTTACAAATTTTACAACATCCTGATTTTATAATTTCTTATACCCGTAAAAATGTAGAACCCATTAATTGGAATGAGGAATGGGAAAAAAAATTCAATCCTATTGAAGTAGATGGAAAATGTTACGTTCGGGCTACTTTTCATCCTTCAAAACCTGCTTATCCGTATGAGATTGTTATTGACCCTAAAATGTCTTTCGGAACCGGACATCATGAAACAACCTTTATGATGATTCAACAAATATTAAGTCATGACATGACAAAGAAGCAGGTTTTGGATATGGGATGTGGAACAGCTGTATTAGCCATGCTTGCCAAAATGAAAGGAGCTGATTTTGTAAAAGGAATTGATATTGATAAATGGGCATATGAAAATGCTGTTGAAAATGTAGAACGCAATCAATTGGAAATTTCCTTAGCTTTGGGGACAGTTGATTTATTAGGTTCTGAAACTTTTGATATTATTCTGGCTAATATAAATTGTAACATTTTATTACAAGATGCCACTCATTACACAAAAGTCTTAAATCTAAAAGGCGATTTATTTTTAAGTGGCTTCTATACAGAAGATTTACCTGTGATTCAAGAGGTGTTTGAAAAAAATGGCGTATATTTTGTGTCTTATATAGAAAAAAATAATTGGGTTTCAGCCCATTTTAAAAAATAATTTTATGAGTACCATTATTAAAGAACAAGAAGATATTCAGCTACTTGAACAAGAAGCACAACAACATCGGATTGTATTGCATAATGACGATTTTAATACATTTGATTTTGTAATTGAATCTTTAATGGAAGTTTGCGAACACGACCTTCATCAAGCAGAACAATGTACCATGTTAGTTCATTATAAAGGTAAGTGTGAGGTTAAAACCGGGGATTTAGACGACTTGAAACCGCGTTGTTCAGAGCTTTTAAAAAGAGGTCTAAGTGCTGAATTAGTGTAAGTTTTAAATAATACTAAAAAATATAAAATGATTAAAAGATTAACTCGAAATCCGAATGGAATGTTAGGAGGTGTTTGTGCCGGCATTGCAGATTATTTTGAATTAGACCCAACGCTAATACGCATGGCTTATATTTTAATTTCAATACTTAGTGTAGCCTTTCCGGGAATTTTTGCGTACATAATTCTTTGGATTGTGATTCCAGATAGGAAATAAGAAAATATCTGTAAAGGCTATAGACTAAGAGATTTTAAATTTTCTTTCAAAAAGAGGTTCAATTTCGAGCCTCTCTTATTAAGCCTCATTTATTTTGGTTTAACAAATTTAGTATATTTTTTTAATATTTTAGAGTGTTCTTTTTCAAGTTCTGAAGTTTCTTTTCTCCATCGCCATTTGCATTCTTTTAGATGATAAATAAAGGTGGATTTTACGCCATTAAATTTTGCTAATCGTTTTTTTGTAAAATTCCAAAAACTTTCAATTCCATTTATATGAACGCCATTTTTATTGGAAAAACTTTTGCTTTTATCGATACGAAAATGTTTTTCATAACCAATATCAATTAATCCAGAATAACCACGCCAACCATCAGTAAAAATAGCACTTTCAGGACTAACCTTTCCTCTTATTACTTTACGTAAAGTATTACTTTTTACATTTGGGATAAGTTTTGTGAAACGCTTGCTTCTCTTTCAAAGACACCAAATACAGCTTGTTTCCAACCTCGCTTTTGAGGCATATTAACTCCTCGCAATCTTTTTGCTCCAAAGTAAGCTTCATCTAATTCAATTTCACCAAAAAACAAACTCAAATCAGCCCGTTGTTTTTTTTAAAATTGCATCTCTAAAAATTTTGAAATATCGATTAACAGTATTGCGATTTAGACCTAAAATTTCTGCTGTTTTAGTAGCGTCAATATTGCCACAAAAAAAGTGAACGACCTAATCTGTATCATAATCAAACTCTTTTTGAAATCCGAACATTCCATTCCTCATAATAATCTCCGCAACGCCATCCGGAACTTGGTCTTCCCAACCACCTTCACCATTTTCAATTTTTTTGAGAATTTTTCGGGAATATATGTTTAAAAGCGATTCATCACAATTCTCAAGATCTACAATTCTTCCATTAAGTTTAAAATGCTTATACAAATCTTTCATTCGAGGGTGTACTTTCAAGTTTTTAGAAGTTAATTTTTCTCCATTTTCCCTGTTAATGTAAGGATATAAGTACAGTTTTAAATCTTTCATAAACAGTTTTCCAAAAGCTTCCAAAATACCACCACTTAAATCACGATAGTATTTTTCGTCAAAAATTTCCATTAAGTTGTTAACCCCCATGGCTAACCCCATTCTCGCTTTTGTAAATCGGCTGAAATATTCGGTTAATTTATAATACTCGGAAAAATTGGAAATTAAAACGGTATGACCCAACCGGCATAAGATATCCGTACGATCAAGGAAATCTCGTTCATTAATCTCACCGGATGATTTTAAATTAGATAATGTGATTTCAAACAAGGTTTCTGTATGATTTGGGTCTACTTTATTTTCTTTGCTGAATTTGGCATAACCTGATTGGAACATATCCACATTTACTTTCGTAACCGGTCTGAAGCTACCTCGTACGGCAAAAATATTTTTTTTATACAAGAGCTGTGCCGGTAAAATATTGTTTCCATCAGGACCAAAAATAACGGCATCCGTAAAACCGTTTCTAACCAATTGCAAACTCATCAAACGGTTATCTACATAAGCAAAACGAGGTCCTGAAAAATTAACCATATCGACTTCTATTTGATCTTTTTCAAGATTATCATACAATGATAATAGCAATCTTTTCGGATTATCATAATAATGAAACGCTCCGTAAACAAGGTTTGTTCCCATAATGCCTAAAGTTTCTTGTTGCAAACGTGCGTCATTCTCATGAAACCGAATATGGAATACAATTTCGTTATAATCTTCATCAGAGGCTAATTGAAAGCGGATACCCACCCATCCGTGTCCTTTAAACGTTTTGGCATAATTAATAGTTGTAACCGTATTGGCATAAGCAAAAAAACATGTTTTAGGGTGATCATCTCTTGACAAACGTTGTTCTAAAAGACCAACTTCCCAATTAATCATCTTTTTTAAACGGGTTTCGGTTACATAGCGTCCATCATCTTCTGCACCGTATATGGCATCACTAAACGTCTTATCATAAGCTGACATAGCTTTGGCTATCGTCCCTGAAGCTCCTCCCGCTCTAAAAAAATTACGAGCAGTTTCTTGACCGGCACCAATTTCTGCAAAAGTTCCGTAAATAAGAGGATTCAGATTGACCTCAAGACTTTTTTGTTTGGACGTTAAAACTCTTTCCATTTTTATTTTATCTAATATGTAGTTTGGCAGGCTAAAATTATAAAAAATATATCAAACTCAAAATATAAAACACTCAATACGATTATTTATAAAAAATCGATGGACTCTATGTCGGATAAACAATAATTTTATTACGAAAATATAGGTTTTTTCCCCTGTTAAGTAAAATTAACAAACCTGCTTTAAAGTGTAAAAAAACATAAAAAATATTTGGGGATAAATTATTATTTATATCTTTATTTTTTAAATAAAAGAACCAATATAATAATGGATAGATATTCCTTTTTGAATGCGGTACATCCGGAAGTACTGGAATCGCAATACGAAAAGTATTTACAGAGTCCAGACAGTGTAGAACCGAGTTGGAGAGCTTTTTTTCAAGGATTTGATTTTGGAAGAGATGAAAGGTATGGAGAAGAAGCAAAAACACAAACCGTCGTTGTTTCACAGTCGGGAGCAGTTGGTACTCAGGTAAATAAAGAATTTAAGGTAATCAATTTGATTAATGATTACCGCAAAAGAGGGCATTTATTTACCAAAACCAATCCAGTTAGACAGCGTAGAGATTATAATCCCAAAATTACGTTACAAAACCATGATTTATCTGAAGCTGATTTGAATGAGACTTTCAAGGCGGGTAAGATTATAGGATTGGAAAATGCTACGCTGAAAGAAATTATTGTACAATTGCAAAATATTTATTGTCAGTCAATTGGAGTGGAATACATGTACATTCGTCATCCCGAAAAAGTAGAATGGATCCAAACATGGATTAACCGTAATTCAAATAAACCTAATTTTTCGGCTGATCAAAAAAAACATATTTTACACAAATTAAATCAAGCGGTTTCTTTTGAAAATTATTTACATACCAAATTCGTCGGACAAAAACGCTTTTCGTTAGAAGGAGGAGAAACATTAATCCCAGCCTTAGATTCCTTAATTGAACATGCTGCAAATCAGCATAATGTAGAAGAATTTGTAGTAGGAATGGCTCATCGAGGTCGTTTAAATGTTTTGACAAATATTTTTGGAAAAACATATGAACAGATATTTGGTGAATTTCAAGGAAAAGAATTAGAAGAATTTGTTTTCTCAGGTGATGTAAAATACCATTTAGGCTCAACAAATCTTATTAAAAGTTCACACAGCGAAAAACAAGTAAAAATCAATTTAGCCCCCAATCCTTCTCATTTAGAAACCGTAGATGCTGTGGTAGAGGGAATTGCCCGTGCAAAAGTAGATTTAGATTACGACGGAGATTACAATAAATTAGTTCCGGTATTAATTCACGGTGATGCTGCCATAGCAGGACAAGGAATTGTATATGAAGTTATTCAAATGATGAAACTTCGAGGATATAAAACAGGAGGAACTATCCATATCGTAATCAACAATCAAATTGGTTTTACAACTAATTACTTAGACGGGCGTTCAAGTACTTATTGTACAGATGTGGGAAAAGTAACACTTTCACCCGTACTACATGTAAATGCAGATGATGCAGAAGCCGTAGTGCATGCTCTACAATTTGCAATTGATTATCGAATGCGTTTTGGACAAGATGTATTTATCGATTTATTGGGATATAGAAAATACGGTCATAATGAAGGAGATGAGCCTCGTTTTACACAACCTGAATTATATAAAGCTATCTCAAAACATCCAAATCCGCGTGAAATTTATAACGAAAAACTAAAAAATGAAGGTATTATTGACAATAAGGTATTGAAAGAGATGGAAAAACAGTTTAAAGAACTGTTAGACAAAGACTTTGATGCGTCAAAAATAAGAAAAAAAAATCAATTAGAACCTTTTATGGAAGATGAATGGGAAGGTTATGAATTAGTATTGGATGAAAAAAGGATATTCGAACCAATGGATACAAGCGTACCAAAGGAAACTTTAGTAGAAATAGCTCAAGTTTTGGGGGAACTGCCTTCAAATAAAAAATTTATCCGAAAAATAGAAAAAATCATTAAAGGACGAAAAGAAACATTTGAAGAAGGAACAAAACTAGACTGGGGGTTGGTTGAAATGTTGGCTTACGGAACTTTAATGAAAGAAGGGCATAGCATTCGAATTTCAGGGGAAGATGTACAACGTGGTACTTTTTCGCACCGACACGCTGTCATAAAAACGGAAGAAGACGAAGAAATTACATTGATCAATCAACTCAATACAGGTTCTATATTCGAAGCCTATAATTCACACTTATCAGAATACGGTGTGCTTGGTTTTGATTATGGATATGCCTTAGCTTCACCTGAAACTATGACTCTTTGGGAAGCACAGTTTGGTGACTTCAGTAATGGGGCACAAATTATGTTTGACCAATATATATCTGCGGCTGAAGATAAATGGAAAATGCAGAACGGTTTAGTTGTTTTATTGCCTCATGGATATGAAGGACAAGGAGCAGAACATTCGTCAGCCCGTATTGAACGCTATCTGCAATTATGTGCCAACTTCAATATGACCGTAGCAAATTGTACTACTCCGGCAAACCATTTCCACATGTTGCGTCGTCAAATGAAACGTAATTTTAGAAAACCATTAATTGTCTTTACACCTAAGAGCTTGTTGCGTCATCCTCGCTGTATTTCTACGGTTGATGATTTAATAAATGGTCGTTTTCAAGAAGTAATAGATGACCAAACGGCAAAAACGGCTAAAGTTAAAAAAGTAGTGTTGGTTTCAGGTAAATTTTATTATGATTTATTAGCCAAAAAAGAAGAAATAAATGCAGAACATATAGCCTTAATCCGTATAGAGCAATTATATCCTTTGGCTAAAAAAGAAATCAATAAGATTATTTCAAAATATACCAATGCCATTGAAATTATTTGGGCACAAGAAGAACCGGAAAACATGGGAGCTTGGTCTTATATTTTACGCCAATTGCGTGAGATACCATTTCAAGTAATGTCGCCTCCGGAAAGTGCTGCCACAGCAGCAGGGTCTGCAACACGGCATGCTAAGTTTCATAATGCTGTAATCGACAAAGTTATAAATTAAAATAAAAAGTATGAAAGAAAATTGTAACTTTCAAACTTTAGTAACCAAAATTTAAAAAGATACCAAGAATGATATTAGAAATGAAAATCCCTTCTCCGGGAGAATCAATCACAGAAGTAGAAATCGCTACATGGTTAGTTCAAGATGGCGATTATGTTGAAAAAGATCAAGCAATTGCAGAAGTGGATTCTGATAAAGCTACATTGGAATTACCCGCAGAAGAAAGTGGAATAATTACCTTAAAAGCAGAAGAAGGAGATGAAGTAGCCGTAGGAGAAGTCGTATGTTTAATTGATACTTCTGCTACAAAACCTGAAGGAGGAGTTCTTGTAAAAGAAGAAGATAAAGAGGAAATAAAATCGACTGAAGAAACAAAACCCGATTCAGTATCTGAATCCAAAAAAGAAACGTATGCAACAGGAACGCCGTCGCCTGCAGCAGCAAAAACATTAGCTGAAAAAGGAATAGAATCTTCACAAGTTCAAGGTACAGGACGAGACGGTCGTATAACCAAAGAAGATGCTGTTAAAGTTGTTTCTTCTATGGGTACAGTTCCGACTTACGGATCTCGTGAGACCACAACTAAGAAGTTATCTATGTTACGTCGTAAATTATCCAAACGTTTAGTTTCAGTTAAAAATGAAACGGCAATGTTAACGACATTTAACGAGGTAAATATGCAACCTATTTTTGATCTTCGTAAAGAGTATAAAGAAGCTTTTAAAGAAAAACACGGTGTAGGCTTAGGTTTTATGTCTTTTTTTACATTGGCTTGTGTGCGTGCTCTAAAAATGTATCCTGATGTAAATTCTATGTTAGATGGAGATTACCAAATTCAACACGATTTTCAAGATATTTCAATTGCTGTGTCAAGTCCAAAAGGATTGGTCGTTCCGGTATTACGTAATGCCGAGAGTTTGTCATTCAGAGGAGTAGAAGCTGAAATTAAGCGTTTGGCTATACGGGCACGTGACGGTCAAATTACTGTAGATGAAATGACAGGAGGAACCTTTACCATTACAAATGGAGGAGTATTCGGATCGATGTTATCTACCCCAATTCTAAATCAGCCTCAGACAGCTATATTAGGAATGCACAATATTGTAGAACGTCCGGTAGCGGAAAACGGTCAGGTAGTGATCCGCCCGATTATGTACATAGCTTTGTCGTACGACCATCGTATTTTAGACGGACGTGAGTCTGTCGGATTCTTAGTAGCCGTTAAAGAAGCATTGGAAAATCCGGTAGAAATTTTAATGGATAACAATCCTAAGAAAGCATTGGAAATGTAAGGGAAATGACTTTATAGTTCTAATTTTTATAAAAATCGATCTGTTCTTTTAGCAAAGCTATTTGCTCGTCTTTTGCCTGCATGAGTTTTTCGTAGACATCTTTGTTTTCTTGGTAGAAATGATCTATTTTTTGTTGATATACATTTTCGTTATCATGATTATGCTGCGTAAGTACGTCTTTTTCCAATTCTAAAAAATCCGTAAAAGGAGTTTCCAAAATATCGGCTATTCTAAAAAGACGTTCTACAGAAAGTTTGGTGTTTCCTGTTTCTATCTTTCTATACGCAGCAGGTGTAATATCTAATCCGTTTGCCATATTTTCGTAAGTATAGCCTCTCTTATTGCGATATTGTGCTATTTTTTCTATAATTTTTGTAGTTTCCATATAAACTTACTAAAAGTAAAATATTTTTCTTAAAAGTTATAGATTATTTCAAAAATTATTTTCATATTTGGGATAAAGAAAAACACAAGTGCACGAAATGTTTTTTGTTTTAATAAAATAAGTATTAACTTTAAAATTATGAAAAAAATAATGAATAAAGAATTTCTATCCTTAGGTTTGCTTATTATAGCATGTCTTATAACTATTTTAAATTTAGATTTTGATAATCTTTTTAATTGGAAAATAAATGGAGAAACGTATATATATTCTCATTTGTAATAATAGTAAGTGCTTTAATTTTAAATACGCTCTTTAACAAGGAATAATATATAATTTTATGTACAATATATATTTAAAATCTATCCTATTTTATATTATATTGTATTGGTTTTGTATTCTATTATAGGGAGTAAGTATATCGAAGTTGATAATTCCTATCAAGAGGATATTTTTGAGGGATTTTCAAAAGGAGGAATTATAGCTATATTTTTTATAGGAGCCCTTTTTGAAACATTAATCTTCAATCTCTTGGTTATTTATCTATTACGACTAATCCCCTTTCTAAAAAAAGAGGAGGTCTAGTACTTTTAATAGCAAGTTTACTTTTTGGATTGGGTCATTTTTCAAGTATAGGTTTTGTTATAGTAACTTTCTTTGCAGGAGTTATTTTTAATCTAAATTTTATGATTTACACCAAAAATCTAAACTATAAAAGTGCTTATTTATCTACATTTATAATTCATTTTTTATCAAATTTAACAGTATATTTCTATACTAATTAGGCAGTTACCCAAATAATGATCTTCAACGCTATCAATTTTTATTCTATAATATGATTAATTACAAAAAAATGGGAGCCACATTAATATTTAGTGTGGTTTTGGTTGCAACTATATTCCATCCTGTTTTAGCTCAAAAAATCAAAATAAAAGTATTGAATGAAGAAAATGAAAATATAAGATTTGTTTATTTAATGGATGATAAAGGTACAATTTTAGGTGTAACTTCTTTAGATGGAACCGCCACTTTTTTAGAGACAGAAATTCAGGGGAACGTATCGTTAATTCACCCTTTATATAATGAAGTGATTTAAACTTTTTAAATAAAAACAAGCAGTTCAAAATTAGTAATTTAGAGTTGACAACCAATAAATTACAATTCAATGAACTGCAAGTACACAAAATTAACAAAAAACGAATTAGAAAACGGTATTTTACCGTTTATTCCGAGAAATAAAAGAGGGTTTTCCAGTCAGTTTGATAGGACCGATATTTTCAAATGTATTGTTCATAAACTCAAAACGGGTTGCCAATGGAGCTTCTTATTCGTTGA
>JBKEDE010000011.1:0-251587 GCA_047975265.1 Flavobacteriales bacterium
GGTATTGTGCAGCACAAAAAGACCGTTATTTTGGATATAAATTTCATGCTGTTTGCGATAAAAATGGGATGTTCCACTCATTCGATTTAACACCTGCAAACGTACACGATGTAAAATACCTAAATGATGTAAAATACAATTTGGAAAACTGTACCTTAATTGGCGATAGAGGTTACATAAGTGCTGATTATCAATTAGATTTGTTCACACATTCTAACATAAAATTAGCTGTTCCGATGCGTCAAAACCAAAGAATTGCCATCGCAAGAGCTTTATATAAAAATCCTGAAATTTTGATTTTGGATGAAGCAACCTCATCATTAGACACCGAAGCCGAGCAAATTATCCAAAATACGTTGCAAGAATTTAGGAAGCAAGGAAAAACAATGATTGTAATTGCTCATCGTTTGAGCACCGTTGCCAACTCAGATGAAATTCTTGTAATGAAAGATGGGCAAATTATGGAACAAGGCAACCATATCGATTTAATTTCCAAAAATTCTATTTACAAATCGATGTGGGAAAAGCAGAGTATTAACTTAGCGTAATATTATAACAAAATATTCATCCATTTAATGGATATTTTTATTCAGGAAAAAAACGGGGCTTTGTAGGTGTTTCTTAAAAAAGAAGGTAAGGTAGAAATCGTTCTTTGCTTTTTTTTCATCTTTCCTCAATTTTAAAAACATATTCATTCCTGTTTTTAGGAAGTACAAAATCTAAAATCTTTTAGTATCGAATTATACACTTAATTACAAATTTACTTAATAATTAACTATATTTGTTATAATTATGGAAACAATTAAAAGCAAAAATTTTGAGTTAGTAAAGAATGTTTTTACGGCTTATTTAGAAAAAAAAGGACACCGTAAAACGCCGGAACGTTACGCTATTTTAGAAGAAATCTATTCAGTAGAGGAACATTTTGATGTGGATAATTTATATATCAAAATGATTGAAAAAAAATACCGTGTAAGTCGTGCTACGATATACAATACTATTGAGTTGTTGTTGGATGCCAAATTGATTAGAAAACATCAGTTTGGAAATGCACAAGCACATTATGAAAAATCATTTTTTAATAAACAACACGATCACATTATTTTAGGAGATACGGGAGAAGTTATTGAATTTTGTGATCCTAGAATCCAATCCATTAAAACCACAATAGAAGAAGTTTTTGGCGTAAAAATTGAGAGTCATTCGTTGTACTTTTATGGAAAACGAAATGATCAATCAGGAGGAAATGATTAAAACTAAAATACTGTTTATTTATCTGTTCCTTGCTTCATTTGTAATGGCACAGCAAACCGGAATACCACAAAAAAAGAAAGATCCGATTGAAATGGAAGCCGGATTGTTGGAATTGAAAGAACAATATCCTGATTTGGTATTTGCCACTGATTCCATCGCCGTTGTTTTTAAACATCAGGGAAGTACAATGACGTGTGATAGTGCTGTTTTTAATGAAAAAGAACAATATTTTGAAGCCTTTGGAAATGTAAAAGTCAATATGGGCGACACAGTTTTTATGGATTCTGATTATTTAGATTATGACGGAACTACCAAATTTTCAAAATCCAGAGGAAATGTAGTTTTAAAAAACAGAAAACTAACGTTAGAAACTCAAGAATTATTTTATGATCGTATTAAAGATGAAGCCTATTACAATAATTGGGGAACGGTTCGTGATGAAGACAATACGATGGTAAGTAAAATAGGAACCTATTATATAACGCCCAATCGAGCAGAATTTTTACAAGATGTTAATGTTGTTACCAATATTAATAATAAAAAAAAGAAGAATTTCATCGTAAATTCACCACACTTAATTTATTATCCAAAAACCAAGGACGTTGATTTTCTAGGCAATACTACAATAGAAGACAATGATAATCCGGGAGATTTTATTTTTACGGAAATAGGAACGTATAACACGCGAACACTAATTTCAAAATCAACGAAAAACGGTAGTTTACATTATGATGGAAACACATTAAAAGGAGATGAATTATATTTTGATCAAAAAATTGGGTATGGAAAAGCTGATGGAAACGTCCGCGTGGAAAGACCCAAAGAACGTATCCGTATGAAAAGTGATCATGGAGAATATTTTCGTTCTACTATTCCGACTTTAAAAAAAGATTCCATTTTTTTATACAGTAGAGCATATGCTGCAAAAGCTCAGGGAACCGATTCAGTTTATTTTAATGCAAAACGAATTGAAGGTGTACAGCATCCTGATTCTACATATACCATTCGAGGCTTTACAAAAGCAAGGTCGTATAACATTGAAGGTCAAGCAAAAGCAGATTCTCTAATTTATCATAATCGTACAGGAATTATGGAATTATACAAAGATCCGGTTTTATGGTATGGTGAAAATCAGATTACGGGAGATACCATTCGGGCATATTCGATTAAAAATAAAATTGATTCAGCCGTTGTCATCGGAAATGCTATGACTTTAAATAAAGTGGATTCAATTTATGAAAAAGAATACAATCAGCTTAAAGGACGGTTTATATACGCTACCTTTCGAGATAAAAAAAACGATATTGATTTTATTCATGTAGAGGGAAATGCACAATCGTTAATCTATGCTGATGAAGAAAAAAAAGAAGGAAAACCACAAAGCAGGATAGGAATTAACCGCTCGGATTGTGCCTATATAAATGCGTATTTACAAAATAAAGAAATGGAAGAAGTTTCTTGTATGGGAGGAACTAAATCCATCCTTTCTCCGGAAGAAAAAATTTTTGATGAGGATAAATATTTAAAAGGTTTTACATGGCGGGGTAAAGAAATGTTTGCTGATAAACAAGCCTTTTTAGATTATGTTCAAACGGTAACAGATGATGTTGAATTTGCCCAAAAACAAATACCTAAAAATAGTATTGAAAAAACGGATGATACGATTGAAGAGCAACTTTCCGGTGTAGAAAAGAATAATTCCACAAAACTTGGAGGTCCTGCATTACCCAAATATTTTTTTTATGACACCTTAGGTGTTAAAACAAAATAAATGAAGACACACAATCAGAATAATTTTTTTAAATACCAAGCACAAACTACTGATTTTGCTTCTGCTTTTGAAGTAAGTCATGCCAAGGGTAATTACATCTATGGAAAAAACGGAAAAGCCTATTTAGATTTTGTAGCAGGAGTTTCTGCCAATACGTTAGGACATTCTTATCCTGCTGTTATTAAAGCAATTAAAGAACAAGTTGATCACTATATGCATGTGATGGTTTATGGAGAATATGTCCAAGACGAGCCTGTTGCTTTGTGTAAATTATTGGCAGAAAGTACACCTGATTTTTTAGAGACTACTTATTTAACCAATTCGGGAACAGAGGCAATAGAGGGAGCCTTAAAATTAGCCAAGCGTTATACAGGAAGAGATGAGATTTTTGCAGCAAAAAATGCTTATCATGGAAATACGCAAGGAGCGATGTCAGTGATGGGAAATGAAGAACAAAAACAAGCCTATCGTCCTTTGATTCCCAATGTTAATTTTATTGAATTTAATAATCAATCGGATTTAAAAAAGATTACTTTAAAAACAGCAGCTGTTATTTTAGAAACTATTCAAGGAGCAGCAGGATTCATTGTTCCAAAAAATAATTATTTGCAACAAGTTAAAAAACGTTGTAATGAAGTAGGAGCTTTATTAATTTTAGATGAAATACAACCGGGATTTGGTAGAACAGGGAAATTGTTTGCTTTTCAAAAATATAATGTTGTGCCTCATATCGTAGTGATGGGTAAAGGAATGGGAGGAGGTATGCCAATTGGAGCTTTTATATCTTCTTCTCAAATTATGAGTTGTTTAAAACATCAGCCTGCATTGGGGCATATCACTACTTTTGGCGGACATCCGGTTATTGCAGCGGCAGCTCATGCTACTTTGAAAGAATTATTGAATACCTCTTTAATGAATCAAGTAGAAGAAAAAGTGGCTGTATTCAAATCATTGTTAAAACATCCAAAAATAAAATCGATAAGAGGTACCGGATTAATGATTGCCATTGAGTTAGAATCAAAAGAATATGTAGCGAAAGTTATTCAAAAGTGTATGGAAAAAAGATTGATTGTCTTTTCGCTTTTATTTGAAAATCAATGTCTTAGAATTACACCTCCTTTAACCATTACGAAAAGTGAAGTTAGAGTCGGGTGTAAGATTATTTTGGAAGTTTTGGATTCCATGTAATATTTACAGATATTATTGGTCTTTTTAAAATATACAATTACTTTTATACAAAATTTTCAAGAAAAGTGATAGACGACGAAATTATTATAGTAACAGGGGCTTCAGGACAAATTGGAAGTGATTTGGTTTTAAAATTGAGAGAAACATATGGTAATCATCATGTAATTGCTACGGATATAAAAAAACCTTCTCAAGAAGTTTTAGAATCCGGACCCTTTGAAGAATTTGATGTAATGAATCATAAGCAATTGCAAAGATTAATTGAACAATATAAACCTACACAAATTTATCATTTGGCAGCCATGTTATCTGCAATAGGTGAAAAAATGCCTTTAAAAGCATGGAATCTAAACATGAACTCATTACTGTATATTTTAGAGGAAGCTAAAAACGGAAATTTCAAAAAGGTCTTTTTTCCAAGTTCTATAGCGGTTTATGGGCGAAATGTAGCCCGAGAACAAACGCCTCAGCATTCACCTAAAAATCCATCAACCGTGTACGGCATAAGTAAACTGGCAGGAGAAAAGTGGTGTGAATACTATTATAACCGATACGGCGTTGATGTCAGAAGTTTACGTTATCCGGGGCTTATTAGTTGGAAAACGGAAGCAGGCGGTGGAACAACAGATTATGCCGTAGATATTTTCTATAAAGCCTTATTGGAAAAAAAATACACTTGTTTTTTATCTGCCAGCACAGCTTTACCCATGATGTATATGGATGATGCTATTAAAGCTACAATTAACTTAATGCAGGCGGATGAAAAAAAACTTACGGTTCGTTCTTCGTATAACTTAGGAGGTATATCGTTTGCACCCAAAGAAATCGCATCAGAAATTAAAAAATACATTCCTGATTTTACCATTCATTATGAACCTGATTACAGGCAAACCATTGCTGATACATGGCCGATAAGCATTAACGATACTTCTGCCAGAATAGATTGGAACTGGTGTCATAATTATGATTTAGAAAAATTGGTAATTGAAATGTTAGCACAATTAAAAAAGAAATTAAACGTTATATAGATAACATTAGGTTACAAACTGATTTATTTTTTCTTAGGATTTATCCCGTATAATACTTTTTTTACGGGATATTTTTAGGCTTTTTTCTTTAATTTCAAAACGGTTATTTCAGGCCACATCCCGATTCTTCCGGGAAAAGCTAAAAATCCAAATCCTCGGTTTACGTATAAATAACGTCCCGCTTCCTCGTATAATCCTGCCCATTTTGGATAAAAATATTTAACAGGAGACCACTTAAAACCCGGTATTTCAATACCTATTTGTGCTCCATGTGTGTGTCCGGAAAGAGTTAAATGAATTTTCTTTTCAAATTCTATCACCGGTTTTTCTTCGTGTATATTTTTTCGCTCTGTTTCTGAACGGTAAAGAGCTTTTTTAAAATCAAAATGCGAAGGATCATGAGACATTAATATGTTAAATTCATGATTTTTAATTGTTTCCGTAGCTTTTTTAAGATTTCCTTTTTTAGGAAAATAAGGACTTGCTCCCCAGTTTTCCACACCTATAATATTAATTTTTTGATTATTTTTAACAATCGGTCTATTCTCATTCAGCAATAAATCAAATCCAATTTTTTTATGGATTTTATATAAAGTCTGTAAATTTTCTTCCCGTAAACGTTCATTTTCACGCATATCTTTACTAAAACGCCCGTATAATCCATAATCGTGATTTCCCATGACGGACATTTTTCCGTAAGGAGCTTGTATTTTTTTAAAAGTATCAATCCATGGCGTCATCTCCGATGCAAAATTATTAACTAAATCTCCGGTAAATAAAAATAAGTCTGACTTTTGCTCATTAATCAAGTCAATGGCATACTCAATTTTTTCTTTATTATCAAAACTTCCTGAGTGGATATCTGATATTTGAGTAATGGTAAAATCATCAAACGCATCAGGCAAATCATCAAAATACAAGGTTTTATTGATTACGCGAAAATTGTATTTTCCGAAAATAATTCCATGCAAGACACCCAAAAAAGGAATTACAGCTATTCCCAATGCTATCTGACTGATAAATTTTCTTCGAGAAGGAAATTCGAAAGATTCACCTTTTATACTTGAGTATCCTTTTGAAAAAAGTCTGCCGACATCTTCTGTTATCAAAAAAAAGAAAATAACTATTTTAGGAATATAAAGTATGGTAAGACTTATTAAGGTAAATTCCATCCAAAAATTATTTTCTTTACCGAAAAACACACCGTATAAAAAGATTGTGTATAATAGAAAATGAAATCCCCAATAGATGTAAGGAGTTAGTTTACTTTCAAAAGCCCTTTTAAAAGCAAAAAAAGTATATAAATCCAGAATAAGCCCTCCTAATATAGCAAAAGCCAAAAATGTTTGTTTATTCAATTTTAATCCTATTTAAAGCAAAGATAACAACTTTTAAATTAAGTAATAACCTGCAAGAAAAATTGTTTTCTCACTTGATTTTTATTTTTTTTTCAGTCTTGCCATATAAAAACCATCGTATCCTGATTTATATGCCAAAATCTTTTTTTCTTCTTCAAATTCAAATTCAGGATGATTTTTTAAAAATAATTGAATTTGATTTTCGTTTTCTGAAGGGAAAACAGAGCATGTAGCATATACTAATTTACCACCCGATTTTACCAATCGGGAATAGGATTCTAATAATTCTTTTTGTGTATGCTTGATGTTTTCTACAAATTCAGGTTGCAGTTTCCATTTAGTATCAGGGTTTCGTTTCAAAACGCCGATTCCTGAGCAGGGAGAATCAATCAACACACGGTCAGCTGTTTCTTTCAATCGTTTAATAATTTTATTGGAATCAATAACTTTTATTTCAATATTAGAAACGCCATTCCGTTTTGCTCGTTTTTTTAATTCACTTAACTTCCATTCATGAATATCCAAAGCGATAATTTTACCTTTATTTTGCATTAGAGAAGCAATATGAAGTGTTTTCCCTCCTGCACCGGCACAGGTATCGATAATACGCATTCCGGACTCAATGTCTAAAAATGATGCAACTAATTGAGAAGAAGCATCTTGAACTTCAAAAAGCCCTTGTTTAAAAGCGGTTGTGGTAAAAACATTACGCCTTTGTTCTAATTGCAAAGCATCTTCATAACCTTCAATAAAATGAGTTTGCAAATTTTCCTCGTTTAAAATGTGTTGCAATTGCCGAACACTTCCTTTTAAACGATTGGCACGCAAAATAATTTCTGCTTGTTTATTTTGTGCATGTAATTCTTTTTCCCAAACCTTTAGACCTAATTCTTTTATCCCCATTTCATCTAACCAATCAGGAATGGATTCCCGTACTTTTCGGTTAGAAAGTAATCGTTTTGATTTTTGTTGGATTTTTTTAAAATCGACTGAATTAAATTCTTTCCAGTCATAAGGCAAACGAACTTTATTTAAAACGAGCCAGGTTCCTAAAAAGCACCATAGGTTTTTACGTTCTAATCCGATATCGGAAACCGACATAATCCAACGTCTCCACCGAACAATATCATAAACATTTTCAGCAATAAAAGCACGGTCTTTACTTCCCCAGCGTTTATTTTTTTTTAATGTATATTGAACTACTTTATCGGCATAACGGTCTTCAAAAAATATTTCCGATAAAGCATCGATTACGGCTTGGCACAAGTTTTTATGTAATTTCATAAAGCAAAAGTACGGAATAGCGTACTAATTATTTGAATGTATTAGCGGTAATTTCAGTATTTTTACAGATGAAGAATTTATTGTAAAAACGTGATTATTCAAAAAATAAAGGACCAATACCAAAATTGTTTGCAGAATATTTATTCTAAAGAAGAAGTCAATAGATTGATTTTAATGACCTTAGAATATGTTTTACAAAAAAATAAGACAGAAATACGTTTACTGGAAATAGAAAATTATTTTTTAACAGAAAGAGAAAAAAGCAAGTTAGAGATTATTTTGAAAGAGCTTAAAGCGTTTAAACCCTTACAATATATTATAGGTGAAGCTTCATTTTACGGTCTTTCTTTAAAGGTAAATGAGAATGTTTTAGTACCGCGTCCGGAAACGGAAGAATTGGTTCATTGGATCCTTGAAGAAGTTAAATTTTTAGAAGAAAAATCACCAAGCATTTTAGATATTGGAACCGGAACGGGGTGTATTTCCATTGCTTTAGCAAAGAATATTAACAAAGGAAAAGTATATGCTTTGGATGTTTCAAAAAAAGCATTGGACATAGCAAAAGAAAATGCTGAATTAAATAAGACCGATATTTATTTTTATGAAATAAATATCTTAGAAAATCAATTGGAAAATTTGCCTCAGTTTGATATGATTGTTTCAAATCCTCCTTATATTACATTCTCTGAAAAAAAATTAATGAAAGAAAATGTGTTAAATTATGAACCACATTTAGCTCTTTTTGTCGATGATTCTTTACTATTCTATCGCAGAATTGCAGAACTGGCTCTAAAAAAATTGAATAGAGGCGGTAAACTATTTTTTGAAATTAATCAATACTACGGAAAAGAAATCGTTCTTTTACTAAATAATTTGGGATATAGCCAAGTTGAACTAAGAAAAGATCTTTATAGTAACGATCGTATGATTCGGGCTATTCTTTCGGAATAGTTTAATTTATTAATAATGGCTTTAGTCTATTAAAAAGAGTAAACAACAACTAAAATATTAACTAAAAACGCTACTTTTGAGTGTTACTAAGTTTGGGAAGATTACAGAAGTTGGTAATAATTAATTTGAAATATTATGAAAAAGGATTGTTTAATTATTATACTATTTCTTACAATATCAACTATTTTTAATTTTTATAGTGATTGGAGTTTTCTTTTGAATACCGAAATAGTATCATTTCTATGGGTCTTATTTTACATTTTAATTATACCAATGGTTTTGGTTAGATACGCTTATAAGAACACCAATGATATAAAAGGTTTTGTAAAAAAGAGTTTAGTTTTCATTGCATTTTATTGCACAAGTATCATCTTGTCATCTATTAATTTTTTTGATTTTGAAAAATTTGAGTTAGTAGGCGATGGAGCTTCAATGTATGTGATTAAATTAGTTTTTACTATTTGTTTTCTATCAACTCTATTTGTTTTTATTTACTACTTAATAAAAAAGAAAAAATATCAAATTAAATAAATAACAAACCCCGCAGTTGCGGGGTTTTATTCTGAGCATCTTTAATCATAAGGTCAAGCATATATAAAATCCTGTCTTTGTAGGTGGGATTTATTTTTTGCAGGACTTCCAAACGGTAAATCATTTTTTTATCCTTAACCAAAGAAGTATCGCCAACCAAAACCGATACTATTTCAAATATGTTGTTTTCAAGGGATATAAACGTATTTTCAGATGTAAGTATAATTTTGTATATTCGTGAATATGGATATAACAAATTTTACAAGAGAAGAATTAGCTCAGTATATACTTCATACTGCTAAAGATTCTGTTATAGCCAAATTTAAAGCTATTCTTGAAAAAGAAAACAAAGAAGATATTGTAGCTTATACGGTTCAGGGTAAGTATTTTCAAAGAGGAGTAGGGTATGGAAAAAGAGCGAATGTACCATTACCATGAGAAGTTTACCATTAAAGATTATTCAGCCGTTTATTATACTCATTATATTTTTGTGCTTAATTGCGTGTACAGAGCGTCAAAATAAAGAAACGGATAGTTTGATATATGGAAAATCAAAAGAACATATAGACAGTATTTTTTCACAAGAACATTTTGTAAAGCTCAACAACAAATGTGATAGTATAGTTTATATACCAAAAACATTTGCTAATCCTGCTGATGAACTTTATAAAACAATACAAGATAAAGATATCCAAAAGTTAGATAAGTATATTTCGCAAAACGTTGCTTTATCTAGTGATTTTTCATCAAAAGAAGAGATGTACAAAGAATGGAAAGCATATAACAGAGAATCTACATTTTGGGATTACTTAAAAGGATATTTTAACTTTGAAGGAACTTATTTGAACGATTCGATTTATGTAACCCCCGTTTTATCACAAGTTGATAATACATGTTCCATAGAAAACAAGCTTTTTGTGCTATCAATAGTACTTGTATATAGAGAACCTAATGAGAGTTCAGAAATAATTATAGAGTTACCTAAAAATAAAGTGGTTTCTTATGACCCAAGTAAAACAATCATACCATTTGATAAGTATGAAAGAATGAAATATAACTCTATTGAAGAGTTTGATGATGATATTTGGTATTATTTAGTGGATTACGATGGATATGTAAACAATAAATTTGTATTTGATGCATTTTATTCTTCAACAATGTACTTTAAAAAAGAACAATCGGGTAAATGGATTCTTTCGGACTTTATCCATTTTGATTAAATAGCCACGGTAATGTTTCAAACGTGTTGTTTGTAAAAAACAAAAAGTAAAAAATGTTTGCACATAGTAACATAAACAGGTACTACGAGTCGCGTATAAGTTTATGGTTGAGTGTGGATTCGATTTATGAGGATTATTTAAAAGTTGATGAGTTTATTTTTAACTTATTAATCTTATCGGCAAAAGATTTTACATTTTTTTATAATTTTTAAACTTATAGGTAAAGCCAACGCCTAAGGTTTCTTTTAATTGAACTTTTTCAATCTGGTCTTCATCATAAAGCATTTCAAATGTAATTTTTGTATTCATAAAATTATTGATTTTCATATCAATAAAAAGCCGATAAGCTAAATCTAAATTTAATGGTTTTGTGTTGTATTCTGAATAAATACCAAATGTTTGGTCAAACTTCACATTTTTAACAACTTTAAAGCGGTGTCGCCCTCCTAAAAACATTCCCACAGAAATTTGGAAGGCTTTGTTTTCTTTTATATTAAAACGAGATCGTAAGTCTTCATCTAAAACAATAGCTGTTCTTGAAGATAAAGGATGTAGGCTCAGTTCTAATTTGTTTTTTAAAAGATAATCTAATCCTGCACCAAGCGTAATGTATCCGGGAGCCAAGAAATTAGAAATTTTTGTTCGAGTTGTTTCATCAAATTTATATCCTTTCGAAAATTGAGACTTGGCATTTAAAGAGCTTCCTATATACCAACTGTTTTTCAGATTATAACGATAACTGGTTGTTAAATCAACAACATCTTCTGTTTTTCGTGCTCCATAGATATCGTTTTCTTCATTTTTTAATCCGTAACCTGCGATAATTCGGTTGTCCCAGCGATATTTTTTATTGGAATAATAAAAATCATAATCGATTCGTGCCGTTCCTGAATAAGAATTGATGCCACCGGCAGTCCAATTTTCAACCATCAATTGATTAAAAAGCAAGGTGTTGTTTAGAGTGATTCTCCAATTATGCAAGCTGTCTGTTTTGTCTTTGAAAGAGATTTTAACTAAACGATTTCTACTGTAAGGGCTTAATTTTCCATTGATAATTTCTTGTCCGTTTAACAAAGAAAACCAAAGGAAAACGATTAAGTTTAGATCTTTAAAGTGTTTCATACAAACAAAATTAAAGAACCTAATCAATTCCTAAGATTAGAAAATGAAAAGCTGTACGGAATATACTTTATAAAATGAATTTATTTAGAAATGAGATAAATTTATTTTCCAAAATTATAGGTTAAACCAATTCCTAAAGTTTGTTTTACTTGTAAATCACGCAGCTGGTCATGATCGTATAATAAATCTCCTGTTAGCTGGGCGGAGATGAATTTGTTGATTTTCATATTTAATATAGCCGAATAAGAAATATCAACGCGTTCCGGATGGTTAAAATAATTGGAATACAATCCAATTTGATGGTCTAAAGTAATGTTTTTCATTAAAGTAATATTTTGTCTTGCTCCAACGAATATTCCTAATTCATAAAAAAAACTATTGCCGTATTTTACTCCAAAAGCTTTGTCTTTATAGGAATAAACGCCTGGGGCTGAATATTCTTTAAATACTTCTTTATCAGATACAAAAGTCATTTTAGAAGTTATAGGATGAATATTTAATTCAAATTTATCATTGGGAATATAATCAACTCCGGCACCTATTTGTAAATATCCCGGAGACATAAAATTAGAAGTCATGTATTTTTCTTCAGCACCATTTCCATCAAGATCGCTGTATTCATACCCTTTTGTAAATTGGGTTTTAAAATTTAAAGCAGCTCCCATAAACCATTTTGATTTATTAATTTGCCGTCTGTATTTACTGGTTAAATTAATAACGTCTTCCGTTTTTTTAGTGTCTTCACCTTCGTTAGCTTGGAGTCCGTACCCTAAAATAATTCGGTTATCCCACATGTGTTTTCCTTTTCTGTAATTAAATTCATAATCGATATTGGCTAATACTCCGGCAGAACTAACACCTCCTGCCACCCAATTACTAAAAGATGCTTGGTTAAAAAGTAACGAGTTGGTTCCTTTTTTTGTCCAGCCTTCTTTTTTAGTATCGGACATAGCACCATCATTTAATTTTCGGTCTTGAGCGTCTTCTTGTGCGTACGTTATGCCCAATAAAGCTAAGGCAAACACAAAAGTTAAATTTCTTTTCATGTAGCTAATTTCTTTTTTAAAGGCTCAAAGGTAATAATTTTTAATTAAATGACAGAATGTAATAACAAAAAACAGGTTTTTATTATCTGATATTTAAATATTTATGAATTTGTGTTGAAACATTCCAAACAGGATTTTCCATAGCATAACGAATTACTTGGTTTTTTAGCTCATTGCGTTTGCTCCATTCAACTTGTAGATATCTTTTACACGAGGAAGAAACTTTCTTTGTAAAATTTTCAGCAAACTGAAAATCATTTTGGTTGTAAATAACTACTTTTAATTCGTGGGCTTTTTTTAAAGAAGAATCAAGAGGAAGTTTTTGTTTTTTGGGTGATAAGCATATCCAATCAAAATATCCTTTAATTTCATAAGCACCGCTTGTTTCTAAATTAATTTGAATTCCTTTGGATTTAATTTTTGTAGTTAAATCAGTTAAATCATGTTCGCAAGGTTCTCCACCTGTAATAATTACTAATCTTGCTTTTTCAGGAATTTGATTAACAATTTGATCAACAGTTATTTTTGGATATGCATTTCCATCCCAACTTTCTTTAACGTCGCACCAATGACAGCCTATATTACATCCTCCCAGACGAATAAAATAAGCCGGAGTTCCCGCATATCTTCCTTCTCCTTGAATGGTGTAAAATTGTTCCATTACAGGTAATTGTTTTGACATAATTTTTCTTTAAACGGAGCAAAGGTACAAAGTAAAGCAAAACTGTAAAATCAGGAAGTAAATATTTGGAAATAAATATTTCATATAGGTTTGAATTACAAGTATAAAATAGTATATATAAGGTTTTAAAAAAAAATTATATTTGCCTACTAAATATTTAATAAAAACGAAGTATTAACTAAAAATTAATTGAAATGAAAAATTTAAAAACTGTTACAGTAATGGTGTTTATGCTTATTGGGCTTATAACATCAGCACAAGAATTAAAGTATTCTTTGACAAATGAAGTAGATGTAAATAACTTACCGGAATACATTGTTATTACTTCTGAAAACACCAAAATTTTAGGCGGTATAAATATTATTATAGATGCTAAAAGATCTATTTATGAAGACCGACTTTTAACGTTGGAGAATTTATTACAAAGTGGCAAGAAAATGCGGATTCGGAATCAAACGGATTTGTTAAATGTCTTTTCACAAATAGGTTATGAGTTTATTGATGCTTACAATGCAACTTCGGGTTCTCTTGGTCTTGGAGGAGAGGTAATGATATTGAGGTTTCGGGAAGTACAACAAAATTCAGAACCAATATGATTTTTCGCAAAAAAGAACAGTATAGAAAATAAGATTTATAAAGTCAATCAAGAGAGGGTGATTATTTACTTAAAAGCCAAATAGAAACCACTTATTCAAAGAAGAATTTGATTAAGTCTTTGAAGAAATTAGGAACAGATAAATCAACTTTAAGTAAAATTAAGGACTGGATAAGTATTAGGAAGTGATTCTACTAGTGGTGTAAGAGAAGGTGACACTTCAAAAACGTATTAAAACAACATGAATAACAACCACATATAAAAAACACGTAGAATCAGATGGTTAAGCTTGTTAAAAGCAATTTAGCAACGTTCCATTTACTTTATCCTAATGATTAAAACCCTAAGATACAAACACTATTGCATTTACAGAGAGGTATAAATGAGTTCGACGATTCTTTTAGAATATTATTGTGAAAGAAATCGCCGAACAACACGCCCGGTTTTCACCGGTCAACACACATGAAAAATCACATTATGTTGATTGTTAACTTATAAAGCATTTTATAAACGTATAATGTTAAAATCACATCCTATCTTTTTTAATTTTTAATCTCAACAAATAATAAACAAAACCAATAATTCCTATTGAAAACAAGACATCTCCAACCATTCTTAACCACTTTAAAGTAGTGATATCCGATCGGTATAAAAATTCAGATGATCTTGCAAAATAATATCCTTTTGAAACGGATTCGATGGTTTGTAAAATACCAACCGGTAATACACTCAATACTACCATAAGCAATAATCCGATATTCATTAACCAGAATGAATAGGTTATTATTTTTGTATCCATTTTTTGAACGATGGTTTTATAGCAGAACAGCATAAAGCCCATTCCTAACAGACCATATACACCAAACAATGCAGTATGTCCATGAACAGCTGTCGTATTTAATCCTTGCATATAATAGAGTGCAATAGGAGGATTAATCATGAAACCAAAAATTCCTGCTCCTAACATATTCCAAAATGAAACGCCTATAAAAAACAATATAACTCCTTTATAATTTTTTATGAATTTATTGTTTTTATACAGGTTATATTGTTCAAAGATTTCAAACCCAACCAACGTTAAAGGAACAACTTCCAAAGCACTAAAAACAGCTCCTAAAGACATTACACTCATTGGAGTTCCTGTAAAATATAAATGATGCATCGTGCCTATTATCCCACCGAATAAGAAAATTGTAGCTGAAGCCACAACGGCATAATTTGCTGTTTTTGAAGAAAGTAAATTTAATTTTACAAACAAAATACTAATGGCCGCCGTAGCAAAAACTTCAAAAAATCCTTCAACCCATAAATGTACCAACCACCATCTCCAATATTCAACAATCGATATATGTGTATGTTGCCCGTGCATTAATCCGGAAGCATAGAAAGATCCTATGGCCAACGTTGCTATTAAGAACATGGTTAAGATGGATTTGTTTTCTTTATCTATTCTGATTGCATACAGAATATTTCTCCCAACCAAAAACATCCAAAGTAAAAGTCCTACAAACAATAGTAGTTGCCAAAATCTACCTAAATCGACATATTCATAGCCTTGATGCCCAAAGAAGAACCACAAATCACCCAAATAATTATTAACTCCCAACCATTCTCCTATAGAGGAACCTGCCACTAAAACCAATAAGGCATAAAACAAAAAATCTACTCCAAATTTTTGATACTTAAATTCTTTTTTACTTAAAAAAGGAGCTACAAAAAGCCCTGTAGCCAGCCAAGAAGTTGCTATCCAAAAAATAGCCCATTGGGTATGAAATGTTCTACTTAGAGAATAAGGTAATACTTCTGCCAGAGGTATTCCAAAAAATTCAAGTCCTTCAACACCGTAGTGAACGGTAACAATCCCCAGTAACACTTGTCCCAAAATTAATAAACAAGTTATTTTAAAATATTTAATGACTGCTCGCTGTGAAGGGAGTAATATTATATCCTTAAAAGGATCTAAAAAAGTTAGTTTTTCTTCTTTTTGTTCTTTATGTAAATTTTTTAAGTAATAAATAACCATAGCGGCTATGGCAAAGATTAACATTAAAACGGAAACTCCCGACCACAAATAAATATGATAGGTAGGAATATTATCAATCAAAGGCTCATGAGGAAAATTGGATGTATAACTATACGTTTCGTTAGGCCGGTTTGTAGAGGCTGCCCATGAAGACCACCAAAAATAAGCCGTTAGATTAAATAATTCTTCATCAGATATTATTGTGTTGGGCGGTATTGCCATTTTTTCATTCCCACCTTTAAAAATATCAACATAATGTGCCTTGTTTTTTTCAAAAGCTTCGTAACGATCTTCAGAAATAACCACACTTCCATCATTTTCATCGAATGTATTGGTGCGAATGATTTCTTTTAGACGCCCTTTTATATCATCCGTTTCCTTTTTTGTACGAATTTTTTCTATCAGAAACTCTGCCTCCAAATGAAGATAATCAGCTGTCCAATCCGGAGCAACATAACTTCCGTGACCCCATATTGAGCCTACTTCCATACCACCGATTCGCTGCCAAACTTCTTTTCCTTTTTGGATATTATTTTCTTTAAAAAAAACTTTACCTTCAGGGCTTTTCACAACTTTTGGAATGGGTGGTGCCTGATGATATATTTCAACTCCTGAATAAATCAAAATGGTAAATGATACAATTAAAACGGTCGTAAATAATATCCAATATTTTTTCATATCTAATTAATTATTCTTACAAAAATCAGGATAATATCTATCTTATTATATGATCTGAATCATATAATTTAAAATAATTCTAAATAATGTAAAGGTTTATAAATAAAATCATTTTTAATTCTAAATATTTTATAAAAAATACCACTTCAAACGGTTTTTGAAATGGTATTTAATTTCAGTTATTAGTAAAATTTATTGAAAATCCAAATCAGAAGTTTCAACATTAAAATCAATTTCTTTTAAAGTAGCTTTGATAGAACCCGGCATATCCGGAATAATTAGCTCATTGAAGTAAGGAACTATAATACCTTTAAATTCTTTATAATTTGAGAAATTAACGGTAACGGCTACCTGTTTTCCTTCATTCTCTTCGATACGAATTTCACGTTCCAACAAATATGTTTTTGTATTGTAATATTCTGTTTTTTTATCAGTTACTATTTCATACACATCATGACCATTCAATTGTACAATTCCCTTTAATACAGGGTTTTTATAATTTAATTGCGGAAACAAAGCATTTTCACTTTTTAATTCTTCTATTTTTTTTGTTTCAAAATTGGTTTTTGATTGTGTATCCTGTTCATATCCTTTTGTCCCGTCAAAAACTACTTTGCTGATAAGAGCATTGTTCATCGAAGGAATAGTCATTGTAGATGAGAATTTATTGGGTGCTCCTTTTAAATTATATACTTTCAATGGAGCAGGAACGACAGCTGAAAAATCAGCATTGTAGATTTCTTTGATGGAGGTTATGGAGCGTAATTTTTCTTCTCCTCCTATAGCTTTAAAATAGTCTTTAATAACGGATTGAGCTGTTGCTTTTCCGGCACTTTTCTTTATAGTTGGATCTCCGATTGGATTTCCAAATCGGTCATAAAAATTGATTGGATATTGAAGTTTTCGTAACCCGGGAACAATATCATCCGCTTTTCCTACAATAACAATTCGTGCCTGATTGGGTTTTATGTATTTTTTGGAGGCAGTTAAAATTTCAGTACCGGTAACAGCATTTAGGTTTTTTAAATAATTTTTATAAAAATCATTTCCCAAATTATTTGTAATTTGCTCCAATACAAAGTTGGCTACGGTTTCAGGTCGTTCTAATCGTAGAGCAAAAATACCTGTAGCCCATGTTTTCATATTTTTCACTTCTTTTCCTATTGGTTTTTCTGAAGTGATTTTTTGTAGTTCTTTCATAAATTCTACAACAGCACTATCGGTAACTTCATTTCTAACTTTTGCAGAAGCACCAAAAACACCTATTACATCCGCATCTGAATCCAACTTGGAATAAGCCCCGTAAGTCCACCCTTTATCTTCTCTGATATTCTGTATTAACCGAGACCCGAAATTCCCTCCTCCTAAAATTGTATTGGCCAATTTTGCCGAAAAATAATCTGAATTTGATTTTTTCAAGGGTGATAGATTAGTAATATTAATTAAAGATTGCGTAGCGGATGGTAAATTAACGATATCGATTTCTGTTTTAGAAACATTGGAAGGAGTAGGAAAAGAAGCTTGGGCTTTCGTCCCTTTTCTCCAATCTGAAAAATAATTTTCAGCTAATTTTTTAGTTTGTTTTTCATTAATATCTCCTACAACAACCAAGTATCCATTACTGGCATTAAAATATTGATTGTAATAATTTTTAATATCCGTTAAAGAAATACGCTTTATGCTTTCTTCAGTTATATACTCTCCATAAGGATGATTTTTTCCAAATAATAAAACATCAGAAACCCGTGAAGAAATAACATCTGGATTTTTTGCATCAGATTCTAAAGCGGTAATTTGTTGCTTCTTCAGCTTATCAAGTTCTTTTTGATTGGTAAAATTGGCTTTTTTAATAATCTCAGCCAATAGTTCTACGGAAGATTCCAATTGTTTGGTTAAGGAAGATACTCCTGCTCCTTTTGAATGAGACCAAAAATCAGAACCTAATTCATCTATTTTTAAATCCAATTCTTCCTTGGTATATTGGGTTGTTCCGGCACGTAACATATCACCTACTAAAGACGTTATACCGACTTTATCTCCTTCTAACACAGGAGGTAAGTCTAAGCTTAAACTAACTCGTACTTGAGGTAATTTATGATTTTCAACAAGGATTACATGCAATCCGTTTTTTAATTGAAATTGTTTGACGTCTCCCATTTTTATTTCAGGTGTTTTATTGGATATGGGAGCTTTTGACCGATCAATTTGAGCATTGACTAAATTTACAGTAAATGCTAAAACCAATAAAATAATGCTATATTTTTTCATTCTTTTTCTTTTATTTAAGTACCATGATTATTTTTTAGAAACTACATTCATACGAATGCGTTGATTTTTATTCAGATATTTCTTTGCTACGCGTGTAACATCATCAACCGTAATGGCTCTATATCGGTCAATTTCTGTATTAATCAAATTAGCATCACCAAAGTATACGTGATAATCGGCTAAATTTTCAGCAATACCCGCCGTAGTAGCATTTGTTGAAACAAATTGTTTTTCTAATTTATTGATTTGGGTTTGTAATTCTCTTTCAGAAATTCCATTATTCACTAAATTATCCACTTCAAAATCGATGGCTTCTAATAGTTTATCCATTTCAATTCCTTGATTAGGCATGGCAAAAATAAAAAAGGATCCATAATCTTCTAAGCCGTACAAAAACGATCCGGAGGCCAACGCCAATTGTTTGTTATTCACTACATTTTTAGTAATTCTAGATGATTCGCCATTTGAAAGCACATTTGAAATGATATCCAATACATAAGCATCTTTATCTGTTTGTTTAGGCGTTCTGTAAGCAATTATGAGAGCCGGCAATTGAGCATTATTATCTTCGGATGTAATCACGATTTCTTTCGTTATCGGTTTTTCTGTTACATTCGGACGATGAATTGTTTTAGTTCCTCTCGGTATGGTTCCAAAGTAATCTTTGATTAATTTTTTAGCTTCAGACGGGTTAATATCTCCCGCAATGGAAAGCGTAGCATTGTTGGGTACATAATACGTGGCATAAAAATTCTTATAATCAATTTCTTGTGCTGCATTCAAATCTTCTATAGAGCCGATTACAGCCCAATTATAAGGATGAGTGGGGAATAAATACTCCCAGATTTCCTTTCTAAAAGCGGTCATATAAGGCTGATTATCCATTCGTAATCTTTTCTCTTCTTTAACCACTTCTCGCTGTGTTTCAATTCCTGCATTTTCAACCTTGGCTTGCAACATTCTTTCAGATTCTAACCAAAGTCCTAACGCTAATTGATTGGAAGGCAAGGTTTCATAATAATAGGTACGGTCTTTTGATGTGTTGGCATTAAGAACACCTCCATTATTTTCGACATATTGAGAAAATTCTCCCCGTTTGATATTTTTAGATCCTTCAAACAGCAAGTGTTCAAAAAAATGGGCAAACCCCGTCCGATTAGCTTCTTCATTTTTAGATCCTACATGATATAAAACGGAAACAGTTACAATAGGATTGGAATGATCTTCTTGCAGAATAAAATGAAGTCCATTTTCTAAGTCATATTCTTCAAACTGAATTTGCTGGGCATTTAAAAGTAACATATTTGATACGATAAAACCCATTGCAAAGCCTATTTTTTTCATAAAAACAATTTTTTAATTTTTTAAAATAAATAAGTCTCCAATTTAATAAAATTGTTACACAAAAAACAAAACATTAAGAAATTTTTATGATTTTGGTATGATACAATACTGCTTTAACTAATTCTAAATTTATCTTTTAAAAAAATGATACTATATTTGCTTTTTTGTGAAAATTCTATTATTAAAATGAAAACCAAGTTATTATCTATATTTGTTCTATACTCTGTGATACAGCTAAAATCTCAAGAAAATTACCCGCAAGATTTTTCCTCTCCTCTTAAAATCCCCATGATTTTATCCGGTACTTTTGGAGAGCTCCGTTCCAACCATTTTCATGCAGGATTGGATATTAAAACACAAGGAAAAGAAGGTCTTCCGGTTCATGCTATTGGAGGCGGATACGTTTCCCGTATTAAAGTATCTCCTGTAGGATACGGTAAAGCCGTTTACATTACTCATCCCAATGGTTATACTTCCGTATATGCCCATTTAAAAGAATTTAAAGGAGATATTGCAGAATATGTCAAAAAGCAGCAATACGCCAGAAAATCTTTTGCAGTAGATTTATTTCCTAAAACAAAAAGTTTACCTGTTACACAAGATCAAATGATTGCTCTTTCAGGAAATTCAGGTGGGTCAGGAGGTCCTCATCTTCATTTTGAAATCCGTGAAACCAGTTCTGAAGTACCTATTAATCCTATGAAATTCGGTTACCAATTTACTGATACTCAAAAACCTTTAGTAAGTGGTGTTTATGTATATCCTATTGATGGTATGGCAGGAGGAAATAAAAAATATGTATATAAAGTTGGTTTCAGTAAAGGAACTTTAACCCGAAACACGCCAATTCCGGCATCTGGTAAAGTAGGAATCGGGGTTAAAACGTACGACCGATTAAACGGTGCCTCAAATATGAACGGTGTTTATTCCATTGATTTATATGTAAACGATCAACATACTTATAATTTTACGGCTGAAAAAGTTTCTTTTGCCCAAACTCGCTATATTAATTCTCATACTGATTATCATCATAAAAAAACAAACAACGGATGGATCAATAAATGTTTTCTTGACCCGGGAAATAAACTGGATATGTACCAAACAGCTATCAATCAAGGAATAATTGATGTAGAAAATGAAAAAACATATCACATTCGACTGGTGGTTAAAGATTTTAAAGGAAATGAACGAATTAGCACTTTCCATTTAATAGGACGGGAGAATAAACCTGAAATTGAGGTTCTTGATGGTACTTCAAAAAAATTCAAATGGAATACTGCTCATAAATATGAAAACGAAGATATTAAACTCCATTTTCCTGCTAATTCTTTTTATTCCGATATTGATTTCACCTATTCAAGAGAAGGGCAAAACCATAAAGTAGGCGATATAACCATTCCTGTACACAAATTATTTACAGTTTCCATAAAACCAGAAGACATTTCTGCACAAGATTTAAATAAAACGGTTTTGACACGTAATGGAAAAGGTATCGGTGGAGAATATAAAAATGGATGGATTATCGATAAATCAAAAGAATTTGGCATTTTTGCTTTAAAAGTAGATCGTACACCGCCTAAAATTGTATCAGTAAATTTAAGCAACGGTTCTACTTTTACATCCAATTCAACCATTAAGATTAAAATATCGGATAACTTAGCCGGCATTGCTAAGTACGAAGGCACGATTGATGGAAAATGGGTTTTAATGGATTATGATAAAAAATACCGTTTATTAACTTTTAACTTTAAAAATGAAAATATTAGTACGGGAAATCATATATTTGGATTAACCGTTACCGATAAGAAAGGAAATCAGACTTACTTTGAAAGGACATTTACCAAGAAATAATTAGATGAAAAAACATACCTTATTTTCAATTTTACTTATTCAAACTTTGTCTATTCTTTCTTCACAACAGGCTGTTCTTAAAGGAATAGTTATTGATGATATTCAAAGACCTTTACAAAACGTTGAAATCCGAATAAATAATAAAACGGATTATAAAACGGATTCACACGGTACCTTTTCTATCCCGATTCCTGCTCATGAAGATATACAAGTTGATGTATTTTTGGAAGACTATTTACCTTTTCATACCACAATTAATGCCAACAACCAAAAATACTACACGCTTAATATTCTTTTACAAGATGATTTAAGCACCCGTTTAGAAGAAATTGTTTTCTACAAAAAAAAGCAAGACCAACCCATAGGAAGTTTTCAAATCACAACAAAGAATCTTGATAAACTCCCTTCTTCCACAGGTAGTATTGAAGAAATACTGAAAACCAACCCTATGGTAAATTCCAATACAGAACTAAGCTCTCAGTATATGGTTCGTGGAGGAAACTATGATGAAAACCTGGTTTATATAAACGGTATCCAACTTTACCGACCACAACTAATCCGCTCAGGACAACAAGAAGGATTGAGCTTTTTAAATCCCTCTATGGTAGAAGTCATTAACTTCTCTGCAGGCGGATTTGAAGCTAAGTATGGTGATAAAATGTCTTCCGTCTTAGATATCATCTACAAACAACCCAAAACATTTGAAGGAGAATTTGAAGCCAGCCTCTTAGGTGGAAGCCTTACATTAGGAAGCGGAACCAAAGACGGAAAGCTCTCTGCTATTATCGGAACACGCTATAATGATAAACGTTTGTTGGTAGATACCCAAGATTCTGACATTGATTTCCAACCCATTTATTTTGATGTTCAGTCCAATATTACATACCGTTTAAATGAAAAACTAAAATTTAACTTTTTAGGGAGTTTTTCTCAAAATGATTTAGATTTATACCCAAAATCAAGAGAAACCACTTTTGGAACTTTAACAAATCCCTATAAATTAACGGTAGATTATACCGGACAAGAAAACGATCTTTTTCAAACCTCATCAGGAGCTATATCAACCATATTTGAACCTAACAAACGCTTAACTTTAACCACCGATCTTTCAGTCTATCATTCAAAAGAAAAAGAATATTTTGATATAAACAGTCGATATGTTTTAGGAGAACTCAACCCTGCTACCGGAGCTTATATCTCCACTTTAGATACCGCAGAACAAATTGATCATGCTCGAAATGATTTGGACTTACTCGTAACTTCTTTTCAGCATAGAGGAAAGTATAAAATTAAGAACGGTGATATTGAGTGGGGGTTCAAACTTCAAAATGAAGACATTCAAGACCGTTTAAATGAATACCATCGTATTGATTCTGCCGGATTTATCCGCCCTACAACCGGTCTTTCAGGGTTTGATTATCTATTTAACGTAACCAATATTAATACGCAAAACAAATTAAACTCAAACCGTATCTCAGGTTATATACAATATTCAAAAAAACACCGGTTAAGTCGGGGAAAACTAATGTACAACCTTGGAATGCGAACCACACATTGGGATTATAATAAGGAAACTAACTTTTCTCCCCGAGGACAAATAGCATACAAACCGGATTGGAAAAGTGATATGCTGTTTCGTTTTTCAACCGGATTATATTATCAACCGCCTTTTTATAAAGAAGTCCGTGATGTTTACGGCAATTTGAATCCGGATATTCAGTCCCAGCGTTCTATTCATTTTATTGTTGGAAATGACTACGAATTCAAATTAGAAAAGCGTCCTTTCAAATTAACTACTGAAGTTTATTATAAAGCATTAAGCAATATAATTCCTTATTACATAGATAATGTCCGTATCGTATATATGGGAGAAAACAATACCTCGGGAAACCAATACGGAATAGATATGCGTTTAAATGGCGAATTTGTACCCGGAAATGAATCCTTTATAAGTTTATCTTATGCACGTGCCCGGTGGAATATCAACCATCAAGGAAGTATTCCCATGCCAACAGACCAACGATTAAAAATCGGACTGTTTTATCAAGATTATATGCCTGCCTTTCCTTCCTTTAAAGTATATTTGAATGCTGTCTACGCTTCAGGATTACCCAACGGAGCCCCTCTATACACCAATCCCTACCCTTACACAGGAACATTAAGAGATTATAAACGCTTAGATATTGGGTTTACCAAAACGTTTATTGACCAGAATAAAATGAAACCTAAAAAAGGAAGCTTTTGGAGTAATTTTAGAGAATTATCGTTGGGATTAGAAATTTTTAATTTATTTGATATTGAAAACCACATCAGCAATCTATGGGTACAAGATTTAACCAATAGTCGCTACCATACTATTCCCAACCGATTAACCGGACGTTTTTTTAATGCTAAAATGTGGTTGAAATTTTAGATTAGAGTTCACTCCGTCTTTAAAACCACTCGTGTTGTTCGATTCATTATCCACTTTTTACTACCCATTCACCTTAGTTATAAAGGGTTTCGTACTGCTTTTTTCTTCCCGAAACTGTGCGAGAAGCCATTTTATTGTACTTTTTTCCTTCTCACAGACCTGCGGGAAGGTTTCTGTATCTCTAAATCCCTTGTCGCAGACTTGCGGAAGATTTTTAGTTTCTAATAATCCCTTATATAAGTTCTCTATATAGTTGTAACTAATATATTTTTTATGTTACATAATTGATTTAGCTTAAAGAAACACGTTTAAATCCAGTAATTTCAATATTATTTGCTTTAACATAGTCTTGAACAGTTTTCTTTTCATCTTTGATAAAGTCTTGATCTAACAAGCATTGCTCTTTATCCAATGAGGTATTATCTGAAATAAACCGTTGCAATTTTCCGGGTACAATTTTATCAAAAATGGCTTCCGGTTTTCCCTCTGCTTTTAGCTCTGCTTTAATATCCTCTTCTGCTTGAGCAATTACTTCGTCTGATAATTGTGACCTGGAAATAAATTGAGGAATATTTTTTAACGGTTTTCCTAATCGAGCCAGTTCCTCGTTATCTTTTTTAATTGCTACAATTCTTGCTTCGGTTTCATTAGTTACATAAGCAGGGTCTAAATCTTTATACGAAAGTGATGTAGGATTCATTGAAGCGACCTGCATAGCTATATCCTTCCCTACTTCTTCATTTTTTTTGTTAAGACCCACTATGGAAGAAATTTTTCCACCGTGTGTATAACCTCCAATAAAAGGAGCATCTATGCGGGCATATTGAGCCACGTTGATGTTTTCCTGAATGGCAATACGAATATCATCCAACATATCCGAAATGGTTTTCCCACTAACGGTTTGAGCCAATAATTCTTCTTTAGTATTACTGTTTAAAGCCACACTTTCAATTGCTTTTTTTAAAGCAACAAATTGATCTGTATTTGTTACAGGTTCGGTTTCGCAATTTAAAGAGATTACAACTCCTGATGTAGCATCATCACTTATTTTAGCAATAGTAACACCTTCAGATGTTTCATTATCATCTCGTTTAGCAACATTTTTTAATCCGTTTTTTCTGAGGATTTCAATTGCCTTATCGAAATCACCTTCAGCTTCGACCAATGCTTTTTTACAAGACATCATACCTGCACCCGTACTTTTTCTTAATTTACTTACTTCTGCAGCGGTAATTTTAACCATTGTATTTATTTTTTTCTATTAAACAATTTATTAAAAGGAAAGTAGTTCAAAAACTTTGAAGCTTAAGAACTACCTTTATTTATAATAATTTAAAGTTATCTTAACAAGATAAATTACATTTAAGCTTCTTTCTTCTCTGCTGTACTTGGAGCTTCTTCAACTTTAGAAGCCTCGGTTACTTCAGTTTTTGTTGGAGCTTCTTTCTTTTCAGCTTCCATTTGTTTAGCCTCTTTTTCAGCTTTTCTTTGTGATAATCCACCTGCTACAGCGTCTGAAATATTTTTTAAAATAATATCGATTGATTTTGTTGCATCATCATTTGCGGGAATAGGAAAATTAACTTCTCTAGGGTCGGAATTGGTATCGACCATTGCAAATACAGGAATATTTAATTTTTTTGCTTCTGCTAACGCAATGTGTTCACGTTTTACATCAACTAAAAAAACAGCTCCCGGCAAACGGGTCATATCGGCAATAGAACCTAAGTTTTTTTCTAACTTAGCACGTTGGCGATCAATTTGTAATTTTTCTCTTTTCGATAAAGAATCAAAGGAACCGTCTTTTTTCATACGGTCGATGTGATTCATCTTTTTTACTGCCTTACGAATGGTTACAAAGTTGGTCAGCATTCCTCCCGGCCATCTTTCTGTAATATAAGGCATATTAACATTTCCTGCATATTCAGATACAATATCTTTTGCCTGTTTTTTCGTAGCAACGAAAAGGATTTTTCTTCCTGAGGCAGCAATTTTAGCTAAAGCATTATTTGCTTCGTCTAATTTTGCAGCTGTTTTATGTAAATCTATAATGTGGATTCCGTTTTTCTCCATAAAAATATAAGGAGCCATGTTAGGATTCCATTTACGCGTTAAGTGTCCGAAGTGTACACCTGCGTTTAATAATTCTTTTACTTCTACTTTTGCCATTGTTTCTTTTTTTAATTTACATTCCGCTTGCAACAATCAATTGATAAGTGGCGTTTTTATCGACCTTAACAATTTGGATGCTAAATTTATGCGGCAAATTGATAATACTCTAACGTTTTGAGAATTGGAATTTTTTACGAGCTTTTTTCTGCCCAAATTTCTTACGTTCCACCATTCTCGAATCACGTGTTAATAATCCTTCAGGTTTTAAAGTCTTTCGATTTTCTTCATCGATTTCGCATAAGGCTCTTGATATAGCTAAACGAACTGCTTCTACCTGTCCTGTAGTTCCTCCTCCAAATACATTAACTTTTACATCATATTTATCAACGTTTTCAGTTAAAGTAAAAGGTTGTTGAACTTTGTACTGCATTACTTCTGTAGGAAAATATTGTTTATAATCTCTTCCGTTTACTGTAACAGTACCTTTTCCTTCACTCATATAAATACGAGCTACTGCATTTTTTCTTCTTCCGATTTTGTGTACTACTGCCATACTACTTTAAATCTTTTAAATTGATTGTTGTGGGTTTTTGAGCTTCATGAGTATGTTCTGCTCCTGCAAAAACATGAAGGTTTTTATGAATGGCACGCCCTAATTTATTCTTAGGCAACATTCCTTTCACAGCTTTTTCAATTAAACGACGATGGTCTTTATCATGCATTTGTTGTGCAGTCAAAAAACGCTGTCCTCCCGGATAATTCGTATGACGAACATAAACTTTGTCTGTCCATTTGTTACCGGTCAATTGAATTTTCTCAGCGTTGACAACAATTACATTGTCGCCACAGTCAGCATGTGGAGTAAAACTCGGCTTATACTTGCCCCTAATAAGTTTTGCAACTTTTGAAGCCAAGCGACCCAAAGTTTCTCCTTCTGCATCAACAATAACCCACTGTTTATCAGCATTGGCTTTGTTAATTGAGATGGTTTTGTAACTTAATGTGTTCACTTCGTTTTTATTATAAATTATACATAAACTCTTTATTGAGCCCGCAAATTTAATGATTTCATTTCATTTGACAAAATAAGTTGTAAACAAAACTTGTTGATAAGTGATTCTCTTTTTTACATAGTTCTCTTTTTAGTTTTCATTATCTGAACAGCAATTTATATCTTTGCTTTATGTCGATAAAAATTTCTAACCTTACCAAAACGGTAGGAAAGCAAGTGGTTTTAAATAATATCTCTTTTGAAGCTGAGGGAATTGTGGCTTTATTGGGACCAAACGGAGCCGGAAAATCTTCTTTAATGAAAATTTTAACAACATTTTTAAAAAAAACTTCCGGAGAAGCTTTTATATCGGATATAGATGTTTCGAAACATCCAAATAAGATAAAAAAAATTACGGGTTATTTACCAGAACACAATCCTTTGTATTTGGACTTGTACGTGAAAGAATATTTAGAATATACAGCAAAAATCAGAAAAGTCTCTAAGTTGAATGCAACCAAAATTATTCAAGAAACAGGATTAGAATCTGAAAAAAATAAAAAAATAAAAGCTCTCTCCAAAGGATATCGCCAACGCGTAGGTTTAGCTCAGGCAATGCTTCACAACCCGGAAGTACTGATATTGGATGAACCAACGACAGGACTGGATCCTAATCAAATTTTAGAAATTAGAAATCTCATTAAAAATTTTGGAAGAAATAAAACTATTTTAATTTCAACGCATATCATGCAAGAAGTTGAAGCAATTTGTGATCAGGTTTTGATTTTAGATAAAGGTAAGTTACTAAAAAATAACTCATTAGAACATATAAAATCAGAGTATAGCTCTGTTGAAAATGCTTTTTATACTTTGACAAACAATGATAATACGATTTTAAAAACAAATGAATAATAAGTATAGGATTCGAACCGGAAAATCAAATCCTTTGGGAGCAACTTTATATGACGATGGAGTTAATTTTTGTGTTTTCTCTCCTGAAGCGGTTTCTGTAGAATTATTGCTTTTTTCAAGTAAAGAAGATAAAAATCCGATTATAATTCCTTTTGATTGTAAAAAAAATAAAACGTTCTATTATTGGCATTTGTTTGTTGAAGATTTAAAAGAGAATCAGTTATACGGATATCGGGTAGAAGGTATTTTTGATATAAGGAGAGGAAGAAGATTCGATTCATCTAAAATATTAACAGACCCGTATGGGAAAGCTGTTGTAGGAACGTATAATCGGAAAATAGCATCAGAATACGGGAAAAGCAACATAGAAGCCTGCTTAAAATCAGCCGTTGTTAAAAACGATTTTGATTGGCAAGGTATTGAGCCTCCTTATAACCCTCAATCCACATCCGTTATTTATGAAATGCATATAGGCGGTTTTACAAAACACTCCAGTAGTACTATTTCTGAAATTAAAAGAGGTACTTTTGCAGGTGTTATTGATAAAATACCGTATTTGCAATCATTAGGAATAACAGCTGTTGAATTGTTACCTGTTTTTGCTTTTGATGAGCAAGATGCACCTCAAGGAAAAACAAATTATTGGGGATATTCTCCCATAGCTTTTTTTGCCCCGCATCCTTCTTATTGTCAGTCGGATGAACCTCAAGAGATGATTAATGAATTTAAAACGATGATTCGTGAATTACACCGTGCAGGTATAGAAGTTATTTTAGATGTTGTATATAATCATACGGCAGAAACAGGATACGATGGTCCGACATACAATTTAAGAGGATTTTCAAATTATTCATATTATATTTTGGATGAAAACGGTGAAAATAAAGATTATTCCGGATGTGGAAATACCTTAAATGCTAATCATTCGGTTGTAAGGCGGATGATATACAACTCTTTGGAATATTGGGTACAGGAAATGAAAGTAGATGGATTTCGATTTGACTTAGCTTCGATATTATCACGGGATGAAGACGGAACACCTATGTATAATCCGCCCGTTTTATGGTCTATTGAATCAAACCCCATTTTAGCAAAAACCAAATTGATTGCAGAGCCTTGGGATGCCACAGGTTTGTATCAGGTTTCTAACTTTTCAGGAGATCGATGGGCTATATGGAACGCCAATTATCGGGATGACATCAGAAAATTTATTAAAAGTGATGAAGGAATGGTTTCTATATTAGCTTCTCGGATTTTAGGAAGTCAAGATATATTCAAAGGGCGTTATCATCAATTTGTTCCTGACCGCAGCATTCATTTTATAACATGCCATGACGGTTTAACTTTAAACGACTTGGTTTCGTATAATGAAAAACACAATATTGAAAATGGAGAAAATAATCAAGACGGAAATGATTATAACGAGAGTTGGAACTGTGGAGCGGAAGGTGAAACAAATAATGAAAAAATTGAACAATTACGAAAACAACAAATAAAAAATTTCTTAACTATATTATTTATTTCTCAAGGAACTCCTATGTTATTAATGGGTGATGAAATGAGAAGAACACAGAAAGGAAATAATAATACTTATTGTCAAGATAATGAAATTTCATGGTTAGACTGGAGTCTGCTGGAAAAAAATAAAGAAATATTCGATTTTACAAAACAAATTATAATGCTTTCTAAAAACTATAAAGTATTTAACGAAGAAAAATATTTTAATGCAGAGAAGAAAGAAGATCGACCGTATGTAATTTGGCATGGACAAAAAAATAATCAACCTGATTGGAGTAAAGAATCAAGAGCTTTAGCCTGTGAGTTTGTAAATCCGATATCAAACAATCATTTTTTTATTATTTTTAATTCTTTTTGGAAAGACTTAGAATTTGAATTGCCTAAACAATATTTTTGGCAGCGATTGATTGATACTTCTTTGGAAAAACAAATAAACAGTATTGTAAACGAAGATGCATACACCTCATACGCAAGAAGTGTTGTAGTTTTAAAGAATGGAAAAGAAAAATTAAATTAAACCTTTTAAAAAAAATAAAGTCTAAATAATAAATCAAATACAAATGAAATATTTAGTCGTTATTTTAGGAATTATTTTTTTTACTTCATGCGGAAAAGAAAGGAAAGAGATACCTCCTCCTGATTTTGCCCCTGAAGTGCATGAAGAAGAAATGAATACATCAACACGTGATAGAGACTCTATCTATGACGAACGTAAGAAAAAAATGCTTGATCGATTAACCGAAAAGCTCAACCTTACAGAAGAGCAAATACAAAAGATAAAACAATTGGATGAAGATTACCATCCTCAATTAAAAGAATTGAGAAAAGAAATGTTTGAGACCAGAAAAAAACATCATCAATTGATAGAAGAAAAAAGATTGAAAATGAAAGAAATATTAACGTCGGAACAAGTTGAAAAATTAGAAGCAATGCGTAAAAAATCTAAAAGAAAAGAACACCGAGATTTTAAAGAAGAAAAACCACAAGATTAACAGGCAAACACAATGCTAAAATAAAAAAACTACTATTTAAAAGCGTTTTAATCTTTTATTTAGTAGTTTTGTTTTAGTATGCTAAACAAAGCACTTAAAATAATAGGTGTGGTTTGTACGGTAATAATAATGAGTATCTTAGCTTTGATTTATTATCGGGGAGAAACGTATTTTAAAAATAAAATCAATGATTTTTTAGCCGAAAAAACAAACGGTGTATATCATTTAGAATACGATAAAATCGAAATTGAATGGTTTGATGGGGATTTAAAAATTTACAATTTCAATTTACAATTTGATACCATTAAAGCAAACCGGATTTTGACAAAGGACTCCTCCGTTTTATTCTTCAATATCAAAATAAAAGAATTTGAGGCTTTAAATTTAAAACTTAAAAAAATATTTAATGAAGAAATTGTTCAAATGGATGAATTACGGCTAAATTCACCGAAAATTTCAACGTATGGATTTTTTAAACGAAGTGATAAAAAAGATTCTGATTTTTCCGGAAATAACACACTTAAAAATCTATTTAGAGAAATTGATATCAATAAAATTTCTTTAGAAAATACCAGTTATAATATTTACTCAAAACTGGTTAAAAATGTTAAGTTTTCTGAAGCAAAACGAATTGATATTTTAGTCGATCGGTTTTATTTAAGATCCAACTTGACAAGCCATAAAAAGCAATTTGATATTAAAGATTTATCCATGCGTTTTTTAGGTTTTGAAAGTATGTTAGGTGATAGCATTCATTCTTTAAAAGCTGATACACTCAATTTTTCCTTAAAAAAATCATATCTGAATGTTTCCAATTTACATGTTTTCCCAAAATATATTCAAAAAGACAGAAATTATTTCAGTTTCAAAGTTCCTAAATTATATTTGCAATTAAAACATTTTGATTTACAAGCCTTTGATTCAATTATTGTTGAGAATTTAACACTTGAAAAACCTGAAGTAGAATTTTATGAAAACGGGAAAAAAAATCAGGAAAAAAATTACGATAAGATACAATTATATAATCTGATTAAAAATGATTTTAAGAAAATAGCCGTCAATCACTTACAGATTAATCAAGCAGAGTTTTATTATTTTTCGGTTTCGGTTAATCCAAAACTAATTCAAAAAACAGAAAAACTGGATTTGCAATTAATCCGATTTTCCATTGATTCCATTAGCGAAACCAATCCTGATAAAATATTTTATGCCGATAATTTTAAAATGGATGTTCATCATTTCAAGCTGAATTTAGAAGATCGGGTTCATCAGTTTAAAATAAACCATTTTCAGTTATCATCGTTTAAGCAAGATATTTTGTTAAAAGGCATTTCCATTGCTCCGACCTATTTGAAAAAACAAATGGCAGAAGAATTTTTTTTAGATACAGATGAAATCTTAATAAAAAATATAGACTTTAAAAAGTTGTATCATCAAAAATCATTGGAGATGGAACAACTTTTTTTATCCAATGTAACCATAAAAGACAATTTGTATAAAAAGCCCCATGTTAAATTAAAGGAAATCTCAAAATTAGAGGATGTTTTATCGCCTATTTTTAATCAAGTAAAAGCAAAAGAAGTTCATTTAGAAAATGCCATTATTGATTTTCAGGATTTTAGAATTTCTTATAAATCGGGACGAGTAAAAGGAAAAATTAATTTTAAATTGGAAGATTTGGATATTGATATCTTACATTTTAAGAAAAACAGACGTGTTTTATTTTCAAAAAACTTTGATCTTATTTTAGAAGATTATGAATTTAAAGCACCCAAAGATGTAAATATCTATCAAGCCCAAAGAATAGAATTGGAGAATAGAACCAACAAGATTCAGATAAATAAATTGAAAATAAATCCGGAAATAGAAAATCAAGAAGCATTAAAACGTTATAAAATAGCAACTTTATTAAATATTTCGGCAGATCAAATTAAAATTGATAAAATTGATTTCCAAAAAGCCATTTTTGATCAGGAATTGAATGCAGAATCGCTTGAAATTATTCAGCCTGATATAGCTGTTGAAACACATACAAAATTTAAAAACGAAAAAAATCGTAAAAAACTTAATATTAAAGAAATAGAAGGTGTTTTTTATACGGTGTTAAATTATATGCCACAAATAAAAATCAACCGGATAGAAGTTCCAAGCGGAAAGGTGCATTTAAAAACAATGAATGCTGAAAATAAGGTAAGAATAAATATTCATAATACATTTGCTATACACATTGACCATTTTCTATTTAATGAAAAAGAGTTGGAGAAAACAGAAAAAAATGCTAAAATTTTCTTTTCTGATAATGCTGTTTTTACAGTTAAAAATCAACTATTTGAAATGGGAGACGGTGTGCATAAAATAAAAGCAGATCAAATTCGCTTTCAATCGAAAGACAATTCATTGCGTATACAAAATGCGTTTGTGTTTTCTGACCGTAAATCACCAAAATATAAAACGATTAATAACGTATATCAAGTTGTCATTCCCGAACTATATATAGAAAATATGGATTTGGTAAGAACTTTTGAAACCGATACAGTTTCTATTGATAAATTAGCATTGAGTAATGCCAAAATTACTTTGCTAAATCGTTCTAAAAAAGATGGGGAAGCTAAAAAATTTACCTTAAAAAATATATACATACCGCTTCCGAAAGATGTAAAAGTATTAAAAATAAATGAGTTAGCAGTTAAAAACACAGTTGTAAAAACGTATAAAGAAGAAAAACTAAAAGTTGATTTCGAAATAACTTCAAATTGGAAAAACTTTACTTTGATTAACTATGGAACAGATCGGGAAACTGATTTTGAAATTGGAGATGCTTATTATCACATGAAAAAAATCCACATTCCATTAAAAAATGAACAAAATCTTAAAATAGATGATTTGGAACTTGATGCGGCAAGAGGAATTTTTAACGTAACAAATCTTTCTTTTAAAAGGAAAAATCAAGTAAAAATAGACATACCTCAAATTATTTTTAACAAATTGAATATCGAAAAATTATATGATAATAACCTTATTGCAGAATCGGTTTTTATCAATAATCCAAAAGTAGAAATTAATCGATATAATCATGAGAAAAAAACGCAAGAAAATACATTAAAAACAACCTCACTAAATCTTTATCCTGAAATAGAAAATATATTTAATTATGTTAAATTTAAGAATTTAAAAATCAGTAATATGGATTTACATACAGAAAAAATAAAACAAAACCAAATTGATTTAAAATTTGAAGATGTTTTAATTGATGAAAATCATTATCCTGACCGACTGCTACATTCTATAAATAGTATTTTAAACGTTCGAAATATTAAAAAATCAAGTAAATGGTACGATTTTAATGCTGACCAACTTACTTTTTCAACCAATTCATCACAATTATTCATAAAAAATATCAAAGTAAAACCTTTGTTTTCAAAAGAAGAATATCGAAAAGTAATGAAAAATCAAGTAGATCGGGTAGAAGCACAAATTGATTATGTAAAGGTTAATAGAGTTGATATTTCTCAATGGTTTGAAAAAGAACAATTAGTAGCCGATTATGTTGAAATTGGATCTTCTAAAGTAGATTTATATAAAGATAAGAGAGTTCCTAAAATAGCTAAGACAAAACTTTTGCCACAGGCATTATTGAATAAAATCAATAAGTCGTTTTATGCAAATAAATTAACGCTTAAACCTTCATCATTGCATTATTCCGAGTATTCCGGAACTACCCCAAAGGGAGGAAATGTATACTTAGACAATTTATCTTTTACAATGAATAATATAACCAATATTAATGAAAAACTAAATCAAAACAGAAAAGCTCAAGGTAGAGCTAAAGCCTTATTTATGGGAATGGGTCGTTTAGATGTTGATTTAGAATTTGATTTACTGGCGGAAGATGAATCGCATAAAATAGAAGGAAGTTTAACCGATTTTCCTTTGGATTGCCTAAATGAAATAACAGAAGATGCTGCAGGAATTCGGATTAGAGATGGTTATGTACATCAATTGGATTTTAAAATGAATTTGACAAAAAAGAATGCCTTAGGAAAAGTAAATTTGGTGTATGATAGTTTGAATATAGCCTTGTTAAATAAAGACCGCTTAAAAGAACAAAAGTTTTTGAGTCGTTTGGTAAATTTGATTCTCAATAACCAATCAACCAATAAACAAGAGGAAAAAGACAATAGTATTTATTTGGAAAGAGATGATCAAAAATCTTTTGTCGGATACTGGTGGCGATCCATTTTAAGCGGTTTAAAATACAGTGTTGGTTTAAAATCCAAACAACAAAGAAAAAACAGAAAAACATCTGTTGATAAATAGTTGTTAGACTGACAATTTAATATTTTTTCTTAAAATATATTAAAATTGTTTGTTTTATTAAAAATAAGCTGTTAAATTTGTGTAGATGTAGACATGAAGAATAGAAGCTTGTTAAATATAGTATTTATAATGCGTAGAAGTTATGTGGGGGTTTCTATAATCAAAATATAAATTGAGAACAACGACATAAAAGAGCCTCTGAACCTATTTTTAGAGGCTTTTTTTTATTGATTTTTTTAAAGAAGTATGATGACTCAGAGTATAAAAGAAATTTCAATTGATAACTTCAAAAGTTATAAAGGAACGTTTTTTGAATCTATAAAACTAACCTATCAAACTTTTGGACAACCTTTAGGCAAAGCAGAAATTGTATTAATTAATCATGCTTTGACAGGAAACTCTGAAGTAGCAGGCGAGCAAGGATGGTGGAATAGTTTGGTTGGAGTGAATAAAGTAATTAACTTAAACGATTATACAGTTATAGCATTTGATATACCCAACAACAATTACAAAATAGAACATACTGATATTCAGTATGATGATTTAATGGTAGTCGATATAGCCAAATTGTTTGTACAAAGTTTGAAACAGTTGAATATCGAAAAAATTTTTGCATGCGTAGGAAGCTCTTTAGGAGGATGTATCGCATGGGAAATAGCCGTACAATACCCCGATTTCGTTCAAAATATTTTCCCGATTGCCTCCGATTGGAAGGCTACAGATTGGATTATAGCCCAGTGCGGAATCCAAAATAATTTATTGGATAATTCGTGTAAACCAATAGAAGATGCTCGCATGATGGCCATGCTTTTTTACCGGACACCCGAATCTTTCACAAGCAAGTTTAACCGTTCTAAATGTGAAAAACAAAATATTTCAAATGTAATGAGTTGGTTAAATCATCATGGAAATAAACTCAGAGAACGCTTTGCCTTAAAATCGTATAAAACCATGAATTATTTATTAAGTTCAGCTGATATAACGCATGGAGAAGATAATTTTGAAGAAATTGCAACAAGAATAAAAGCAAATGTTTATCAAATAGCCGTTCATTCTGATTTGCTTTTTACAGCTTCCGAAAATCGTTTAAACCATCAGATTTTAAAGCGAAAAAGCGTACATTCAAAATACTATGAGATGCGTTCCATTCACGGTCATGATGCTTTTTTAATCGAATACAAACAGTTGAATATCATCCTAAAACATGTTTTTGTTAGAAGATTTGTTATTTGATTTTTCTCACTTCATTATTAATCGTTTGAATTACTTTTTAAACCTCAAAAGAAAGAATGGTTTTTTCGATGATTGCGATACATTCCGTTAATTGTTCTTCTGTCATTACCAAAGGAGGTGCAAAACGAATAATATTTCCATGAGTCGGTTTTGCCAATAAGCCATTATCTTTTAAAGCAACGCAAACATTCCATGCCAAGTTTCCCTCCTCAGAATCATTCATTACAATCGCGTTTAACAAACCTTTTCCTCTTACCAAAGTAACAATACTTGTTTTATCGACTAACTTTTGCATTTCTGTACGAAATATTTTTCCTAAGCGGTCTGCATTTTCAATTAAATTTTCTTCCTGAACTACTTCCAAAGCAGCCTTAGCTACTTCACAAGCTAATGGATTTCCTCCAAAAGTAGAACCATGCGACCCCGGTGTAATCACTTCCATAATGGCATCATCTGCCAAAACAGCAGACACAGGAAAAACGCCTCCTGAAATGGCTTTTCCTAAAATTAGAATATCCGGTTTAATATTTTCATGATGTACTGCTAAAAGCTTTCCTGTTCGGGCAATTCCTGTTTGAACTTCATCGGCAATAAACAATACATTTTTAGCTTTACACAATTCGTACGCTCCTTTTAAATAGCCTTCATCCGGAACAAATACACCTGCTTCTCCCTGAATAGGTTCAGTCATAAAAGCTACAACTTGGTCATCTTCTAAAACTTTTTCTAATGCAGTTAAATTATTATAAGGAATTGATTCAATTCCCGGTGTAAAAGGTCCAAAATTATTTCGTGCTACCGGATCATTGGAAGCTGATACAATCGAAATAGTTCTTCCATGAAAATTATTTTGACAAGTAATTATTTTTGCCGAGTGTACACCTTTTTTTTCATAACCCCATTTACGAGCTAATTTTAATGCTGTTTCAACAGCTTCAGCCCCTGTATTCATAGGTAAAACCTTGTCGAATCCAAAATAATCTGTAATAAATTTTTCATACAATCCCAACCGACTGTTATAAAAAGCCCGGGAAGTCAAAGTTAATTTTTCAGCCTGCGTTTTTAAAGCATTAATAATTTTAGGATGACAATGCCCTTGATTTACAGCGGAATAAGCAGAAAGAAAATCGTAGTACTTTTTCCCTTCCACATCCCAAACAAATACTCCTTTTCCTTTGTCTAAAACAACCGGAAGAGGACGATAATTATGAGCTCCATATTTATTTTCTATTTGAATTAACTCTTTTGACGAATATTTTATTGACATATTTTTAAAATTTGAGCCTAAAGTTACTATTAATTTAATTAATTCCTATTAATCTTTTATTTTATTAAAATAGTTTGATTTTTTTCATTTTTTTTTGTATATTTCCTATATTAATCTTTTGACATTAGGTTAATACATACAGTTTTTTAAAAGCCACTTTTCTATCTTGATTAAGTGGCTTAGATTTTAGATTCATTTTTTTATCTTTGGACATTATTACAAATGAATGATAATCAATATATACTGCGGTGCATACAATTGGCTGAAAATGGCTTAGGCAAAACATATCCTAATCCAATGGTTGGAGCTGTTATTGTTCACCAAAATGAAATTATTGGTGAGGGTTGGCATCAAAAGACAGGAGAACCTCATGCTGAGGTACATGCTATACAATCGGTTAAAAACACTAATTTATTAAAAAATGCTACTCTTTATGTCTCTTTAGAACCTTGCTCACATCATGGGAAAACCCCTCCTTGTTCTGATTTAATTATCCAATATAAAATTCCAAAGGTTGTTATTGGTATTCAAGATTTTTTTGCAGAGGTAAATGGTTTAGGAATCCAAAAATTAAAAAATGCCGGATGTGAAGTTATTTTGTCTTCTTTACAAAAAGAATGTTTCGAATTGAATAAACGCTTTTTTACTTTTCATCAAAAAAAACGACCTTATATTATCTTAAAATGGGCAGAAACCGATGATGGTTTTATCGATAAATTACGCAAAAGCAATAAACCGGAAATTAATTGGATTACACATCCTTATTCCAAACAATTGGTTCATAAATGGCGGTCTGAAGAACAAGCAGTTTTAATTGGAAAAAACACAGCTTTACAGGATAATCCACGGCTTAATATCCGTACATGGACAGGGCAGAACGTTCGGATTATAATTGACCGTAATTTAGAAATTCCTTCTTCTTTTAATGTGTATGATCAGTCTCAAAAAACGATTATATTAAACCAAACTAACTCAAAAACAGACGGTTTAACACAATATATCAAAGCCGATTTTAAAAATTTACCTGAAGAAATTTGTACGATTTTATTTGAACAAAATATTCAATCGGTTATTATTGAAGGAGGTCGTTATACAACACAATCTTTTATTGATATAGGTTTGTGGGATGAAGCCCGTGTTTTTATCAGTGATAAAAGGTTTAAACAAGGTATTAAAGCTCCATCTTTAAAAAATCAAAGCCTGTCTTTAAAAAAGAAAATTCAAGAGGATGACTTATTCATCTACAAAAACAAATCTTTTTATGAATGATATTTTTTACACAATTGCTAAACCAATAAAAGATATTTTGTACAGAGAAAAAGGAAGCAAGTTTCTTGGATATGCTTTTCCGGTGAATACTGTAGAAGAGGTGAAAGATTGTTTGGATAAAATTAAAAAAGAACATACGACAGCTCGACATTATTGTTATGCTTATAAAATTGGCTTTGAAAACAACATACAATATCGAGCCAATGATGATGGAGAGCCTAATGGAACAGCTGGTATCCCCATATATAATCAGATATTATCTCATGAATTGACCAATATTTTAATTGTTTCTGTACGTTATTTTGGAGGAACTAAATTAGGCGTTTCAGGGTTGATTAAAGCATATAAAACAAATGCCAAAGATACGCTTCAAGCAGCTTCTGTAATAGAAAAGCAAATTAAAAACCAACTTGTAGTGAAATTTAATTATCCACAACTTTCAAAAGTATTAAATTTTATCAAAAAAAATGAAGGAACTATTTTAAATCAAAAAATGGAACTTTCATGCGAAATCCGATTCATGATTAGAAAAACTAAAACTAAAAGTTTACTCCAAAAATTTGCCTTAATGAAAAATGTAACAACACTTGTTATAGATTGATGACATCCCATAATTTTTTGGGGCAACGTATAGGACGTTTTGTTTTAGAATCCATAAAAACCAATGTTGTTTCAGCTTTATTCAACAAGACTTCTTCCTCATTATAAATTTCATAATGAAAAATAATTCTGCTACTCTCAATTTTTGTAATGGAAACCTCTATGGACAATAAATCATCATAAACTGCCGGACGAATATATTTAATATTTAAACTCAATACAGGCATCCCTATCCCCTCTTCTTCCAAACTTTTATACGAAATCCCTAATTCTCTAAATAACTCAACCCGTGCTACTTCAAAATATTGAGCATAATTTCCATAATACACAAAACCCATTTGATCTGTTTCAGAATATCGAACCCTGATATTTATCCTTTTTTTTATCATCTTTTTGTTAAAAATTTGTACTATATACTAATAATTTTTTTAAAAATCAATAGCAATTTAATTTTTTTTTAAAAAGAATTATTCACATCTTTGGAGAATATTTTCAAAGAAATCCTTTGAAGCAATAAGTTGCTAAAAACCAACAAATTAATAAGAATATAGTATTTTAATAAATGAGTAAAACAGCCGTATCAGTTTGGGAGAATTGTCTTTCTTTTATTGAGGATAACATTAATCAACAGGCCTATAAAACATGGTTTGTTCCCATACAGCCTGTTGAACTTCAAAACTCATCATTAAAGATACAAGTTCCGAGTCGTTTTTTTTATGAATGGCTGGAGGAACATTACATAAAACTGCTACGAATTGCTCTCATTAAAGAATTGGGTCCTGAAGCCAAACTGATGTACAGTATTGCTATGGAAAAAACGCTTTCCAATAAAAAACCACATACTCACACCATTCCAAGTTCAAATAAATCAAAAATTCGTCCTCAAGAAGTCAATGCTCCTATTTCCTTAGACAATGCTCAAGTTAAAAACCCTTTTATTATTCCCGGGTTAAAAAAACTAAGTATTGATCCTCAGCTGAACCCTAATTATTCTTTTGCCAATTTTATAGAAGGAGAATCTAACCGTCTGGCTCGGTCGGCAGGTAAAGCCATTGCCAATCGTCCGGGAGGTACATCCTTTAATCCTTTATTTATTTATGGAGGTGTCGGATTGGGAAAAACACACCTGGCAAATGCAATAGGATTAGAAGTTAAAGAAAAACATGCCGAGAAAACTGTTTTATACGTTTCGGCTGAAAAATTCACACAGCAATATATAGACTCTGTTCGCAATAACACCCGAAATGATTTTATTCATTTCTATCAAATGATTGATATTTTGATTGTTGATGATGTTCATTTTCTATCAGGAAAAAAATCAACGCAAGATGTATTTTTTCATATTTTTAATCATTTGCATCAACGAAATAAACAGTTAATTTTCACCTCAGACAAATCACCTGTCGATATTCAAGATATGGAACATCGATTGATTTCACGCTTTAAATGGGGACTATCAGCAGATTTGCAAATCCCAACCATTGAAACGCGTATTTCAATTCTCAAGAATAAATTATATCGAGACGGAATAGAAATGGATGAAGAAATAATTAAATATATCGCTTCAAAAATTACGAGTAATATCAGAGAATTAGAAGGAGCTCTTATTTCCATTATTGCACAATCTTCTTTAAATAAAAAAGAAATTACTCTTGATTTAGTACAAAAAACCTTGTCTAATTTCGTCAGCAATAAACAAGAAGAAATTTCCATCGAAAAAATTCAAAAAACAATCAGTAAATATTTTGATATTCCCATTGAAGCCATCCAATCCAAAACACGTAAAAGAGATATCGTACAAGCAAGACAATTAGCTATGTATTTTGCCAAAAAACTAACTAAAAATTCTTTAGCCAACATTGGCAAACAAATAGGTAAAAGAGATCATGCAACCGTTTTACACGCTTGCAAAACGGTTGGTAACCTTGCTGAAACAGATAAAACATTCAAAGGGTACGTCGAAGACATCCAATATCAGTTGACTCAAAAAAAATAAATACATGAAAATTTTGATGGTATGTCTTGGTAATATTTGCCGATCTCCATTGGCAGAAGGAATCATGAGAGCCAAAGCCATTCAATATAAACTTAATCTCGATGTGGATTCTGCCGGAACTGCCTCTTATCATCTTGGAGAACTTCCTGACAAACGATCCATTGCAATAGCACAAAAATACGGAATCGACTTAACCACTCAACGTGCAAGACAATTTGTTAAAGAAGATTTTGACCGATTTGACTTTATTTTTGCAATGGATAAATCTAATTTTCAGAACATCATAAAATTAACCTCACATCCAAATCAAAAAGAAAAAGTACATTTAATTTTAAATGAAAGTCATCCTAAAGAAAATTTAGAAGTTCCTGATCCTTATTACGGAGAACAACAAGGCTTTGAAACCGTATTCTCTATGTTAAACGATGCCTGTGAAGCCTTTATAAAGAAACGATTGTTGTGAAAGGTGCCTTATTTTTAATTCCAACAACTCTTGGGGAACAAAATCCTTTTCAAGTTCTACCGGAACAAGTAATTTCAACAATAAAGCAATTAAATTATTATATCGTTGAAAATGAAAAAAATGCCAGACGTTTTATAAAAAAAATATATCCTGAAAAAAAACAATCAGAAATAACCTTGTTTATACTTAATAAACATACAGATGCTAAAGAGCATATTACTTTTTTAACACCTATAGAGCAAGGATATTCTGTAGGAATTATTTCTGATGCAGGTACTCCCGGTATTGCAGACCCTGGAGCTGATATCGTTTTGCTTGCCCATCAAAAAAATATTACGGTTCATCCTTTAGTCGGACCATCATCTATTTTATTGGCAGTGATGGCATCCGGAATGAACGGGCAAAACTTTGCTTTTAACGGATACTTGCCCATAAATCATCATGAACGAAAAAAAACACTTAAAGAACTCGTATTTCGGGCAAAAAAGTTCAATCAAACCCAAGTTTTTATAGAAACACCCTATCGAAATAATAACTTGATTGCTTCCATTTTATATACCTGTCCTGCTTCTACATTGCTTACCGTTGCTTGTAACATTACATTAAGCAGTGAATGGATTAAAACTCAAACCATTTCCGAATGGAAACAACAATCTTTTGACTTTCACAAAAAACCTTGTGTTTTTTGTATTTATTGAAAATCTCGATTACCAAAAATAAGAATTATTCCGTTTTACATAATTATTTTAAAGTACGTTTTCTTTTTAAGGGGCTGTTTTCCTTATTTTATAGCCTACTGCAACAATAAACAAACTCATGAAAGGACTTATCAGATTGAAAAAAGTATAAGGTAAGTAAGCTATAACATCCACTGTTAGAACGGTGCTTTGGTAAGCTCCACAAGTATTCCATGGAATCAAAACAGAGGTTACCGTTCCGGAATCTTCTAAAGTTCTGGAAAGGTTTTCAGGAGCTAACCCTTTTTCTTTATAAGCGTCTCTAAACATTCTTCCCGGTATTACAATGGCTAAATATTGGTCGGAAGCCAATACATTTAACCCTATACATGATGCTATGGTGCTTGCAAATAATCCGAATACTCCTTTGGCAATTTTTAATAATTCAATGCTCAATTTTTCCAAAGCTCCAACAGCTTGCATAGTGCCCCCAAAAATCATAGCACTCACAATTAAAAAAATAGTATTTAACATCCCCGTCATTCCTCCTGAAGAAAACAATTGTTTAGCATCCAAAAGCGTATTCCCTGTTTCAATATACAAACTACCTGTTATTGTCGTCATGCTTAATTGGTAAAAAGACTTTATATTCAGTGAAGTTAAAGGTTCTTCAGAGGTTTTGTTTATCAACTCCAGAAGCAACTCTTGCTGAAAGATTAAAGCACATAAAATACCCAGTAAAACGCCTACTAAAAGAGCCACAAAAGGTTTTATTTTTCGGATGATTAAAATAATGACAATAAGTGGTACTACAAAAAGCCATGGCGTAATCGAAAATTTGTGTTCAATGGCCTGCAACATTTCTTCTGATGAAACGCTACCGGTTGTATCAAAAGTAAAACCTAAGATTAAAAAAATAATCAGTGTGATTATAATCGATGGAAACGTTGTTATGGTCATGTATTTAATATGGGTAATTAGATCTGTACCGGCCATGGCAGGGGCTAAATTAGTTGTATCAGACATTGGTGACATTTTATCGCCGAAATAAGCTCCTGAAATTACGGCTCCTGCCGTCATTGCCGAATCGATTTCTAATGAATTTCCAATGCCTATCAATGCAATTCCGATGGTAGCACTTGTAGTCCAAGAACTACCTGTGGCTATGGAGACCAATGCAGCAATAATAACTGATGCAAAAAGAAAAAAAGTGGGATTCAAGATTTGCATTCCATAATAAATCATGGCAGGTACAATTCCGCTTAGCATCCAACTTCCGGCTAAAGCTCCTACTAATAATAAAATAAGTATGACCGGAGCGGTTTCTTTGATATTTTCACTTATTCCTTCTAATATTTTTAGAAACGGTATTTTTATAAAATAAGCTATAATCATGGTTGCTCCCGATCCTAATATCAGTCCAAATTGGTTAGGTCCTTCGGCTGCTTCATTACCAAAGACTTGGTAATTAACCGCCAAGAAAAAGATTAAAACAATAATTGGTATTAAAGATTCGATTAAAGAGATGGAGCGTTTTTTCCTCATATTTATTTTTTTCAATCGTAAAGTACAAAAAACCTACGATTCAAACAATTTTTATTTTCAATTTGTAAAATCCTTAATAAATCCGTATCTTTCTTTAACCTAAAAATTTAAAGATGAAATACGTGTTAATTGTTCTAATTCCTTGTTTTTTATTTGCTCAAGAGCCCTTTTTTAAAGAAACTTTTGATCAAATGTCTTTTGGGAGTTTCTTTGACCAAAACTGGACGGTGAAAAATATTCAAGGTGAAAATTCGTGGAGAGTTTCCTCTCATAAAAAATCAACTACCGGATTATATGCTAAAATTTCAGGTTATAAAGGTTCTGAAAATGAGGAGGACTGGTTAGTTTTAAAAAAAGATTTAAGCAGTTGTTATAAAGCTTCATTAGAATTTGAAACAGCCACAGGTTATTATAAGCATAATGGTTTAAGTATATGGATTCATGATACGGAAAACATTATGGAAAAAGGGAAAAAAGTAGAAAAAGTAAACTTGGCTTCAAAAAAAGATTTGAAAAAATATAATTTTTCACCTTTCGTATCTTCCGGAAAAATTGATATATCTGAATTTTGTGGCGGAATGTTTTATGTCGGATTTCGTTATTTGGGAAATAATTCAAATGAATCAACCACTTTTGAACTGGATAATGTACAAATTAGTATTAAATAAGAAATATAGATTTAAAACCTATATTTCTTATTTTGCTATTTTAAATCTGTATCAATAGCTTCAATCAGCTTGGGGTCATCAGCATGAATCACTTTGAATAGTTTGATTGAGCCATCTTTTCCTATAATCATATAACGAGGAATCCAATCTAAATTAATATCCTGAGTGAAAGTATTTTCTTTCCAATTTTTTAATCCTTTAAACCAAAAATGATTTCCTTTTAAGTTATATTTTGTAATGGCTTCTTTCCATTTATTTTCATCTCGATCCATTGATAAAAAAGTAAAAGCTATTTGATTTCCATATTGGGACTGCAACTTTTTAACTTTAGGCATCCCTTTGATACAATCGCTACACCAAGATGCCCATAAATCAATAAAGGTAGTTTGTCCTTTTGATTGATTTAAGATTTCCTGAATAGTTGATTCATTGCCATTACCATCAAATAACGTAGCTTGTAATGCTTCAGTTGAAAAACTTGTTTTGTATTCTTGTGTTTTGCATGATATTAAAGTCAATGTACTGCATATTATGCTTAAAATTATTTTTTTCATTTCTTTAGATTATTAAAAAATTCACAAAAAAAGGATTGATAATCAATCCTTTTCAATTTATTTTAACTTAGATTAAGCTAACTTTGTTTGTAAAGCCTGATCTAAAACATTTAAAAATTCCATCGTAGTCAAATAATGCTCTCTTTTCATCTCTTTTCCATGAATAAGCAAAGCTAAATCTTTTGTCATCTTCCCTCCTTCCACAGTTTCGACACAAACTTCCTCCAGTTTATTACAGAAATTAATAAGTTCTTGGTTTTCATCTAATTTTCCTCTATGTGCCAGACCTCTCGTCCATGCAAAAATAGAGGCAATCGGGTTGGTTGAGGTTTCTTTTCCTTGCTGGTGCTGGCGATAATGGCGTGTAACCGTACCGTGAGCAGCTTCAGCTTCCATAACTTCTCCGTCCGGAGTCAATAAAGTTGAAGTCATCAATCCTAAAGAACCAAATCCCTGTGCTACTATATCTGATTGAACATCTCCGTCATAATTTTTACATGCCCAAACAAAAGCTCCTTTCCATTTTAAAGTAGAAGCTACCATATCATCAATCAAACGATGTTCATAGGTAATTCCCAATTCCTCGAATTTTGATTTGAATTCATTTTTATAAACTTCCTGAAAAATATCTTTAAACCTTCCGTCGTACGCTTTTAAGATGGTATTTTTTGTAGATAAATATAATGGCCATTTTTTAGAAACCGCACAATTCATACAAGAACGGGCAAACCCATAAATAGATTCATCTGTGTTGTACATTGACATAGCAACACCTCCGGCTCCTTTATAATCATAAATATTCCATGTTATTGCTTCACCGTTTTCAGGTGTAAAAGTCATGGTTAATTTTCCTTTTCCTTTTATCACGGCATCTGTTGCTTTATACTGGTCTCCAAAGGCATGACGACCGATACATATCGGCTTGGTCCAGCCTGGAACTAAACGAGGAACATTTTTCATGATGATGGGCTCTCGAAAAACAGTTCCTCCTACAATATTACGAATGGTTCCGTTGGGAGATTTCCACATTTCTTTCAACTGAAATTCTTTTACTCGTGCTTCATCCGGTGTAATGGTTGCACACTTAATTCCTACTTTATATTTTTTAATTGCTTCTGCAGAATCAACGGTGATTTGATCGTTGGTTTCATCCCGTTTTTCAATACCGAGATCGTAATATTTGATATCTAAATCTAAATAAGGAAAGATTAACTTGTCTTTAATAAATTTCCAAATAATTCTTGTCATTTCATCTCCGTCCAATTCAACTACCGGATTTGCTACTTTAATTTTTTGCATAAATATTATGTAATTTTTTTTATTTAAAATCGAGCAGAAAAGATATAACTTTTTTTTGAGTTGATAAAATTTTTTCATGAAATATCAATTTTGAATAAAAATATATTTCTTAAATCAGAAAATATTTCTTAAATTTGTGTTCCAAATGGAAGTAAAAAACGATTATATATTTGGATACAAAAACATAAGAAATAAAGATTTTTTACTATATAAACCTCGAATTTTAAAGTATTCGAGGTTTTTTTTTGGAAAATTTTAAAATAATTAAAAACAAACAATATATATGAAACTTTGGGCAAAAGATTTTGAAATCAGTAAAGAAATTGAAAAATTTACTGTAGGCAAAGACCGGGAATTAGATGTTTTATTAGCTCCACATGATGTAATAGGTACGTTAGCTCACATTAAAATGTTGGAAAGTATTAATTTATTGGAAAAGAACGAATTAAAAACACTAACCGAAGAGTTACAAAAAATATATAAAGAAATAATAAATGGGAATTTTGAAATCCAAGACGGTGTTGAGGATGTACATTCACAGGTTGAATTAATACTGACCGAGCGTTTGGGAGAAATGGGAAAAAAAATTCATAGTGGACGATCCCGTAATGATCAAGTTTTATTAGATCTTAAATTATTTATTCGGACACAAATTCGTGAAATAGTAGAATTAATAAAATCTCTTTTTACTCAATTGATTAAATTAAGCAATGAACATAAAGCTATTTTGATTCCGGGTTACACACATTATCAAGTTGCCATGCCTTCCTCTTTCGGGTTGTGGTTTGGAGCCTATGCAGAAGCTTTGGTAGATGATATGATTTCATTACAAGCCTCGTTTAAAGTTTCCAATAAGAATCCACTGGGGTCTGCTGCCGGATACGGTTCTTCTTTTCCTTTAAACCGAACGATGACAACAGAACTTTTAGGTTTTGATAATTTGAATTACAATGTGGTTTATGCACAGATGGGAAGAGGAAAAACAGAGATGATGGTAGCCCAAAGTTTGGCGATTATTGCTTCGACGCTAGGTAAAATGGCTCAAGATGTATGTTTGTATAATAGTCAGAATTTTGGTTTTATATCTTTTCCGAGTCACTTAACAACCGGATCCAGTATTATGCCTCATAAAAAAAATCCGGATGTGTTTGAATTAATTCGCTCAAAGAGTAATAAAATTATGGCTTTACCTAATGAAATAGCCATGATTACTTCCAACTTAGCTTCGGGCTATCATAGAGATTTACAGACGATTAAAGAAAGTTTTTTACCGGTTTTTGAAGAAATTAAGTCTTGTATAGGAATTACAACATACATGTTGAAAAATATCATTGTAAATAAAGATATTATTTATGATGAAAAATACAAGTATGTTTTTAGTGTTGAAGTAGTTAATGACAAAGTACTAAAAGGGATGTCTTTTAGAGATGCTTATAAATATATAGGAATGGAAATTGAAAAAGGAAATTTTAAACCTCTAACCGAAGTTAAACACGTTCATGAAGGAAGCATTGGAAATTTGTGCAACAATAAGATAGAAAAGATGATGTCAGAAGTTGTAGAAGATTTCCATTTTGAAAAAATAGATCACGCAATAGAAAAGCTTTTAGAAAAGCCTAAAAAATAAATCATCTTTTTATAATTAATAATCACAACAAACATGAATCCAAAAAAATTAGTCGTAGAAAAAATTATGCAAAACGGAGGGTGGGTTAATACTCATGCTCATTTAGATCGTGCTTATAGTTTAACAGAAGATACTTTTAAATATACAAATGCGTATTTAAAAGATAAATGGTCTTTGGTAGATGATATGAAAAGAAATTCATCTGTAGATGATGTTTTTAGAAGAATGGCTAAAGCAACAGAATTAATGATTGAACAAGGAGCACAAGCCATAGGTTCTTTTATTGATGTAGATGAGGTTATTGAAGATCGCTCCATTAAAGCTGCTCAAAAATTGAAAGAAGAATATGGAAAAGATATTGAAATCCGCTTTGCCAATCAAGTTTTAAAAGGAGTAATTGACCCAAAAGCACGTTATTGGTTTGATATGTCCGTAGAATTTGTTGATATTATTGGAGGATTACCGCTAAAAGATCATCCAAATGAAGAAAAACATTTGGATATTTTAATGCAAACCGCCAAAGACAACAATAAGCTGGTTCATGTTCATGTAGACCAATTTAACACAAATGATGAAAAAGAAACAGAACAATTGGCTCTTAAAACCATCGAACACGGAATGCAAGGAAAAGTAACGGCTGTACACTCTATTTCAGTAGCTGCTCACCCAAGAACTTATCGTGAAGAAGTGTATAAATTAGTTAAAAAAGCAGCTATGCATGTAATTTCATGCCCGACAGCATGGATTGATCATGACCGTACAGAAAAACTAACCGTTTCCCATAATTCTATGACACCAGTTGATGAAATGGTTCCGGCAGGCATAACTGTTGCTTTCGGAACCGATAATATTTGTGATATTTACAAACCTTTTTCAGATGGTGATCTTTGGACAGAAATGCGTGTTATGTTAGAAGCGTGCCATTACTATAACGTAGAGGAATTAGTCAAAATAGCAACCGTTAATGGATTAAAAGTTTTAGGAATTAAAAAATAAATAATCATGATAAATATCATGATTTATTGTTAATAATATTATAAATTATTTTTATTTATCATAAAAAATGTTAAATTAGCATCACTAAAATTACCCTACTTTTAGTACACCAACAATAATTTTTTTTCATAAAGTCACTTCTTTTGGAGTGACTTTCTTATTTTTGAGAAAACTTAAGAAAATGATTAACATCAATCGGACGTATATATCAAAAGTAACTTTACACCGTGTAGGGCATAAAGTCAAAGAAGAAAAAAATGTGGTTGCAGAAAACTTGATGCCTTTAACCGAAACATTAGATGAAGTGCTAAAAAATTATTTTCTGAATGCTTTCAAAAGAGAAAGTACTTTATACCAATTTACACATCATGCAGATTTGACTTTAAATGAAATGTATAATTATTGTAAAGAAATTTTTGAAGATGAAAGCCTTTTTTTGGATGCTTCACAAAATATTTTGAATGCATTATACGAGCAATCTACACATCCTTCCATAAAATTAGGCGAATTGTTTGTGGTTCATTTTGGAGATATTTCTTATCAAGAACAGATGGTAGACGCTGTAGGAATTTTTAAAGTAGAGCGAAAAAACAAATTTTTTAAATTTATCAAAGGAAAAGAAGGATTGGAGTTAGAACTGCAAAACGGGTTTAGCATCCAAAAATTAGATAAAGGAGCATTAATTTTAAACATTGATGAAGGAACTGGTTTTAAAGTACTTTCCATTGATAATAATAATTATGATACGGCTTATTGGAAAAAACATTTTCTACGATTAGAATATGTAAACAATCATAATTTTCAAACTGATCAATACTTGGAATTATGCACTAATTTTTCAGATTCTATTATTGCAAACGATTACGGAAAAGAAAAGCAAACGGAATTTTTGGGAAACACACTACGTTATTTTAATGAAAATCCTATGCTGGAAGATTTATCTTTTAAAGAGGAAGTTCTTGGTGAAAACAAAGAATTATTAAACGCTTTTAATAATTATAAAGAAGATTATTCAGAGGCAAATGAAGTTCAATTTTGGAATTCTTTTGAAATAGCTCAACCTGTTTATAAAAGTAAACGCAAAAAAATCAAAACTGAAATCAAATTAGACACTAAAATTAAAATTATATTGGATAACAATTCGTTGGAAGAAGCCGCAGAAAATATTGAAAAAGGCTTTGATAACTCAAAAAAAATGAATTATTACAAAATATATTTTAATCAGGAAAAAGAATAAAATTTGAAACATAAAATATTTAGCATACAAAATCCGGAACAATTTAAAGAAACCGCTTTAGAAATCTTTCAACATCAGGCAAAAAATAATGCAGTTTATAAACAATACATACAATTTTTAAAAATCAATCCTGAAAAAGTTTTTTCATTAGAAAAAATCCCTTTTCTACCCATACAGTTTTTTAAAAATCAAAAAATAGTCTCAAATAAAACTCAAGAAGAAATTATTTTTACCAGTAGTGGAACTACAAAAACAAAGCAAAGCAACCATTTTGTAACTGATTTAACTTTTTATACAGAAAGCTATACAAAAGGATTTGAACAGTTTTACGGAGCAATTGAAGATTATGTAATTTTAGCATTACTTCCTTCTTATTTAGAGCGAAAAGGTTCTTCATTGATTTTTATGATTGAAGATTTTATTCAAAAATCAATCTATAGTAAAAGTGGATTCTATCTGAATAATTTGCAGGATTTACACCAAATATTGCTTCAATTAAAACAAACCGACAAAAAAGTACTTTTGATGGGTGTAAGTTTTGCATTGCTGGATTTTGTTGAGCAATTTGCTATAAATTATCCAAAGTTAGCTGTTATGGAAACAGGAGGAATGAAAGGAAGAAGAAAAGAAATGATTCGTGAGGAACTTCATACATTATTAAAAAAAGGTTTTGGAGTTGATAAAATTCATTCTGAATATGGGATGACTGAATTATTAAGCCAAGCTTACTCAAAAGGAAACGGTGTTTTTCAATGCCCTAATTGGATGCAATTTCTTATTCGAAATCCGGAAGACCCTTTTTCGTATTTACCCAATCATAAAATGGGTGGTATTAATGTAATCGATTTGGCAAACTATAACTCCATATCATTTATTGCAACAGATGATTTAGGAAAAAAAATAAACCATAATCAATACGAAATATCAGGAAGGTTTGATTATTCCGATGTTCGCGGGTGTAATTTATTGGTTTTATAAAAATATTCACCAAAGTATACGATGTATTTTATTCTAAATCAAATTTTTAGACTGAATACTATGATACAAATCCATTAAACTGTCAATATCTTCTACAAAATCTTTACTTTCCAGCAAAACAACTAAACTTAAACGACTGTTTTTATTACCATAATGTTTTTGTACAATTCCATTGACCTGATAATTTAATTGATCATCAACAATCGATTTGATTTCAATTTTTGTAGCTTTAATATCTGATAAATCAACAAATGATTTTTCTTCAATATGTTTTTTTACCTGATCAAAATACTTTGTAATTAATACGGAGATTCGGGTTAAATTTTTTATCTGAACCGGTTTTAAAGGCTTATGACTGTTTATCACATGATTATTTATTTTCTTGTTAATCAGCTCTATAGAATTAATAGCATCATCCAAACGATCAAACACTTTTACATAAACTCTTCCTGCCGTAGGGTCTTCTGTTTTGGTTTTTTTAATTACTTTAATTAAAGAATCTTCGTATTCAAAAAACTCTTCTTTTAAAATCAATAATTGTTTTTCAGCTTTTTTAACCTTTTTGGTATTTTCTGTAAATAAACTTTCCAAAGCCAATTGATAAATAACATTAATTTGACTAATTGTATTTTTAATATGAGAGGATGATTTTTCAATACTTTTAGCAATTGTTAAGAAATCAAATTCATCATGAACTTGTTTTTTTATGGCTTTTTGAACCTTTTCTGTTTCTTTTTCTTTATGACTTTTTGAACTGCGATATAAAGCATAACTTGCCAAAATCACTAATCCTACTACAGCAATATAATCGAGATAATAAATAAGTGTAGCAAAAATACCGGCAGTAAAAAAAGCTATAAAAGCAGTCAAAAACCATCCTCCAATTACGTGCATAACACCGGAAACACGGTATACGGCACTTTCCCGATCCCAAGCTCTATCCGACAAAGAAGTACCCATTGCAACCATAAAAGAAACGTAGGTAGTTGATAAAGGCAGTTGTAAATTAGAGGCAATTGCAATCAAAATAGATGCCGCAGTCAGGTTAACAGCTGCACGGATTAAATCAAAAGCTACCTCTTGGTCTTGATCTTCTTTTTGCTTAAAATTACGCTCCATTTTAACCAAAGTTCGTTTAGGAAAAAGTTTAAAAATACTTGTTCCCATTTCTCTAAAACTACGAACAATGTTACGAGACATAGGGTTTGGAGCAAATCGCTCAGCACCTTCATCTTGCCGGGCTAAATTTACTTCAGTTTCTGTTACAGAACGAGCTTTTTTGGAGAACCATAGCGTCAATACCATAATACATCCTGCTAAAACCAATAAATAATAAGGCGTAGGCACTTTTCCTTTCATGCTTTCCATCATGAATTGGTCGGCGGGTATTCCGGAAGAAGTCCAAGCTTCCCATGCTTGAAAACCGGCAACAGGCACTCCTATAAAATTAACAAGATCATTCCCTGAAAAAGCCATGGCTAAAGCAAAAGTTCCTGCTAATACAATAAATTTAAAAATATTAATTTTCAAAAGAACCAATACTTGCATCAAGATGGTTGAAAAAATAAAAATAAATAATAACGATAATGCGACATGATCTTTGATATAATCAAAATATAAGAAAGATTGAATTTCTTCAGAAACTTGTTTTAATCCTTTGAAAATCAGAAAATATAACATGGCGGTAAGAGCAAATCCACACCAAAGAACCCCAATCGTTTTAATTTTTTTCATATAATCAAAACTAAAAAGCAATCGAGAAAAATATTGGACAACAGCACCTACAGTAAACGCTATAATTACAGACAATAAAATACCTGAAATAATCAGCAAGGCATTGCCACTATTTACATATTGCCCTAATAAATTAATGTCCTGATGGCTATCAAATAATTTTAAAATCGATACGAAAACAGAAGCTCCTAATAATTCAAAAACAATGGAAACCGTAGTAGAAGTAGGCATTCCTAAGGTATTAAAAACGTCTAAAAGTAGAATATCTGTTAGCATAACCGCTAAGAAAATAACCATAATTTCAGCAAAAGTGAAAAATTCCGGATGCATAATTCCTTTACGAGCTACTTCCATCATACCACTGGACGATATGGCTCCTAATAAGATACCAAAACTGGCAATAATCATAATGGTTTTCCTGGATGCAACCTTTGATCCTATAGAAGAATTTAAAAAATTTACAGCATCATTACTAACACCTACAACCAAATCTAAAACAGCTAAGCAGGCTAATAAAATAACGGCTATTAAATAAAATGTTTCCATTCATTATAAGTATAAGTTATACGCTCCAAAAATAATTATTATAGTGTAAAAAAAAAGTTAAGTATTGTGATTTTGAAAAAAAAAGTTAAAATTTTGGTTTTAACTGAAAATGTTCTTTACTCTGCTCCTTTCTTTTTAAAATTATACCTATCAAAAAAAGATCTATACTTATTTCAATATCAGAATGTTGAATTATTTTTTCCCATTTTTTTAAAGTTTGTTTATTCTTTCTTATATTTAAGAGAAACCAAAACTGATTATTTTCAAGTTTTTGGATGATTTTTTCTGAATTTTTAAAATTTTGACTAATTAAAACTTCAAAATTTCGTTCGTAATCGGTGCTTATAGAGGTAATTCCGTAAAAACTCAAAATCCGGTTCAGCAATACATTATATTTTTTAGGAATGGATTCGGTATAAAATCGGGTTTGAATGAATACATTATGGTTTCGTAAACATTTGGTTACCATATTGTAAATAAACGGAGAGTGGATGCCGTGGGCTGTTCGGGCATGGATCCAAAACTTTATATATTCCTTGACTAAAAAATAGCTCAAACGTATTTTCTTTTAGAATAGTATCTTTACACAAAAATACAATTTATAAAATAAAATGGGAAAAACATTTCGAAGCAATGGAAAATTGTTATTAACCGGAGAATATTTTGTTTTAGATGGAGCAGATGCTCTGGCTTTGCCTACCCAAAAAGGACAGTTGATGGTTATTCATCCTAACGATACGAAATTATTGGAATGGAGAAGTTTTGATGCTCAAAACAAAATATGGTTTGAAGGAACCTTTGGACTCAATTTTAAAATGGTTATTTCCTCTGATAAAAAAACAGCTGATACATTAATAAACGTTTTGAAAGAATGTATGAAAATGAATCCTTTGTTTAATCCTTTTGGAAAAACAGTAGAAACATTTTTAGAATTTCCTAACAATTGGGGATTGGGAAGCAGTTCAACATTTATAAATAATTTGGCACAATGGGCACAAGTCAATCCCTTTGAATTGTTATGGAAATCATTTGGCGGAAGCGGTTATGATATTGCAAGTGCTTTTTACAACCAACATATTCTATATTCGGTTAAAAATAATAAACCTTTGATAAAAGAAGTATCCTTTACACCTGTTTTTCAAAATCAATTATACTTTATCCATTTAAACCAAAAACAGAATAGTAAAGAAGGAATTATTCATTATAAATCACTTGCTACAAATAAAGTAAAAATCATACCTAAATTAAATAATATTACAGAAAAAATTTTAGAAAGCAAAACATTGAAAGAATTTGAAAATCAATTAGAAGAACATGAAAATATTATTTCCAAAGCATTAAATATCAAACGAATACAAAACCAATTATTTTCAGATTACAAAGGAATTGTAAAAAGTCTTGGTGCTTGGGGAGGTGATTTTGTATTGGTTACTTTTAGAGAAGGAATGCACGAATATTTAAACCAAAAAGGCTATAAAACCATCATACCGTTTAATGAAATGGTAAAATAAAAGATTTCAAAAATTATTTCATCGCTTCTGTGCCCTCAAAACAGGGTTTAACTCATCATCATTGTACATTTTCATTTGTTTATAAACTTTCATGTATTTTTTTCCTGTTTTAATATCTTCAATCAATTGTTCAATAGCTGTTCCCAAATCACGGTGTTGTTCTTCTAAAACAGCCAATTTTTTAGAACATGCATCTATATGTTCTAGGCTAGCATCCGTACGATTAGCTTCTTCACGCATATGATACACCTTTAAAGCCAAAATAGAAAAACGATCAATTCCCCATGCAGGACTTTCTGTATTAATTATGGCATTTTCATGTATTTTTACATCCTTGTTTTGTTGCAAAAACCAGGAGTCAATATATTCTACCGTATCCGTACGTTCTTGATTTGATTTATCAATCCATCGTTTGATTTCTAATGCTTTAACAGGGTCTATTTCCGGATCACGAATAATATCTTCTAAATGCCACTGTACAGCATCAATCCAGTTTTTCATGTATAACAAATGTTCAATTTCCTGTTCTTTTGGATAAGGATTTTGAATTTTTGTATAAATACTATCTTCTTTATGATAATCTTTTATGGATTGATTAAAAATTGTCCAAGCTAATTCTGTAAATTTCATATACACTAAATTAAAGCACCAAATATACTGAATAATGCGGATTTAACATAAGAAAAAGAGAAATGGAATCGTTAAGTCTAATTTGAATTATTGGTATTTTCCAAATAATTTTATAGCATTATTAAAAGAAGATTCAAAATAAGTCATATTTAATTCATGTTCTTCTTTTTGGGTCTCAATAAAAGTAATCACCTTTTCCGTAGGAATATTCCCTATCAATTCATCTTCCGCCATCGGGCATCCTCCAAAACCTTTTATTGCTGCATCAAATCTTCTACAGCCGGCTTGATAAGCAACGGTTAAATTCTCCCAATAATAATAAGGTTTGGTATGAAAATGAGCTCCAAATTCAATTGCGGGATATTGTTGAATTAAAGTTGTAAAAATATTTTGGACATCATGTGTTTGGGCAACACCTACCGTATCAGCTAAGGAAATGATTTTTACATCTATTTTATACATACGTTCAGCCCAATAGTTTAGAATTTCAATATTCCACTCATCTTTATAAGGATTTCCAAATGCCATAGAAAAATAGATAACCAGTGTCTTTCCTTTCTTTTCCACCAATGTCTGTATTTCCTTTACTGTTTCAAAAGCCTTTTCTATGGTTGTATTGGCGTTGCGTTTTTGAAAAGTTTCCGATATGGAAAAAGGATAGCCCACATAATCAATTTCTTCATAGCTACAAGCATCTTCTGCACCGCGGAAATTTACAATAATCGCTAAATGTTTGGATCTTGAATTTTTAAAATCAATCTGTTTCATTAAATCATGGGCATCCCGCATTTGAGGAATGGTTTTAGGAGATACGAAACTCGTAAAATCCAACGTATCAAATCCAACTTGGAGTAATTGATTGATATAATGAGCTTTTTCTTTCGTAGGAATAAAAACTTTTATTCCTTGCATGGCATCTCGAGGACATTCAATAATTTTTATCACAATTCTTTCTTTTAATCTATTGTTTAAAAATATTATTTTTCGTCTAAAGCTTTTGTAGTAACAAAATAACGCCATCCAATTATGGCTTTTTGAAATTTTGTAACTTTAGAAAGGTCTAACCTTCTCTTTGTATAAGAAGGAAGCAATACTTTATTTAACCGAGCTAATAACGTATACATTTTTTTATTTTTTCGAAGATACTAAAAAAATTCAAATATGTTCACTGGCAATCCAAGCCGTACTCCAAGCATTTTGAAAATTATATCCTCCTGTAACCGCATCAACATTAATAACTTCACCTGCAAAAAATAATCCTTTATGAATTTTGCTCTGCATGGTTTTTAAGTCAATTTCTTTTAAATCAACTCCTCCGGCAGTTACAAACTCTTCTTTGTAAGTATTTTTTCCTGTAATTTGATATTCAGCTTGCGTTAATTCGGAAGCCAATGTATTGAGTTGTTTTTTATTAATATCGCCCCAATTAAGGATTTCTTTAATACAAGAAGTCTCTAAAAATCTTATCCAAAGCCGTTTCGGAATTTCATAAGGGTTATACATTTTAATCTGCATTTTGGCATATTGTATTTTAAATGCTTTTAACTCCTCTAAAACATTATTGAAATTTTTATCTAACCAATTAATTTTTAACGTAAAACAATAGTTTAATTCTGCCAATTCCCGAGCTTTCCAAGCAGATAATTTTAAAATACCCGGACCGGAAAATCCCCAATGCGTTATCAGAACTGCTCCAATGTCATCCGTATTTAACTCTTTAATTTTAATTTTGCAACAAGGCAAAGCTAATCCCATCAATCCCTTAATTCGTCTGTCATTACAATTAAATGTAAATAAAGACGGAACCGGTTTTATAATTGTATGATTTAATTCTTCTAAAATTTTCCAAATGGTTTTAGAACTTCCGCTTGCAATTACAATTTTATCGGCTTCAAAGGTTTTATTTTGGGTTTTAACAATCCAAACAGCTTCTTTTTTTTCAATCTTTTTAACAATTTGTTGGTTATAAAATTGTACTCCCAAATTTAACGCCGTATGAAACAAACAATCCACAATAGTTTGAGAATTATTAGATTGAGGAAAAACACGATTATCCTCTTGAATACATAATTCCACATTATGAGAGCTAAACCATTCAAAAGTATCGGCAGGCTGAAATTGTGAAAAAACACTCATCAATTCTTTCGATCCACGAGGATAATTTTTAACCAATTCATGAGGAATAAAGGTTGCATTTGTTACATTACAACGTCCCCTTCCCGATATTTTCACTTTTTGAAGGGATGATTTTGACTTTTCAAGAACAATAACCTCTGTTTCAGGATTTTTTTCTTGACAATTGGATGCAAAAAAAAATCCTGCTGCTCCGCCTCCAACAACGATTACTTTTTTTCTCAAAATAGTTTTTTTTGAGATTTTAACGCGATAAAATCTTTTAAATAAAAAGGCTCAAAATAGGCAACATCTTCAAATTGTTGGTTTTGAAATTTTTGAAAAGCCAAGTCAATCATAAATTTTGCAGAAGGATGAATGTCTTTTACAAAAGTGAACGACGGTGTTGAAATAATATTTTTGCATTTTTCAGCTCCATTTCCAAAATAAAGAATTTTTTTATTTGAGTAATTTTCAAAAGATTTTTTTTCAATAACAAGTGTGTGTATTTTTTTCTCAAAAGTCAAATCAGGCTTAAAAACTGCGGTATAAACTTCCGTACGTCGGGCATCAAGCATCGGAATTAAATAATCAATATTTTCTGCTCTCTGACTGTTTGCCAAAATAGTTAATGTATCAATTGAAATTAAAGGAATTTTCAATCCAAAACACAAGCCCTTTGCTGATGAAACGCCAATACGCAAGCCTGTATAAGAGCCCGGACCTTTTCCTACCGCAACCGCCTCTATATCTTGTAAGGAATAAATGCTTTTTTTAAAGAGCTGTTCTATAAAAATATGTAACCGCTCTGCATGAGAATATTGTTCGGAATATTCTTCAATATAATCTAGTAGAACACCTTCTTTTGCCAAAGCTACCGAACAATTTTTTGTAGCTGTTTCTATATGTAGTATTAAAGCCATCGTTTATAGAAATAGAGATAAGCGGTCATTAGCATTTTAAGTTTTTATCACTTATTTTATTAGGTAAATACCATAACAAACGTAAACATTTGTAAATCAATTCCAATTTTTCGATAGGCTCTGATGATTACATCCGTACAAACACTATAAACCGATTGAGGGTAAATATACAACAATTTTTATTGGCTATTTTTTTAAGTATCTTTTCAATAAAGTTCTGAAATCCGAGTGTTAGAAGTATACAAGACTAAAAAAACGTGTTAAGGAGGCTTCGACTAAATAGTTTATGAGTTAATGCCCCTATTCTAAAAATTTGTATATTTGTTTATATTAAATTGATACAAAACAATCCTTAAACTTTACGTATTTTTGCTTTATAATGCTTGATTTTTTTAAATTAGATATTTACAGTTTTATAGACATTTTTGCTGTAGCATTTTTGCTGTATCAGCTGTATCGATTAATTAGAGGAACTGTTGCAGTCAATATTTTTTTAGGCTTTGTTGCAGGATACTTTTTATGGCGAGTGGTTGATTATCTTGAAATGGAGCTGTTAAGTGGAATTTTAGGAGCATTTTTTCAAGTAGGATTTTTAGCCTTAATTATTATTTTTCAACAAGAAATTAGGCGTTTTTTACTTTTAATGGGCTCTAATACACTTTTGGCACGTTTACCTTCTTTTTTAAAAAAGACAAATTCCACTGATAATCATCGAGTTATACAATCTATTCTCAATGCTTTAACTAAAATGTCTGGTGAAAAAACAGGAGCATTAATCGTTTTAAAAGGTGAAAATGACTTGTCGGACTTGATTCAGAAAGGAGATCAAATGAATATCGAAATTAATGCTCCTATCATAGAAAGTATATTTTATCATAATTCTCCGTTACACGACGGAGCGGTTATTGTGGAAGGTAAAAAAATAACTTCAACCCGAACCATTTTACCTATTTCGTATAATCAAAACATTCCTAATCATTTAGGATTAAGACATCGTGCAGCATTGGGAATTACTGAAAAATCAGATGCTGTTGCTTTGGTTGTATCCGAAGAGACCGGTTTTATTTCGTATGTAAAAAATGGTGTTAGAAAACCGATTCACCATATCGATGAACTGGAAAAGTTATTAACAGAGGTTGTAAAATAGTTGTTTTCAAAAAAAACTCTCAATAAATAATTTATTGAGAGAAAATCTAAATTTTAAAATATAAAAAAGTTATCTACTTTTACTTGAACTTCGGTTCAAATGTATAACTTGCTGATTTATAAAAGAAACATCATTCGATAAACGAATTGTTTTTATAGATGAATTTTAAGTAATCTTGTTTTTAAATCGGTCAATATCAATTTCATTCGTTAAACTTTCATTATTTTCTATGAAATTATATAATTCTTCTGCCATAGAGCAACCCAGCATAATGCCACGTGTTCCCAAGCCGTTTAGAACGTATAAATTCCCATGAGTTTCATGCTTTCCTACCAAAGGTCTCCGATCTATAACCGTAGGACGCATTCCTGCCTGGTGTTTTATTATTTCAAAATCGGTTTTTAGAAAGGTTTTTAATCTTGAAACCAATTCTTCTTTTCCTTCTTTGGTTGGAACATCATCTTTATCATTCCAATTATACGTTGCTCCAATAAAGTAATAATCATTTTCTAAAGGCATTATAAACACTTTAGATTTAACGACTTTGGATAAATTCAAATCAGGACATTTGATAATCATGGTTTCTCCTTTGTTTCCAACCAAGGGTAAATAATTAAAAAAAGGATTTTCTTTTAAACCGTAGCCTTCACAGAAAACAATTTGCTTTGCTCTAAATGTTTTATACTCTACAAATGTTTTTTTTATATTTAAATCAGAATATTCGAATGTTTCTTCCAATAACTGTTGATTCTCAATACAATAATTTCTAAATGTTTTTAAAAAAAGAATTACATCAACTTTTCCTCCTTTAAAGACCTCTCCCGTAGCAAAATTATTTTTTATAAATGGGTTATTTATTGGGGAAATTTCAGTATTTAAAAAGGGAATTAATTCGTCTTTAGTTGCTTTTTTCAGCCATGTTTTTTGTTCTTCAACAGAATGAAAAATCCTATGGATTTTGATTTTTTCAATAAGATTTAAATGAAATATCTTTTCAATATCATGAAATATTTCTTCTACTTTTTTAATTTGTTCCAAAGCGTTCCAAACAGGAGTAAATCTTTTTAAAACAACAGGATTATACATCCCCGAAGAAACTTTGGAAGCATTGTTTTTATTAGAATCAATTAGTAAAAAATGTTTGTTGTGTTGTAAGCATTTATAAGCAAATAAACTACCGGCTAACCCTTGTCCTACAATAATATAGTCGTACATTTAACATTATTTTAAAATAAAAACCACCCTAAAAACAGTGTCTTAAGATGGCTTTTTTTATATTAAGAAAAAAGTTTTCTATTGTTGCCATAAATCAGCTTCAGCATCCCGAATTCCTTCTTCAATTCTTCGGTTTTCTTCAATTTGACTTTTAGCATCGCCTACAATATAGTCTTTTACAGCCCTTCCTTGCATATTTTGCTCTTTATAGATAATTGAGTTAAAACGGCGAGCATTGAGCATATCATCATAGGATATATCTGCAGACATATTTCTTCCGCTAAATATCTTATTTTGATGTAGAACTTTACGAGCATCCGCATACCAAACCCAAAATAGGTCATAAAACGAATCATCAATAATTCCGGCATTAATTGCTTGCATATCAGGTCCTAAAGGAGCTATTCCTAACGGGCGATACCGCATTTCTCCCAGCTTTTTATCGATATACCACATTCCCATGATTTTAAACATTTTAATATCCGTACCGCGTAATTCATTATAATCCAAATCATCTTCCGTAATAGTTTCACCTGCAGCAATTTTATCTTTTGCCCAATCAGATGTATCTACAATTGAAAATTTCGAGGTAGCACTTGCATAATCGGTTTTAGTAGAAAAAGTATCATCGGTATAAATTTCTTTAATTTTACCTGATTTTATACCTTCACTAATAACATCATACAATGATTTTTTCCCAACTCCTGCAATTCCTTCAGAAGAAAAATAATAAGGTTGATTGATTCTCTCATTCATATCTACAACTTCCCATACGATTTTAGACCATAGTATGTCACGGTCTTTAACTTCGCCGTAAGGTAAAGGTTCGTTATCATTTAGTGAATCATTTTCAGCTCGTTCTTTGGCTTTTTTTACAAATTCTTCAGGAGATTTTACATTTAACAAGTTTTGTGCAGGAACCAGTCCTACAAAAATCAAACATAGCAAACTCAAAATCTTTTTCATCATCAATAATTTTTAAATTATTATTTAACAGTAATTACAATTGGTGTGGCGTCTTTAATAGGCACAGTGGAAGTTGCTTTTATATCAAAGATTTGGACGGTTTCTCCTCTTCTTAATTTAGCAAAAGATGCCTTGGCTTCCTCACTCATTCTGTTACCGGAGCAATTCATGGTTAATTTACCTGGAACTTTTACTTTAAAACTGGTAACATTGGTTTTTATATCAAATAGAAAGTTAGGAAATCCTGCTTCTACAGTAACTTTACCTATTGAACTAGCCGGTAAAGCCAACGCAGATTCTCCACGTACCATTCCTTGAGGTTTCGGTACATTTTTAATTCTGTACGTTACTTTTTCAGTAACAGTTTTTCCTTTGGGTGTTGTACCTGATATTGTAAAAGTAACGGTTTCTCCTGAACCCGGTTTATACATGTATTTCCCACCTCCTCTTGAGGATAAGCTACCTGTGGAAGCCGTTAATTTGATTGTTCCGTCTTTTGCCCCACTCATCGTAGCACTCATCGGATTATCTAATCCTCTGTATACTACGTTCATTTTATCGGCTGTTACGGCACCATAGGCTATGTCAGGGATTTTTTGTTCGATAATTTCTCCTGCTACATAATATTGTTGGTTGAACGGATAACTAATGGTTTTTCCTGCACCGTTTATATAGGAAATTTCACCACTTATAGTTTCATAACCTACTGAACTGGTATTTAATTCAAATTCAGCTACTCCGTTTTTCATTGGACGGGAAGTTCCGTTTACAACTACGTTGGACTGGATAGAACTATCGTAAGCTCCCAACAAGATTTTAGCATTTGCCGGATCACCTTGTTTAATAGTAGATGGTGCAATTACAATAGGTTGAAAAGTGTTTAATTCTACATCTTCAATCAATTTAGTTGCCAACATGGAAGAAACGATTTTTGATTCTTCGTTTCGTACATTAGTTTCCAATAATGATAAATTAGTTAATGAAGCCACATTAGGTTGTTCGAAGAACATTTCGTTTAACCAAGTTTTGTTTTTGTTGATAGGCGTTGTTGAAAAGAATTTTTCTATACGTGCTTTATCATCTTCCTTTAAAGTTGGAACGGATAATAAAAATGCTCTAAATTCATTGACTGTCTTTTCAAAATCTTTGGCTTTATCATTAGGCTCTCCACCTCCTTTAAAAAATAGTCTGTCTAATTTTTCGGAAGATTCCAAAATTTTATAATCCAAATCTTCTGATGCCATATCAATTTCATTAGCTCCTATTTCAGCCTTTATATTGTCTATATAAGCAATAAACTCATCAGCCTTTTCTTTAACTGTTTGTGAATTTTTATAGACAGCATCGTAGCGTTCAGGGTCATCTTGTGCTTTTTTTTCTAATCCGTTATAAAAACTCTCGTTTGCTTTTGTTGTCTGCCCAACAACATCTTCTAAGGTTGCGTTGGTATTACCAAAAGACCTTAATACCTCACGATCTACATTCATTGCTAACATGGCGATGAATACTAGATACATCAGGTTGATCATCTTTTGACGTGGTGTTATTTTTGCTTTTGCCATTCCGTTTTTACATTTATTTTAATTAAACTGACAAAAATTATCCGTTATTCTTACCACTCATTGCAGATAACATACCTCCGTATATATTGTTTAACGAAGATAAATTCCCAGACAATACATTTAATTGTTCGCTTACATTTTTGGCATCTTCGGTGGATTGATTTAAGGCATCTACAGAATGACCTAATTTTTCAAAACTGTGTTTTAACCCTGTTACCAATTCAGCATCAAGACGTGCATCTTTTAACAAATCATCTAATTTTTTAGAAAGAGATCCTCCTTCTACCTCAGCTTCAGCCTTAACTGCTACTTTTCTCTCAACGGGTCCTCCATCGACTAATTCAGGGTATGCCTTTTCCCAATCATATTCTCCAGAAGGTGGATCGAAAGCAAAAATAAAAAATATTACTGCTTCCATTATTAATCCTAATGCTAAGAAAAATGTACCGTTTAAAAAAGGTACACCTGGTATATACCAGTGATTAATTTTAAATAGAGCTCCGATGATTACAATGGCTGCACCTATAGAGTACACCATGTTTAACGTTTTATCCTTAGCTTTTGTTTTTGCTGCCATAATTTTTCAAATTTATTTTTTCTTTAAGTTTTTTCTTTTTAATTTTTTTATCTTCTTCTAACAGATGATTGTGCCTTTTTTCCTCGAGCACTTTCCGGTATGGTTTGTACAGTTCTAAAACCTATATACGAAGTAGCGGAATCAGCGTATTCCCAATCACGTGCAGCTACCTGCAAATAGTATCCTACATCTTTCCATGAACCTCCTCGAATTACTTTTTTAGGATTTGACATACGTCCGTATGACAGATTAGGGTTCATCGATGCAGATTGTAAGTAACCTGAATTATCATAAGCTGATTCTGTCCATTCGGAAACGTTTCCTGCCATGTCATATAATCCAAATCCATTTTCAGTAAACGATTTAACTTTTGCTGTATAAATCCAAGTACCTTTTTTCTCATCTTCCATGTAGTTACCACGTTTTGGTTTAAAATTAGCCATATAGCAACCTCGGTCGTCAGCCAAGTAAGGACCTCCCCAAGGATAAGTACCTGCTTCTAAACCACCTCTTGCTGCATATTCCCATTCAAATTCAGTTGGTAATCGGTATTGATTCGATTTTAATTTCTTTTTGGACCGGTTATAAACAGTTGCATTTTTTGTTCTGTACGAACAAAAAGCTTGTGCTTGCCACCAAGTAACCCCTACAACAGGATAATCATGATAAGCGTTATGCCACATATATTCTTCGTGTATCGGCTCGTTAAAAGAATAATTGAAATCACGTGTCCAAACGGTTGTATCCGGATAAACAGAAACTTCTTTTGTATGAATAAAATCTTTACGACTGGCTCTCGTTTTTGCAGCTCCTTTTGTATCAACCCATTGGTATTTATATTTTATTTTAGACCAGTCGATAAAACGTTCATCATTTATTCGTTCTTCCGGAGCTATATACATACTTTCTAAAACTTCGGCGTATTCAACATTTGGATAATCTCCTGTACTCCAATGTAATGGAACATCCCAATTTATCTGTTTAACTTCGTCATACCCTTCTCCCGATCCTTTCTCTGCAATCATTTGATAATAAGGCAAGTTATCATCACCTGTTTGATTATCATTCGTTCCTAAATAGGCATATTCACCGATTCCTTCTCCTCCTCCAGATTCATAGGCTCTTTCAGCCAATAAACGTCTTGCAATGGAATCGCGAGTATAATATACAAATTGTAAATATTCTTTATTTGTAATTTCGGTTTCATCTATAAAAAACGAAGAAACAGTAACGGTACGCGGATCGGCATCATAATTTCCTGTAAAATCATAATCACTTTGCCCTACTACAAATGACCCCGAAGGGATTCGAATCATACCTAAGGGTTGTTCTAAATTCCATTTTTTTGAAGGTTTTACACCGACCAACTGACCTCTGGTTGATTTAGGATCATAAGATGTTCCTCCTCGCTTTCCTCCAAAACAAGAAAACAGTATCGGAATCATAACCGTTATAATTAGTATTCTTTTTATCATCATTATCAGACATTTTCGAGTCGCAAAATTAACTACTTTTTTTAATAAAATAAAATTTCTTTTGTTCTATTTTTAACGCATTATACGAAATATTATTATATTTCATTATAAATATTTCTTAAAATTTTTCCACCATCGGTCAGGAATTTCGCCGTCAATTGTTTTTAAATAGTCATTGTATGAGCATGGTATCATCCGTTTTTCAATCATATTATTTTTTTTGGATTCATAATCTAATTCAATCCACCAAAGATCTTGCTTTATATTTTTTACAAATTTGAATTCCTGATCATCTATCGGTATTGTATAAAATAAATAATCTTCTTTTTTTGAAAAAGGAGAAGTTTCTTGTCTTAAATTACATCCTTCGATAAAATACCATATCATCTGAGCAATCAAAGTTGCCGATTGATTTCGGATATCTTTTAACGGATTGTATTCAGAAATCGTTAAACAGGAAGTTTTCGAACTCATTCCTGCATAACGTGTAATGGCACAAATTTCTTTTCCATCCAATCCGTTTGGGCTTGCATAAACATTTCCCGGAGATTCGGAATATCGAACTGCACTCATATCAATTGAAACCAAATCACTATTACGTAAAAAAGGTTCCGTTTCACTTATATTATCTGAAATGCTACCTAATCTCAAATATTCAAAATTCATTTGGGTAATCAAATCCATCTCTTCTTGAGAAACCAAGTAACTTTGATGTCCTATATTGTAGAAATTAAAAAGTTTTCGAGGTTCTTCGGTTAAAATTCGATTCAAATAAGTATCTGCATTTTCTTTTTCTGAAAATAACCCTAAGTCAAATTTACGATCGATAGAACAAATATTGGTAACTTTCTGAAATTCATCATACGCACGATAAATAGCATAGGTTATATTTTGACTTCCCGCCAAAACGACGGGAATGCATTTTTTTTCTATCAAATAAGAAATAACTTTTTTAATTACAAAGTATGTATCTGAAAGAGTATTTCCTCTCTTTATATTTCCTAAATCAATGATTTTTTTAGACCAATTTCCTTTAAAAAGCTGATAAAGTTGTGTTCTAACTTCATTAAAATTTACTTCCGAAAAATCTTCTTGTGCGCTTCCTCGAGTTTCTTCTATACCAACCAAAATAACGGCTCCTTCTTCCAAAATATTCAAATCATCTTCAAAAAAAATACTTTCGTAAGCGATTGAAAAAGGTTTTTTTAAAGTTGTTTTTTCAAAAATAGTTTTATTAACAGGAGTTAAAAATTCAGCAATCATCTTTTCTTATTAGTCGTCTTCTTTTTAATATTTTTTTTCTTTTTCGGAGCTTGTTCTGCTATTATTTTTCGAGTTTTTTCTAATGTTAAAGATTGTACATCAAAATCTTTTGGTAATTCAATTTTTGTTTTTCCTTGAACAATATTGAATCGCCCCCAACGGGCTTTTTGAACAGAAATTCCTTCCTCTTTCCAATGATGAATGAACTTTTCGATTTCTTTACGTTTTTTATCTTCAATTAACGTTTCAACATCTTTTTGTGATAAATTATCAAAATCATATTTTTTATTTACGTTGATAAACATATTGTCCCATTTAATAAAAGGTCCAAAACGTCCGGTTCCTTTCTGAACGGGTTTTCCTTCGTATTCAGCAATCGGAGCATCTGCTTTTTGTTTGGCAATAATTATTTTCACGGCTTCATCATAATCTACTTCTAACGGATTGGTTCCCTTTCCCAAAGAAATAAATTTTCCGTTGTATTTTACATAAGGTCCAAAACGTCCTTCATTAACTTCAACATCTTTTCCTTCGTATTTGCCTAAATTTAAAGGTAATTTAAACAAATCCAACACTTCGTTTAATTGAACTTCTGAAAGTACCATATCTTTCCGCAGGCTGGAAAATAATGGTTTTTCTTTATCATCTGCCTCGCCTATTTGAACCATAGGACCAAAGCGTCCTATTTTTACATAAACATTTTTTCCCGTGTCAGGATGTTTGCCCAATAAACGTTCTCCTGTTGCCCGATCAGCATTTTCTTTCACGTCTTCAATTTTGTGATGAAAATCTCCATAAAAATCTCCAATCATTTCAGTCCACCCTTCTTTTCCTGAGGCTATGGTGTCAAATTCTTCTTCAACTTGTGCTGTAAAACTGTAATCCAATATATTTTCAAAATGTTCAACCAGAAAATCATTGACTATAATTCCGATTTCGGTAGGAATCAATTTATTACGATCAGCTCCTGTTCGTTCTTTTCGTTTTGAAGCCTTAATTTTATCCACTTTTAATATAATATAATCATATTCTCGTTCAATTCCTTCTAATTGTGATTTTTCTACATACTCCCGACGTTGAATGGTTGAAATAGTCGGTGCATAAGTAGAGGGACGACCAATTCCCAGTTCTTCCAATTTTTTTACTAAAGATGCTTCTGTATATCGGGCAGGTGGTTTTGAAAAACGTTGTTGTGCTGTTATTTGGTTATGCTGTACAGCTTCTCCTTTATTCATTTTTGGAAGCAATTCATTTTCTTCTTCTTTTTCATCGTCTGTACTTTCTAAATACAGTTTTAGAAATCCATCAAAAGTTATGATTTCACCTTTTGCAACAAACAGGTGAGATGTTTTGGAGGAGTCAATAGAAACGGTTGTTCGTTCCAATTTAGCATCTGCCATTTGAGAAGCAACAGTTCGTTTCCAAATTAAATTGTATAATTTTTTCTGACGTTCGTCTCCTCCGGCAATTTGTCTGCTCATATCGGTTGGGCGTATTGCCTCATGGGCTTCTTGAGCTCCTTTGGTTTTTGTACTATAATTACGTCCTTTAAAGTAAGGCGTTCCAAACGTATCTTTTATTTCAGCTTCAATGGCTTTTTTGGCATCCGATGATAAATTAACGCTGTCGGTTCTCATATAAGTTATATGCCCGGACTCATATAAGCGTTGTGCCAATTGCATGGTCATGGAAACGGAGTAGCCCATTTTTCGAGAAGCTTCTTGCTGTAAAGTAGATGTGGTAAAAGGTGCTGCCGGAGATTTTTTTGCCGGTTTTTTAACCAAATCGGTGATTACAAAATCAGCTCCGATTGTTTTTTCTAAATAATCTAACGTTTCTTGTTTTGTTTTAAAACGATTGCGAAGTTCTGCTTTAAAGATCTTTCCTTCTACGGTTTTAAATTCAGCAGTTACACGGTATGATTCATCCGGAACAAAAGCTCTGATTTCTTTTTCTCTTTCCACGATTAGGCGGACTGAAACTGATTGGACACGACCTGCTGAAAGACCTCCTTTTACTTTTCGCCAAAGAACGGGAGATAATTCAAAACCTACCAAACGGTCTAATACACGTCTTGCCTGTTGAGCATTTACCAAGTTGTAATCAATGGATCGTGGATTTTCAACAGCTCTTAGAATGGCATTTTTAGTGATTTCGTGAAAAACAATGCGTTTTATTTTTTCATCAGGAAGTTTTAATTCATTTTTGAGATGCCAAGCGATAGCTTCTCCTTCGCGGTCTTCATCAGAAGCCAACCAAATTGTTTCAGCTTTTTCAGCTAATTTTTTGAGTTTTTTTACAATTTCTTTTTTATCCGATGAAACTTCGTATAGAGGTTTAAAATTGTTTTCAATATCGATTCCCATTCCTTTTTTAACAAGGTCGGAAACATGTCCAAAACTTGATTCTACTTGAAAATCTTTTCCTAAATAGCCTTGTATGGTTTTTGCTTTTGCAGGAGACTCTACGATGACTAAGTTCTTTGGCATATCGTTTTATATTTTGTGCAAAAATATAATATTATCTTGAATTTTTAACTTTGTTTTATTTAACTCTAAAAAAATGACTGCCGAATGACAGTCATTTTATAGTTATGATTGGTTTTACTTATGAAACACCGCCTATTTCTTCAATTTCATCATAATGTTCTTTTTTCATGAAAATTTGTTTGTACATAAAGTAGAATCCTGCATAAGTGATAGGAACTGTAACAAATATTCCTATATAACACATAAGCATTCCTACAACTGAAATTAAAGAAAGTATAATAAGAGTGAAAAATACATTGAAAAAGTTTTTATTAACGACTTTTAAACTTCCCGTTAATGATTCTCCAAAAGATACTTGGTCGTTAAACCAATATATCATAGGAGCTAAACTTAAAGCCGTCATGATATAAAATCCGGGTAGAACACATAACATAATTCCTACAACAGACAAAATTATAATGGTTATATAAATCATAATTAAGCCTAAAAGTTTTGATGATTTATAAGGTTTAAATAGATCAGAAAAAGAATGATTTAACCCTAAATCAGCATTTTTAACCATTTCAACATACCCTATGGTTAAAGGTATAACTAATAATGAAAATACAGTTGAAATCATACTTGCAGTATTTAGTTCACTTTCTATAGAAGTAATATATGCTGGTAATCTTTCGATATTACCTGAAGATGCTAATTCTAAATAAGTGCTGAATACTTCCTGTATATCTACTCCTGCTATCCAATACGATATATATTGAACCGTTATGCTTATAGCTAAATATAGTAACATAAACAATATTGACTTTAGCAATAATTTTTTAACGACTATATTATAAGCATTGCTTACAATTTCCGAAAGGTTTAAACTATAACCCTCGCTAATTACGTTGTTTATTTTTTCTTGAAACATATTTTAAATTTATTTAATTTTTTCCTATCATATCAATTTCACTTGCTATTTCTGAATCAAAACCAACCACTTTGCTGTATGCTGTATAAAAAGGCATGTAAATAAATGATTGTGTAGCCATAATTCCTATAAAACAAGCAAAAATCCCCAACATTGACATAAAGACAGCAACAATACTACTTAAAAAGAGAACCAACCAATATTTATTTCCCAATTTAAAAGCAATACTAAAAATATCCCGTATAGATAAATCAATATTAAAAGCATAAACAACGGCTACAAAACTTATAGGGATCATCATGTAAAAAACAGGTAGCACAAGAAATAAAAATGCTACTATTAGCGATAAAGAAGTTAATAAAGATAAGACAAGAGTTTTAACCCAATATTTTTTTCTTAAAGCATAAAAAAATACATCTATGTTAATGTTTAAACCAAATTCTTGTTGAAAACAAACTCGGTAAAAACCAACATTTAAAAAAAATAAAACAAAAATGTATAAAAAAATTCCTGCAAAATACATCAACACCATCAAAATTCCTGCTGTTATATCAAAATTTTCGTTTTCTCCCAGTCCTAATAAAGCAAAAGATGGAAGCATGAAAATAAATTGAAAACCATAAATGAGAGCACCTTCCATCACTACTTTTAATATTCCATAAGCAAAAACTTTTTTAAAAAGTTCAAACGAATCTTTGATAATGGTTTCAAATAGTAGCTCTTTATGAGATTCAATTTTTTGGAGTATTCGTTCTTTCATTAAATGAAACTTTTCGCAAAAGTACAATTTAAAATGTATCAAAACAAACACTAAATCCATGAATAACAGTCTGCCAACGTGTCAGTAATATTTTTTATCTTTGCATTTCAATTAAGAAATTATAATGGACACATTTACTCAAAATAAAATTATAGACGAAGCAAAACAAGGAGAATCTTTAACAATCGAGCCAAAAAAGCAAAACACCAAAAAACTATATATTGAAAGTTACGGTTGCCAAATGAATTTTTCAGATTCCGAAATTGTAGCATCGATTCTTTCTGAAAACGGGTACAATACAACTCAAAATTTGCAAGAAGCTGATTTGATTTTGGTTAATACATGTTCCATACGTGAAAAAGCCGAACAAACAGTTCGTAAACGATTAACACAATACAATCAGGTAAAAACACATAATCCATCTATGAAAGTGGGTGTTTTAGGATGCATGGCAGAACGTTTAAAAACAAAATTTTTAGAAGAAGAAAAAATCGTAGATTTGGTTGTGGGTCCTGATGCTTATCGTGATTTGCCCAATCTTTTATCAGAAGTAGAAGACGGTCGTGATGCCATCAATGTTATACTCTCCAAAGATGAAACCTATGCTGACATTAGCCCAGTTCGATTAGGAGGAAACGGCGTAACGGCCTTTGTTTCTATTACACGGGGGTGCGATAATATGTGTACCTTTTGTGTGGTCCCTTTTACACGCGGTCGAGAACGCTCACGTGATCCGTATTCCATCGTAAAAGAATGTCAGGATTTGTGGAACAAAGGCTATAAGGAAGTAACCTTATTAGGACAAAACGTGGATTCATACCTTTGGTATGGAGGAGGTTTAAAGAAAGATTTTTCAAGAGCTGCTGAAATACAAAAAGCTACTGCAATTAATTTTGCTAAACTTATGGATATGGTTGCTATTTCTGTACCTAATATGCGTATTCGTTTTTCTACTTCAAATCCACAAGATATGGATACAGAAGTTTTACATATTATGGTAAAACATGATAATATTTGCAAATACATTCACCTGCCTGTTCAATCCGGAAGTAATCATATGTTAAAAAAAATGAATCGCTTGCATACTCGTGAAGAATATATTAAGCTGATCGATAACATTCGTGAAATTCTGCCTGATTGTGCTATCTCACACGATATCATTGTTGGTTTTTGTGATGAAAATGAAAAAGATCATCAAGATACGCTAAGTTTAATGAAATACGTTCGTTACAACTTTGGTTATATGTTTGCCTATTCAGATCGACCGGGTACTCCTGCACATAAAAAAATGGAAGACAATGTTCCTGATGAGGTAAAAAAAAGACGGTTGAACGAAGTTATTTTACTGCAAGGGCAACATTCCAAAGAACGTTTGGAAAAATTTACAGGAAAAATGGTTGAAGTTTTAATCGAAAAAGAATCAAAAAAAAGTAAGAAAGAATGGGCTGGACGAAATTCTCAAAATGCGATGGTAGTTTTTCCAAAAACAGGAAATGAAACGGTAGGTGATTTTGTTCAAGTGAAAATTACACGCTGTACCAGTGCTACGTTAATCGGAGAAAAAGTTTAACTATGGAAATATTATTTCAAAATAAAGAAGAAAACTAAAAATGCAAAATCTACAACCTATAAAACAACGCTTTAGTATTATCGGAAATGACTCCGGACTTAACCGAGCTTTACAAAAAGCCGTACAAATAGCCCCTACGGATATTTCCGTTTTGGTTATCGGTGAAAGTGGTGTCGGGAAAGAGTTTATCCCTAAAATTATTCATTCTCTATCCAACAGAAAGCATAATCAATACATAGCAGTAAACTGTGGAGCAATTCCTGAGGGAACCATCGATTCAGAATTATTTGGGCATGAAAAAGGAGCTTTTACCGGAGCTGACAAAACCCGAAAAGGTTATTTTGAAGTAGCTGACGGTGGAACCATTTTCTTGGACGAAGTGGGCGAGTTACCTCTTTCGACACAAGTACGTTTGTTACGTGTTTTAGAAATCGGAGAATTTATAAAAGTGGGGTCATCACAACCACAAAAAACAAATGTACGGGTGGTTGCCGCAACCAATGTTAATGTGCTTAATGCAGTTCAAAAAGGTAAATTTAGAGAAGATTTGTATTATCGTTTAAACACCGTACAAATCGATTTACCTCCCTTACGCGAACGAAAACAAGATATTTCTTTATTATTCAGAAAATTTGCTTCAGATTTTGCCGATAAATACAAAATGCCACCCATTCAGCTTGATTCGGAGGCAACACGCTATTTGGAGAATTTCCGATGGCCGGGAAATATACGCCAGCTTCGAAATTTTGTAGAACAAATTTCTGTAGTTGAAGAAAACCGAACCATTTCTTTAGAAAAAATACATGAATATTTGCCTTATGAAGGGAATAATCTTCCGATTTTGAGTAAAAACGCCCAAAATACTTCTCAATCAAAAGAAGATTTTAGTAATGAACGTGAATTGTTGTACAAAGTTTTGTTTGATATGAAAAAAGATTTGAATGATTTAAAATCTTTAACACTCGATTTAATGCAGAATCGTGATAAATTTGATATTAATGAAAAAAACGAACAATTAATCAAGCGTGTCTTTCAAGATCATTCAAGTAAAGAGTCTTCTCCAAACGATTTTTATGAGGTAGAACCTCATGTTCAACATACAACAACCTCTTCATATAATGTAAATAATTTTGATTATGAAGAAGCACAACTTTCAGAAGAATCTTTATCTTTACAGGAAAAAGAAGAAGAATTAATAAAGAAGGCATTGCAAAAAAATAATGGCAGGCGTAAAGATGCTGCACGAGAATTAGGCATTTCTGAGCGTACGCTTTACCGTAAGATAAAACAATTTGGAATTTAAGAAAATGGAATATTTAGATTCAATGATTAAGTGTTATAAAAAAACTCAAAAATATGTATGTATTGTACTTTGTATTGTATGTTTTGCATTTGTATCGAGTTGTTATTCTTTGAATGGATCATCTTTAGATCCTTCTATTAAAACAGTTCAGATTGATCTTTTCCCTAATTATGCACCATTGCAAAACGTAACATTAAGCCAGAATTTTACAAATGATTTACGGGATCGATTTCAACAAAGAACACCGCTTGATGTCGTTAAAAACAATGGCGATATTTTAATCTCTGGAGAAATTACTAATTACACGGAAAGTTATTCTACGGTAACCTCAGATGAGCAGGCACAGCAAAACCGCTTGACCATCGGAATTAAAGTAAATTATGTAAATAATTTGGATGATACCAAAAGTTTTTCCAAAACGTTTCAAGATTATGAAGACTATCCGGGAAACCAAACATTAACGCAAGTTGAAGGAAGCATTGTGCCTGATATTACAGAACGAATTATTGATCAAATATATAACGCCATAGTCACAGATTGGTAAAATGACAAAGGAAGAATTTCATAAAATTATGGATCATCCTTTTGAATTAACTCAAAAGGAAACACGTTTTATTAATGAACTGATTGAAAAATATCCGTATTTTCAAACAGCAAGACTTCTTTCATTGCGAGGAATCAAAAAACATAATGCAGGGCGATATAACGAATCTTTAAAAAGAGTAGCCTCGTATTCTACCGATCGGACTTTATTGTTTGATTACATAACACATAAAGAGATTTTGGACGAAGTTGAAAAAGAAGATTCAAAAGAAATTTTAAAAACCATAGAAGAAACAGATAAATCCAAGAAAGTAGAAAATCCTGTTGAATTTAACAAGAATGAACTTCATTCTTTTTCAGATTGGTTAAAGCTATCGTCATCTTCAATCCATCAACAAAAAGATAAGTTTTTTGCAATTGATGAGTTTATCAAACTAAACCCTAAACTCTCTCCAATAAAAGACCGTCAGAAGAATATTGATATAGCGGTTAATAGTATTACTGAAAATCAAAACCTGATGACGGAAACTTTAGCAAAGATTTATGTTGAACAAAAGAAATATGATAAGGCTATTCAAGCTTTTAAAATATTAAGTTTGAAATATCCGGAAAAAAGTAGTTTCTTTGCTAACCAAATCAATACGATTAGAGAATTGGATAAAAAACAATCATTATGAGCGGAACAATTTTAATTATATTAATAGGATTGGCGTGTGTAGCTACCATATTGGTTATTATGGTTCAAAATCCTAAAGGAGGAGGTCTGTCATCTTCTTTCGGAGGATCGGGTGGAGGTTCTCAAATGTTTGGTGTACAACGTACCAACGACTTTTTAACCAGAGCTACTTGGACTTTGGCTATTATCATTGCAGGTTTAACATTGACCGCTAATTTTATCATGAGTGATAAAGAAACCACAAAAACCATCACCACACCTGTTCAGCAGGAACAACCCATAACGCCTCCGGCTAATCAATAAAACAATCTGATTTGTTCAGACTTCTTTTATGAAAAAATTTATGGTCTTAATGTTGATTTTAATTATTGCACCGATTTTAGGTGGAATTTACGGAATAATACATGATCAAATCACATACACCATTTCTAATGAATATTATTCAAAATTCAAATTTATTCAATTTGGACTTGAAAATTGGGGATTAGGAAGAAATATTGGGATAGAAACAAACCCTGAAATAAGACTTGAAAGCCCGAGATTTGGAGCAAGTTTTATTGGGATTTTAGCAACTTGGTGGGTTGGAATGATTATCGGAATAATTCTCGGACTTATTGGACTAATTCATAAGAACGGAAAGGAGATGTTTGTCATTACAATGAAAGCGTTTCTTTTGACCACAGGAGTGGCATTATTAACGGGATTTATCGGACTTGGATACGGAAAACTATTTTTGACTGAAAACCGACCAAATTGGGATTTGCCTGAAAACTTAATAGATTATGATAATTTTATAATGGTTGGTTCAATGCATAATTTCAGTTACTTGGGAGGATTAATTGGTTTAATAATAGGAGTTATTTATAGCGTAAAACAAAGTTCTTATTTTAAAAATTAAAAAATTAAAGTCACTAATAATTTTCTTTTATGTCAAATAGGAAAAAATTATGCAACAAAAAAACAGCAACTAAAGTTGCTGTTTTTTTTATAATAGGTACTTTAATTTTACTTAAAATCAGAATCTTTTGCCTGATTAATTTCAATCGATTGGATTTTTATTTCTACATCTGATTCATTTTTTTGAATCCTTTTAAATGGGATTTTTATTCCTGAAACAGACCTGTAATCACTAAAAAGTGTTTCTCCTTTTTTATCTTTTTCTCCTGCTTTTAATCCTGTTTTAACACTATAATAGTATGCGTTGTTTTCATCACTAATCACATACGAATTTTCACCATTGTATTTTTTGATACCCTCTAAACGATAAGCAGAAGATTTAGCAAAATTAAGTTCAGGAAAAAGTCCCTTATTACTTATTAAGTCTTCTTTCATATCACTTGGTAAAGGAGATTTTTCTCCTTCGGCTTCCATATAACCATTCTGACCATCAAAAACAATTTTTTGTATGGACATTCCAAATAGTTGCATGTCTAAGACTTTTTTTCCTCCTTTGGCTTGGATAATCTTCATATCTATGTTCATTCCTTCTACTTCAGTTGTGGCTTTAATTGTGATGGAATTGACTTTACTAACAGCATCTCTACCCCCAATAGCCTTAATGTACTTCTCTGCTACAGAAGCAACTGTTGTGCCTGATTTAACCTGTTGTGCACTCATAAATAGACCTAAAAACGTAAGGGCTACCATAGAAAATAATTTCATTGTCATTTAATTTAAAGTTAAAAAAATTAGATTTTTTAAAATCAATTCTGCAAATTTAGAGAAATTTTATTTGTATCAAAATTTTGATTATTTTTTTTTAATCTATCTAACTTATATTGAAAAAGATAGCAAAACGGCTAAATTAAATTTAGAAGAAATCAAATATATAAAATCAAGAGGATTTAATACTTCTCAATTAAAAGAAATGTGTAAATTAGTACGTAAAAATATAAAACTGTGAAATGAGTATTTTAATAACACGCCACATGAAGCTATTCCTTTACATATGTCTTTTTTGTATATTCCAAATAAGCTGTAAAATTTATAAAAATAAAAAGATTGAAACAGACTTTCAAGAAGAAAATGGGATAGAATGTACTGAAAAGAGTTGTAGAGGCACATATACGGGACCCGAATTTATTAATGGTGATGACGTTGCACATCAATTTTCAAATAAAATGAGTAATGTCGTAGGAGATAAATTAAAGGAATTCTATCGTGAAAAGAATTATAAAAAAGTGGATTTTTCTTCAATAAAAATGACAACTCAAGGAATGGGAAGCGGAAATGTTGTTTACACACTTTTTATTCCCTTTACTTCTGTTAATTCAAAATGTGAAGCCTATACTTCATTCGATCATGTTGGAGGTTGGAACCATGAGCCCGCATTAGACAAAAGAAAAAATGAACTTAGAGATGTAACGATGAAAGAACATGCGTTAGACATTAGCAATCTTAAAAAAACACCTGAGGGATTACAAGAGTATTGGATTCAATGGAAAAATAAAGAAACGCAATGGGATTGTAAGTAAAAAACTGCTACCCACAAAGTACTAACTAAAAAACACCCTTTTCAGCGATTTTAGATTTTGATTTTGATTGAATAAACATTACCAATCAGGAACAACCTCTATTAAACTTTTTTCGGATAAAGGTATTTTCTTATAAACAGCTCCATAATCAGATGCTTGCTTAGTAATGCTTTCTAAATCTCCGTTAAGCAATACTTTGTATTTGTCTAAATTTCTTTTTCCCGAACGCCTGAAAAGGTGATTAGGTTTTTCAAGAACTATAATACTATCTTTTATGTTATAATAACCTGCATAAGATGCTTTTTCTAAATTATTATAATCTATACTCTCATATGATAGATGAACAATAGGTTTTTCGCTCTGAGAAAAATAAGCATACTGACCTTTTTCAAAAAAACGAATCATTTTATTAAATTCCATATCAATATTCGTATTTTCTCGATGATAATAATAAATAGCGTTCTTATCAATTAATTCTATTTTTGTATTGTTAAACGAATTTTTTAACTCTATGTAGCCGGGTTTTAATTGCATTCTCCCATATTGGTTTATGAGTGTATAAGAACGATAATCCTGGAATATACATCCTTGAAGGACATTAAGTAATAAAAGTAAAAATAATCTCTTTCTCATAACTAATTCCCTGTTTCCTGTGTAGTATCTACATTAAATCTAAAATTCCCCGGGTAATTAAATTGTCCGGTATCTGTTACGCTATGGATTAGGTTTTGAACACCTCCATTATTAGGTCCTCCTTCAACGCTCACACCATTACCTCTGATAAAATAGAAAGATTGATTTAACGATTGCTGGTAATCACTCTGATTATAACGACAACCAAAACCACATCTATTAGGTTCATCTTCCTGTCCTTGTAATCTTCCCAAACTTAGTAACTCTAGTTTTAACCGTTACTGTTTTTGGGGAAGATTACAATTACATCTATTTATCTTATTTGTTTTATCATAGGCCATTTTATTTTCAAACATATCTAATTTAGCTTGATAAAAATAGTATTCTATAGTTTTTTTAATTAATCTCTTTCTCTTTTCTGAGAATATGTAACGGTATGAAAACAAAACATTATAGCTATCAATATTTTTTTATTCATCTTTATTAGGTTTAGGGTTAGTTGGTAATGATTTTAATCCCTGTTCTGATTTTTTAGCATTTTGAATTATTTCTTGTGCAACATTTTTTTGACAGCCTCTATTATTTGCTCATTTTACAAACAAATATTATTCAGCAGATTTTGCTTCTACTTTACTGCTAATCTTTTTTACTAAACCTTGTAGCACTTTTCCGGGACCTACTTCTAAAAATTCATCTGCACCATCATTCATCATATTTTGAACTGACTGAGTCCATTTTACCGGTGCTGTTAATTGTGCAATCAGATTTTTTTTGATTTCTTCAGAAGAAGTAATTGCCGTAGTCGAAACATTTTGATATACAGGACACAAAGCATTTTGAAATACTGTGTTTTCCATAGCTTGAGCCAATTCCTCACGAGCAGGTTGCATCAAAGGAGAATGAAAAGCACCACCCACAGGTAAAACCAAAGCCCGTTTTGCTCCTTTTTCTTTTAAAATAGCACACGCTTCATAAATTCCTTTTACCGATCCTGAAATAACCAATTGTCCAGGGCAATTATAATTAGCCGGGACTACATTTTCAATGGATTCACATACTTTTTCTACCACATTATCTTCCAAACCTAAAACGGCAGCCATCGTTCCTTCGCTTTGCTCGGTTGCCTTTTGCATCGCCAAAGCTCTTTGGGTTACTAATTTTAGTCCATCTTCAAAAGTAAACACACCTATTGCCCCCAATGCTGAAAACTCTCCCAGAGAATGTCCTGCAACCAAATCAGGTTTGATTTCTAAAACTTTAGCTTTAATTACAGAATGAATATATATGGCGGGTTGCGTTACTCGGGTTTCTTTTAAATCTTCTGCAGATCCTTCAAACATAACTTTCATGATATCAAAGCCTAAAATATCGTTTGCTTTTTCAAATAATTCTTTTGCTTGCGGATATTGGTTGTATAAATCTTTTCCCATTCCTGAAAATTGAGCTCCTTGCCCCGGAAAAATATATGCTTTCATAAATTATGTCTGTTTTTCGTTTTTTACAAAAATAATGAGCTCTGCATGAAGTATTCAATATTCTTTTAAAAACTTTTCACGTACCCAACCGAATCCTTGGTAAACTTTATAAATAACGTACCCTATTATCAATAAAAAAAAGATAAGTAAAAAAATTAATATCGGATAGCTTAAAGAAAGTAATGATGTTAGCCCCAATACACTTGCTGTTCCTACTTCTGTTGTAGCGATAAACGGGTTTGCAACACCGCCTGTCGTAGAAGAAGAAACCATTCTTGAACCTGAGGTTGCTCCACTTACCATTGTTGCTGTTCCTCCACCTGCAATAATCGCCAACGACCATTTTAAAAATTCAGAATCCAGTGTGTCTAATTGGATAGCCATCATCATCGTTCCTGCTATGGCAGCGGCTGGAGCCGTAATGGTATCTAAAATATTGTCTACCCAGGGAATATAATAACCGAAAATTTCTACTACAGTGGCTATTCCAAAAGCAATAACGGCTGTCATACTTCCCAACCAAGACCAGTTATCACCCAATTCAAAAGGTATCCATCCTAAATAAGAAAATATACTTATCATAAACAGCGGAACAAAAACACGAAAGCCTACTGCAGAAGCTAATCCTATCCCTACCAAAAGTCCTATTGCAATTTCCGGAAACATTCTTTTTTATTTTTTTAATTTATTAAATAGTTTCTTCTTAAATTTATCTTCTCGAAATTATCAAAAATTTATGGAGCATTACATCATTATTATCATTTCAATTTTAACGAGCCTTTTTGTAGGTCTTCTCGTTGGAAAATTGTTTAGCCAAAATCAATCCAATAAGAAAATAAATACTTTATATACTGATAATCAAAAACTAAGCCACTCTAACGAACTTATTGAAACACATAATGAATTACTTGAAAATCAAATTATTACAACTAAAAAAGAATCAGGTCTACAAATAGAAAAAATTCAACTGGAAAAATCTCAACTTCAAGAAGATAAAAATAAATTAAACATTCAACTAACCCAAAAAGAAGCCGTCATCAATCATTTGGAAGAAAAATTATTAACTCAAACCAAAGAATATCAAAAACTTCAGGAAGAGAATAGACGTGATTTTGAAATTATAGCCAATAAAATTCTGGAAGAAAAATCAACCAAATTTACAGAACAAAACAAATTGAATATCAAATCGTTGTTAGATCCTTTACAAGAAAAAATCCAACATTTTGAAAAAAAAGTGGAAGATACCAACAAAGAAAGTATCGAACGAAATTCTCAGCTACGCGAACAAATTTTTAACTTAAAAGCTCTAAACGAACAAATGAGCAAAGAGGCTCTAAATTTGACTAAAGCCTTAAAAGGAGACAATAAAACGCAAGGAAATTGGGGAGAGCTGGTTTTAGAACGTGTTTTAGAAAAATCAGGGTTGGAAAAAGGACGTGAATATGAAATTCAAAAAAGTTTTACCGATGATGAAGGTAACCGTTTTATGCCTGATGTAGTTATCAATCTTCCGGATCATAAAAAAATCATTGTTGATTCCAAAGTTTCTCTAACCGCCTATGAAAAATACATAAATGAAGAAGATGAAAACGTAAAGGAACAATTTCTAAAAGAGCATATTAACTCATTAAATCGCCACGTAGAACAATTAAGTGCAAAAAAATATGAAGATTTATATCAAATTGAATCACCTGATTTTGTGTTACTTTTTATTCCTATCGAACCTGCTTTTGCTCTTGCTTTGAATTTTGATAATCAATTATATAACAAGGCTTTTGAAAAAAATATTGTCATCGTAACACCTTCAACACTTTTGGCTACACTCCGCACAATCGATACAATGTGGAATAATGAAAAACAACAACGCAATGCTATTGAAATTGCCCGTCAGGCAGGTGCTTTGTATGATAAATTTGAGGGATTTGTTACGGATTTAACCAAAGTAGGGAAAAAGATGGATGAAGCTAAAAAGGATTACAGTGCTGCAATGAATAAGTTGGTTGAAGGACGCGGAAACTTGATTACCAGTGTTGAAAAAATTAAAAAATTAGGTGCTAAAGCAAAAAAAACACTTCCTAAACCCTTTATAGACCGAGCAAAAGATGAGGAAATTTAATCCCTTAAAAAAAATCAAAACTAAATTCTTAAAATCATTGATAAAAGTATGTTTTTTAGGAATTTTATTTGCTTTATTAATTATTTTTCTAAGTAATTTTTGGGTAGAAAAATCTACAGAAACTCAAATCTATAATACCATTGAAACAATTCCTCATAATAAAGTTGGTATTATTTTAGGAACTTCTAAATATCTTACAAACGGTTACATTAATCTTTATTATCAATACCGCATTGATGCCGCTGCAGAATTATTTCATGCCAAGAAGATCGATTTTATTATTGTTAGCGGAGATAATTCAAAAAAAAATTACAACGAACCTAAACAAATGAAACAATCTTTGATTGAAAAGGGAGTACCTTCCGATAAAATCCAAGAAGACTATGCCGGTCTTAGAACTTTAGACTCGATATTGCGTGCTAAAGAGGTTTTTGGTCAAGATCATTATACAATTATTTCTCAGCCTTTTCATAATAAGCGTGCTTTATTTATCTCTAATTATTACAGTCATCAAGCCATTGCTTTCAATGCTCAAAAAGTAACACAACGTTATGGTTTTAAGACGCAGTTACGAGAATATCCTGCCCGTGTAAAAGCTGTTTTAGACTTGTATTTATTAAAAACAAAAGCTAAATTTTACGGTGAAAAAATTAAATTAGAAATTTAAAAGAACAGCTCTTATTCATACATCGAACATAACAAAAACGTAGCTTCAATTTTTTATTTGATAATTTTAAAATATCTTTGAAAATCAATTAGAATAAACGCTCATGAAATATTTTCTGATATTTTTAGTTATAGGAATCATATTTTATATGTTTACCCAATCTAAAAATTCTCGATTAAAACAAAAACAGAATCGTTCGCATTCAAAAGTTGGAGAAACTACGGTATATCAAACAAAAAAAAATCAAAACAAGATACAGGTTGATGCCGAAGACGTTGAATTTGAAGAAATAAAAAAACATGAATATAAAGAATAACCTTTTTTCAGTACTTTGTATCATAGGATTTATCCTTTTACCTCTACTCTATTTTGCACCTCTTTTACAAGACAAAAAAGTGTTACAGCCTGATATCGTTCATTTTGCAGGCGGAGCACAAGAATTAAAAAACTTTCGAGCTGAAACAGGTGAAGAACCTTATTGGATTAATTCTATGTTCGGAGGAATGCCTACATATCAATTTGGGGCTCACTATGATTATGATTTTATTAGTTATGTCGATAAAGGATTAAACTTTTTACCCCGTCCTGCCGGTTATATTTTTATCATGTTATTAGGTTTTTTTATTTTATTAAAAGCCTTAGCTATGGACTGGAAAACAGCTGCTTTAGGAGCCGTTTTCTTTGCTTTTTCTACTTATTTTTTTATTATCATCGCAGCCGGACATAATGCTAAACTACACACTTTAGCCTATTTTCCGGGAACTATTGCGGGGATTCTTTTAATCTACCGTAAAAAATTTCTCTCAGGAACCATTCTGACCATTTTATTTATGGCTCTGCAGATTAAAGCCAATCATTTGCAAATGACTTACTACATGGGGATGATGTTAATCATTTACGGTTTGGTAGAATTTTTCTATGCCCTAAAAAATAAAACCTTAGCTGATTTTATCACGACTTCATTATTAGCTGTTTTTGCTCTTTTTATAGGTTTGGGAATCAATGCCAACCGCATTTTGACCACTTACGAATATTCTCAGTATTCTACGAGGGGAGCTTCGGAATTAGTAAAAAATAAAGAACAAGATGCCACTCAATCAGGAATGAACAAAAATGAAATAACCGCTTGGAGTTACGGAATAGGAGAAACATTAAACGTGTTTCTACCTAATTTATACGGCGGAAGTTCTTCTAAAACAATTGATTATCAAGGAGAACCTGTAACAAGTTCTTATTGGGGTGACCAACCCTTTACCTCAGGACCTGCTTACCAAGGTGCCGTCGTCATTTTTTTATTTGTTTTAGGACTTTTTACAGTTCATAACAAATACAAATGGTGGTTATTGATTGCCTCTATTTTTAGTATTCTATTGTCTTGGGGACATAATTTTTCTACTTTAACCAATTGGATGATTGATTATTTTCCTATGTATTCAAAATTCAGAGCCATTACTTCCGTATTGGTTATTTCAGAATTTTGCATGCCGATTTTAGTAGCAATGACTGTTTGGGAGTTTATACAACATCCTTCAAAAAATAATGTGAAAAAACTCTATTTTATAACCGGTTCTTTTATTCTCTTTTTAATTATAATTTTTGTTTTCGGTAAAAATATATTTGATTTAATCAGTATTCAAGAAAATGCTTCTTCTCTACCTCAAAATATCATTTCTGAACTAAAAAACCAACGTTATACTTTAATTAAAAATGATGTCATCAAAGCTTTATTCTATATTTTAATTACCTCAATAGCTTTATTTTTATTACAAAATAAAAAAATATACATTCCTGCAAAAAAAACAGTTTTAACCTTGAGTATTTTAGCTATCGGACTTTTTGATTTATGGATTACCAATCAAGATTATTTGAATGACGACCATTTTGTTGATGCATATTATGTAGATCATCCTTATCCTACTCGTTTTACCGAAAAAATATATCATGATGTACAAAAAAATCCAATGTTAACAACCATTACCGGACGCCAAATGGAAAATATTGCCATTAATCAATCTCTCGATGAATTAAAGAAAAAAGATACAACACGTTACCGCGTTTTAAATTTACTTTTGAGTCCGATGAATGAAACGCATACGTCGTATTTTCATAATTCTATAGGAGGCTATCATGCTGTTAAAATTCGTCGTTACCAAGATCTTTTTGATCATTATCTTTCTAAAGGGAATGCTCAGGTTTTGAATATGTTAAACACCCAATATATTCTTCAGCAAAATCCTGAAGCCACTTCTTTGGAAAATTTAATTCAGATTAATAAAAATACAGATGCTAACGGGAATGCCTGGCTGGTTAATGATGTTCTCATAGCTCATAATGCCGATGAAGAATTAGAGACTTTGGAAAAACTCAATACCAAAACGCAGGCTGTTATCAATGAAAAAGATGAACAATTTATCACAACAAAACGATATAACAAGAGCTTAGGTGATTCCATTCATCTAAAAAAATACACCTCCAATCACTTAACCTATAATTTTAAATCCGATAAACCTCAGTTAGCTATTTTTTCAGATATAGAATATCCCGGTTGGCAGGCTTATATTGATGGAGAAAAAACAGACCATATCCGTGCCGATTATTTGCTTAGAGCTTTAGAAATTCCTGCAGGAAAACATCTCATAGAGTTTAAATTTGAGCCTTCCGTTATTCAAACCGGGAAATGGATTTCGATTATTTTCTATATAATATTTATTCTATTAATAGCCGTTGTTTTCATTGCTGAGAATAAGAAGAAAATTTAATGAAAAAAAAGGTTCTCATTGTTACATATTATTGGTCTCCGGCAGGAGGGTCAGGCGTGCAACGTTGGGTGAAATTTGCTAAATATTTGCCTTGTTTTGATATAGAACCTATTATCTATACACCTGAAAATCCTACTTATCCTATTTTGGATTCAAGTATGGAACAAGAAATTCCTAAAGATTTAACTGTAATCAAGCAGCCCATTTGGGAACCATATAATTTGGCAAATCGTTTCTCCAAGAAAAATCAAGATTATAATGCCGGATTTTACGATCATCATTCTAAGCAAAACTGGAAAACCAAATTGAGCTTATTTATTCGGGGTAATTTTTTTATTCCCGATGCTCGTAAATTTTGGATCAAACCTTCGGTTCGGTTTTTAAAAAGTTATATCCAACAAGAACAAATCGATACATTTATTACGACAGGTCCACCCCACTCCATGCATTTAATCGGATTGAGATTAAAAAATCAATTCCCTCATTTAAAATGGATTGCTGATTTTCGTGATCCTTGGACAAATGTTTATTATTACCCATCTTTAAAACTAACCCGATGGGCTAATCGTAAACACAAAAGATTAGAGCAAAGAGTGCTTAATACTGCTGATTTTATTATCTCGGTTACGTCTGATTATCAATTACTTTATCAAAATAAAACTTCAAAACCAGTTTACTGTTTAACCAATGGATTTGATACTCTTGAAAGCTCACTTTTTCATTCTTTGGATTCTCGTTTTTCCATTGCCTATATAGGTGCGATGTTCAAAGAACGAAATCCTCAAATTCTTTGGAAAGTATTAAACAAACTTTCTTCTGAGAACAAGACTTTTGCATATGATTTATCGATTAAATTGATTGGAAAATTTGATGATTCTATTTTAAAAGATATTCATACCCATCGTTTGGAAAAGAATTTGGACTTTAAAGGCTATCTTTCTCATAAAGAAGCTCTAATTGAACAACAACGTTCACAAATTCTTTTATTAGTTACAGCTAATCAGGATGATAAAAAAGGAAACATTCCCGGAAAATTATTTGAGTATATAAGTTCAAAACGCCCTATTATTGCTTTTGGACCAAAGGAAAGCCAAATTGAAAAAATTTTAAACCAAACCCAAACCGGAAAATACTTTTTGTTTGATGATGAAGATGCATTAGAGGCTTATATTCTTTACTTATATCAACAATTTAAAACAAATAATTTAACAATTCATTCTAAAAATATAAATCAATTCCATCGAAAAAATATTACAGAAGAACTAAGTAGAATAATCAAAAATTGAGAATAATTTAAAAGTTTTATATCAATGATTATACATAACAAAAAGAAGAAAATAAAAACGATGCTATTGTCTATATCATTTTTAATAATTCTTATTATTGTGTATCTGTATTTTTTCCTTCCCGTCCCAAAATTTACAAGCGAAAAAACAATAAAAAACATAAAGAAAAACAATACAATTATTGTCTGGAAAGAAATAGTTGGTGTTTTAGACCAAGATTTTCCAGATTATATTGTTGTTAAAGAAAGTAAAACAGTTGATACAATTTGCCAAGCACATAATATTGCCAATGTGGAATTAATTGACAATACTGTTAAAATAGATTTTTATGGAACTCCCCGATGTTATGATAAGCCCATTTTTATACCCAAAAGTATTTTTGGTTTTGATATAAAAGTTGATAGTTCTAAGGTTAGGAAATGTACAAATACAAGAAAATAAAACCTTGAAAAATAAATTTAACTTTTCAACTGCAAGAGACATTGAATCAGGGCAAACGCATCTAATTTCTGAGTATTTTGAGTAGATAATCGTTGTCCCATCCTACGTCTAACCTCTTCCCTTTTACACTTCGCTTTTTCGGGTCATTCTTTAATAAATTCAAGGCTATCTTTGATCATCGAGAAATTTTGAGCTACATGTCCATCCTGCTTTCTGCTTTTATCTTCTCCAAATGCAACATCCAAAACCCAATGCAGGGAGTTCTCTATCCCCTGGTGTCTCTTTGAATCTATCTTCACTATGCAGTTTAGTGATTTCCACTTTTTTGTATTTCTCATAATTTTCATTAATTTTGGAAAAAGAGGTATTGGGTAATACGTGCAATTTTCATCATCGTACCACTCATCAGATCTTTTAATTGTATCGAATATTCATACTGTGCCATGTATTCAATATTGAGTCATATCGGAATTATTTTAATCATTTTAGGGCTTGTTTATCTTGCCTGTTTTTTATTAAAATGGACAATCGCCAGTATTTTCGTTCTCGCAAAACTCCCTTTGATTCCTAAGATTCTTGCTTTTGCTACATTGACTGCACTCATATACTATGGTGGTGAACATTTTATACTGTTTTTTAATCTGTTAATCCTTTTTTTTTGCATAGGTATTTTACAACTTCGTTACAAAAAAAACAAAAACTAACGGCTTTCAGCAGGGTCAAACTCATACATTTTCCCACACCTATAATAAAAAAATGTTGTCAATTATTTGATTAATAATTTAAGTTGGCATTACTTTTATTTTTTGCTTTTTTAATTAGCTTGTAAGCCCAATCATAATGGCTTGATGTTGCTGATATCAAATAAGATCCCAAAGATGTAGTGCCTGTCCACTTATATCTTTTTTTCTCAAAAAGTTCTTCATTAGAATGGGTTTGGATTATTTTTTGAATTTTTTCAAATGAATTATTCAACAAGCTTTTAGCTTCATGTAGATTCACGTTTTGATAATCATTCCAAATCTTTTTATTCAATTTTTGTGTATCTTTCCAAGTATATCCTTTTGCAGGCATTTCAGGTTTTCTTCCACTCATTCCGATTTTATACCAATTTATCATCATTAAATGCCAATGGTGCAAATGAGTCAATACATCTCTGATATTTTTGTTCATCGTTCCTTTTGGAAATTCTCTTGCCTGTTCTTCAAGACTTAAAGACTCAATAAACTTATTTAATTGGTTGTAATTTTTGTTACTTAAATCAATAAGTTCATCTTTTGTTTTGGGTCTTGCCATGTTCGTTTTTTAGTAAAAATAGAAACTATTAAATTTTATTTATACATTAAAACGGAAATGCATAACATCGCCGTCTTGTACGACGTATTCTTTTCCTTCAACACGGAGTTTCCCGGCTTCTTTTACTTTGGCTTCAGATCCGTAATGCTCGTAATCGTTATAAGAAATAACTTCTGCACGAATAAAGCCTTTTTCAAAATCAGAATGGATTACTCCGGCAGCCTGAGGTGTTGTAAATCCTTCTTTGATCGTCCAAGCACGAACTTCTTTTACACCTGCCGTAAAATAGGTTTTTAACTTTAAAAGTTTATAAACAGAACGTATTAAGCGATTAACACCCGGTTCTTCCAATCCCAATTCTTCCAAAAACATTTGGCGTTCTTCATGAGATTCTAATTCTGCAATATCGGCTTCAGTGGCAACGGCAAGCATTAAGACTTCGGCATTTTCGCCTTGAACCATTTTTTTTACAGCTTCCACATGATGATTTCCTGTTTTGGCAGAAGCTTCATCGACATTACAAATGTATAATACGGGTTTAGCCGTCAATAATTGCATCTCATCCATAACGGGTTGTTCAGAGTCGGTTAATTCTAGCCCTCGTGCGTTAAGACCTTTTTTCAAATGATCTGCTATTTTTTCAGTAACTTCAGCTATTTTCAGTGATTCTTTATCACCGGTTTTAGCCATTTTTTTTGCTTTTTCCAATCGTTTTTCAACTGTTTCAAGATCTTTTAGTTGCAATTCGATATCAATGGTTTCTTTATCCCGAATAGGGTCGATGGAATGATCTACATGAGTGATATTATCGTTGTCAAAGCACCTTAAAACATGAATAATTGCATGGGTTTCGCGTATGTTTCCCAAAAACTGATTACCTAAACCTTCCCCTTTACTGGCACCACGAACCAAGCCCGCAATATCAACAATTTCAACCACAGCGGGTAAAACGCGTTCGGGCTTTACCAATTCTTCTAATTTATAAATTCTGGGATCAGGTACTTGAACCGACCCAACATTGGGTTCTATGGTACAAAACGGATAATTGGCTGATTGTGCTTTGGCACTGGATAAACAATTAAAAAGAGTGGATTTTCCAATGTTAGGCAATCCTACGATTCCTGCTTTCATTAAAGTATTGTTAATTATAAAATATTTGCAAATATAATCGGTATTATTTAAACAAAATGCTTTACTTTTGGTATTCATTAAATAATTTATTAAAATGAGAGCGGAACAACAAAAAGAACTTTGCACACAAATCAGAAGAGATATCGTAAGAATGGTTTATGAAGTACAATCCGGACATCCGGGAGGATCTTTAGGTTGTGTAGAATTTTTTGTAGCTCTTTATCAAGATATGTTAGAACATCATCCGGAAAAATTTACAATGGACGGTATAGGAGATGATTTGTTTTTCCTTTCAAATGGTCATATTTCACCGGTTTTCTATTCTACGTTGGCTCATAGTGGGTATTTTCCGGTATCGGAATTAAAAACTTTTCGAAGATTAAATACGCGTTTGCAAGGACATCCTACTCCTCATGACCGTTTACCCGGAATCCGGATTGCCAGTGGTTCTTTAGGACAAGGTTTATCGGTGGCGGTTGGAGCAGCTCAGACTAAAAAATTAAACCATGACAATAAATTGGTCTACTCGCTTCACGGTGATGGTGAATTACAAGAAGGGCAAATATGGGAAGCTGTTCTATATGCGGCTGCGAATAAAATAGATAATTTAATATCAACCGTAGATTATAACGGTCAACAAATTGACGGAACAATACACGATGTATTGGATTTAGGAAATTTGAAAGCTAAGTTTGAAGCCTTTGGCTGGATGGTTTTGGAAGAAAAAAAAGGAAATAATCTTGAAGCGGTAAAAGCTGTATTAAAGAAAGCAAAAAGTATGACAGGTAAAGGACAACCTGTTGTAATTCTATTGAAAACGGAAATGGGAAGCGGCGTAGATTTTATGGAGGGAACAAACGCTTGGCATGGAAAAGCACCCAATAAAGAGCAATATGAATCAGCCATGAATCAATTAGCCGAAACTTCCTTTGGAGATTATTAAAATACATTAAGTTGTTAACTAAAAAGAGTTGTATATATTATTTCATCACGTTTTCCGGTTTTTTGTTAGGTCAGGAAGTGGTGAACTATAAAACGATCACTGACAGACCCGTTTTTCCCGGTTGTGAAAATTCCCAAAGTGATTCTTTGGATCGATGCAATAGTAAAACAGTTCAAATAGAATTAATGCGTCATTTATCCTACCCTGAAAAAGCCATAGAAGAGGAGAGAATAGGAACGTCGTATGTTAAATTTATAGTTTCTGAAAAAGGAAAAATCGATTCTCCCAGAATTTTTAGATCTTCAAAACATAAGGATTTAGACAGTGCTTCCATCGCTACCATATCACAGTTATTTTATGATAAAAAAATTATTTCAGGAAAATTAAATAATGTTCCGGTCAATGTTTTCTACACCATTCCCGTAAAATTTAAATTGGAAACAGAGCAACAAAGCGATGTGAATTATTTCTTGACCTCGGAAGAAATTTTAGATCAATTAGAAAAAATAAAATCGCCTGATTTTAAAGATGCAGAAGTCAAAGCATTTTCTGATAAGTATATTAAATTTGTAAAAGGAATCGTTTCGGGATTTTATTTAAAGGATCGTAGAACAATTGAAGATTGGGAAGAATTTTTCCGACGAAATAATTTAAGTAAAATTCCTCATGAAAGAACGATGACAACGCATGATAGAATTAAATTAACAATTCTTTTAAGAGAAATAGATTATATCAAACAATCGATTAAAAAATGAAACAAGTACTTTTAGGATTATTCATAGCAAGTGTTGGAATTGCAAAATCTCAAGAAAAAGAATCTATTTTAAGAGATAATGTAAAGATTCCTTTTACATGTACTGCGAAGGTAGATCAATATATGGCTGATTATCAAACTTTTGTTAAATCATCTGAATATATTGTACTTTATGGAAAAGAGAACACAAAGCAATTGATTCACTCGGAATACACTGCATTTTTACAAAAATATCCGGATATTACTTCAGAAATCAGAAAATTACCGCCGGATTTGCAGAAGTTGGTAGCCGGATTTATACAGGCAAAAGGAATTGAACTATCTGATTTGATGAAAAATTAAATAATTAAAGAGAAAATACAAAATGAAATACATTGATAAAGGATCAAAAGATACACGTTCAGGATTTGGAGCGGCTTTAACGGAGTTAGGTAAAAAAAATGAAAATGTCGTGGCACTTTGTGCTGATTTGATAGGTTCGTTGAAAATGGATGATTTTGCCAAAAACCATCCGGAACGTTTTTTTCAAGCGGGTATTGCAGAGGCGAATATGATGGGAATGGCTGCAGGAATGACAATTGGAGGGAAAATACCTTTTGCAGGAACTTTTGCTAATTTTGCAACGGCTCGTGTGTATGATCAAATACGCCAATCGATTGCTTATTCCAACAAAAATGTAAAAATTGCCGCTTCGCACGCAGGTTTAACTTTAGGAGAAGATGGAGCAACACATCAAACACTTGAAGACATCGGATTGATGAAAATGCTGCCTCATATGGTAGTAATCAATCCTTGCGATTATAACCAAACGTATGCAGCAACTTTGGCCGCTGCTGAATATGATGGACCGGTGTATTTGCGTTTCGGACGTCCGAAAGTGCCTAATTTCATAAAAGAACCTACAGATTATACATTTGAAATAGGTAAAGGGCTTTTACTCCAAGAGGGTTCTGATGTTACCATTGTTGCTACCGGACATTTAGTTTGGGAAGCACTTTTAGCCACTGAAGAATTGGGAAAAGAGGGAATTTCTGCAGAAGTGATAAATATTCATACTATTAAACCGTTGGATGATGAAATAATTTTGAAATCCGTTACCAAAACAGGCTGTATCGTTACGGCTGAAGAGCATAATTATTTAGGAGGATTAGGCGAGAGTGTGGCACGGATATTGACTACGAATAATCCTTTACCACAGGAGTTTGTTGCAGTAAATGATACTTTTGGAGAAAGCGGTACGGGGACTGAATTAATGAAAAAATACGGTATTGATTCAAAAGCAATTGTTGCAAAAAGTAAAAAAGTAATTTCAAGAAAACATTAAAAATACTAAAAATATGGATACAGTATTTGCTGAAAGTATTTATAAAGAGGAAGGAGAAGGAGTACGGGTTCGGTTTAAAAAATCAGAAGTATCAGCAACACCGAGCGGTTGTGAGTTTATGATAAAGATTATAGATAATAAGTACGATGAGTATCCACGCATTCATTTAGATGCAAAAGGAGCGAGAAAGCTGGCTTTGGAAATTTTGGGAATGTTGGATTGTCACAAAGAATTATTAAAAGAAGATTTTAAGGAAAGTTGTTAATAACTGTTAAAATAATCATAATATTTTAATAAAAAGCCAAAATTGATTTAATTTTTTTAATAAAAAACAATAATAAGAGGTTTTTTGTGTTATTAATTAAAATAAAAATAATCGTTTGAAAATTTTAAATATATGAAAAAAATAGTAGTATTTGGAGCCTTATGGCTTAGTTCGATGGTCTTTGCACAAATAGATTTTGGAGTAAAAGGAGGATTAAATTTTGCTTCGGTAGGAGATATGGACCGTTATGTAAGCAGTGCTTTTTCTTCAAAAGCAAGTTCTAATATGAAAACAGGATATCATTTAGGTGTTTGGGGTAGAGTAGCCTTGCCGATAGTAGGGATTTATGTTCAGCCGGAGTTGAATTATACTCATTTAAAAACGGAATATGGTAATAATGCCGACTACAAACTCGATAAAATTGATATACCTGTTTTAGCAGGACTGAAGATATTAGGTATCGGACGTGTTTTTGCAGGACCTTCTTTCCAATATTTGATTAATGATAAATTGGATATTAACGGAGTTACAGATGTCAGCTCTGATGATTTTACAGTAGGTATTCAGTTAGGAGCAGGGGTTGAACTCGGAAAATTAGGTATTGATCTTCGTTACGATAGAGGTCTAAATAAAACGGAATCAAAGTTTGCTAATAATTTGGGCAATACATATGTAATTGATTCAAGACCTTCACAAGTTATTTTAGGAATTAGTTATAAATTAACCGACTAATTGGAATTTAATGTACAAAAAAAGAGATGGATAAATTCCATCTCTTTTTTTCTTTATATAAACAACTTTCATTAAGCTACTGTTGTCATATCTTTAAAGTTTAAAAAACTTTCACCTTCTCCGGCAGGACCGTAATATTTTTCATTAGCATCATTTCCTAACTTATACCATAAATATAAATTGTAAAAAGGAATAAAGCACAATAATATACCAAAAATAGTGTCTTTTCCAAAAGATTTACCTATACCGATATGCATTAAGATTGTTAATAAAGGTATTGTTACAAAATTAACTATAGGAATAAGTATTAAAATAATCCACCATACCGGTTTCCCTATAATTTTCAACCAAATATATAACCCATAAATAGGAATGATAGCAGTCCACCAAGCATGTCCCGCTTTTTCAAAAACTTTACCTATGGTAAAATAGCTAATAGCAATAATAATGGCTAAGTAAACGAGTATCCCGATTAATCCAAAAATTCCTTCTCCGGAGTCTAAAATTGTTAAGATGTTCATAGCACGAATGTTTTTTATAATTTGCCTGCGAAGTTATGAATTTTTATTTATTAGTTTATGTTTTTTAATAATTAAATGATATCTTTGACCCCATTGAAATGGTGCTCATCATGAGTTAACAGGGAATTCGGTTAAAGTCCGAAGCTGTCCCCGCAACTGTAAGTCTTTTTTAAAGATTATTTTTTTACCACTGTTCTTTTGAATGGGAAGGTTAAATAATTTGAGACAAGCCAGGAAACCTGCCATTGAAATAAAATAATTTAATCAATATGCTTTCGGGATAAAGGCTTATTTATATGAAAAACAGTGTATTTTTAGTTATTTTTGGTGGTATTTTTTTGTCAGCTCAAGAGAAGAATCAAATTGATTCAGTTATTTTAAGTACCAAAAAAGTACAAGAAATTTCCATTGGTCATCCGGTTGTTCACATAGAACACGATTTCGGGCAATCTTTAGGAGATGATTTGTCGATTCAAACAGGAGCTTATTTTAAAGAATACGGAAACGGAATGCTTGCTTCAATATCATATAGAGGCTTGGGAGCAGTTCATACCGGTGTTTTTTGGGAAGGGATTCCGATTAATTCCGGATTAACCGGACAAACTGATTTTAATTTATTATATACAGAAGGATTTAATTCAGTTGATTTTAGAACGGGTGGTGGTGGTGCAACTTTTGGGTCAGGAGCAGTAGGAGGAAGTGTTCACATCAATAATGAATTAAATTATACTGAAAAATTTAAGGGTGAAATAAATCAAAAGACAGCGGATTTTAGTACTTATGCAACCCACTTGGGAGTAGAAGTTTCAGATAGTCGAAATGCTTTAAAAGCAACGATGTATAGACTTACATCAGATAATAATTATGATTATACGTATAATAAGAAAAATTATACTATTGAAAATGGAACCGTTGAAATTTTAACATCCAATGTAACTTATCAAAGAAAAATAAATAATAAAAATAATATAAAGTTAGCGTTGCATTATGCTTTGGCAGATCGTCAGTTAATGGAATCAGTAGGAACCACTTCTAATCAAAAGCAAAAAGATATAAATTATAACAGTGTTTTAAGTTGGCTGTTTACTGATAAAAAATACTCACACAAACTGAGTCAAGCATTTTTGTACAGTAAATATCAGTATTTTCCAGACCAATATTTAGATGATTATGATTTCGGAGAAACAGAAAACTGGATTACGAAATATGACGGAAGTTATAAACTCTCGTCAAAGATTAAGTTGGGAGTATTAGGACAGTTTAAATATTCTGAAGGGACGGGAAGCAATATAGGAAGTCGTGATCTGAGCGAAGGTTTTATAAGTATTTACGGGCAACATCGTTATAAAAAAATAAAACAAAGTTTAACCGTTTCAAAAGGAATTTTATCTGAATTTAAAATTCCGTTTACTTTTGATTACGGTATTGAATTAAATTTAAAACCTATAAAACTACATGGAAATATCACAACCAATTATCGGACACCTTCTTTTAATGATTTGTATTGGATTCCGGGCGGAAATCTTAATTTAAAAGCAGAAGATGGTTGGGCAACCGAATTGGGATTTGAATTTCAATCTGAAATAGAGAATAGTTTCCATTTTAATTTTCGAACCAATGTATTTTACTCAAAATTTAACGATTGGATTGTATGGCAACCAGACGTCAATCAAGGAGGTTTATTCTCACCGGTAAATATCAAAAACGTAGAAAGTTATGGAATAGAGCTCTTCTCAAAAATCCATTATTCCTGGAGCATTTTTAACTTGGAATGGAATACCAATTATACTTTTTTAAAATCAATGGATGAAGAAAAGGATAAGCAATTGATTTATACACCTAAACATAAATTGAATAACCAATTACAATTAAAAATAAAAAACAGCAGTTTGCAGGTTCAGCATCAATTTGTGGATGATATTTACACGAGTTCGGACAATTTAAACCGATTAGAACATTTCAATTTAGTTGATGCATTTGTTGGTTATTATTTTAAAATCAGCGAATTAAAAATATCGACTCGGATTGGAGTTAATAATATTTTTAACGAAGAATATCAATTAATTTCAGGGAGAGCCATGCCAAAGCAAAATTATTTTATTCAAATTAATATTAACTTTTAAAGAACAATAATGAAAAAAACGTTTATTTATTTAAGTATTTTAGGAAGTTTTTTAACTTCTTGTAGTAATGATGATAACGATGCAAATATTCCAAAAGGAAATTATTCCGATGGTATTTGGATTGTCAATCAGGGAAATTTCGGTTCGGGAAATGCTTCATTATCTTTTTATGACGGAACGATTGAAAACAGCGTGTTCAATACTGTAAATAGCTTAGATTTGGGTGATACGGCTCAATCTTCTGTAATTGAAGAGGATAAGCTCTATGTAGTGGTAAATGCTTCAAATAAGATTACCGTAATCAATCGTCATACAGGAAAATTAATAACAGAAATCGATACAGGGCTGAATAATCCTCGTTATGCTGTTAAAGCAAATTCCCATCAATTGTATGTAAGTAATTGGGGAGGAGGAAGTGATGCCTCGGATGATTTTATTGCTGTAATCAACACTGAAACAAATACCGTTGAAAAAACAATTCCAGTTACTGAAGGACCGGAAAAACTGGTTTTGTTAAACAACAAAGTTTATGTTTTACACAGAGGAGGCTGGGGTTATGGTTCTACCGTAAGTTCAATCGACATTACAACAGAAAGTGTAACATCAGTCAAAGTGGGTGATATTCCCGGAAGTTATGATGTAAACGGAAATGATTTATATATTTTATGTGAAGGAAATCCATCTTATGCAACAACGGAAACAGAAGGAAAACTATTTAAAGTCGATACTTCAAATAACAGCGTTTCTCAGATTATTGATTTTAACAGAAACGGAACCATAAAAGAGCATCCTACGAATTTTCAATTAAGTGATAATGAACTAAATACAGGGTATTATGAGATGTCAGGCACCATTTATAAAGAAAATCTTACATCAAATGAAGTGAGTACAATTTTAGAAAATGTCAGTATGAACGATATGAAAATAAAAGGAACGGATTTATATTATACAAATCCGGGAGATTATTTGAGTGCAGGGTCGTTTGTACAATATAATTTAGCCACACAAACTGAAGTAAAGAGAGTGGCAACAGCCATTATTCCGGGCGATATTACCATTACACCTTAAAAAAGGAAAATAGTTTAAATTAATGTAAAAAGCTGTCGATTGGGGTAGCTTTTTTATGATAGACTTTTTCAATTAAAACAAGCCGTTTAAAATTAGTAATTTGGCATTGAGAATCTGTAAATTATGATTTAACGAACTGAAAATATACCAATGTATAATAGAATTGGTAGAAAAGAACCTTGTACCCTTTATTTCCAAAAATAAAAGAAGTTATTTAATGTGTTTCTTTACTCAAATCCCGCATCCTCAGAGGTTTTTACGCAAGCACTAAGTACAGGAGAAACAAGCTGAGGGGGTGGTGGGGTGGTTCGGAAAGGTGGTTTTTGGGTGGGTGGGAAATACATATTGGGATTATATCTACATATATTACTTTCTAATATTCCCTATTTTCTTTACATCTTCTTCATTGAAACCCTCTCCTAAACAACTCTCTTGTATATAATTACGCTTGGGATAACTTTTTATACGATATTGTACTGTATCTTTTTTAGGAGTAACTAAGGTAATCCTCTTTTCTCCATATCGATTAATCAACAATTTTGACCCTAATGTATAAGAAAGTTCCATTTAATCCCCAATAGGTATATTGGTCAGTTTAAAACTTATATTTCGTGGTAAACATTCTCAAACGGAACTCTAAACCGTTCTCCCCAAATTCCTTCATTTCCTTTTCGTATTCCACAAGAAATGATCATATTTATCTCAGTACCGTAAGGAAGTTTTAATAGCTTTTTAATTCGTTTACTGTCAAAACCTTCTAATGGACACGTATCGTAGCCTTCGTTTGCCATAGCAATCATAAATGTTTGGGCTACAAGCCCACAACTTTTGTGAACAACAACACGCATATCACTTTCCGAAACCTGATGCACAATTGGTCGAAAAATTCCGGCTATACTTGATACTAATTTTCTAATAAATCCGATAACTCCAAAAAATCGGACATAAAGAAACGGTATCAACTTTCCGTAATACAATTCTCTATCTTTGATTCGTTTTTCTTGTCGTTCTTTTGGGCTATATCGTTGGATATTTCCTTTTTCAAATTCAAGAATGGATTTTGCTCGTTTTCTATATAAATCCTGACGTGTAACAAAAACAACGAGCTGTTGTGCTGTTGAAACAGCTGTTTGACCAAGACAGGCTTTGGTCATCTTTTCTAAAAGTTCCGGTTTTGTTATATGGTAAAATTCCCATAATTGCATATTTGAACTATTAGGTGCCAAAGTTGCTAATTCAATACAATTCTTGACTTTACTTGTATCTATTTCCTTTTCTTTATCGTAGACTCGTACCGAACGGCGATAATTTAAGACTTCTTTTAAATTCATTTTCTATAATATTTGATACTACTTGTTTTTTTAAGCTATTCCATTAAAATATAGTGGCGTTCTAAATTTTTATATTGGGTGAATATATTTATAAAATAGTAGAAATGCAAGTAGAATACTGCTAAATTGCTTTTAACCACAGCTTTGTTGGGTACTATACTCTGTTTTATTGTTCAATTTTGAAATGGACGGTAACTGTAGCATCAACTCGGATATTGTCAAAACTAATATTTAATTCAGATTCTTTATTTCCATAATGTCCAACCGAATTTACTCCTCGAATGTTTAATCCCGCAACTTGTCCACTTAAATAATTGGCAATATTGGTTTCCATATCCGAAATAAAAATTACAGAACCAACTTTTTGATTTAAGGCTTTTACCATTTCATTCGCCTGTTTCTTAGCTTTAGTAACAGCTTTTCCTTTAAGTTCAATTTTGAGTTCTTCGATTTTTGAGTATTCTGTTTTAATAAGTTTTACATTTGAAATGTCATTATCGGCGAGTTTACGTAGAATTTTTCCAGCGGTATTTGCATCGAAAACCTCTAAATTATAATTTTTAGTTTTTTGAATATCTGTCTTTTTTAAAAAATAACTTTGAAAATTGCTTGACAAATCCTTTAATGTTAATTGTTTACTTATATCAACATTACTTGATTTCAAAACGTTTTCCAATTTTTGTTCTAATTCTTCAACAGAAATTTTCCCTTTAGAATTACTTTCAGAAAGTGTGATAGATAAAGTTATTTTGTCTGGTTGTACTTCAGTTGTATATGTTGCTTTAGTCTGAATTTGTGGAACTTTTGTGTAATCTATTTCTTGAGCATAAATCAAAGAATTGATCAATAAAAAGTAAATTAAATGTAATTTTTTCATTTTGAATCTGTTTTTATATGTTACAATGCCTCACTAAATGCGGTGGCATTATTTGGTAAATTTACTTAAAAAAATAATAGAGATGCAAATAGTTGTTTTTTAGTTCAGTACTTTGTTGGTAGCAGTTATTTATTTACAATCCCATTGCGTTTCTTTATTTTCCATTGAATCCAATACTCTTGTAACCCCTCAGGTTTTTTTTAAGCCTGAAAGTGGAATAGGTATATAAACATCCATACTGTTACAAATCACAGGCAGAATTATCTATTTTTGAATGGATTGAAAACTTGCTATAACAAAAATATAGTAGCATAATCTCTTAACTGAGGAGTATCCAGTTTTTTGCATTATGTCCACCTATTTTTTTGGAGGGGTGCTCAGTTCGTATTTTTTTATGTAAAATGACAGTATGTCAGTCAAAAATCGTTAAACAATATATTAATCATAGTAAAAACTGTCAAATTGAAATAAAAGTGGAATGGCACAGTCATTGAATTTAACGAAACGTAGAAATTTAAAAAAGTAAAAATAGATATGAGCAAAATAATAGGAATAGATTTAGGAACAACCAATTCGTGCGTAGCTGTAATGGAAGGAAATGAACCAACAGTAATTGCGAATGCAGAAGGAAAAAGAACAACCCCTTCAATTGTAGCTTTTGTTGAAGGAGGAGAACGAAAAATAGGAGACCCTGCTAAACGCCAGGCGGTAACCAATCCTCAAAAAACCGTTTATTCAATCAAACGTTTTATGGGAAATAAATTCTCTGAATCATCTAGAGAAATAAAACGCGTACCTTACAAGGTGATAAAAGGAGATAATGATACGCCACGAGTAGATATTGACGGTCGCTTATATACGCCTCAAGAAATTTCAGCAATGGTTTTACAAAAAATGAAAAAAACAGCTGAAGATTATCTTGGACGAGAAGTAACAGGGGCAGTTATTACAGTGCCGGCATACTTTAATGACGCTCAGCGTCAGGCAACAAAAGAGGCAGGAGAGATTGCAGGATTAAAAGTAGAACGTATTGTAAACGAGCCTACTGCAGCGGCATTGGCTTATGGTTTAGATAAATCAAATGAGGATAAAAAAATTGCTGTTTATGATTTAGGAGGAGGAACATTTGATATCTCCATTTTAGAATTAGGAGACGGTGTATTTGAAGTATTATCAACAAACGGTGATACCCATCTGGGAGGAGATGATTTTGATGAGGTAATTATCAACTGGCTGGCAGAAGAGTTTAAGGCAGAAGAAAATATGGATTTAAGAGAAGATCCTATGGCTTTACAACGTTTGAAAGAAGCTGCTGAAAAAGCAAAGATAGAATTGTCTTCATCTTCTCAAACAGAAATTAATTTGCCGTATGTAACGGCGACAGCTTCCGGACCTAAGCATTTGGTGAAAACATTAACCCGTGCAAAATTTGAACAATTATCAGATGACTTGATAAAACGTTCTATGTTACCGTGTGAAGCAGCCTTAAAAGATGCAGGACTATCAAAGTCAGATATTGATGAAGTAATTTTAGTAGGAGGTTCTACGCGTATTCCTAAAATTCAGGAAGAAGTAGAAAAATTCTTTGGAAAAAAACCTTCAAAAGGAGTAAATCCAGACGAAGTAGTCGCTTTAGGAGCAACAATACAGGGTGGAGTATTAACCGGAGATGTTAAAGATGTTGTATTATTGGATGTAACACCTCTTTCTTTAGGAATTGAAACGATGGGAGGAGTATTTACTAAATTAATTGAGGCCAACACGACTATTCCTACAAAAAAATCTGAAGTGTTTTCTACCGCAGCTGATAACCAACCAGCAGTATCAATTCGTGTTGCACAAGGAGAGCGTTCAATGTATAATGACAATAAGGAAATAGGTAAATTTGATTTAACGGATATTCCACCGGCTCCAAGAGGTGTTCCTCAAATTGAGGTAACCTTTGATATTGATGCAAACGGTATTTTAAGTGTTTCGGCTAAAGATAAAGGAACAGGTAAAGAGCAATCTATTAAGATTGAAGCATCTTCCGGATTAAGCGAAGCAGAAATTGAAAAAATGAAGAAAGAAGCAGAAATGAATGCAGATAAAGATCAAGAAGCGAAAGAAAAAATTGATAAAATCAATGCAGCAGATTCTATGATTTTTCAATCAGAAAAGAATTTAAAAGATTACGGAGATAAATTACCTGCTGAGAAAAAGCAAGCTATTGAAGAGGCTTTGGCTGAATTAAAAACAGCACATGGGTCAGGTGATGTGGAAGCTATGAATGTTGCAACCGAGAAAGTAAACACCGCTTGGAATGTCGCTTCTCAGGAGATGTATGCTGCCATGAACGAAAATAATGGATCAGGATCAACTCAAGAGCAACCTACTCAAGAAGCTGAAGCTACAACAGGAGGAGATGATGTAGAAGATGTTGAATTTGAAGAGGTGAAGTAATTTATATTCTTTTTTTAATAAGACTTACCCCCTAAGAGGCTCGTATGAGCCTCTTTTTTATGATCAGAGTATATCGTTTTACTCATTCAAAAAGTAGCACAATACTATCCAAAAATTGCCTTTCTGTAACCTACATGAAAAGGATGTTTATTAAGTAGATCTGTATTCTACTCCCGACAAATTCAATTCATCAAAAATATACCGCCAATCTTTCATTTGTAAAACAATAAAGTGTAGTGTATAAAATCATGCTTATGATTTTAGAATTTTATAGGTATGATATTGTACTTTTGTTTTTCATAATGATTCAACGATACAGAATATTTAGGGTTCTGTTTATGATATCAAGACGTACATTGTACTTAAAATGAGAGTATAAGTGCTATTAAAGCATAAAATATTTATACATTAAGAAATGTTGAGTATCTTAGCAGATAAATAGAAATAAGCCATGAAATTTTTATAGATGTTGGGGATTTCGGTAATTTTACTAAAATAGTAGAGACATTAGGAGTGTTACTGTATTTTGAAGTGTTAAAACAAAAATAAAATGTTGATTATAATTGATAAACCAGGACAATTAGGTAATAGGCTATGGGCTTACACTCCCTTTATTAGCGATGCATTAAAAAATAATTATAAAATTGTAATACTACATTTCTATGATTACTGTGAATATTTTGAAAATTTAAAGAGATATAATAATGTAAAGTTTATAAAAAGAAAAAAAATAGCTTATTATTATGGCTTGATGGTTAAAGTATTAGATCTAATGCCAAAAAATGTGATAAAGCATATAGGTATAAATATTATAAAAGATGAGAATATCTGTGTAACAAAACTTAATGTGAAAAGAAATCTTACTTTCATTAAAGGATGGAGTCATATAAAACCAAATAACCAAATAAATAACAATATGATTTCAAAATTATTTCAACCTAAATGTGTTTCTATTCAAAAGGTTAATGAAATTTTATGGAAACAGAGAAATGAATTTGATTTAATTATTGGAGTCCATATAAGGAGAGGCGACTATAAGAAGCATAGAAATGGCGAATACTTTTATTCACATTCAACATATGCTAATTTTATGTCTCAACTTTCAAATCAATTTAACAAACGTAAAAAATTGACTTTTTTGTTATGTTCAAATGAAGAAATCAATACAGAAATCTATAGTGATTTTTCTGTCTTCCAAATAAATGATGCTAATCTCATTGAAGATTTGTACGGTTTAAGCAAATGTGATTATATAATGGGACCACCTAGTACCTACTCAATGTGGGCATCTTTTTATGGTCAAAAACCTCTTCTGATTATAAAAAATCCAAACTTAAAATTGAAAATAAAAGACTTTGATGTTATTATTGCTCAAAATAAGTTTAAGAATGGTAATGTTTTTAGTCAATAATTTACAAAGTTATTTAAACTCTTAATATTATCTTGAACCTTAAAAATCTAAAGGACTAATTTTTAATATTTTAATTTTGAACTGCTTGTTTTTAACAAAAAAAGTTTAAATGAGTTCTTTATTAAAAAGGTCGATTTAGCTATTATTTTAACCTTTAACCAAGAAAAAAGAAAAAATAATTAAGGAAAAACACGATAATTCAATATCTTGCACTTTATAAATTTTATGGTAAATATCTATGAAAATAATTAACACCTCTTTAAAAGATTGTTTCATTATAGAACCTTGCGTATTCAAAGATAATCGTGGTTTTTTTTTCGAAAGTTTTAATAAAGAAAAATTTAAACAAGAAACAGGTGTTCTTGCTGATTTTATTCAAGACAATCTTGCTTATTCATCTCAAAATGTAATTAGAGGTCTTCATTTTCAAGAAGAAAAATTTGCTCAGGCTAAACTCGTTTCGTGTATAAAAGGAAAGATTTTAGACGTAGCAGTAGATATTCGTCCTGAATCAAAAACTTTTGGACAACATTTTGCAATAGAATTAAGCCATACCAATAACTTACAACTATATGTTCCTCGTGGTTTTGCTCATGGATATTCTGTATTGAGTAAAGAAGCCCACGTTCAATACAAAGTAGACAATATTTATGCTCCTCAAGCTGAGCAAGGCATTATATATCATGATTCTATCCTAAATATTGACTGGAAAGTAAAAACACCTATTTTAAGTGAAAAAGACTTGATTCTCCCTACTTTTAACGATTATTTTAAACAATAATTTTAGTTTGTTTATTCAAGAATATACTGTAAGTAAACGTTCATTGTTTTGAAATTTTTTGGATTTTCCTTCATAAGGAATTTTATGTAAAACGTATTTAATACATTCCAAACGAGCCCACTTTTTACTGTCCGTATTAATTTCAATCCAAGGAGAAAATGTTGTAGAAGTTGTTTTAAACATTTTTTGTATATAAAATGTATAATTTTCCCATTTTTCCTGAGCCATTTTATCTAACCTTCCTAATTTCCACGTTTTTAAAGGATCTTCTTTTCTTGATTCTAATCGTTCTTTTTGTTCTTCTTTAGAGATGGTTAAAAATAATTTTATTACTATAATATCATCATCGATAAGCATTTTCTCTACATGATTTACCTGCTTTAAAAACAATTCGTGTTGTTCATCGGTACAAAATCCAAAAACAGGCTCTACAACCGCCCGGTTATACCAACTTCTATCAAAAAACTTAATTTGTCCTGAGTCTGGTAAATTATCCAAATAACGTTGAAAATACCATTGTCCTTTTTCTTTTTCAGTTGGTGTAGGTAGAGCCACCACTTTTACCATTTTAGGATCTAAGTATTCGGTAAACCGTTTTATCGTCCCTCCTTTTCCTGCCGTATCTCTTCCTTCTAAGATAATTAAAAGTCGTTTATGATTATTTTCAATCCACGTTTGAAGTTTTACTAATTCGTGTTGTAACTCTAGCAAAATTTCTTCGTATTCAAACTCTTCTTTAAACTTTTTTTCACTTAATATTTTTGCATCAAATAAATCTTGTAATAATTCTTTATTATTTTTTAATTTCTTTAACTTTTTAAGACTTAGTTCCATTTTTTTAATTTTATTAAAAGTACTTCTTTCTTAAAATTTGACCAAAAAAAAATCTGACCAAAACGTCAAATCATCATACAAAATTATATTAAGTTAATGTGTTTTCAGCTTATTTTAGGAGGTTTAAAAATTTTAGAAAAATCTTCGTCTTTGTAAGTTTGTGTGTAATAATAATCAGAAGATTTTTGTGTGTAATACGTGTTTATTAATGGTAAATTAATGAAATCATGATTGTACACTACTACATTATACGTAGAAGCTGTTAATAATCCTTTTGTTGATTTAGAAGTTGTTTTTCTAATAACTTCCGTAATATTAATGATAAAACCATATCCTAAGATTTCAGGAATAAAATTTCCTTCAATTCTATCATTATTTGTATTTAATTTTTCTTTTCCTGTAACGACTAATGCCGTTTGGGTATTAATCGTTTTATCCTGATATAATACATGTCCCAAATACTTACCGGAAAGAGAACTTTCTTTAGCAATACTAATTGTTTTGGCAAGCAAATACCCCACTCCTTTTACTTCAACACCTTTTTTATTTTTGATTGAAATATTAGCTAATTTTATCTGTGGCTTACGTACAATTATAAGTTGCTTTTTATCGCTGGATAAAACAATTTCTCCCTCTCCCTGAATTTCATCTGTATCTAAGATCAAATCATTTTCTACATACAATTGCACTCCTTTTTCTATATGGATTCTTTCTCCAACAAACAATTGGGCTTTCGAAAAAATAGGAGTCAATATGAATATTGTTATCCATATTATGTTAAAAAGTATCCTATTTTGTTTAGAAAAACTCATACAACTACAAATATAAAAAAAATAGTGCAAAAAAAAATTCTATTAAAAAGTTATTTTTTATAAACAATTTCTGAGAACTTTTTTTTCTTTTTCACAAAATATTCCCAAACAATCCAATCAGAAAATAAAAAATAAGTAAGTTGATGACAATCAGTTCTTTTTTTATAGGTTTTAAATAAAAATCTATAAAAACTAAAATGAGCTTTTAGAATAGCAAATACATGATTTAGTTGCCCTTGAAATAAAAATTTAAATCCGGCTAATCCGTCTAAACACAGGCGAATAAAAATTTTAAAAACGACTTCTTTTAAAGGTAAGTTTTTTAATAGATTAAACAAGCTGTTTCTAAAATTTAAAAAGGTTTTTCGAGGATTTGTATTAAAAAGTGTCGCACCTCCCAAATGATACACTACGGAACGATGTGTGTAGTAAATTTTATTTCCTTTATTCTTTAACCGCCAACACAAATCAATTTCTTCTTGATGAGCAAAATAATCTTCATCTAATCCTCCCATTTCGTCATATTTTTCTTTACGAATAAAAAATGCCGCACCAGAAGCCCAAAAAATTTCAGTTTCATTATCATATTGTCCAAAATCTTCTTCTACGGTATTAAAAATTCGCCCTCTACAAAACGGATATCCTAATGAATCTAAAAAACCTCCGGCGGCTCCGGCATACTCAAAATGTGTCTTTTTCTTAAAATCTAATATTTTAGGTTGAATAACCGAAATTGTTTGATCATTCTTAAAAAGTTTTTCAATCGGTTTTATCCAATTTTCTGTAACCTCTACATCTGAGTTTAATAAACAGATAATATCCGTGTTAATTTGTTTTATTCCTTCGTTATAACCTTTTGAAAAGCCATAATTTTCTTTATTTCGAATAATTTGAACGTTGGGGTAATTTTCTTTTAAAAAAGTAACCGAATCATCTGTTGAAGCATTATCAATAACATAAATTTGGGCTTCTTGAGAATATTGTACCACTGAAGGCAAAAATTGTTGAAGTAATTTTTTCCCGTTCCAATTTAATATAGCAATGGCTGTTTTCAAAAATCAATTCCTTTTTTGGATTTCCACCGTTTATGAGACCACAACCAGTTGTCGGGATTACGTTGAATGGTTTGAGTCAAATGGTCGAAAAATGCGTGTACCAATTCGTTTTTTTCAAATTTTATGCCATTACGAGGTTTTATTTCATGAAATGTTGTTTGATAATAGCCTCTTTTTAATTTGACCATATCAACATATAAAGGAATTTGATTGTATTTGTTAACAATATCTTCGTAGCCTCTGTACACAGGTGTTTCTTGGTTTAAAAATGGTAATGAATATTTTATAGTTCCTTTTTTAGGGCTTTGGTCTGATAGAAAATAAAGTATGTGCTTACCATTATTTGGAATGGAAACAATTCTTCGTAATGTCAATTTTGCAGGAATTCCTTCGGCGTTAAATCGACCTCTAAATTGATTGATTTTATCGTTGAGAAACTTATTCCTCAATGGTTTATAAATATAATAAAATCCTTCATAATCAGTTTGTAACATCAAGCTGGAATACCATTCAAAATTAAATACATGCCCTGATAAAGCCATAATGTTTCTTTCTTCACTAGAAGGAATTTCTTCAATATTTGTAAAAATCATTCTCTTTCTAAATTCTTCCTCTGAAATGGTTAATCCTTTTATATTTTCAACCAAATAGTCAGAGAGATTTTTATGAAATTTTTTAATGATTTTTTTTCGTTCTTCTTCTGTTTTTTCAGGAAAAGATTTTGCTATATTTTCTGTTATGATTTTCCTTCTATAACGAATTATATAATAATTCATAAAGAATAAAACATCTGAGAGGGCATACAATACACTGAAAGGTAGTCTGGAAACACCTAAAATAAAATAAAAAAGAATTCTTTCCATAATACAAATATCAAAAAAGTCATGAAATAAATAAAATCTGTTGCCAATTTTAAACTTTTACTCTTCGTTCTTTTTCTTTATTTTTTTCTTAAACAGAGGAATCTTGTAATTTAAACTTACATTTATCCAAGCATTTGCATTGTTTATATTATCTCCAAAACCGGGAATAATAATTGATTCAACACCTGCTTGTTTACTATAATTAATTAATATTTTCGGACGAATGGAAGTATCTAAGAAAAATCCTGTATTCCATAATTCTTTACGAGCACCTACAACCAGTTCAATCCATCTGGCAGATAAAGTTTCTCTTCCTAATCCTGAGGTACTTTGTTGTACCGTTACATTGCCTTCCTCATCTCTTATGGTTAAAGGGTAGGCATTGATTTGTTGATTATACGACGTAAAGGCACAACGGATTCCTGCATAGAAAAAATCATCTTCACTATAATCCGTTTCGTTAAAAGACCAATTTGCTCCAATTTTGTAATAGGTTCCATTCACATCTACATCCCAATTTACTTTTGAATAATTATTTTTTTGATAGCCTGCTTCTAATGCAAGATGTATTTTTTTGTACAAACGCATATTGGCATTAAATTCGTATCCGTTGGACTTATCCCAAATACCGGTTAGAGGAGCCATTAAATCTCCTCCGATAAATAATTTATACTTTTTTTCTTTCACCTCAACTGTATCTTTTTTAACCTGAGCATGATACATTACAGATAAAAAACTAAAAATAAACAAACATATGAGCCTCTGCTTCATTTACAATATCAATTTGATGATTGGTTTTTATTAAATTAGGATTAAACTCTAATTTCTTTATATTTTTACCGGTCGTTTCCAAAACAGCATTTACATCAGTATAATCAACTCTAAATCCACATCCTTTCGAAACGTATTCTTCTTTTCGCGTAAAAGTGAATGTTATGGTATCTATTTCCACCGCATTGGTTGAAGTTTTGTAAAACAATGTATCAACTTCATTTTTTAAAGAAAGAGGTATTTGAATAGAATCTTGAGATGAAAACGAATAATTGTTAAACTCAGTGGTTGAGATTACACCCGATTGACTTGAAACTTCATTCGTTGCTTGATTATAAAATTTTATAATCAAACGAGGTGTAGTACCTTCTCCACAAACTTCTGTATCATCTTCACAAGAAATTAATGTAAAAAAAACAAAAAATATAATGCTTGATATATAATAGATTTTTTTCATATTCACTTCAATTAAAGCATCATAACTCCCTCTATTTCAGAAACTTGTTTGTATTTTTCAATAACACTTTCAGCATCTAACATATAAACTCGAATCGTTAAAGCGGTATATTTACCATTTTTTGATTCTTTTGAAGAAATAACCGGACGCATTCCATCAAAAACTTTTTGTACTTCTGCCAATTTTCTGTTATCCGATGTTACAATAAATTTATAACGGTAATCAGAAGGAAAAGAAACAGACTCCTCCAACCGTTTTTTAAAACGTTTGTAAAAATCTTCCGGATTTTCCTTTTCGTTCATGAAATATTGAATATACTTAATAAAACGGTAAAATTAAACAAAAAATATCAAACATTTTACCAAACCATAAAATGTTTCTTTATATTTGTTTTCAAGAAAATCCTGTTGTAAAATGGAATTTTATGCATCGTTTTATTCCTAAAATAACCTTCAAACAAATTGAATACGGTTCATGAATAGCACTACTCCCATATCTATTTTAAAACAATATTGGAATTATAACCAATTTAGACCTTTTCAAGAAGAAATAATTCAATCTATTATTAATCAGAAGGATACATTAGGGCTCTTAGCGACAGGAGGAGGAAAATCTATTTGTTTTCAAGTTCCGGGATTTTTTTTTGAAGGAATTACCTTGGTCATTACACCTTTAATTGCTTTGATGAAGGATCAGGTAGAAAACCTGCAAAAACGAAAGATAAAAGCCCGATACATCAGCACTGATTTTACGTATAAAGAAATTGATCAAATTTTGGATGAATGCATTTATAACTCTGTAAAATTTTTATATATAGCTCCTGAGCGAATCCAAACAGAAATTTTTCAAGTTCGGGTTCAAAAAATGCCTGTTTCTCAAATTGTTATAGACGAAGCCCACTGTATTTCTCAATGGGGAAATGATTTCAGACCTTCATATTTAAAAATTAATATCTTACGCAATATTTTTCCTAAAGTTCCTTTTTTGGCTTTAACTGCTACAGCCACTCCTAAAGTTGTTTCAGATATTCAAAAAAAGTTGCATTTTAAAAAAAAACATGTCATCAAAAGCTCATTTGAGCGGAAAAATCTGTTCTTTGAAGTAATTTATACAGAAAATAAACTTCACGATTTGATTCAACTTTTAAAAAACAAAAAAGAATCTGCTATTGTGTATGTACGAAATCGACGAAACACTCAGGAAGTTTCAGAATATTTAAACAGTTTTTCCATTTCTTCTGATTTTTACCATGCCGGATTGAGTATAGAAGAAAAAAATCAAAAGGAACAAAACTGGAAAACAGAAAAAACGCCTGTAATTGTATCAACCAACGCCTTTGGAATGGGAATTGATAAACCCAATGTCCAAATGGTTATACATTATGATTTGCCGGATACTATTGAAGCCTATTATCAAGAAGCCGGACGAGCCGGACGAGATTTGAAAAATGCCCGATGTGTTCTTTTATATAATAAATCGTATGATTTTGAGAAAGTTAAAAAGCGTTTTATTACAAGTTATCCAACTAAAAAAGAGTATCAACAAATTATAACGTTGCTGTTTAATTATACACAAATTGCTATGGGAGAACTCCCTGACCGTATTTTTGAAATCGATTTGAAACAATTTGAAAAAAAACTAAAAATTCCTTTGCTAAAAATTCATCATACCTTAGAGTTTTTGCATCGGTCGGGTATTTTAGTGTTCAAAAAAAACGAACAAAGAAGTTCTTTAAAAATTAAAGCTCATCCAAAAAATGTTGAAAATTATCCTCTGTTGAATTTATTGGTGAGATCATATCCGGGAATTTTTTCAGAATTACAACTCATTAACGAATATGAATTAGCCAAAAAATTAACTATTCGGTATAAAAAGGTTTTTCAGGCACTTCAAATGTATCAATTACAAAACATCATTGAATATCATCCCGCATTGTCAAACCAAATTTTATTTTTGGAGCAACGTGATGATAATCACATAAAAAACAGACTTTGGAAAGAATTTGAACTCTTTTTGCTAAATAAAACACAAATGCAAGCCCAAATGCTTCAATATCCGTTAAGCAAGCAATGTAGGGTACAATTTATTTTAAATTATTTTGGAGAAAAATTAAATGCCCAATGCATGCAATGTGATAATTGTAAACAATCTACACACTCTTTCTTGAAAAATATTCTGTAGTTTTGTTAATCTTAGAAAAATAAAAATTGTAAAATGAATACAGCTATACGCATTATTTTTATGGGAACACCTGATTTTGCTACGGGATGTTTAAAGAAACTGGTTGAAAATCATTATAATGTAGTGGGCGTTGTTACCGTTTCCGATAAGCCTGCAGGACGAGGGAAAAAAATAGCCGAATCTTCTGTAAAAAAATATGCAAAAGAACAAAACCTGACACTTTTACAACCTACCCATTTGAAAGATGAAAATTTTATAAAAGAATTAAAAAATTTAAAACCTGATTTACAAATAGTTGTAGCCTTCAGAATGCTTCCGGAAGTAGTTTGGAAAATTCCCGCTTTAGGAACATTTAATTTGCATGCATCACTTTTACCTGATTACCGTGGTGCTGCTCCTATTAATTGGGCAATTATCAATGGAGAAAAAAAATCAGGTGTAACTACTTTTATGATTGATGAAAAAATAGATACCGGTGAAATTTTATTACAAGATAAAGTTTCCATTACAGAAAATATGACCGCCGGTGAGTTACATGATAGATTATTACAAACAGGTTCAGAACTAATTTTAAAAACAGTTCATGGACTTATCAATAAAAATATAGAACCCAAACCCCAACCGTCTAAAGGTTTTTTAAAAAAAGCACCTAAAATCTTTAAAGACGATTGTAAAATAAATTGGAACGATTCTTTAGAAAATATTCATAATTTTATCAGAGGATTGTCTCCTTATCCGGGAGCATGGACTGAATTAGTTTTAAATAATGAAATACATTTTTTTAAGATTTTAAAGACTGAAAAATCAAACCAAAACCATTCGTATAAAGTCGGAACGGTCTTAATAGATAAAAAAATATTTTCCATTGCTGTTAAAAATGGTTTTATCAATATATTAACAGGTCAAATTCAAGGTAAAAAGGTGCAAAATTCTCTTAATTTAATCAATGGAATAGTTAATTGCCGTACAATTAACATAAAAAAGTGTTAAAAAAGGCTATTTGTTTAAAAATCAGGTTATTTTTTTCTTGCTTTTGTTTGGATACTATTATTTATAGTCTATATTTGCTCTATTATTAATTTTTTATAATTTTAAAAAAATAGAACTATGAACAAGTCAGAATTAGTTGATGCGATGGCGGCTGACGCTGGAATTTCAAAAGTGGCAGCAAAAAAAGCTTTAGATTCATTTACAAAAAATGTAACAAAAGCTCTAAAAAAAGGTGATAAAGTTGCTTTAATAGGATTTGGTACTTTTTCTACTTCTAAAAGAAGTAAAAGAGAGGGAATTAACCCAAGAACAAAGGCTAAGATCGTAATTCCTGCAAAAACTGTTGCTAAGTTTAAACCAGGATCTGAGTTAGCAAAATCAGTTAAGTAAATTTACTTTACTAAAGAAAATAAAGCCGTCTTAAAATTAATTTTAGGACGGTTTTCGTTTATAAAAAATATTCTTCTTTAATTTTATCCTAAAAATTCCAACACTTTTTGTGTAATAAAACTTAACTGTTTTCGATCCAATTCCGTATGCATCGGTAAAGAGATGACTTCTTGAACCAATTGATTGGTTACGGTAAAATCATTTTCGCTATATTGATCTGATGCATAGGCTTTTTGAGAATGTAATGGTACCGGATAATAAATAGCATTTGGAATATCGTGATCTAACAAAAATTGATGCAATCCATTACGATCACCTCCATTAACAATTCGCAATGTATATTGATGAAATACATGAGTGGTTTTATCAGAATTACGAATCGGTGTAATAATTTTGTTGGAAGCAGCAAATTCTTGATCATAAAAATCAGCAGCTTGTTGGCGTGCCTTATTATATTGATCCAAATAAGGCAATTTAATTCTTAAAATAGCCGCTTGTATAGAATCTAACCGTGAGTTAACCCCTACCACATCATGATAATAACGTTTATACATTCCATGATTTACTACTCCTCGTGCAATTTGAGCTAATTGATCATCATTTGTAAAAATAGCTCCTCCATCTCCATAACAACCTAAATTCTTGGAAGGAAAGAAAGAGGTACATCCAAAATGCCCTATCGTTCCGGTTTTTTTTGTAGTTCCATCTGCAAAAATATAATCTGAACCAATAGCTTGAGCCGTATCTTCAATAACATATAGATTGTGTTTTTGAGCCATTTCCATAACGGCATCCATGTTAGCACACTGCCCGAATAAATGAACAGGAACAATGGCTTTAGTTTTGGGTGTTATTGCTTTTTCCAAAGCTTCAATGTTCATGTTAAATGTATTAATATCAACATCGATTAAAACAGGTTTTAATTGTAGTAAAGCGATGACTTCAACAGTTGCAGCAAAAGTAAAATCAACGGTAATTACTTCATCTTGGGGCTGTAAGCCTAAACTCATCATAGCAATTTGCAAAGCATCCGTTCCATTTGCACAAGGAATAACATGCTTAACAGCTAAATAATCTTCTAAATCTTTTTGAAAAGCATGAACTTCGGGACCATTAATAAAAGCTCCGGATTCAATTACATTGAGAATGGATTGATCAACTTGATTTTTTATATGTTGGTACTGACCTTTAAGATCAACCATTTGTATTTTTTTCATATTTACCATAAAAAATTCTACAAACAAATATACTAATTAACTCTATAAAGGAAAGATTAAAATAAATTAATAAATTTTGTTATGGTCTTAGCCAAACAAATAATTAAATGATAATGGATAAGATTATAGATTTTATAATTAATTCTTTTTGGGGAAGATTACACCTTATCAAAAGTAATGGTTGTGTATCTGCACGTGATACAACCGTATAATTGATTTCCTTAGAGCTATAAAATCTATCCATAAAGGCTTTTTTAGTCTTAAAATACCTTTCGATAAGCTCTGCATGTCCTTCCGATATTCTTTTATTGAATTTTTCAAAATTCGAATAATGACAATGAACCGATATTTCAAAAGTTAAAGAACTGTGTTCTTCAAGAAAACATAGAATATCATCCAATTGCAGAAATGATTGTTTTCATATTATTTAGATTTTGTAAAAATCTATCTATTTTACTTTACCACAAATTGAAGCCCTTCACGAGCCAATTCAACTTTCTTAAATTTACGCTGAGCTTCTTCTTTAAATTTATCCAAATCTAAATACCGACCGGAAAAATGCCCTATAATCAATTTTCTTACTTTAGCTTCTAAAGCAATCTGAGCAGCTTCTAAAGCTGTAGAATGTCCTGTTTTTTTTGTTAAAGCTTTTTTATCTTCTAAAAAAGTAGCTTCATGATATAATAAATCAACATTCTTTATCAAAGGGATTATAGATGGATTAAAACATGTATCGGAACAAAAAGCGTAAGTTAAAGGCTTTGGAGGATCAAAAGTTAATATTTCATTACATATTATTTCTCCATTTTGTAATACATAATCTTTTCCGTTTTTTAAATTTTGATAATCACAAACTTCAATTTCAGGATATTGGGAGACAGCATCAATATTAATTCCTCTTTTTTTGATTTTTTCTTTAAAAAGATAACCGTTACAATAGGTTCTATGCTTTAAAGGAATGGTAAAAACTTCCACTTGATGATCTTCAAAAATTAATTCAGATTCTGTTGATTCCAGTTCATGATAATAAATAACAAATGTTTTGTACGATTGTGTTAATTTTAATTGAACTTCTATGATTTCTCGAATACCTTTTGGTCCGTAAATATGTAAATCTTCTACTCTTCCTAATAATTGAAATGTAGAAACTAAACCAATCAATCCAAAAAAATGATCACCGTGAAGATGTGATATAAAAATATGATGAATTTTATTAATTTTAGCCCGATATTTTCTTAATTGCATTTGGGTTCCTTCACCACAATCGATTAAAAAATACCGATCGGCAAACTGTAAATATTGTGCCGTAGGATAAGAATTAGCCGTAGGTGTTGCAGCATTGCAACCTAAAATTGTTAATTTAAAACTCATTCTCTTTTAATTATTTATACTTGCCAACCTATTTTTAGACCTTCTTCTAAAACCATATTTTTCTTCACCACAATAATTCCGTCAATTATAGTATACCGTTCTTCATCACAGTCTTCTAAATGACTCCCTCCAATAATTTCAACATGATTCCCTATCCGACAATTTTTATCGATAATGGCATTTTCAATTTTACAGTTTTTTCCAATTCCTATTGGAGGAACTCCGGAACCTTCCATTTCTTTAATTGTTTCATAATGATCTGCTCCTAAAATATAGGTGTTTTTTATAACGGTTTCTTTACCTATTCGTGTTCTAATCCCAACTACAGCCCGATCCAATGCTTGTGCGTGAATAATACATCCATCAGAAATTACCGTATTTTTCATCTGAGTTCCCATAATTTTAGATGTTGGTAACAATCTTGGGTTTGTATAAATCATATCCTGATTGTCATACAAATTAAATTGAGGAACATCACTTGCCAAATCCAAATTGGCTTCAAAAAAAGATTTTATGGTTCCAATATCTGTCCAATATCCATTATATTGAAAACTTGTTACTTTATATCGACTTAATGCGTTTGGAATTACTTCTTTTCCAAAATCTTTAGCATCTGTGTTATTCAAAATATCAAAAATCACTTCTTTATTAAAGATATAAATCCCCATCGATGCCAAATAATCTTTTCCTTTATTCTGCATTTCGATACCTGTATCTGATTTCCAATTTACCAATTCTTCTAAAGAAGGTTTTTCTATAAAAGATGTAATACTATTGTTTTCATTCTTTTTCATAATACCAAATCCTGTAGCATCATCAGCATTTACAGGTATCGTTGCTATAGAAATAGCAGCATTATTTTTTTTATGGTGTTTTAACATTATTTGATAATCCATATGATATAACTGATCTCCCGAAAGAATCAGCATATAATCAAAATCAACTTTATCAAAATGCATAATATTTCGTCTTACTGCATCAGCTGTACCTTGATTCCATGAGTTAAATTGCGGTGTTTGCTCAGCAGCCAAAATATGAACAAATCCTTTACTGAAAATATCAAAAACATACGCATTTTTTATATGACGATTCAAAGATGCTGAATTAAATTGTGTCAAGACATAAATTTTATTCATTCGTGAGTTTAAACAGTTTGAAATAGGAATATCTACCAAACGATATTTTCCAGCAACAGGAACTGCCGGTTTTGCTCTTTGATGACTTAAAGGATATAAACGAGTTCCTCTTCCTCCTCCTAAAATAACCGATAAAACATTTGATTCTAATTTTGACATGATCACTATGATATTAAATTTTCATACAAGTCTAAATATTCTAAGGCTGATTTATCCCATGAAAAATCTACTTTCATCATCCTCTTTTGAATTTCATTTTTCTTTTTCGGGTTATAATATAAATATTCAGCCCGGCTTATAGCATGAGCAATATCATGAACATTGTTATGAATAAACCGTATGCCAAAACCATTTTCGTCTTCATAATCAGGAATGGTATCATACAATCCTCCGACAGTATGAACAATCGGGATAGTGCCGTAACGAGCTGAATACATTTGATTTAATCCGCAAGGCTCCACTTCAGAAGGAATTAACATAAAATCTGCTCCGGCATATACTTTACGAGACAATGATTCATTATACCCTACATACAAAGCCATTTTTTCTTGAAATTGTGGGATAATATGCTCTAAAGAATCTTCAATGTATTTTGCTCCATTTCCTAAAATCAAATAATTAACTTCCTGATTTGCTTTATTTAACGAATTTAAAATAGTTTCAGCAAGTATATCGGCTCCTTTTTCAATTGCAAAACGTCCAATAAAAGCTATTAAGGGCTTTTCTATATTTAAGTTAAACTGTTCACAGAGCCATTTTTTATTTTCGAGTTTACCTTTAACAACTGTTCTAAGGGTATAATTTTTAACCAGATTCTGATCTGTTTTAGGATTCCAAACTTCTTCATCAATACCGTTTAAAATACCGTTACACTTTTCAAATTCATCTTGAATTAAAGATTCCAAGCCGTTTGCATTTCGGCTTAATTCCCACATATAATGAGGCGAAACAGTTGTAACTTTCCATGCACATTTAATAGCTGAAGCCAATGAGTTGATTCCATTATCCCATTCCAAATATTTTCGGTCGTGATCCTGATGAAACCATGGGAAATACTGAAGCATATCCCAACCCATCCAACCTTGATATTGTGCATTATGAATTGTAAAAACAGTTGGAATATCAGTTAACCTACGGTATTTAAACGTATATTTTACCATAAAGGGAATCAATCCTGTTTGGTGGTCATGGCAATGGATAATATCCGGTAGATGTTCCCATTGATTAATCCAATCTAAAACAGCAATTTGAAAAGCTAAAAATCGGTAAGGATCATCTTGATATCCGTATACTTTTTCACGATTGAAAAGATAATCAATCCAAACCACATACAAATCAAAACCCGATTGATTATTTTTTTCTTTTAAAATCTTAATTTGATATTCGTGTATTCCACATTGCACTTTATTCTCGTAATCAATGCTCCACTCATTTTCTTCCATAAAAGGTTTTTGATAATGTGGCATTACCACTTTATAAATTCCTTTCTTAGCACTTAAATATTTGGGCAAGGCTCCTACTACATCCGCTAAACCACCGACTTTTGCAACAGGAAAACACTCAGCACTTACATGAATTACTTCCATATGTTAGTTCTTTGTGTTAAATTTACAAAATATCTCGTTAGAAAAAAATATGATTTACTATAATTTAATGAAAGATTTACTATTAATTTTTATTGGAGGAGGATTCGGTAGTGTTTTACGGTTTTTCATAGGAAAAGAATTAAATACGACTTTTCCTTATGGAACTTTATTCGTAAATGTTTTAGGAGCTTTCATAATCGGTATTGTTTTAGCTCTTTTTCAAAAGGAACTTCTTTCTAATACCTCTCGACTTTTATTAGCAGTTGGTTTTTGTGGTGGCTTCACCACTTGGTCCAGTTTTGCCTTTGAAAAATTCCATATGCTTCGCGAAGGACATATTACTCATTTTATATTATATATCGGGCTGAGCATTATCCTTTCTTTAATTGCTCTTCTGATTTCTTATAGAATCATTAAATTTTTTATTTAAAAAATTAGTGTTTAACTTATTCCTTTTTCAAAAGTAAATGCAATTCATCTAATTGTTCATGATTTATGGAAGCCGGTGCATCAATCATCACATCACGTCCACTGTTATTTTTAGGAAAAGCAATAAAATCACGAATGGTTTCGTGTCCTTTCAAAATAGCAACCAAACGATCAAACCCAAAAGCAATTCCGGCATGAGGTGGTGCTCCGTATTGAAAAGCGTTCATTAAAAATCCAAACTGGGCTTTAGCTTCTTCTTCTGTAAAACCTAAATGTTTAAACATCAGCTCTTGAGTTTCACGATTGTGAATCCGAACCGAACCTCCTCCGATTTCATTTCCGTTTAATACTAAATCATAAGCATTGGCTCTTACCTTATCCGGAGCAGAATCCAATAAATTGAGATCTTCTAATTTTGGCGAAGTAAATGGGTGATGCATAGCATGATAACGTTGTGTTTCTTCGTCCCATTCCAATAAAGGAAAATCAAGCACCCAAAGTGGTGCAAATTCATTTGGTTTACGAAGTCCCAAATGCTCGGCCATTTCCATACGCAATGCTGAAAGTTGTGATCTTGTTTTATCAGCTGAACCTGAAAGTACACAAATCAAATCTCCTTTTTTAGCTCCCGTTTTAGCCGCCCATTGAGCTAAATCCTCTTGATTATAAAATTTATCTACTGATGATTTAAAAGAACCGTCTTCATTACATTTGACATAAACCATTCCTAAAGCACCTATTTGCGGGCGTTTTACCCAATCAATCCATTGATCGATTTCTTTACGCGTCATGTTTGATCCTCCCGGAACAGCTATTCCGACTACCAATTCAGCTGAATTAAACACATTAAAATCTCTATGCTGAGCCACTTCATTTAATTCGCCAAATTCCATTCCAAAACGAATATCAGGCTTATCATTTCCGTATTTACGCATAGCTTCGTCAAAAGTTATGCGTGGAAATTCTGAAATTTCAATATGATTTATTTTTTTTAACAAATGACATATTAATCCCTCAAAAGTATTCAAGATATCTTCTTGGTCTGCAAAAGCCATCTCACAGTCAATTTGAGTAAATTCAGGTTGTCGGTCAGCACGTAAATCCTCATCACGAAAACACTTTACAATTTGAAAGTACTTATCCATTCCCCCAACCATTAGCAATTGTTTAAAAGTTTGGGGAGATTGAGGTAAAGCATAAAATTGTCCTTCATTCATGCGGGACGGTACTACAAAATCACGAGCTCCTTCGGGTGTCGATTTAATCAAATAAGGTGTTTCAATTTCTATAAACCCGCTGTTTGACAAATAGTTACGAACTTCTTGTGCTACTTTGCTTCTATAAATCAATGCTTCTTTTACCGGATTACGGCGAATATCCAAATAACGATATTGCATTCTTAGTTCTTCTCCTCCATCCGTTTCATCTTCAATGGTAAAAGGCGGTGTTTTTGAAGCATTTAATATTTTTAAATTGGTTACTAAAATCTCAATTTCTCCTGTTGGAATTTTAGGATTTTTAGATTCACGTTCGATTACAGTACCTGTTACTTGAATTACAAATTCACGCCCCAACAGTTCTCCCATTTTCATTAATTCTTCAGAGGAACGTTCCTGATCTATGATTAATTGAGTGATTCCATACCGATCTCTTAAATCAATCCAAACCACAAACCCTTTGTTTCTCACTTTCTGAACCCACCCTGAAAGAGTTACGTTTTGATTTTTATGTGAAAGGCGTAATTCGCCACAAGTATGTGTTCTGTACATTTTTTCCAAATTAGTTTGCTAAAGTACAAAACCCTGTACTTTAAACCTAACAATCAAATGAAATCATTGAGCTATTTAAAGATTACAGAGCTAAACTATATAGCCAGCTCTGAAAATTAATTTATTAAAAAAAACTTTTTTGAATTGTTTTATTTAATATCTGATGTCATATAATAGTTATTGGAACTAATGGGAAACAAGTCATTATCAAAAAATACATTCATAATTCTATTGGTTACCGTATAAAACCCTGTTCTTTTTCCATCTATGGTTGTAGAATAAGTCATATTTGAACTATGATTAAAACCTATTACATGCCCCATGTAATTTCACCTACCGATTCGTATAAATAATCTCTCAAAATATGTTCTGCAACACCATAAGTGTCTCCTCCGCCTAAGCCTGACACATTGACAACTTTACCACATTCCAAATAAGAAATTTCAAGTAATTCGTTATATGTTTCTTCTTTTTCGGCTGCTGTTAAAACTTGTTTGCTATTTCCTGTAATAATTTCCTTCAAAAATTCATTTTTAAAAGTATCAGAAGCAAAAACGGCAGCAAGATTTATCATCAAACCGGTATAACGTCTGACATCTTTTGCTGTAATATCTTCTTCCCAGTTATTACTTTCGTTATTATCGGGGTCATAATCATGGTATGCAATTTTCCAATTTACTTTTGATAGATTTTTTAGTTTTAGAATGGTCTGATTATCACCGGTAAAATCAAAATTTATCTTCTTTGGAGCTATACCTTTATACATAAATTCAGCTAAATTTACCTCCTCGTTATCAACATTCAAAAACATGGAATCATTTATAAACGGATAGTCTATAATTTGTATGGCATGTGCTCTTATTTTTGAAATTCTGAATAATTGAACCGGCTTTGTTAAATTATCAATCGTTGCAATAATTGTTGCCTCTTCAATATCAATAGGGGCAAAATTGGCTACTTCAATACGAGTATTGCTTACGGGTTTGATTCTTAGCACTTTTCCTATTTCATATCTTCTCCATTTTGAAGTCAAACTGTCTTGAGGTTCGCCATCTTGAAACATTAAAATAGAATTGGATTCAGAATCAAAAGTGTATGTTTTTACTGTTACAGGATCAGTACCAGAGTCAGGAAATACAAAGTTGTCATTATTATCACAAGACAAAAATAACATAGAGGCTACAAAGCCTATAAACAAAATAAGTATTTTTTCATTAAATAGATTCGTTTTAAGGAATGAACATTACAAAAAAAACACCCTATTTTATAATTTAGTTTTATTTTCGATAAAAGGTTAAAAAACAACTTCTAAATAAAAAGAGTGCTCTGCATATACACAAAGCACTCTTTTTTTATTAAGAAAATTTAGAATTTTATTTCCCTTTTTCCATTTTCTTTTTCAATTCAGCTAATGCATCTAAATCTCCCAGAGTTGATTTATCAACTGAATTTTCATTGGCTTGGGCTTGTTTTGCTAATTTTCTTTCTTCTTCTTTGAACAAAGCTGTATGCGAAACCACTACTCGTTTAAATTCCTTATTAAATTCGAGCACTTTAAATTCTAATTCTTCTCCTTTAGCTACTCTAGATCCATCCTCTTTTTCTAAAGTACGAGCCGGTGCAAACGCTTCGACTTCTTGATCTTCAAATTGAATAGTAGCTCCTTTATCAAATACATCTACTGTTTTTCCTTTATGAACAGATCCTATAGCATATTTCTCTTCAAATTTATCCCAAGGGTTTTCTGTCAATTGTTTGTGCCCTAAAGACAATCTTCTTGCCTCTACATCCAATTCCAAAACTACCACTTCCATTTTGTCTTCTACTGAGCAAAATTCTGATGGATGTTTAATTTTCTTTGTCCATGATAAATCAGAAATATATACTAATCCATCAACACCTTCTTCTAACTCAACAAATACACCAAAATTAGTGAAGTTTCGTACAGAACCTGTATGTTTAGAACCTACCGGATACTTTTCTGCAATCTTTGCCCAAGGGTCTTCCGTTAATTGTTTAATTCCCAGAGACATTTTTCTTTCCTCTCTATCTAAAGTCAATACCACAACTTCTACTTCATCTCCAACTTTAACAAAATCTTGTGCAGAACGCAAATGGGTAGACCATGACATTTCAGATACATGAATTAAACCTTCTACACCTGGTGCAACCTCTACAAAGGCTCCATAATCTGCTAATACAACTACTTTACCTTTTGTTTTATCACCTACTTTTAGGTTAGAATCTAAAGCTTCCCAAGGATGTGGCTCTAACTGTTTTAAACCTAATTGGATACGTGTTTTCTTATCGTCAAAATCTAAAATTACTACGTTTAGCTTTTGATCTAATTCCAACACTTCGGATGGGTGGTTGATACGACTCCATGATAAATCTGTAATATGAATTAATCCATCAACACCTCCAAGATCAATAAATACACCATAGGAAGTGATGTTTTTAACTACTCCTTCCAGTACCTGACCTTTTTCTAATTGACTGATAATTTCTTTTTTCTGAACTTCAATATCAGCTTCTATTAGGGCTTTATGAGAAACTACAACGTTTTTAAATTCATGGTTGATTTTAACCACTTTAAATTCCATGGTTTTACCTACATATTGATCGTAATCGCGAATGGGTTTAACATCAATTTGAGAACCCGGCAAGAATGCTTCAATTCCAAATACATCTACAATCATACCCCCTTTGGTTCTTGCTTTGATATAACCGTTTACGATTTCATCTTCGTCATGTGCTTTATTTACACGATCCCATGCTTGTAAAATACGTGCTTTTCTATGAGAAAGTACTAATTGACCTGTTTTATCTTCACGTTTATCAACCATTACTTCAACCGTATCACCTACTTTTAAATCAGGATTGTAACGAAATTCGTTTAAAGAAATAACTCCTTCGGATTTAAAATTAATATCCACAATTACTTCTTTATCCGTCATGCGGACTACTTTTCCTTTAAATACTTCGGTTTCATCTAAATCAGTAACTGCTTCAGCATAGATTGATTCTAATTCTGTTCTTTCTTTTAAATCTACATCGTTTAATCCTGATTCAAATGCATCCCAATCAAATTGTTCCGGAGAAATATTTGCATTTTCGAGCTCTAAGGCTTTATTAGTCTCTTCAGACATATTGTTTTAATTTGTATCTTTTATAACATTGGGTATTTACGGAAATTATAAAAGAGCTATTATACTTCTTTTTGTTGCTTTTAAACCCAATTTTTTCCGAAAAGCGGTGCAAAGGTACAAATTTAACTACGGAATTACAAAGATTTACATCGTTTTTACAGGTCAAACTCATACATTTTCCCACATTCCAACAAAGTTTTTCGACAACAATAACTAAAAACGCTACTTTTGAGTGTTACTAAGTTTGGGAAGATTACAATCGTTTTTATTCAATTCCTGTGTTTGTATTTTCTTTTTCTGTAAATTTTTATTCCAATTATAACCCCGAGGAGGATAATAACAAAAGGCCAAATACTGGTTAAGACTACAAAGAATGAAATCAGGTTATCCCATCCTTCTATAAAACTATTTTTAAATTTTCCTCCTAATTCTATTTGGTTTGGGATACTTTCATAAAATGTTAGTGTCAAAGTAGAAAATGAAACTCGATTCTGCAAATATTTTAATCTTCCTTCAATGGACTCTATTTCAGATCGTAATTGCCCGATTTGTGTTTCAATTTCTAAAATTTCCGTTACATTCTTAGCTTGTTTCAAAAGGTCTATATAACGATTCTCTAATTCTTTTTTTGTTTTGAGTCTGGCTTGAACATCGAGGAATTCTTCTGTAACATCTTTAATATTAATCTCTTTATTTTCAAATCTTTCAACTCCTTGCGTAGATTCTTTAAGCAAATTGTCAAAATCATCTGCCGGCACGCGAATGATTATCACATTTCTCTTGTATCCTGAAGACTTAAATTCCTGATCAGAAGAAACATATCCTTTGTATTGATTAACAGCTTTAAAAACGGTTTTTCTTGTTAAGCTCAAATCATTGGTTTCAAACTCGACATGACCTTCTTTGATTAATTTTCGTTCTGTTATATCCTCTGTTTTTTGTTGTTCAATTGATTCAGTAGCAACTTCATCCAATATTTTCATTTTAACATCGTTTGAATTTGCACAACCGATAATCATCAATAGAATTATCAGTTTGAAATAGTTGATTATACGTTTCATATATTGATATTTTATTCTAGTTTAAAACTTTATTTATCCATTTTAAAACTTTATTGTATTGTTCTTCTTTTGTAAGATATGAGTTGTCAATTATAATGGCATCTTTAGCGGGTTTTAAAGGTGCTATGTCTCTATTGGAATCTATTTCATCTCGTTTTATAACATTTTGTAAAACTTCATCATAAGAAACTTTTTCTCCTTTTTCTACAAGTTCATCATAACGTCTTTTTGCCCTTACTTCGGTCGAAGCTGTCATAAAGATTTTAAGTTCTGCTTTAGGAAATACAACGGTACCTATATCTCTTCCATCCATTACAATTCCTTTTTCATTCCCCCATTTTTGTTGTATTTCTACCATTTTTTCTCTTATTTGAGCAATTTTAGCAACATAACTCACTTTAGAAGACACGTTCATTCCTCTTATTTCATTTTCTATATCTTCTCCATTTAATAGTAAGTTGTATTTACTAATAGCAGAATTATAATTTAATTTAAGATTTATATTTTGTAAGTTTTTAATTAGTTTTTTTTCGTTAAATTGCTCATTATCAAAATATTTATTTTTTATAGCAAATAATGTAACTGCTCTGTACATAGCTCCCGTATCAATGTATTTATACTTTAAATGATGAGCTAATTGTTTAGCTAAAGTACTTTTTCCTGTGGATGAATATCCGTCTATAGCTATTATAATTTTTTTCATTCTTAGCTAAAAAGTGTTTTACATAAAATCATCATATCTTTTTCGAATGACCAATTTAAAACATATTCTTTATTCATTTTAATCTTATCCGGCCAAATAACTTCATCATTGTATTTTTTTGGATTTTTCACTTTTGATAAAAGAACTTCTTCATCTTTGTACTTTAAAGAAGCTAATGACGTAATTCCCGGTTTGACTGACAATATAATACGATTGTCTCCTTGCAATTCATCAGCATATCCTTTTACGTCGGGTCTGGGACCTACAAAAGACATATCACCTGATAATATATTTAACAATTGGGGCAGTTCATCTAATTTATATTTTCTGATTTTTTTACCTAAAGGAGTTATTCTGTCGTCTAATATTGTTGTTATAGGATTTTGGTTATCAGATTGTTTCATCATCGTTCTGATTTTAAATATTTTAAATATTTTACCGTTTTTACCTATACGTTCTTGTGTGTAAAATCCCCATTCTTTAGTGTCTAAAAAAGAGGCAATCAGTAAAATGGCTATTATCCATCCTAATAAAATCAAGAGAATAACAGCCATTGTGTAATCGAACAATATTTTACTCAAATTCAATTTATTGTAAATTATTATCTTCTTCGTTTCAATAAACTTTTTATTTTTCCTAATATTCCTCCAAATTCATATTCTCCATCTTCTTCAAAATAGCCGTATCCGTAGCCATAGCCGTATCCGTAACCATAACCATTTCCATAGCCGTATCCGCTACTTAAAGCATTAAAATCATTTAAAATAATTCCTATATTTTTAATTTCCCCTTTTTCAAACTTATTGGATATGAGCTGCAATGAATTTCTAAACGAATAATTATGCCTTACTACATACAGGTTAGCATCTGTAAAACGCGTTAATTCAAAAGCATCAGCGACCAATCCTACCGGAGGTGAATCTAAAATAATATAGGTATATTCTTTTTTCAGCTCTTCTACCAAACCATCAAGTTCTTTACTCATTAGAAGTTCAGAAGGGTTAGGAGGAATAGGTCCTGCAGTGATAATATCCAACGACGGTATTTTTGTTTTCTGGATAATCTCTTCTTTTGTTTTCTGACCTACTAAATAATTGGTTAATCCTCTATCATTTTGAATTCCAAAATCTCCGAAAATTTTTGGTTTTCTTAAATCCATCCCTATCAACAATGTTTTTTTCTCACTTAAAGATAAAACCGTCGCCATATTCATGGACACAAATGTTTTCCCTTCTCCTCCTATTGTTGAAGTAGCCAAAATAGTTCTGTTGGAAGTATCTTCTTTTTTCTTGTACAAGAACTGAATATTAGAACGTAAAGCTCTAAAAGCTTCTGCCAATCCTGATTTCGGATTGTCTAAAACAATTAAAGAACTATTGTACTTATCTGCATTACTTAAAACTGATACTAACGGTATCTTGGTGTATCTTTTAATATCATTTATTGTTCTTACTTTTGAGTCTAAAAGCTCTATTATAAAATTAATCATAATATATAATATCATCGGGAGGACAAGAGCAACAATATAATTCATATTTTTGTTAGGTCCTGTTTGTACGATATCGATTAAAGATGCCGGCTCCAATATTTCTATATCAGAAGTATTTCCGATTAAATAAAGTTCAGCATTATTTTTCTTTTCTAATAATCGGTCATGTTGATTTTGATTAAAGATAACCGAACGATTAATCTTTAAATATTCTCTTTCGTCATCAGGTAAAATAGAAATTTCTTGTGATATTTCATTTTTATCTTGTATAGCTTTATTAAGCTGAGATTGAAGTTGGTATATTAAATTATCCGTAGCATTTCTTGCTAATTTTTTTGCATTTTTAATATTTATATCTAACTTTTGTATATCAGGATGTTCTTCTGTCAAGTATTCCAACATACTCCGCCTCTGCTGATACAACCCACTTAATTGTGTGATATATTGGGTAACATTTCCGTCTGCAATATTAACTATAGTGGGAATTAATAAATCTTCTACATTACTATCGTCTAACGAGTTTTGAAATCTTTTTAAAATACTTAATTGTTTTTCAATACCATAAATTTCATTTTCGTATTTCAACATATCATTTTGAAGATGCTGAATTTTATAATTTAAATCTGTTATCTTTTCTCTCTTTTTTATTTTTCCCAATTCAATTGAAGTACTGTCAATTTGATTATTAAAACGGGCTAATTGGTCATCAATATAAATGATGGTTTTATTGGCTAAGTAACTTGATTTTCTTAACCGCTCCTCTATTAAAAGAGAATCAGAAGCATTAACAATATCCAGCATTTCCTGTCTATTCTCTCCTTCATACCCAACCATCAATATTGGAGATCCGCCAGTTACAGGTTGTATTGATATTTTACTTCTTAATTCAGTCGTTCGATTCTCAAAATGATCTACATGAATATCGTATAAATAAGTCTCAAAATTATATGAATCTTTAACTGTAAGGTTAAATTCTACCCCTCCTACTTTAAAAGGTTTATTCTCCTCTACTGTATATTCTTGATTATTAAAATTAATTTTAATAACCTTATTAATATAAGATAATTGAAAGCTTAGACTTTTATAATAATCATCTTTAGAAGTTCTTTTAAGTACAAAAGGAATCTCTTTACCATATAATTTAGTACTAATAAAATCTCCTACGCGAAAAACCTGTACATCTAAGCCAAGTCTTTTTGATACTTTGTTTAAATGTGGCCTGGAAGTTACCCTGTTTTGAATAAAATCTATTTTTGCAGAAGCTCCTCCCCATATTAAATTCACTCCAACATTTGATGAAAAAGGATTGTCTTGATCTTTACTAATATAAATTTTAGAAAAAGTTTTATAGGTATTGTGTGTGTATCTGTTTTTTACCCATGCTATAACAAAAGATATAAAAAAGAATGCTATTAAATACTTTATATTTTTAAATAAACGTATGAAAAGTCGCTTAAAATCAATATTAATTATATTTACTTGCTCATTTTCCTGAACATTAATATCATTCATACTATAAATTTTTTATGAAGAAATAAAATCCTACCATTGAGGTAATAAAACTTGTAATGGTCAATGTTGTTGACAAAGCATTAGTTCCTGTACCCAATGTTTTGGTTTTTATAGGATCAATTTGTATAATATCGTTATGATCTACATAAAATTCTTCAGCATTCATCGTTGACATTTGATTTAAATCTACAATTACTAAACGATATCCATTGTCCATCTTTTTAAAAATTCTTATTTTACTCATATCTGCTGTAATAGGCAAACTCCCGCTCATCGTAATCGCTTCCATCAAATTTACCTGACGATAGGTAGAGTATTTTCTCGGACCGGATACCTCTCCCGTTATGTAAAATTCATACGCTGTTAATCCTACCTTTATATTAATATCCCCTTTATATAATTTTTTTAAACTATCCTCAACTAAAAGTTTTATTTCATCAAACGTTTTTCCTTGTACGTACAACTTTCCCAATTTTGGGATTTGAATATATCCTTCTTTATCTACTGTTCTCCCAGAAAAATTATCCGTTCCTGAAGAACCTGTATCACTTCCTCTATCGACAAACTCCGTACCTAAATATTTAGCCAGATTGGTATCTTCTGTTAGAATTTTAATCTTCAACTCATCCCCTGTTCGTACTCTGTATGTAGGTTTATTAATCTCAATATATCCTTCTTCATTCAGCACGACACCTCCTTCTTCAATCAAAGGTTTTAAATTTCTAACCGGAATACATGATTGCAATACAAATCCTAAGATAAATACTGGAATCACATTCCTTATAGTAAATAATTTCTTCATCTAAAAAATTTAGCCACAAATATACAAATTTAATTCTCAATATTTTTTATCAAGCATCTCAAATCTCGAATTATTACTCTTAAATTCAGGCACAATTTCTTTCATCAATTTAATTAATTCAAATTCTTGTTGTAGTGTTAATAATCTCATCTCCAAAACAAGGTTATTAATCATTACGTGATCCTCTTTTTGCACTTTCGCTATAAGAATTTTCTCATGATGCGTAGGCAACGTATTTTCTTTTGAATTTAAGAGCTCTTCATATAATTTTTCTCCCGGTCGCAAGCCAATTTCCTGAATATCTATATCAGTAAACGGTTCTAAACCTGATAGTTTAATCATATTAACTGCCAAATCATATATTTTAATACTCTCACCCATATCAAATACAAAAATTTCTCCTCCCGTTCCCATCGCTCCCGCTTCTAAAACTAAATTACATGCTTCAGGTATTGTCATAAAATACCGTGTAATATCTTTATGTGTTAGCGTAATTGGTCCGCCCTTTTCTATTTGTTTTCTAAAAAGAGGAATCACAGAGCCGTTTGAACCCAATACATTTCCAAATCGTGTAGTAATAAAATCAGTATTGTTTTGTGTTTCTTGTAAGCTTTGAGTATAAATTTCAGCTATGCGTTTCGTAGCCCCCATAACATTTGTCGGATTAACTGCTTTATCTGTCGAAACCATTACAAACTTGCTAACATCATACAATACAGCCAAATCTGCAAGATTTTTAGTCCCTATTACATTGACATTAAATGCTTCAAACGGAAAATCTTCCATTAAAGGAACATGTTTATACGCTGCTGCATGGTAAACAATATCTGGAGTATATTGTCTGAAAATTTCTCCTAACCGATTTTCTTCTCTAATATCAGCGATGACAAAATCGATTAAATCAAAAAACTGTGGCCAATTGGTTTTTATTTCTATTTGTAAATCATATAAAAAAGATTCTGCCTGATCCAATCCTATAATTTTTTTAGGTTGAAAATGAATTAGTTGCCTCATAATTTCAGAACCTATAGAACCTGCCACTCCGGAAATTAAAATCGTTTTGTCTTTTACTTCATTAAAGATATTCTGACTGTTTAACTTAATAGGATCTCTTCCTAAAAGATCTTCTACTCTTACTTTTTTTATCTGACTGGTTGTCAATTCTTTATTAATCCAATCTTCCACTGGAGGAACATCCTTTATTTCAATATTTAGTTTTAAACATTCTTTAATTATTTCCTGTTTTGTTTTTATATTTAGATTTTGTATTGAAATAATAATTTGATCAACATTTTCTGTAACAATTTTTCTAAATCCTTTTTTTCGGCTGAAAATAGTGTATTCTTCAATCTTTTTACCCACTTTATTAGAATCATCATCTATAAATCCTATGATATTGTACAGTACATTTGAATCATTTTTTAAAGCATTTAACGTAATCATTCCTGAAGAACCTGCACCATAAATTATAACTTTGTGATTTTCTATTATTTGGCTTTTAAAATATTTTATAAAAAGTTCTTTTATAAGGATTCTGTAAACTAACAATGTTGCTATTACACATAACGAATGGAGGATTAAAACAATTTTGGGTAGGTATAAAACAGATTCTTTATTTTCAATTAGATATTCTCTAAAGAAGAAATTGATAATTAAGGAAAAAGATAACAAAACCAAAACGGAGGAAGCACATGATTTTAAAATCACGTATGCTTCGTGAATTGTGGTATGCCTTATAATGCCTCTATAAGTCTTAAAATACATAAAAAAGATACCGTAAACAATTGTTACTACAATTGTTTTCATCAAAAGCCCTTCCCAACCTAAATACATCCAATAGGATTTATTAGCAAAAATTTCTAAATTAAATCGGTAACGCAGCAAAAATGAAAATAGATATAACCCAAAGACTAAAAACAAGTCTAAAGCTAAAATCACCCAAACTGAGAGGTATTTTCCTGAATACTGATTTAAAACTCTCTTTAACAATTTTTACGGTTCTTAAAATAATTTTTTTATAATTTTCACTACACGATTCAAATCCTTTTCAGTCATTTTTGAATCTGATGGTAAACATAATCCTTTATTAAATAAACTCTCAGAAACCTTATTTACATACGCCGGATAATTCTGAAAAACAGGCTGTAAATGCATAGGTTTCCACAAAGGACGCGACTCAATATTATCTTCTTCCAATGCCAACCGAACCATTTTCCCCGATACCTTTTTATCCTCAATCAATACCGTTGTCAACCATCTGTTAGAAAAAAAACCTTCAGGTTCTTTTAAAAATTTAATACTTTTTATTTCCGATAATTCTCTTTTATAAAAATCATATAGCTCTCTTTTTTTCTTGATTCGATCATCTAATATTTCAAACTGTCCCCGTCCTATTCCTGCACAAATATTGCTCATTCGATAGTTATATCCTATCTGTGAATGTTGGTAATGCGGTGCTTCATCACGTGCTTGGGTTGATAAAAACCGTGCTTTTTTTATTAATTCTTCGTCTGAAGACATTAAAGCTCCTCCTCCCGACGTTGTAATAATTTTATTCCCGTTAAATGAAAGAATACCAAATTTACCAAACGTTCCCAACATTTTTCCTTTATACATTGAACCCAATGCCTCTGCTGCATCTTCAATTAAAATAATATTATATGTTTCACAAATAGAAATTATTTCGTCCAACTTAGCTGGCATACCGTATAAATGAACCAAAATTAACGCTTTTGGGTTAATTCCTCTCGAAATACGATCTTCAATCGTTTTTTTAAGTAATTCAGGACAAATATTCCATGTTTCTTCTTCTGAGTCTATAAAAACAGGTGTTGCTTTTCGATATACAATAGGATTTGCAGAAGCTGAAAAAGTAAATGAAGAACATAATACTTCATCACCTTCGGTAACTCCGGAGAGAATTAATGCCAAATGAATTGCAGATGTTCCGGAACTTAATGTTGCTGCATAGCCACAATCGGTATAATTTTCAATATCATGTTCCAATTCATTTACATTAGGACCTAAAGGAGCAATCCAATTTTCATTGAAGGCTTCTTTTATATAATGAAGTTCTCTTCCGCCCATATGAGGCGATGACAACCATATTTTTTTATTCATTTTTCAAATTTAATTATCGTACCAGCCCATGAATAACCTACTCCAAAACCCGCTAACAAAGCAATGTCATTCTTTTTTATTAAAGTTTCGTCTTCCAACTCTTTCATTACAATTGGAATTGTTGAAGAAACGGTATTTCCACAAAAATCCATCCGAATCGGAAATTTATCTTTAGTTATTTTTAGCTTTTTACGAAGATGATTTAACATATACTGATTAGCCTGATGAAAAATAAAATGGTTTATTTGTTCTGTTGTTAAATTATTCTTTAATAATGTATTCTCAATCATTTTAGGTATACGTTCTATAGTGAAATTAAATATTTCAGGTCCATTCATATAAAGATTATAGTTTGACCTTTCATTTCCATAGGTATCTTTTAACATTTCTTTTGGAATATTTTTATAACGAATTCCACCACCTTTCACGATTAAATTATCGTAACCGCTTCCATCTGTTCCTAAATCAAAATTCAAAATTTTTCCTCCTAAACCTTTTTTTTCACAGGATATTAAACAAGCTACTGCCGCATCACCAAAAATAGTTTTATTTCCTTTATCTTGATTATTAATGAATTTACTATACGTTTCAGCTGTAATCAATAAAATATTTTTAGCTGTACCCGTTAAAATCAGTCCTTTAGCTATACTTAATCCGTAAACATATCCGGAACATCCTAAATTAAAATCCAATGCTCCAATATCAGTTCTCAGACCTAATTTATTCTGAATGATACATGCTGTTGTAGGTAAAAAATAATCAGGAGATTGTGTACAAAACAATATAAAATCTATCGAATTTCTATCAATATCATATTCTGCAAATAATTTTTCAGAAGCTTTAATTCCTAAATCAGAAGAAAATTCTCCTTCAGAAGCTACATGTCGTTTTTTAATTCCTACTTTGGAAGTAATTTTTTCAACTGACCATCTGGGGAAATCATCTGCTAAATTTTGATTGGTTATTACTTTTTCAGGAAGATAATACGATATATAATTAAGGTAAGCCTTCATTTCAATTTATTTTGGAATTGTTGCTCCCCCATCAATAGTATAATGACTTCCTGTAATCCATGATGATGCATCCGATTGTAAAAAAGCTATTAAATACGCTACATCATCCGGTTGTCCAAAACCTAAAGGATAGGTTTTTTCTATTTCATCGTATTTGGCTTTAATCATCTCTTCGTCATTATCTAGTAAAGGAGTTCTAACCAATCCCGGTAAAATTGAATTTACCCGAATCTTTCTCTTGGAAAATTCTAAAGCTAGAACTTTAACCATAGAATTAATGGCTCCTTTGGTTGATGCATAGACCAATGTAGCAGGTGTTCCGGATATTGCAGCAATTGATGATAGAAACGTTATACTTCCTCCTTTATTGATTTTTTTATCCTTATATATTTTTTTTATTATATAAATATTTGATTTATAATTTATTGAAAATAGTTCGTTTATATGATCTTCTTTTATAAAACTAACAGGCTTATAATCTACAATCCCTGCATTTAATACTATACCGTCCAATTTTAGCTGTAATGTATCTAATGCAGAATTAATTTCTTCTTCTTTTAACAAATTAAATGTTAAAACAGTATGAGTATTTTCTTTTAATAAGGATTTTGTTTCTATTAGTCTTTCTTTATTTCTTCCACATAAAATCAAGTCAGCTCCTAATTCTGCTAAAAGAACAGCTGTAGCTCTCCCTATTCCTGAAGAAGCTCCTGTAATTAATATTTTTTTATTATTAAGGTAAAATTTCTCTTTCATTCATTTGTTTTATTTTAAATTTCTATTGTATCCAAATATGTTTTTTCGTCCAGTAAAAAATCGCATGTACCCCATGATAAACCAACACCAAAACCACATGCTATAATTTTTTTATGCTTTTGGTTATTCAACTTTGATGTTATCGTTAACGGGATTGTCGCACTACTAACATTTCCATAATCATACAAAGAATACGGTACTTTTTCTTTTTCTAGTTTTAGTTTTTTACGAATTTTTTCATTCATAAATAAGTTTGCTTGATGGAATATATAAAAATCTGTTAAAGAATCATTTGTGTTGGTTTTTTCATAAAAGATTTTAATTGCCTTGGGAACTTTTGTAATACCAAATGAAAAAACATCCATTCCATTTAAGTAGACATCTCTTCTTCTTCTCGTATTATTTCCATCTTTAATTTCTATATCTGAATTGGGAGTATAAACGTTTCTATAGCCTCCATCTTTAACCTTTATTGCTCCTTCTCCACTACCGTCGGAATACATATCAAAATTCATAATCCTTTCTTGAGTTTTTTCCAATAAGGTCGCAGAACCTGCATCACCAAACAATGGATAAGCACTTAAATCTTTAATATTGGTAAGTTTTGATGTTGTGTCTCCTACCAATAATAATCCTTTTGTATTCTGTTCTTGAGATTTTTCTAACAAAGAAGATAAAACAGATAATCCATACACATACCCTGAACAACCTAAACTAATATCTAAACAAAATGAATCTTGTGATAATTTTAATTTTTTTTGTAAAATAGTAGCTGTTGCAGGTAAAACATAATCGGGTGTTTGGGTTACAAATACTAAATATTTTATGTCGGAAAGGTCAATGTTTTTCTTTAAAACAAGTTCCTCTGCAGCTGCCAAACAAAGATCGGATGTTGTAAATTTTAAATTAGCCCTACGATATCTAATCCCTGTATTTTCAACAATCTTTTTCCCTTGTTCTTTAGGAATATATGGGTCAGCTAAGTTATCCAATATTATTTTAGGAACACCGGAAACTATGCCTGAAATTTGAACATCCCGAACTGTGAAAAAAGCCATTTTATCTACTTTTTATAATCTCAAATAATTCTTTTACCGTATTACTTCCTGTGATATCGTTCCCTGATATTTTAACATCATATTCTTCATCAACCATTGCAATAACGGATAAAGCAATCATTGAATCCCACTCTTCCAATTCTTTATATACTGTTTCTTCCGTTATTAATGCCGGATCTGTTTCCTCAAATTGTTCTGCTAAATTTTTAATAAATTTTTTTATTTCCATTATTTCTGTTTTTTTATATATTCATCTTTTTTGCCGGTACTCCAAAGTATTTTCGATTGTCTTGAATTGATTTTGTCAAAAACGTAAATCCTAATACTTTATTGTTACTTCCAATTTTTACATTTTGAACCACTCCGGAATTCATTCCAAAAAAATTATGTTCTTCCATTGTAACACAACCGGCAATTTGTGTTTTGGGCATAAATGAGTTATAATTTTTAATTTTTACATCATGCCCTAATAAAACATAACTATTAATTAAATTAAAACCACCTATCTCAACATTACATGAAATATACGAAAAAGCTTCTATTATATTTCCTTTTCCCAACTCTATTGTTGGGGAAACATACGCTTTTGGATGTATCAAATTAGGAAAACATAAATTATTCTTTTTTCTTAACTCCATAAAAATTCTTTCAACTATCTTTCTATTTTCTATCGAAAAGACAAGGTCAAGATTTTCTTTTATGTCCATAAGTTCTTTCATGGATCCTAAACATATTAAATCCTCATATATTTCAGTTCCTTTTTTTATGTTATCATCATAAAAACCTGCGATTTTCCATTGCAAAAATACTTTATTAATTTCATCAATAAGTTCTTTTATATCTTTTGAAAAACCACTGGCTCCTATTATTGCTATTTTTTTCATTTAAGTTTCTATATTTCCTTTAAATGTCTCCATAGTTGGAGAGCTATTTGAGTTAATTCCCTCTGTTTTAAAAACTTTCTTAATCGTCATTAACAAAATTTTAACATCCAAAATAAAGGAAATATGCTCAACATACCAAACATCTAACTCAAATTTTTTTTTCCACGATAATGTATTTCGCCCATTTACTTGAGCCCACCCCGTAATTCCGGGTCTGATTTCATGTCTTCGTCTCTGCTCTACATTATACAATGGTAAATATTGTATCAATAAAGGTCTTGGACCTATTAAACTCATATCACCCTTTAAAACATTGATTAATTGCGGAATCTCGTCTAAAGATGCTTTTCTAACTATACGTCCTATTTTTGATAATCTATCTGCATCCGGTAATAAATTTCCTTTTTCATCTTTCTTATCACTCATGGTTTTAAATTTTACGATAGAAAAGATTTTTTCATTTAACCCGGGTCTTTTTTGGAAAAAAAAGGGCTTACCTTGGTTGGAGAAATATAAAAATAATGTAACCATAACAAAAATAGGACTCAAAATAATTAAACCCATTAATGCTACTATAAAATCAATCCATCTTTTTATATAATTTTTATACATGATTAACTACTTTTTCTTCAATATCTTTAACAAATTGTTTTGCTAAAAGCGTTCTATCAAAATATTTTTTTGCATACTGATAACCATTTTCTCCTTTTTGATTGAGCTCTTCATTAGAAAAAGCCAAACATTTTTGTATTTTATTTACTATATCCTCTGTATTTTCAGGTTCTGCATATATTCCACATTCTGCTTTCTCAATTAATTCTCTTGAAACACCATCTATTAATAATAAAATAGGCTTTTTACATGACATATAATCAAAAGATTTATTTGAATAGATCGTTTTAAATGTATCCACTTTTTTCAGTACAGAAGTTCCCATATCTGATGCCAAAATGTATTTGAATATTTCTGATTTAATAACGGGATCTCTAAAAATAACGTTTGTTAAATTCCTTTTTTTAACCTCTGTTACTAATTCTTTCTTCTTCATTCCATCACCAATTAGTTGAAAAACAACATTTGTATCTGTCAATTTTTCAGCTACATCAATCAATTGAATAAGATGATTAGCTACACCATGAGCTCCTACATAGGTAATTACAAATTTACCATTTAATCCTATTTTTTTTCTAAATTCTTTATAATCAAAATCTTGCATTACTTTTTCTGCTAAAGAAAAATCGGCTGCATTTGGAATCATAATTACTTTTTCTGCAGGAACTTTTTTATTTTCTATTACTATTTTCTGAAAGGCAGGCGTTAATGTATTGATTAGTTTTGCTTTTTTGTAAATAAAAGATTCAAACCAATAGGCTAATTTTATAATCCATTTATTGGTTACAACACCTGTATCTACAGCAGATTCCGGCCATAAATCCCGTATTTCAAAAACGAAAGGCTTCTTTTTAAAAACAGATAACAAATAAGCTGTAATTCCTACAAACAAAGGCGGAGAAGTAACCATGATTACATCATAATCATTTTTTATTTTAAACATTCCTGCCCAACTACTTGAAAAAACAAATGAAAAATAACTCCATAATCTTCCTAAAAAACTAACGTTGTAAGATTCTGAAACATAACATCTCATAACATGAATTCCTCCTTCTTGAATTTTACTAACGAATTTTTTACCTCTGTATTCTTCTCTCATTTTGGAGTCCATTCCGGTTAGCATACCCGAAAGCACAACTACCTCATGTCCTTGTTCTTTCCACACTTTAGCCATTTCATTAAAACGGGAGCCTCCATGAGTATCATCCTCTAAATAATATTGGTGTATAAGTAGTATTTTCACATTTTTATGTTTGTCAATAAACTTCTTTTATTTGTTTCTAAATGCAAATTTAGACTTTCTTCTTTAACTCCGTATATATTTGAAACATATCTTTTTGATTTTAACAACTTTAAATCTTTTACGGATAATTCTATATCATCTTGATATTTAGGATTAAGATGCCAATTCATTTTTAAATTTTCATTAAAATCACCTGTTATTATATCTTGTACAATCCATTCTAATTTATTTTTCTTTTTTAAAATCATCCTTTTATGTCTTACATCAGATGAAATTTCCATAAAGCCTTTAAATTGTACTTCGATTTCAAAATCTTTATCAGTTTCTTTAATTTTTCCTTCAGCTTCTTTTATCCAATTATTCCAAATAAAGCGTAATCCTTTCTGCATTTGATCATAATTTCCAATCATGATTGTATTATGACCTTTTGTCCCGTTAAAATATAAAATATCTTCTTCTGTAGTATTGTATTTATACGAACCTGTATCCCATAAAACGTTCTTTCCTTCAACCCATATATCCAAATGAAGATTATCCGCTTGTGATGGCCTGTCTTTATATTTTCCACAGTGAACAAACGTAATTACATTCTCTTCTCTAATGACATAATATCCTCCCAAATTATATTCATAACTTTTGCTTTTTGGAATTTCTTTTAACTCTGCCTTTTTGGTTATTTGAAACCAGTTAAAATCTTCTCGTTCATCTTCGTTAGTATTTCCTATAAAAGGCTTTTCTAAAGTGGATGCCAACGCAAATAACTGTGGTTTATAATTTCTATATTCTGTATTTGATAAAGGAAAAAACAAAGCCCCGTCATTTGCCCCATAATTAGGTAAAAAACCTGTAATATTATCTTGACAAGAGTTTAGAAAAAGAAGTGATTTGTATGCCTTATCATACACTGTTTCAGAAAATCTTTCATTATTATTCTTTGCTAAATTAATTCCCCAAGTTAATAATTGAACCACAACTCGATGATAATTCATTGAAAATTGTAAAAAAGTTCCATCTTCGTAAATCTGGTATTTTATTTCTTGTTCAAACCATTCTCTTCCTCGCTTCTTCCATTTTTCTGCATTGGGCATTGTAGGAAATAATAACGGTACGCAGTATAAAGCTAATGTTTCTGTTATGGCATGGTTATTTCTTACAGCTATTCTTGAAAAATTTATATTTTGATAAACATGATGTATTTGCCAATAAATACTATTCATTATTTTTTGAAAAATAACTTCTGTTAAATACTTTGAATTTTTATAATAATATAAAGCAAAAATCCAATTAAAAACCCTTAATGAAATTTCTTGACTGCAATTATAATTAGGTCCTTGATTTATAGGATTTTTTTCAATAAAATCAAGAATCTCTGAAAAAACCTCTTCTGAACAATCTTCGTTAAAATGATAATCATACCGAATAAGCGTATAAAGAAACGTAAAACGTGCTTTTTCCCACACATACTTAATATCTCCTGCTTCTTTACTTAAATTTTCTAAACTTAAACAATGTTGGTTAATACTATACTGGTATTTTGTTTCAGGATTTGTAATCCAATCATAATTTTCTCCCAAATCAAAATCCAATGCACTAAAAAAAGTATAGACTCCATTTTTAATTTTCTCATAATCTTTCTTTAATTTTTCTGATGGGTTCTTAGAAAATATCAAGTCTTCTTTTGAATTAAAGAAAAAAATAGTTTTTGATTGTTTCCAATCATCTAATTTCAAAAATTTTTGAAAGGGTGGATTTGTAGGGAATTTACGTTGTAAAATTCCTGTCTTCCTCTCTAATTCATATCGAAACCGGAATAACACATAATTCCATCCCATATTAGAAACCAGATGACTAATGGATTTAATTTTATGAATCACTTTAATAGTTCTATTATTTTAGATACAATTCGTTCAGCTGTTTTGCCATCCCAAAGATTCGGTATTTTACCTTTTTTCCATTCACCATTAAATAAAATGTTTAAATAAGGTTCTAATTTCTTCGGGTCAGTTCCAACCAATTCATTTGTTCCAACCGTAATGGTTTCAGGTCTTTCCGTATTGTTTCTCAATGTCATACAAGGGACTTTCATAACCGTAGCTTCTTCTGTTATTCCTCCTGAATCGGTAATTACGGCTTTAGCATTCTTCACTAAATAATTAAATTGTAAATAACCCAAAGGTTCTATCATAAATAAATTATGGGCTTTTATTCCTATTTGTTCCAATATTTTAGCTGTGCGTGGATGTACCGGAAAAATAACCGGGATTTCTTCAACATTATAAACTATTTCATCAATCAATTCTTTTAATTTAACCTCTTCATCTACATTAGCCGGTCGATGAAGCGTCATAACAATATATTTTTTTTCTTGTAGATTTAATTTACTCCATATAGTAGGTGCTTCAAATCGGTCTATATTTTTTAACAATGTATCAATCATGGTGTTCCCAACATAAAAAATCTGAGTTTCTTTAAATCCTGAGTTTTTTAAATTTTCATTGGCTGTTTCCGAAGTTGTAAAAAAATAATCTGTGATAGAATCCGTTACCATACGGTTAATTTCCTCAGGCATGGTTACATCCCACGAACGGATTCCTCCTTCTACATGAGCTACTTTTATATTTAATTTTTTAGCTGTAATAGCACAAGCCATTGTAGAGTTTACATCTCCAACCACAATGCATAAATCGCATGGTTTTTTTAATAAAACTTCCTCATACCGTTCCATAATTCGAGCCGTTTGCTGCCCCTGCGTTCCGGAACCTACTTCTAAATTAATATCCGGATAGGGAATCCTCAATTGTTCGAAAAAACTACCGCTCATTTTTTGGTCATAATGTTGTCCAGTGTGAATCAGTCGATAAGCCATTTTTATTCCTTTCGACTTCCTTTTTTCTATTTCAGCTATAATTGGAGCTATTTTTACAAAATTGGGTCTGGCTCCAGCTATGATATCTATTAGCATAAGGGGGTTAGATTGTTTTATATAATTTTATTAGTTCTTGTAAGCTGTTTTCTACTTGAAATTTTTGTTTTTCTTTTTTTTCATACGATAAAATCATTTTTTTTAGTTTAACTTGATCGCCGTATCCAAATAATTTTACCCTTTCAGGTCTGCTTACAACATTTGTACAAAATACTTCTTTACCAAAATATAAAGCTTCTTTAATAGAAATGGCATCTCCATCTGTTGATGTTGCCCGAATCATCACATCTGATTTTTTGATTACATTAACAAAGTTATGATTAAATGATACTATTTTTATATTTTCAGGAATTTCTATTTTATTAGCTTCTAAGTATTTTAAATATTCTTCGGATGGAGTTGATATAATTAATTTATATTTTGCAGGTAATGTTTTAAAAATTTTAATTAAATAGGTTATTCCATAAATTTCATTTCCCAATCTATCAAAACTTACTTTTGAAGCATTTGTACAGAAGATAAAATCATCGAATCCATAATCATCCATAATTTCTTCTATTTTATCATCTTTCATGTCACTTAAAGGTGGGATGAATGAGCTTATTTTTATTGATTTTTTATTAATTTTTAATGCTTTAACCAAACTTTTATCATTTAATACAAGAGGCATTGTTGATAAAAACATAGCGATGTAGTCTGCCAAATTTTGAGTTGTATTAAATCGTCCTAAATCTCCATGAATTGTATTCAATACTTTTTTAAATAATATTTTTGAAATAGAAACAACAAATAATCTAAAAAAAGGATTTGAGCCATTTAAATGAACGACATTACTATTAAAAATTTCTTTAATTAGTGTTTTTGTATTTACTCTTTTGTAATCTATAAATTTAAAATTTATATCATTTCTTATCTCTAAATGATTATAAAGCCTTTCAACAAAAACCGTTACACCTCCCAAAGGAGGTGGTTTCGTGCCTATTAACAGTAACTTTTTCATTAAATAAAGTCTTCTACTTCGATACCTTCACGTATCACTTTTGCAGGTATTCCTACTGCAATTGAATTGGAAGGAATATCTTGTATTACAACTGCATTAGGTCCTATAATAACATTATTCCCTATCGTAATATCTCCCAAAATCCTTGATCCGGCACCTATATATACATTATTCCCTATTCTTGGAACTTCTTTTTTTTTTGAACGCCCCCCTATTGTAATTCCTTGACCTATTACACATCTATCTCCTATTTCAGTTCTTCCATGAATAACGACTCCTATTCCTCCATACCCAAACTTGGTTCCTTTACCAATTTGAGTACTAGGAGGCACGTGAGAATTAAATATCAAAAATGCTACTTTACTTAGGATTGTAGGCAATATTGGAATTTTTTTCAAATATAACCATCTATAAATTTGATATAGTTTTATCATTTCTTATATTTTTAAGTCTCTGCCTATAATATACATCAAACTTATAAAAAATTACAATGAATACATAAAATCGTATTTCATTTAACCCAACCGTAGCATAACTTACTACTAAAAAAGTACAAATTATATAGACTTGTATTCTCTTATAAATACTTAATTTCTCTTTATTTAAAAATGCCTTGACACATATAAAAACTAAAACTGTTACGTAAATAAAAGCCGGAATAACGCCAAACATAAGAATTAACGCCAAATAGTCATTATCTGTAAAAAAGAATTCATTTCCTTCAAAGATAAAAAATGTCTTTCCCCAGCCTATAAAAATTCCTAATAAATAATCTTCCGCTGTTGCTACATAATGATTCCAAAAAATTTCCCTTCCTTCTAATCCTTTAGATACGCCTCCATCCTCAAAAAGTAACCCTAATTTTATTAATCCTGCATTATGAATATTAGAAATAAGGTAAATAAGTCCTACAACTCCTAAAAAATAGAAAAAATATAATGAACTTTTAATTTTTTCTTTTAAAAAAAATTGATTTACCGATAAAAACACTATATTAGATACAAAAAGACCTATCATATTGGATCTACTTCCGGATGTTAAAACCCCCATAGCAGAAGCAAGCATCACAATAAAATATAAAATACTTTTTTTTCTGTTTTTTTCAATATTAAATAAATTAAGAAATATTATATGTATAATGTTAAGTATCAATCCATTTAAAGCTCCCGTTGTTGAAATTCCCATATTATACAATACCATATCACTATGCCTGGCAGCTTGATACATAGTTCGTAAAGTAGTATATATAATATTGGAACTTCCTCTATTAAAAAACTCAAAATACATTACATAAGAATTTAAAACCATAAAGACCAACAAAACTTTAATAAATAGTCTAAACTTTTCTTCATTAAATTTCAAATTACTCAACAAAACAAAACAAACAATTGAAAATCTTAAAAGTTCTGTAAACTCTCGTATATAATTACCCGTTTTAAACCCTCTCATAAAAATATGTCGGAAATTGATAGCAGCAACCAAAAAAATCATAAAACAAAAAACCCAAAAGAAGGGTCTGTTTAATTGAATAGGCTTACTATAATCAAACAAGAAAAAAATACATGCAAAATTAAGAGCTATAATGTATATCCTAAAATATCCTGCTGAAGGAAACAGCAAAAAAAACATTAAAAATAATACAAAAAACAGATTTTCTTTTTTATAACTAATTTGCATGTGATAGTTTTTTAAAACAAGCTATATACTTATCAGCTGATTTTTCAATTGAAAAATAGTGTTGATATTTTATTTTTCCATTCTGACTAATTTCTTCTTTACATTTTTGATCTAAAGCAATAAACTCTTTAAGTTTTTTTACAATATCTTGAATACTTTGTCCTTCAAAAAAAAAGCCATCTTTCCCTTCTTCTATCATATTTTTTACCCCACCTACTTTGCTACAAATAGGAATACACCCCATAGAAAATGCTTCAATCACCGTAATAGGCATGCCTTCATAATTTGAAGGTAACAAAAATGCATCAGCCAATTTTAAATAATCTATTACGTTGTCTTTTCTTCCTAATAAATAGATACAATCAGAATTCTTATTTGAGAATTCTCTTATATCCATTTCTATGTTTTCTAAAACAGGATTGTTCAAATCTTTAAATCCTTCACCTATAAACAATAATCTTACATCTATGTTTTCTTTATTTAATAAACTTATCGCTTTTAATAAATTTAATTGATTTTTTTGTTGAATAAACCGTCCTATATGAAGAAAAATAAAAGTATTTTCATATCTTCTTAACTTCTTAAAATATATTTTACAGTCGTTAAAATCCTTTGAAAAATTTTCCTGTTTTCTACCATTATAAATTAAAAATGTTTTAATAAATTTACCATAAACATCTTCAAAACTTATTTTAGAAATTTCAGAAATTACTACGGGATAAATCAATTTAAATTGATATAATATTTTTCTAATTATTTTTTCGTAACGATGTGAGAATAATTTTGAAGCATCATTATGTAATGTATGTACAAATTTAACTTTTCCAAAAAATTTAAAGAAAAAAGCTGCCAAAAATAAATAATTAATTACATTAAGATGACTATGTACTATAGTTGGTTTTTCTTTTAAAATTAACTTTATAATTTTATAATACATTTTAAAATCAAATCCTAATTTTTTATGGACTGTGCATAATTTTACTTTTGGACTTAATTTATTTTTAAAAAAACGATATTCTTCCTTTTCGTTTAAATCAAACAATGTACATAACACCACTTCATATTTTTGTTCTATAAATTCATTACACAAATCTACAACAAATCGTTCTGCCCCTCCGCTTGCCAATGCAGGTATTATTTGTAAAATTTTCATTTTAAAAAGCTATAAAATCTTACAAATATATAATTAATTCAACTGATTAAATAAAGAATCCCAATTCTTCATGATCTTATCTATTGAAAACCGCTTAACATTTTCTTTTGCTTTTACTCCAAATTCTCTTCTTTTTTCTTCATCTTTCATCAAAATCATGAGTTTGTCGGCTAAATCTTGTTCATCTAAATAAGTAGCTAACAATCCGTCTTCATTATCTTTAATTATTTCTGAAGGTCCCGTAGGTGTTCTAAAAGCCACAATTGGCAATCCGCATGATTGAGCTTCTAATAATGTTAAAGGAAATCCTTCATACCTTGAAGTACTTACATAAAGAGACGATTCGTAATAGTATTTCTGAATATCTTTTGTGGCAGAAATCACTTCAATCCTCTTTAAATTCTTTTTTTCAATTATTTCATCTAAATTATCTTTAACACCTTCTCTTCTACCTACTATTTTTAAATTCCAATCAGGAAATCTTTTCTCTATTTTCTCCCAAATATCAATCAATAGATCAAACCCCTTTTGATAATGTATTCTACCTACTGATAAAATGGTTTTATTGGAATGATCCGCTGATTTTTCCTGAATTTCAAAAAAAAATGGATTATAAATATAACATGAATTTTCTAATTTCCCCCAAGCTATATAATCTTCCTCTGTTAAACAAACAAATTGATCGTATTTTAAGATTATTTTTTCCAGTTTTTTTAATAATTGTTTTCTATAAAAAATCCTTATAATTCTTGAAATACCTTTACCTGATTCAATTAAAAAAGATTGTCTGGAATTATGAAATTCTATAATTTTTTTACTTCCATCTTTTATTTTATACAAAAAATAAAGGTCGTTACTAAAAAGAGAAATACAAAAGTCAGGTTTTTCATTAAAAATAATTTCTTTTACTTTTTCAAAATGTTCTTGGCTAGTTACTTGATTTCTTTTTAAAATTCGGTTAAATAGACCTTTTCTGAAATTATTTTGAAGTTGCAAATCATACAACCTGATTTTTTTATTAAGATTAAAAAACGGCTGATTTCCGTACGAGTTCATTGTAACAATTACTACATCATAGTTGAATTTTTCAACTAAATAATTTGCTTTAATCGTCAATACTTTTTCCATACCTCCCGGTAAATCAATTCTATTAATGAAATAGATTATTTTTTTCATTTTATTTTGCGTCTTATTGATAGTAAATACATCATAAAATTTACGTAAAAAGATGAAAAAAAGTAAGGAAAATAAAGCATTTTTATTAACAACTTTATATATTTTTTTTTAGTTTTTATTATTTTAACATCATTAATTTGATGATTTTCAATTTCATTTATATTTATTGACTCTTCTTTTTTCCAACGATAAATAAATTTAATTAATCTATTCCGATCTTTCATTTTTGGTAGTAAAAAAATAGATTCTATAAGTGTATATATTATGTTGAATTGATATTTTTTAAATATTTCCTCATATTGTACATACTTTCCTTTATTGAGTAGATATTCTTTAAACAATACTACGTTTTTATACATATCAATAATCCTATCATAAGATTTAATTGAAACAATAGAACCTTCTCTACCCAAAACATAATGATATGGCGAATCGGTTATAACTTGAATCTTAGATGATTCAAAAAAAAACTTTGGATATGATCCTATATCCTCATAATACAATCCTTCGGAAAATCTGATTTCTTTGTCTTTAAATAGTTCTTTTTTATAAAGTTTATTCCAGGCATATCCTTTCATTTCAAAAAATGTATTTTCTATGTTTTTTTCATCAATTTTTATTATTTCATTTCTATAGGATGAATTTTTCTTACTTAAAATATTTCCATACGTATCTTCTGTTATATAATCAAAAACAATCATATCTACATCCGGATTATTTTCAACATGTTTATTTAAAATTTCTAAAGTTTCTTTTTCTATCCAGTCATCACTATCTACAAATAATAAATAGTCTCCTTTTGCCTGGTCTATTCCAGTATTTCTTGTAATACTCAACCCTTCATTTTTCTTATGAATCACCTTAATCTTATCAGGGTATTTTTTCTTGTAATCATCAACAATCTTTCCCGAGTTATCTGTAGAACCATCATTAACTAAAATCAATTCATAATTTCCTTTAAATGTTTGATTAAGTAAAGAATCTAAACATTTTGGTAAGTATTTTTCAACATTATAAATAGGGACAATTATACTAATCATATATTACTTTCTTTTTATAACTTATTAAATAAATCTATCCATTTTTTCATGATAATATCTAAATCAAACCTTTTCACATTTTCTTTTGCTTTTACTCCAAATTCTCTTCTTTTTTCTTCATCTTTCATCAAAATCATGAGTTTGTCGGCTAAATCTTGTTCATCTAAATAAGTAGCTAACAATCCGTCTTCATTATCTTTAATTATTTCTGAAGGTCCCGTAGAGCAATCAAAAGAAACAATAGGTAATCCACAAGCCTGAGCTTCTAAAAAAGTAAGAGGAAAACCTTCATACCTTGAAGTACTTACATAAAGAGACGATTCGTAATAGTATTTCTGAATATCTTTTGTGGCAGAAATCATTTTAATCCTATTTAAATTCTTTTTTTCAATTATTTCATCTAAATTATCTTTAACACCTTCTCTTCTACCTACTATTTTTAAATTCCAATCAGGAAATCTTTTCTCTATTTTCTCCCAAATATCAATCAATAGATCAAACCCCTTTTGATAATGTATTCTACCTACCGATAAAATGGTTTTATTGGAATAATCCGCCGATTTTTCCTGAATTTCAAAAATGATCGGATTTGGTATGGTTAATGAATTTTTCAAATTTCCCCAAGCTTCTTGGTCTTGTTTAGTTAACGTTACAAAAGCATTGTAGTTTTTTAAAATATTCAGATATTCTTTAAATTTAATTTTTTCAAAATAAAGCTTTGTTAATCTCGGAAAACGAGCTATTTTGGTCGTTTCCAATAATCCTTTTTTAGAAAAATGAAACTCCACTACTTTTTTGCTCCCATCCTTTATTTTATGTAAGAATTTTTTTTCGTTTCCAAAAAGACCAATGCATACATCCACACTCAATGTTTTAAGTAATTTTGATGCTTTTTCAAAATATTCTTGAGAATAAGATTCTCCAAGAAACATGGTAAAGAAATTTTGTCCGGGTATATTTTTCTCTACATCCAAGCAATGAAGTATAACGGCATCATTGATTTCAAAATAAGGAGAATTTTGGAAATTTTCTGTTGTTATAATATGAACTTCATATCCTTTATCAGCCAAATAATTAGCTTTTAAGATTAAAATTCTCTCCATTCCCCCCGGAGTTGATAAACGATCTATAAAATAGGCTATTTTCACTTTAACTTATTAACTCGTTAAATAATTCCATCCATTTTTTCATGATAATATCTAAATCAAACCTTTTCACATTTTCTTTTGCTTTTCTTCCCATTTTTTTTCTTAATTCAGGTTTTTCAATAAGTGTAACGAGTTTATTGTATAAATCATCTAAATTTTTATATTCGACTACAAAACCATCATCTTTATGGGTAATAATATCTGATGGACCACAAGGAGTGTTAAAAAAGACGATAGGTAATCCACATAGCATAGCTTCTGTAATAACCAATCCAAATCCCTCCCATCTTGAAGCTCCCACATAAATTGAGCTTTTATAATAGTTTTCTTTTATATCAACTGATGGAAGTAAAATTTCTAAATTCTCATCTTTAATCTTTAATTTTTCTTTCTGTTGTAAAAACGGATCTCTATCTCCGCTACCAACTATTGTTAACGTCCAATCCGGATATTTCTTAACCACTTTTTCCCAGACTTTTATTAATAGATCAAATCCTTTTTGATGGGTATAACGCCCAACGCTTAAAACTTTCTTTACATTATAATCAGGAAACCTGTTGTCATCAGGTTCAAAAATTAATGGGTTAGGAATTACTATGGAATTTTTTAAGTTTCCCCAATCTTTTTTATCTTGATTGGTTAAATGAACCACATAAGTAAAAAAATTGGTTTTAAATCGGTTTGTTTTAAAAGTTATTTCTAATTGTAATTTGTATAAAAAATTACTTATGGGATGCTTAGCATTTTCTATAACTCCTTTTTTGGAAAAATGTAATTCTACAATCGATTTTCCGGAAAATTTTATTTTATTCCAAAAATAATATTCCATCCCAAACATAGAAATAGCAATATCCGGACAAATTTCATCTAATACTTTCTGAACTTTTTTTTGATATTCTTTTATCTTTTGCTTTATAAAAAATCGTTTTGCAGGGAAGTTAAATTTATGATATTGGTTTACTTTTTCGAATTCAATATTCAGGTTAATAATCTTTATTCTTGAATCTAATTTGTAATAAGGCTCTTTTTTTCCATCTTCTACTGTTACGATATAGATATCATATCCTTTATCTACCAGATAATTTGCCTTAATTGCTAAAATTCTCTCCATGCCTCCCGTTTGGCATATTCTATCTTTAAAGTATACAATTTTCATAAAAATAATTTATATTTAATTATCCACTCGCCCGATTAATCAAGTTTAGATTAAAATACAATATAACGAAATAAATTTATATAAATATCTATCTTTTTAGGAAATGTAATCATTCCCCACCTTCCTCCTCTTTTAAATTTTAAAATCTCAAAAAATGTAATTTTATTTTCTTTTCTTTTAGAACGTATAAATTTAAATGTTTCTTTTCTTTCTTTTCGATCTTCTATATTCAATGAAATTCCAAACATATTAAAAATACCTAATAAATACCATTCTCTATAAATTTCCTTGTATGTATCCCAAGTATTTTGTTTTTTTAAAAAATTTTTATAAATAATCAAATTTTTATAAAAATCCTCCATCTTTTTTTTATTAGTGGAAGATGTAACAGATCCTTCTCGATTGATTAAATAATGATAATAAGAATTACGGTTAATTCCTATTTTTTTACATTGATGAAAAACCAAAGGATTGGTTCCTACATCTTCATAAAACACTCCTGAAGGGAATCTAACCTCTTGAAATAATTCTTTTTTATATATTTTATTTACAGGATAGGCTTGCATATAAATAAACGCTGATTTATGTTTCTTTGAATTCATTTCAAAAACATCCTCATAATCAGGTAAAATATTTGATGTGCCGCAAATTTCTCCTTTATCATTTTCCCATGAATAATTAAACACTACTAAATCTAATTGTTTCGACTCTATACTATTATACATATCTTCTAACATATTAGGTTTAACCCAATCATCTGAGTCTACAAACATTAAATACTTTCCTTTTGCATAATCTATTCCAATATTTCTAGCAATACCCTGACCTTCATTTTTCTTATGAATCACCTTAATCTTATCAGGGTATTTTTTCTTGTAATCATCAACAATCTTTCCTGAATTGTCTGTAGAACCATCATTAATCAAAATCAATTCATAGTTTCCTTTAAATGTTTGATTAAGTAAAGAATCTAAACATTTTGGTAAATATTTTTCAACATTATAAATAGGGACAATTATACTAATCATATTATTAGATTTTTTGTTTTAAATTTGAAAAGAAAATACTAAAGGCATATCCTGGAAAAGCATTAATCATTTTATATACAAAATAGCCCATTTGGCATATTTTTTTATCTTTTAAAGATACTAAAGCTCTTAATCTATAGTAATTACATTTACATTTCTTATATTCCTTTTCTGTAAAATTTATAATACTATTATTATTTTTTCTTCTTTCATAAGCAGAAGATATTGCTACAAAATTCCAATGTCTTGCTTTATACCAATTATCATTAGCAGAGATACTATTGTTATTGATTCTATATAAATAAAGATATTTATCTAAAAAAAGACAAGATCCAATTTCCTCTAATTTATAATATAAATCTTGATCAACAGCCCTTTTATACGTAGGATTTATGCCTTCTGTTAAATCATAAAATTTCTTTTTGAAAGTAGTAAAATGACTGATCGCCTGTCTTCCATAAGTCAAATAAGAATACCCTTCCGGTATTTTTTTTCCTAAAGTTTCTCCTTTAGACTGTATTTTCAAATCCAAATCCGTACAATATAATCTAGAATACACCATAGCTATATCAGGGTTTTGATTGTGTTTTTCTACCATAATTTCCAATGCTTTTGATACAATTCCATCATCCGGATCCACAAATCCCATAATTTCTCCTGTTCCTAATGCCACACACTTTCTTTTCGTATAACCACAACCTTTATTCTCTTCGTTTATATATATTTTTACTCTTGTATCTCCTTTTATTATTTTTTTAATCAATTCAATAGAATCATCTATTGAGCAATCATCAACGATAATAACTTCAAAATTTTGATAGGTTTGTTCTAAAATTGTTTTCCAACAATCTTTAAAAAAATGTCCGTTGTTATAATTTGCTACTAAAATTGAAAATAACTGACTCATACTACTTTTATCTTCCTATTGATTCATAATGTATGGTTGATTTTTTCATCTCTTCTAATTTAAAAATATTTCTCCCATCAAAAACAGCTTTTACTTTTGTTTCTAATTGATTAATCGATACATTTTTAAATTCTTCCCATTCTGTACATATCAATAATGCATCAGCTGTCTCAACCGCTTCCATGGCACTTTTTGCATAATTAATTTTGTTGCCTAATTTTTGTTGTACATTCTTCATCGCCTCCGGATCATACACCACTACTTTAGCCTCATTTTTCAATAATTCTTGTATAATATATAATGAAGGTGCCTCTCTTATATCATCTGTATTAGGCTTAAATGCTAAACCCCATACCGCTATTCTTTTGTTTTTTATATTTCCATTAAAATACTGTAACAGTTTAGGCAGTAAAGCTATTTTTTGACGATTATTTACCTTATCCACAGACCTTAGTATCTCAAAATCATAATTATACTCTTTCGCTGTTTGAATCAAAGCCTTTATATCTTTAGGAAAACAAGAACCTCCAACTCCTATTCCGGCATTTAAAAATTTAGAACTAATTCTAGAATCTGTTCCTAAGCCTTTTTTAATAAATTCAATATTAGCTCCTGTTCTTTCGCATACATTAGCCATTTCATTCATAAAAGTAATTTTCATGGCCAAAAAAGAATTGGCAGCATATTTTGTTAATTCTGAAGATCGTTCATCCATTATAATAATTTGATTTTTATTGGATACAAAAGGTTTATACAATTCAATCATCCTATCAATTGCTTTTTGAGATTTAGATCCAATTACAATCCGATCCGGCTTCATAAAATCGTTAACTGCTAATCCTTCTCTTAAAAACTCGGGGTTTGATACTACGTCAAAATCAACGGTTGTATGTTTTGAAATCGTTTCCCGAACTTTATCAGCGGTTGTTACCGGCACAGTACTTTTATTTACAATGATTTTATATTCAGTTATCATTTTTCCTATTTGATCTGCAACCTTTAAAATATACGATAAATCTGCTGAACCATCTTCATCCGGAGGAGTTGGTAATGCTAAAAATAGAATATCACTATTCAATATGCCTTCTTCAAGAGATGTGGTAAACGTAAGCCGATTTTTATCAACATTTCGTTTAAAATATTCTTCCAATCCAGGTTCATAAATTGGAATTTTTCCTGCTTTCATTTGTTGCACTTTTTTTTCATCTACATCAACACAAATAACCTGATTTCCCACTTCCGCCAAGCATGTTCCTGTGACTAAACCTACATATCCTGAACCTATTACTGTTATTTTCATCTATTTTTTTCTATTTTTAAAAAAGAGCTTCCTTCTTTTCTTGAAATGGTTTTATTTGTTTTTATTTTTTTAAATTTAATTTCTCTCAAATAATTTATTTTTTTAATCATCTGTTTCATTTCTTTTATACTTGGATTTAAGAATAGATCAAGCAACAAATGTTTTATAATTATTTTAATTGAGTTATTTTTAAAAGGATTTGATAAATCTTGTATTAAAGCTCTTACAAATTTCTTTTTTTCATTTACAAAATAAATATTCTCTCCTCTCTCTTCTCTATCATGATAAATTTTTATTGTGGGAACAACTCCTATTTTCATTCCATGATACAATACTCTTTGACAATAATTACCATCCTCTTCATAATGAAAAAATGAAGGGTTAAACCCACCTACTCTATCAATACATTTTTTATTAATTAACCATGCCGCTGCGTTTATAAAAGGTAATCCATAAATATTTTTAGAATATTTTTGTAAGACCATATCAGAGTATAAATCTTTGCATTTATGTGGAACTATAAAATTAGAAAAATTCTCATCTAAAGCATCTCCTTTTCCATTTAGATGTATGGGGCTTAAAACTCCAAAATCAAGATGCTTTCGTGATGCTTCTATTAACTTTTGAATTGTGAATGGTTCTATCCATGCATCTTGATTTAATAAAAATATATATTCTGCACCCTGTTTACATGCCCATTCGATTCCTATATTGTTAGCCCCTCCAAAACCTAAATTTTTTCCTGTTTTCATCAAATGAATTTCCGGATAATATTCGTGGATTTTTTCAAGAGTTCCATCTGTCGACCCATTATCTATAATAACCGTCTGTATAGAAATTTTAGATTCTCTCAAACTTCCTAAACACTTATTAATCCATTTTACCCCGTTAAAAGTTACTATAACAACAAAAGTATTCATCCAAATATATTATATATTTTTTTTAATACTTTTCCTAATAAAGTATATCTTCCAAATAATTTAACTTGATCTTTCAATGATAAAAACCAAAAAAATTCTTTATACAAAATATAATCCCATAATTCGTAATCAACTATTTTTTTGTTTTTGTTTTTATTAGTTGCTTGTTCAGGATGAATTCTAAATTTCACCAACGGACGATTAATAACAGCAATGTTTTTTTGTTTTAAAATTCTATACCAATATTCATAATCTAATATTTGTTCTAATTCTTCATTAAATTTCCCTATAGAATCAAATAATTCTTTCCTAAACATGACAACTGAAGGCTCTCCTATTTTGTTTGGAGGTGATTTTGAAAAAAATGATGTTTTAAATATTTTTTTTGTCAAAATAAACAAATCATCTTTTGAATAAAGTCCTGCTTGTAAATCACCATATGTTTTAATCCAAATATTCGTTTCTTCATTAGGTTCTTCTACAATAAAATCTCTTTTAGAGGCTACTAAACCTATAGTAGGATCCTTTTTCAATACTTTAACCATATCTTCAATACACGTCGGTAAGAGTATATCATCTTGAAAAAGAAATTTTATATATTCTCCATTAGCTTTCTCTATTGAGTAATTCCAATTAGCACCTATCCCATTTGGTGAATGATTATATATATAAATTGGTTTATCAAATCTTTCCTTAAATTCTTCTACAATTTGTAACGTATTATCTTTAGAATCATCATCACTAATAATGACTTCTATATTAGAATATGTTTGGTTTTTTAAAGAATCTAGAGCTTCTCTTAAAAATTGAGCACCATTATATGTTGGTATACAGACTGAAACTAAATCTTGCATAAATAATTTTTACTTTTTTCTCACTTTAATTGTAATCTTGATATCACTATTTATTTTTAAAAGATTATTTGCGGATACTTTTCGACTTTACATTATATAAAATACTTTTTAGCTTAAAATATATTTTTAAAACTTTGATGTTTAATACGTTTTCAATCTTATTTTTTTGATAGAGTCCTATATTCTTTAATTGAAAGTTTTGTTCATTTAATCTTTCATATAAATTTTGTTTAACATTATTGGAGTAATCATTATATAATAATAGGTTTACTTGTTTTTCTACCACATACATATTTTTATAATTTTTGGACATTCCTCCGGCATGTTGCCGATAAAGAACTAGTTTTTCATCAAAGAAAATTACTTTTACTTGTTTTTTACTGAAGTTATCAATCCAAAATATCCAATCTTCTTTTGCTTTTACAGACTCATTAAACCTTGTATTTGATATAAAGTCTTTTCGCATCAATGCACAATGTATAGGAATACTAAAGTCTATATCCCATCTTCTTACAATATTTTCTAATGTTATGCCATATTTAGCTATATCAGTGGAAGATTCTTTGATTACTCCTTCGTTGTTTATCATTGAAAAATTAGAAACGACAACATTAGAACCTAATGAGTTTTTCAATGAATTTTCAATTTTATGGGGCAAAATGATATCATCGGCATCTAAAAAAAGTACCCACTCTCCAGCACAAATACCCAAAGCCGCATTTCTAGCAGAGGAAAGTCCTCCGTTTTCTTTATAAAGATATTTAAAACGAGAGTCCTTCTCCACCCATTTTTTTGCCACTTCTTCTGTATTGTCTGGACTTCCATCGTTCACAATGATACATTCCCAGTTATCATAAGTTTGGTTTAAAACTGACTGTAAACACTCTTCAAGATATTGTGCTTGGTTATAACATGGTACAACAACTGAAATTAAAGACTGTTTATTCATAAAATAAATTTTTACTACAATATTTTTAACTTTATAATATAATTACTTAATTTGCTATATTTGATAGGCATTAATTACAGAACAAATTTATAAATTTATTCTAGTCTTAAGCCATTTATATACTTTAAATAATCCTAATTTTAGCCAATGGTTTTTTTTTAGCAATCCTATGATACGTTTGATGCGTTGGTTTTCCCGTACTTCGTTTTTAAATATCTTACGGGAAATAAATTCTTGTTGCAAAACACTTTCCCTTTCTTTCTTGATTATTGTTTTATTTTCTAGCTTTGAACTTATTCCATCAATGTAAAAAGTTGAAATTGTTTGCTCAAGATGTTTATAGGTAAGTCCATTTTTGAAAAAACCTAATAAAAACCATTTCCAGTCTGCACAAATTTTTAAACCCTCGTCATACAAACTATATTTCTTGAAAGCTTCTTTTTTAATAAACGAGCAAGGATGCCAAAGTGTATCCGTAACCATTTTCTCAAAACTGATTTTTTCTGGCGTTTGCCCAATTATTGTTGACTCTCCTACAAATTCTAAATTACCGGAAATAACATCTTCCGAATGTAAGCAAGGCAAAACAAGCTCTATCACCTCCGGAGAAAAAAGATTATCACCGCTATTGAGAAATAACAAATATTCACCATTAGCGAGAAGAATACCTTTATTCATGGCATTATAAATTCCGGTATCGGGTTCACTAACGGCAATATCAATTTGATTTTTATATTTTTCGAGTACTTCCTTACTTCCATCATTAGAATTTCCATCGATTATGACATATTCAAAATCTTTATCGGTTTGATTAATCACACTTTCAATCGTTTTTTCCAAACCGATTTTGTTGTTATAATTGATAGTAATGATAGATAATTTTGGCATTTTTTAATACTTTTCAAGGTCGCTTTGTATCATTTCTTTCACAAGGGCAGGTAAATCATATTTTGGTGTCCAGTTTAATTTTGTATTTGCTTTTGCGGGGTTTCCGATGAGCAAATCTACTTCTGTCGGACGGAAATATTCCAGATCTACTTCTACAACTGTTTTGCCGATTTCTATTTGATAATCGGGATGATTGCATTTTGCTACTTTGGCAACTTCATTTTCATTTTCACTGCTGAATTCTAACTCAATTCCGACTTCTCCAAAAGCCATTTTCACAAAATCCCGAACAGATGTAGTTTTTCCCGTAGCAATTACAAAATCTTCCGGTTTTTCCTGTTGCAACATTTTCCACATCGCTTCCACATAATCTTTTGCGTGTCCCCAATCTCTTTGTGCGTTGAGGTTTCCGAGATACAAAACATCTTGTTTTCCTTTTGCTATTTTTGCTACTGCCATCGTAATTTTTCGGGTAACGAAAGTTTCTCCTCTTCTCGGTGATTCGTGGTTAAAAAGAATTCCGTTGCAAGCGTACATTCCGTAGGCTTCCCTGTAGTTTTTCGTAATCCAAAATCCGTATATTTTTGCAACACCATAAGGCGAACGCGGATAAAAAGGCGTGGTTTCCGATTGTGGAACTTCCTGAACCAAACCATAAAGTTCGGAGGTGGAAGCCTGATAAATTCTTGTTTTTTCTGTCAAGCCGAGGATTCTTACTGCTTCCAAAATTCTTAAAGTTCCTACGCCATCAACATTGGCAACGTATTCCGGAGAGTCGAAACTCACCTTTACATGCGACATCGCTCCCAAATTGTAAATCTCATCCGGTTGTACTTCCTGTATGATTCTTATAATATTGGTAGAGTCGGTTAAATCCCCGTAATGCAGTTTGAAACGAACATTGGGTTCGTGCAAATCAACATAAAGATGATCAATCCTTTGCGTATTGAATGAAGATGCTCTTCTTTTAATGCCGTGAACTTCGTATCCTTTTTCGAGTAAAAGTTCTGCCAGATAAGAACCGTCTTGTCCCGTTATTCCTGTTATTAATGCTTTTTTCATTAATTATATTTTTTCTGTTTTATAAATTTATCGGTATATACACTTTCTATGCCTTTCTCTAAATCAATTTTTGCTTTCCAACCTAATTGATTTATTTTGGACACATCCATCAATTTTCTTGGTGTTCCATTGGGTTTTTTGGTGTCCCAAATTGTTTTGCCTTCATAACTGACGATGTTTTTAATCAGTGTTGCCAATTCTTTAATCGAAATATCTTCGCCAATTCCCACATTTACTTGTCCGAAATCGTCATAATTTTCCATAAGATGAACGCAAGCTTCTGCCATATCATCTACGTGGAGAAATTCCCTAAAAGGACTTCCGTCGCCCCATAGGGTAACGTTTGGCTTATTGTTTATTTTTGCTTCGTGAAACTTCCTCAACATGGCGGGAAGAACGTGGGAGTTGTTCAAATCATAATTGTCATTAGGACCATACAAATTGGTAGGCATCGCGGAAATAAAGTTAGAATTATATTGACTTCTATAGGCATCACACATTTTGATACCAGCAATTTTTGCAATGGCATAAGGTTCGTTAGTAGGTTCCAAAGTTCCTGTCAATAGATATTCTTCTTTTAACGGTTGCGGAGCCATTTTGGGATAAATGCAACTGGAACCCAAAAACAAAAGTTTTTTAACATTATTAAGATGAGATTGATGAATAACATTATTTTGTATCATCAAATTATCATACAAAAATTCTGCCCGAAACGTGTTATTGGCATGAATTCCACCTACTTTTGCAGCAGCCAAAAAAATGTAATCCGGTTTTTTCGTTTCAAAAAAAGCCGCTACTTTTTTGGCATCTCTTAAATCCAATTCGGAAGAAGTTTTCAAAATTAAATTTTCAAAACCTTTGTTTTCTAAATTTCGCAAAATGGCACTTCCGACCATTCCTCGGTGTCCTGCAATGTATATTTTGGAATTAGTTTTCATTTTTTTTGACAAAAATTTATTGTTTACCTGTCATTATTTCTGTAATGCTCAAAAAAGCGTTTCCAAATTTTATAATATTAGGGTGATAATTATATTTTTTTGTTTCAAAATTAGTTTTTAGTATCGCCTCGCTCAAACTTTCTTCGCAATAGGGATCAAATAATGTGTAATTGGGATAGTCCTGTAACTGCTCCGTATTTACTTGTAGGTTGGCTGCCAACACATAGGTGCTTTGTGCTTTGGCATCTTCAATAACTGTACTCCACCCCTCAAAAAGAGAAGGTTGTACAACGGCCTTGCAGGTTTGCATCAGAACAAGTTGGTCTTTTCTATCGATAAATCCTAAAAATTTAACATTATTTTCAATAGCTAATTCTTTTACTTTTTTCATTAAGTCTAAAAAATAATCAGGATTTCGGTAATCATTTTCTTTTCCTGTAAATACAATCAAAAGCTCAATTCCTTTTTTCTTTAGTGTAGCTACGGTATTGAGAATGACAATATGGTTTTTATGAATCCAAAACTGATTGCTACAAAGATAAAATTCTTGTTCAATATTGAACTTTTTTAAAATGTCGTTTTGATGTGGTAAATTTTTATCGTGGGTAACGGCAAAATTCAAGACAAATTGTTTTGGTTTAGCATTAGGATAATAAGTGTTAAAATCATTTTGAGCGTCTTTACTGCTGAAAACAAGATAATTGGTTTTTTTTTGAATAGTGGTATAGGCATTATGGCGTTCACTAAGTTCTTCTTCCGAAAAAAAATGAGGTAGTTTTTTCTCTTGGAAATCAGGAATCCAATAAATCATCTTTTCCCAATCACTCTTGTTAGAAAATGGAGCGGGAAACGTTAATTTTGGTTTCACATAAATACTGATAAGGTTTTTGTTCAAGATTTTTCTTGAAAGTTTATTAATCCCTCTTTGTAGTTTATTGAGGTTCTTATAGGGATAAAAAATTTCCATATATGGATAACCAGTTATCCTTCTAAGGTTTTCTGTATCTTTTCTATTTTTTGATTTTATCAATAGAATAGGTTTTTTTTCATCCTCTTCTACGGAGTTTAGTGCATGGATTAAGTTTTGAATATAGTAGGTGCCACCAATCCAATCTTCATTGTAGTCATAATTGATAACTATTTCAATTCTCTTGCCCATATTATGAATTTTTTTAATCCGTTTTCCAAATCAATTGTTTTTTGGTATCCAAGATTTTGTAATACTTGGATGTCTGCTTTCCAGTTTTTTGGGTCACCTTCTTTTACTTGATTACTGAAAACAACGGTTTTGTCCGATGTTAATAGGTTTGAAAAAGTTTCGGCGATACTCTTTATTTTTATTTCTTTACCGTTGGCAATATTGATTTTCTCAGCTCGAAATTCTGCTCTTTCTATAATGCAATTAATCGCCGTACAAATATCATCAATATGGATGAAATCTCGTGTTTCTTCTCCTGTCCCGAAAAGATTAACCGTATCATCATCTTTGGAAAACTTTTGATATAAATCCCAAATCAATTGCTTTCTCAAACCATTTCCATACGCTGAGAAAATCCTTGCAGAGCAAGTTTTTATACCAAACAATGTGGTGTATTCTTCGCACAACACTTCCGCAAATAATTTGTGATTTCCGTAAGGTGAAATAGGAGCACATTGGGAACTTTCCTTAATCGGTAATTCTTTGGGATTGCCGTAAACAGCAGCACTAGAAAGATTGATGAATTTGCAGTCCGGTCGGAATTCTCTTATTGCATCTAAAATTTTCACAACATTAACCGTATTAAGCGTGAAATCCCGGAATGGGTTCTCCAGAGATTGCGGAACGCTTGCTGCCCCGGAACAATTGACACAAACATCGAATGCTATTTTTTGAAAAATATGGTGATAATCCGAATTGGAAGCATCAATCTGAAAATAATTTTCCGAGGTGTAATCCACGACAACATCACAAGCATAGACTTCATTTCCAAGTTTTTGGAAATAATTCAGGATGTGACTTCCGATGAAACCTTTGGAACCGATAATTAATATTTTCATTTTAATTGTTTTACGATTTTTGCCGGATTTCCTGCAACTACTGTCCAATCGGGAACGTCTTTAGTAACAACACTTTTGGCACCAATTATTGCACCTTCTCCAATGGTAACTCCCTTTAAAATGGTAACTCCAAATCCAATCCAAACTTTTGATTTTATTACGATTGGTGAGTCTTTAACGTGTGTCCAATCTTTATTATATACATTGTTCCCACCGTGATTCACATAGTCTTCATAACATTGATGGTTGTCGTTTTTGCGTTCGTCCCAATAAATACTGTGAGAGTTGTGATCATAAATAATAATGTCCCAAGCTGTGGTTACATCATCTCCAATTTCAATCTTATTACGGCTAATAAAGGTAACTCCTCCGAGATGAACGTTATTGCCAATAACAACCTCTCCTTTTTCGGATTCGAAAACAAAATTGGCTTTTATAATACCTTTGTTACCAATGGTAATGTACTTTCTGTTTTCTATTTTATGCTCCAAATCAAACCGAATGGCACTATGATTTGTGATGGTGGTTTCGTCACAGTCGATATACGATTTGTATTTTTCAAAAGAAGAAAGTGTCTTTTGTTCAGGCTTCTTTCCCTTTATAAAATGATATATTTTTCTAAGCATTTGTGTAATTTCTAATCATATTTAACAGGGTAAATGCCTTTCTAATGTACTTGTTTTTGTTGCGATATTTATTGATTAATACATTTAATGACTGATGGTTATTTCTATGTTTTTTATAATCTTTATAAAGTTTGAAATATTCATTTGCTTGTGTTTTGATATTAAATTCGGTATTCACTTTTTGTATGCAGTTATTACTGAATTCAAAAAGTAAATCTCTATCGGCGTTATATTTTTCAATACAATCACTCATTGCGATATAATCATGTAATTCTACCACATTTCCAATATCATCGGTTACTACTTTTTTTATTCCTTCACTAAAGTTGTAAGTTATGGGAACACAACCCACACTCATAGCTTCCAGCATAGAAACGGGAAGACCGTCGTGAGAGGATGGGAGTGTGTAAAGATCCTGATATTTCAATATATTGATTATTTCTTCAGCATTTTTTGCTACAATGAAACTGAAGTTTTTTCTGTTTTTCACCTGATTGATAAAATTTTCCCTTTCTTCGCCATCTCCAAGAATAGTCCAATTTACAGAAATATTTTTTTTCAATAGGCTGTCGTCTATTTTGGGCAAATCGTAGATGCCTTTTATTTTCACATGTCGGGCAAGAAATACCAAATTAAGCGGTGAATTTTTATTTTGTTTTTTGGGGAAACCCTGTACTTCTACACCATGTTGTATAAAATAAATGTCTTTTTTCCTATGTGGAATTGATTTTACAATAGCTTCATAAACCTGATGATTATGTGCAATAAAAACATCAATAATGTTTTGATGCTTCTTCAATATAGAAAGAAAGCCAATGTCATGACAAATAAAGTATATTGTTTTTTTTGATTTGGGAAAATATGTTAATGTGTATAACTCTTCTGGAAGATTGGTAACAATTGCTCCCGGTTTATTGGAAATATGTTGGTTCAGCCTTTTAGCAATTTCATATTCTGGTTCATCTCCAAATTTGAAGATAACATCGTTTTCGTTCAGTTGTATTTCTGTAGATCTAGCCGCGTTCCAATGTAAAGGATCGTGATAGATACATTGTATATCAAAAAAATCATTAGGTTTATTTTTAATCATATTCCTATGGAAGCTGGATCCTCCTCCCATTAAATTTTGACTAAAAATAATTAATTCAGGTTTTTTAGACATTTTCACTTTTTTATTATAATCCCTTGTCCTGTTGGCAACGAAAGAATACTTTGGTTTCTTTCTTGTGCAAACTTATCAAAAGCTAATTTTTGTTCTTTGTGAAGATAGAAGCCATAATCATCTAAGACAATTACACCTCCGGTTACTACCTTGTCCCAAAAATATTCTGCAGCGGCAATTTCCGGAAGTACGGCATTCATATCAATTGATAAATATGCAATTTTTTCGGGTTTACATTCTTGCAAAGTATCGGGTACCTTTCCTTTGATGATATTAACTTTATGATTTCTAAATGTCTGCTTTACGTTTTCATAAACATCAAAATAATGATCTTCATATACAGAAATCCCTGCTTTTTTTTCTTTTTCAGTAATCTGTTCGATTGGGAAGCCTTCAAACGTATCTAGGAGATAGAATGTTTTTCTGGTCTTATCAAAGTCGATATAGTTAATCACCGCAACAGAATATGCACCGGTATTTACACCACACTCGACATAGTCCCCTTCCAATTCTCTAACCATCTCTGCGAACCAACAAGCAATATAAGTTCTCCATTGCAAAGTGAACCCTTCCCAAGGTTTGGTGTCCAAAGCGGCTTGATAGGCTTTTGCGAAACGAGGCTCTTTTATAAAATCACAATTGGTACTCGTGGTAAGACTATCAGTATCATAAGTAATCGGACCTAAATAATGGGTTGATTTTCTTTCAATCATATTAATATCCACCAAGTGTCTGATATTATTATGGTTTTTGATAAACCATTTTATTTTTTTTATTTGTCTGCTGATTTTCCCAATCATGGCAAAGAGTTTTTAATGAATTTTGCAGGATTTCCTCCTACAATTGTGTAGGGAGCTACATCTTTCGTAACAACACTTCCCGCTCCAACGATAGCACCTTCTCCTATTGTAACCCCTTTTAATATGATAGATTTCGCTCCTATCCATGCTCCTCCACAAATTTTAATTGGCTTTTTTTCTACAAATTCCCATTGTTGCATTTGTCTAATTTTCCAATCCTGACAATCTTTTTTTCTAATGGTTCGGCTTAGGCTATGGTTATCAGCATCCTGAATTAAACAATCTGAAGCAATCAATACATCGTCCTCAATTGTGATATTGTTGGCACAAAAAACCGTAGTGTTAGATCCCATAAATACATTATTCCCTATTCTAATGTCTGCATTTTTTGTTTCGCAGTATAAGTTTGCGTGAATTAAACAGTCTTCTCCAATTTTGATGGTTGAATTTTCACTATGCTTTATAGCCACTCCTCCTTTTAATTCAGTTTCTTTTCCAACCTTCAATCCCTTGATAGGATAGGAGTTTTTTAATGTGTCATTTTTTTTATTAAAAGAGAGAGAGAGTTGTCGCAAAATAATATTCAATATATTTCTCATGATATGAAGTAATCCAAATTAAAATAGCCATAGTTGATACCTTCAAAACGAGCCATTTCATCACCAATATTATTTATTTTGAATGGGCATATCATCTCTTGAAGATCATAAACTTGCCCTGTTGTAGGGTTAAATATGGCTAATCTTAAATAGAAATTATTTGGAGATAGGTTATTACATTTGAAATTTATATTCGTAGTGAGGGTACCCTTCTCTTGCATTAATTCTTCAGTTGGTTTTACGAAGGTTGTCAGATAGTCTCCACTAGAAGACTGTAAAGTAAATGAAAATAAAGCATTTTTGACTTTATCTTTATTTTTTAGTATTATTCTTGCTGTTGCGGTGTCGTTGTTTAGAAATTCGTTACATTGTATATTGTTTCGAAGCAACTCACAACTTTCGACAAAAAAACTTTTGTCGTGATTAGTGGCAATATATTTTGCTAAATCTGAAATACCGGACATCGTATATTTTTCAATAATGTCGTCGATTTTTCCAAACGAAATCAATTTTCCGTTTTCTAAAAAGATGCCTTTTTTACACAATGTCGCAATAGATCCCATTTGATGACTTACAAACAAAATGGTTCTCCCTTCTCCTTTACTCACATCATTCATTTTTCCGAGGCATTTTTTTTGAAATTCGGCATCGCCTACAGCTAATACTTCATCAATAATTAAAATCTCAGATTCTAAATGGGCTGCTACCGCAAAAGCCAATCGAACATACATTCCGGAAGAATAGCGTTTTACGGGCGTGTCGATATATCTTTCTACGCCGGAAAAATCTACAATCTCATCAAATTTCCGGGTGATTTCTTTCCGTGTCATCCCCAAAATGGCTCCGTTTAGATAGATGTTTTCTCGTCCCGTCATTTCAGGATGAAAGCCTGTTCCTACTTCTAACAAAGATGCAACACGTCCTTTGGTGTACATCTTTCCTGTTGTTGGCTTGGTAACCTTGCTTAGCAGTTTTAAAAGAGTAGATTTTCCTGCCCCGTTTCGTCCGATAATCCCTACGGCATCACCTTGTTCGATTTCAAAATTTATGTCTCGCAGAGACCATACATATTCGCTTTCTCCTTTTGTACTTCTATCATTGGCTTCCCCAATTTTTAAGTAAGGATCTTCCTTTCCTCTCACCCGATGCCAAAAACGATTGAGGTCGTGAGAAAGCGTTCCCGTTCCTACTTGACCGAGACGATATTGCTTAGATATATTTTCTGCTTTTAAAGCTAACATTATTTCTTTTTAAAAAATTAATAACCACTCACACCGTATCCATAAAACTTTTTTCAACTTTATTGAAGATAGTTACTCCAATGACTAAGATAGCGAGAATAATCAAAAAACTGATTCCCAACATGAGCGGAGAAAAATCACCTACGCCCAACCAACCGTACTTAAAACATTCAAAAACCCCGGTTAAAGGGTTATAAAAAGCTAATTTTTTCCATATTCCCTTTAATGTAGAAACGGGATAGATGACCGGAGTTGCGTACATATACAAACTGATACCAAATGCCAATAACATTTGCAAGTCCCGATATTTTGTGGTTAGCGAAGAAAAAATCATTCCTAATCCCAAAGCGAAAAGCGACATCATTATGATAAGAAAAGGAGTGGCAAAAGCCCAAATATTGGGTTGCACTTTTCCTTCAATTAAATAATAAATCCAAACGGATAAAAAGAGCAAAAACTGAATGCCAAATCTCATATAATTGGACAACGCAATGGAAATGGGCGTTACCAATCTCGGAAAATAAACTTTACCAAATATTCCCGCATTGCTGGAAAATGTAGAAGAGGTACCGTTAAGGGTAGATAAAAAAAAGTTCCACAGCGTAACTCCTGCAAGATAAAACAGAATCTGCGGTGCTCCGTCAGTTGATATTTTCGCAATATTTCCAAAGACAAAAACATAAACAACAGTCGTGAAAATAGGGTTGATAAAAAACCAAATAGGTCCTAAAATAGTCTGCTTAAAACTGGAAACAAAATCCCGTTTTACAAACATATAGACCAAATCCCGATATCGCCATACCTCCTTCAAATGAAAGTCAAATAAGGAATGTTTGGATTCTATCGTTTCTGACCAATCTTGATTCTTCTCTTCCATATATTACAGTCTTCCGTCAACTAAATTTCTATCTAAAAATGATTTTGTATCAAAAATCACGCCTTCTTTTTCTTTTAATTTATGATAGTCCAAATTTAAAAATTCTTTATGAGAAACTGCTATAATAATCGATGAATATCTTTTATTTTTTATATTTTCTGTTAGTTCTATACTATATTCGTTTTTTACTTCTTCTTTATTTGCCCAAGGATCATATATTTCCACTTCTATTCCAAATTGTTGTAATTCATTATAAATATCAACAACTTTTGTATTTCGCAAATCCGGACAATTTTCTTTAAACGTAATTCCTAATATTAATGCCTTTGAACCTTTTATTGTATTTCCTTTTTGTATCAGTAATTTCACCACTTTATTAGCTACAAACATCCCCATATTATCGTTTACTCTTCTCCCTGATAAAATTACTTGTGGGTGATATCCCAACGATTCTGCTTTATGAGCCAAATAATACGGATCTACACCTATGCAGTGCCCTCCTACCAAGCCTGGTTTGAATTTTAAAAAATTCCATTTTGTACCCGCTGCTTCCAATACATCTGTTGTATCAATTCCTATTCGGTCAAAAATCAAAGCCAACTCGTTTACAAAGGAAATATTTACATCTCTTTGTGCATTTTCAATGGCTTTTGAGGCTTCCGCCACTTTTATGCTCGGTGCTTTATGAGTACCTGCTCGAATAATGGATTTATATAAGTTATCTACAAAAGCAGCTGTTTTTTCTGTAGATCCTGAGGTCACTTTTTTAATCGTTGTTAATGTATTAACTTTATCCCCTGGATTAATACGCTCCGGAGAATAACCATAATAAAAATCTTGATTAAATTTCAAACCTGATTCTTTTTCTAATACAGGTACACAATCCTCTTCCGTACAACCGGGATACACTGTGGATTCATAAATAACTATATCTCCTTTTTTTAATATCGATCCTATCATTTTTGAAGCGTTTAATAATGGAGTCAAATCAGGTGATTTGAAGTTATTAATTGGTGTTGGAACTGTGATAATAAATAAGTTACAATTTTTAGCTTCTTCTAATTTTGAAATAAATCTTAGACCTTTATCAATTGCTTTAAGAGATAATACTTCTTTCAATTCTTTTGGATCTGTTTCCAGCGTATAGTCTTCTCCTTCGGAAAGTTCTTTTACTCTTTCTTTATTTATATCAAATCCTATTGTTTTGTATTTTTTACCAAATTCTAAAGCTAAAGGCAATCCTACATAACCTAATCCTACCACGCATATTTCTACCTTTGACAATTCTTTCATTATTTTTTTAGATTCGTTAGTTCTCACGAAATAATTAATATTGATATTTATTTCAATAATATTTTATTCCAATAAAAGTCTAATTTATATCTTATTGCATCTATAAATTTATTTTCTTTTTTAGCTGCTTTTCTCAAATATCTATTACAAGGCATTTCAATCAACTTATACCCTAAATAGCTGACAAATATAGCTATAAAAAAAATAATTAGTATAATTAAATATCCATTTGTGATGCCCATTTTTTTAGATAATGGAATTACCATACCAATAACCGAATAATGCAACATATAAAAACTAAAACTTATTTCTCCTAAAAAAATCAATATCGAGTGCGAAAGAATTTTTGATAAAAACCCTTTTTGAAAAGAAAATATTAAAATAATAAAACTTATAGGAATCCAATAAAATATAGCATAATGGTACTGACTCGGAATACTATCTTGAAAATAAACAAATACAAAAAATAATCCTACTGAAACTATTTCTAATATGGTGAAATTATATCGATTCAAATCTTTATTTACTTTCAATTCCCGGTAAATATTAAATAAAAAAATTCCTATTAAAAAATCAACCACTCTTATTAAAGGATTGGCATATAGAAAATTAAATTTCCATACTCCCTGTAATAATTCCCCTACTATTATAACGTATAAGCATGTTATAAAGAGGAATGTATATCGGATTTTTTTCCTTTTAATTTTATAAAAAAACAACCATACCAAAAAAGGAAGCATAAAATAAAAAAACATTTCACATGATATACTCCATGTAATTCCGGCATATGAAAAATAAAATTTATGACTGGGTATAAAACTTTGGGTAAGTGTTAATTTTGAAATAAAAATAAGTCCCTTTTTAATTGAAAAATCTCCGAATACCCCTCCAAAATTTGTCAAAACAACTGTTCCTAATAAAAATAAATGTAATGGATATATTCTAGCAATTCTATATACATAGAAATCAAATATAGAAACTTTTTTTTCTAATAATCTATCTTGATAATTATAGGCTAAAATAAAGCCACTCAATACAAAAAAAAATGTTACACCTACATGACCGTATTTAAAAAACGAATTAAACATTTTTTCTATGGAGGCTTGATTTCCTATAAAAGTTTCTTCAGAAACCTCATAAAAGCTGTGCATTAAAAAAATCATTAATGCAAAAAAGAATCTTAAAGATGTTAATGGCTTTATCATATTATTTATAAATTTCTTTTAAAATTTCAGCTCCTACATGTGATCTAAAATGAGAGTCTTCATAGTAATTATGATAATCTTCCGTGTATTTATTTTTTCCTGAGAAATCATATACATTTCGTCTTCCAAAAAGACTATCAATAAATTTTTTTACTTCCGGTTTTAATTTTATTTGATCGTATAGAGGATTTATAATTATTTTGTAATTTGTATTATGTTTATCAAATATATACTTGATTTCTGTAAAATAATATTTATGTATTTTGGTTAAAGACTCTTGTGAATATTCTATGGTATCAGGTCTTTCAAAAAAGGCTTCCATTCTTTTTTCATCGTAAAACTTTCCTTCTGTAATTTTTTTCTCCATTTGCGGATGACGCTCTTCATTTGTTAATATTTCATATTCATCTCCTATAGAACTTGGATTTTTTTTATGCCCGAAAAGTATTATAGGAACATATCTTTTTAAAACCGGACCACTATAAAAAGCCTTGTAAAAAGAAAAATGAAATTTTACAGGATAAAATAATTCATCTACTATTTGAGGCGATTTAATAAAAATATGACTATAGTTTTGTTCTATCGGCATTATTGTATGGTCAAATGCAATTAATACATTCTTTATATCCATCTCTTTTTTATCTAAATATTCGATTTTTTTATAAATACCGTATAAAATCTCAGCCGAAGCATCAAAATGATACGGTACTGCCTCTTTATCCAAGTATTTTTTCCATTCTTTTATTCTATAATAACCTGATCTTGAGTTTCCAAAAATAAAAGAGTTATAGTGAATGCCTTTTTTTAAATTATTTTCTAAAGTTATTGTACTTACATAATCTCTATTAACAGGCATAATAAGATTAGGATAACCATTTTCTTCCACTATAGGATCATAATTCCAAACTACTTTAAAAGGATCGTTATAAATATAAACTAAAACCGATATTATAAAAATAACACCCAGCAATAAAATATAATTACGTAATCTCTTTAAAAACTTTTTCATTAATATTTAAAATTGAAAATAAATAAAATCTTGGTTATCTCCCGCTTTAAAGAATGAATTTAAAACCAAAATGGTAATAATTAAATAAAAACTCCATCTTAACCAAGTAGTTTTCTTATTTAAAAATACTTCTAATGTATGTTTATGCTCTCGGTTAATCCATTCAATTATCAATAAAATCACAATATAAAAAACCGTATAATAAGAAGCTCTCAGATTCTCATAATTTATATTTGATATTAAATCAGCAAACATTCTTTTGAGGAAATCGACTGCTTTTGAGATAGTTTCTGATCTAAAAAACACCCATGCTATTACTGTAAGAAAAAATGTAAAAATTATTTGAAAAGCTTCTTTAAAACCTGGTAACAATCTTCCTTCAGCCACTGTATTCGTATTTTTTCTATTTTTTCCTGACAAAAGTAACGGTAAAAAATATAATGCATTTAAAGCTCCCCAAAAAACAAAAGTCCAATTAGCTCCATGCCAAAAACCACTAACTAAAAAGATAACAAATGTATTTCTTATTTTCATTCCGGTTCCTCCTCTACTTCCTCCTAAGGGTATATATAAATAATCTCTAAACCATGTTGTGAGCGAAATATGCCACCGTCTCCAAAATTCTGCAATATCTCTTGAAAAATAAGGTGTAGCAAAATTCTGCATTAAATCAAATCCAAATAATTTTGAAACTCCGATTGCTATACTTGAATAACCGGAAAAGTCTCCATAAATCTGAAACGCAAAAAATACGGCTCCAAACAATAAAGTACTTCCCGAATAATCTGTATAATTCTCAAAAATATCATTGACCACTATTGCACAATTATCGGCAACTACTATTTTAGTAAACAATCCCCAAAGAATTAATTTCAAGCCATCTACCGCTTTTGAGTATTCAAAAACCCTTGCTTTAAAAAATTGAGGAAGTAAATGTGTTGCTCTCTCAATAGGACCGGCAACCAATTGTGGAAAAAAAGTAACAAAGGCTGCAAAATTGATAAAATTCTTAGTCGGAGTTAATTTTTTATTATACACATCAATCGTATAACTTAATGTTTGAAATGTATAAAAACTGATTCCCACCGGAAGTATTATGCTTAATCGGTACGGTTGAATTGAATATCCTAAAAAAGTAAAAGATTCTGTAAATGAATCTATAAAAAAGTTATAATATTTAAAAAAGCCTAAAAGTCCTAAATTTACCAGCAAACTAATTCCTAATAATCCCTTTCTTTTTTGCTTGTTGTCTGTTTTAGAAATTTGCAATCCAACAAAATAATCTACACAAGTACTGAAAACAATTAAAAATAAAAAACGCCAATCCCACCAACCATAAAAAATATAACTTACAATAAGTAAAAATATATTCTGTATTTTCAGGTTTTTATTAACGACAAACCAATAGAGAAAAAAAACTATTGGTAAAAAAATGGCAAAATCAATTGAATTAAATAACATTGTAATTCTCTATTTATCACACAATCATTCCTGCAGCAACCGTCTCATTTGTTGTCGCATCGATTAATATTAGACTTCCTGTTATTCTGTTTCTTGAATAAGAGTCTGTAATTAACGTTTTGGTTGTTCGTAATTTAACTCGGACAATATCATTCATCTTAATTTCTTTATCCTCTGTTTTTCTATCTAATGTATTGATATCCACTTTATAAACAATATTTTTTATCATGGCTTTGACTTCATTTGAGGTATGTTTCAAATAATATTTTCCTCTGGGAACAGGCGATTCGTTATTCAACCAGCACAACATTACGTCTAAATCTTGTGTACAATTTGGTAAATGATCATCTTTCACAATCATATCACCTCTTCCTAAATCAATATCATCTTCTAACTGAATTGAGACTGACATAGGAGGAAAAGCAACTTCTACCTCTCCTTTGTAAGTATCTATAGATTTGATTTTTGATTTAAATCCGGAAGGAAGCAATATCACTTCTTCTCCTTTCTTTAAAACACCTCCTGACATTCTCCCTGCATAACCTCTATAATCATGAAAGGCTTCTGATTTCGGGCGTATTACAGTCTGTATGGGAAATCGGACATCTTCAAAATCTTGATCTCCTGTAATGTAAATGGTTTCAAGGGTTTCCAATAAAGGATTTCCTTTATACCATACCATTTTTTCAGATTTTTCCACCACATTATCCCCTTTTAATGCCGATATAGGAATAAAGCGAATGTCTTTTACATCCAATAACGCTGAAAAATCTTCAAATTGTTGTACAATATTTTCAAAAACTTCTTCTGAATATTCTACTAAATCCATCTTATTTACACAAACTACCAAATGCGGTATCTGCAATAAAGACGCAATATAGGAATGCCTTTTGGTTTGTTCTATTACTCCTTTTCGAGCATCCACAAGTATCAGTGCTAAATTTGCCGTTGAAGCTCCTGTTACCATATTGCGTGTATATTGTATATGTCCGGGAGTATCTGCTATTATAAATTTACGTTTTGGTGTTGAAAAATAACGATAAGCTACATCTATGGTGATTCCTTGCTCTCGCTCATCTTTCAATCCATCGGTTAATAATGCTAAATCCATATTCTCAAGTCCACGTTTTTTTGATGAACTTTCTACCGCATCCAATTGGTCTTCAAATATTGATTTTGAATCATATAGCAAACGACCTATTAATGTGCTTTTCCCATCATCAACACTTCCTGCTGTGGTAAAACGTAATATTTCTCTATCTTGATTAATCATTCTTAACGTCAGATTTTTTTAATTATTTTAAAATGTTTATTCTAAAAATACCCTTCACGTTTACGATCTTCCATAGCTGTTTCACTTCGTTTGTCATCCGCCCGGTTTCCACGTTCAGTTTGGCGTGCTATGGATACTTCCTCCACTATTTTTTCTAATGTATCGGCTTCTGATTCAATTCCACCTGTTATGGTAATATCACCCAGTGTTCTAAAACGTATTTTTTTCGTTACAATTTTTTCTCCGTCTCTCAACTCTAAAAACTCAGAATTAGGTATCCATGTATTATTTCGATAAACGACTTCTCTGTTATGGGAAAAGTATAATGATGGTATTTCAATTTTTTCATGTGAAATATAATTCCAAATATCCATTTCTGTCCAATTGGATATTGGAAATACCCGAAAATGTTCGCCAAAACTTAATCTACCGTTAAATAAATTCCATAATTCAGGACGTTGGTTTTTAGGATCCCATTGCCCAAAATCATCTCGATGTGAAAAAAATCGTTCTTTAGCTCTTGCTTTCTCTTCATCTCTTCTTCCTCCTCCCATACAACAATCAAATCCGTGTTCTTCTATTGTGTCCAATAACGTAACGGTTTGTAGTGCATTACGACTGGCGTTCATTCCAGTTTCTTCTTTTACTCGTCTTTCATCAATTGATTTTTGAACTGAACCAACTACCAACTGAACACCCAATTTTTTCACCAATTGATCTCTAAACGCTATCGTTTCTGGAAAATTGTGTCCGGTATCTACATGAAACAACGGAAAAGGTATTTTTGCCGGATAAAAGGCCTTTTTAGCTAAATGAGTTAACACGATAGAATCTTTTCCTCCTGAAAATAAAATAGCCGGATTATTGAACTGTGCCGCTACTTCGCGTAATACAAAGATTGCTTCTGATTCTAATTCTTCTAAATAAGAAAGGTTATATTTCATAACTGGCAAATTTACAGTTTTTTTAAGTAGTTGTCAAACCTTTCCTTAATTAAAACAAGCATTTATTCACTTTCTTCTTCTCGATCTAATTTATAAATAGCTCTATACCAAAGTCTTTCATGAAGATAATAAATAATCATTTTTAAACCGGCTTCTAATATGGCTACTCCGGTAGCTTTTTCAATAGCATTTTTATCATCTTGAAAGAATAAATAACTCAATAAAAAAGTAGTAAAACTGCCTAACAAACGATAACTGACGGTTTTATAAACATGAATTTTAACACTTTTTTGAAGTTTCTTTTTCGGTATTTGTTTTTTTATATCTATATCGCCTTTATTCATACTTTAGTAAACTTTTTCAATGATTTATTATTTTATTTTGCGTAACAATAATTTTAGCATCTTTGCAACAAAATTTATATGTTATTAAATGGCTAATTTAATCAAATTATACGAAAACAATCCTGATGAGAAAAAAATTGATCAAATTATAACCATTCTCAAAAGAGGAGGAATTATTGTTTATCCTACGGATACAGTATACGGCATAGGCTGTGATATCACTCATATAAAGGCAATGGAAAAGGTTGCTTTAATAAAAGGTGTTAAACTCTCTAAAGCTAATTTTTCCTTTATTTGTAATGATTTAAGTCATCTTTCAAACTTTACAAAACCCATACCTACTTCTACATACAAAATATTAAAACGCTGTTTACCGGGAGCTTACACCTTTATTTTACAAGCCAACAACCAACTTCCTAAAGCTTTTAAAGGAAGGAAAACCATTGGAATCCGTATACCTGACAACAATATTCCCCGAATGATTGTAAAAAAACTGGGAAACCCTATTTTAACAACTTCTGTGTTAGACCATGATGAAATTTTAGAATATACAACAGACCCGGAACTTATTCTTGAACGTCATGATAAAATCGTTGATCTCGTTATTGACGGTGGATACGGGGATAATACAGCTTCAACCATTGTTGATCTATCTCAAAACGACATAGAAATTATTCGGGAAGGAAAAGGGGATGTAACTTTATTGTATTAAAAATTTCTTATAAATTATCAATTGAATTCATTGAAACTTTTAGTAAGATAAATAATAGTCAAGAAGAATTGTACTAAAAGACTATATCTTCTCCTAAAAACACCTTACGAAGTGCTTATGTCTTGTCCTAAAATAGGTTTACACATTTAACAAATAAAAAATGTGTAAAAGACAAGTAATTTTAGGATTAAAAAATCCGTGTCAATTTTCGTTAGAAGAGTGAAAAATGATAGTAGAAGAGTATCTACGAACTGGTTGTAGGAAACGGGTTGGTTTGGGCTTTACTCATGGCAAAACTTAATACTTTCCGCATCGGCAGTTTTAAGTAGCACTTTTTATTCACCCGCAGCGTGGAATTGGCACTATTTTACGAAACTACCGCAAAAATTTGATATAAAGTTAAATTTTTTATATAAAAAATAACGATTATACCTATTTTAACCGTTTTTATATCTAATTCAGGTTAATTTTCGTTAAATTCTAACCAAAATTTATGATAATCATTTACTTTTGATAATAGAATGAAGAAAAAAACACTCCTTATACTTATCGTAATTATGACTGGTGCATTATTAGGCATTATGTTATTACAAATCATTTGGTTAAGTAAAGGTGTTAATGAAAGCGAAGGAACTTTTTCAAATCGTGTTCATCTAATATTAAATGAAACTTCAAAGAAGATACGAAGTAAAGAACAACAAATTTTGTATAATGAAATTGGTAATTTGGATACACGGGTAAAAAAAATGCCTAAAAAACAATCATTCAGTTTCGTAAAAGAAGACCCGGTTAACAATCAATTTTACGTTTACAAACAGGAAGTTTTACTCGAAGAAAGTATTATTCCCTTAAAACAGAACGGAGGAGTTCAAGATTCGTTAAGTATTATAAATGAATATTCTGAACAATTGAAAACAGAATTACCTAAAACTTCTGAAAATCAAACCCCTAAATCACTTTCTCCTGCAGAATATGATCTTTTAACAGGGAATAATTTAACCATCAATCGTTATGTTAAATTAAAAGGTGTAGCAACACCCATTGAGAATCGGGTTTCAACAGAAATCATAGATTCTATATTAAAAAAAGAATTGAAATATTACAATATTAGTGCAGAATATGAGTTTGCTATTTTAAGAAAAGATTCTACCTTAACCCAGATTGCAACAAAAAATTTTAAAACTAATAATAAAACCTATTATTCGTCTCTATTTTTTGGCTTAAATGATGAAACAGCATTTATTATATCCATCTATTTCCCAAAGCGAGACAGCGTTATAAAAGGACCTATTTTCGGGCAATTTATTTTGGCGGCCTTATTAATATCGATTGTTATATCGGTCTTTGGTGTCAGTTTGTATTATATGATGAAACAACGAAAAATATCAGAAATAAAAACAGATTTTGTGAATAATATGACGCATGAATTTAAAACACCTATCGCTACAATTAACGTGGCTGTAGATGCTTTAAAAAGCCCCCGTGTTTTAAATGATGAGCAAAAGGTAAAACATTATGCCAATTTAATCAAACAAGAAAACAAAAGATTAAATTCTCACGTTGAAATGGTCTTGAGAATTTCACGGTTGGAAAAAAATCAAATGGACTTGAATATTCAAAAAATCAATCTGAATGAGGTTGTAAGAGATGCCGTCGATCATATACGACTGATTGTAGAAGACCGTAGTGGCACAATTTTTGAAAAATATCCTAAAAATCAACTCATGATACAAGCCGATGCGTTTCATTTGGGCAATGTTATTTTAAACGTTCTGGACAATGCAAATAAATATTCTCCCGGATCACCGAAAATATCCGTAGAAGTCTTTGAAAAAACCCATTATGCATGTGTCCAAATCAAAGACGAAGGGATGGGAATGAGCAAAGCTGTTCAGAAAAGAATTTTTGATCAATTTTACAGAGAAGAAACAGGAAATATACACAATATAAAAGGACACGGATTAGGATTGGCATATCTGAAAAAAATCATAAATTTACATAAAGGTATGATAGAGGTTCAGAGTGAAAAAGAAAAAGGAAGTAAATTTGTTATAAAGATTCCACTATAAAAAAAAATCATGTCAGAAAAGAAAAGATTATTACTAGTTGAAGATGACCCAAGTTTTGGAACAGTACTGAGAGATTACTTAACGTTGAGCGATTATGATGTTATCCATGCTTTAGACGGAGAAGAAGGTTTAGAAATATACAAAGAAAATACTTTTGATCTTTGTATTTTAGATGTTATGATGCCTAAAAAAGATGGCTTTACGTTAGCAAAAGATATTAAAGGATTAAACCCTGATGCCTCCATTATATTTCTAACGGCAAAAACATTGAAAGAAGATGTTTTAAAAGGATATCAAGTAGGAGCAGACGATTATGTCTTAAAACCTTTTGACTCAGAAGTATTATTATATAAAATTAGTGCAGTTCTCCAACGCAGAAGTTCAAATACCTCAGAAAAAGATTACTCACAAGAAGAATTTGCTATTGGTGCATTTGAATTTAATTCTAAATTAAGATTATTAAATATTGGAGGACAACAATATAAATTATCTCCCAAAGAAAATGAATTATTGAAACTATTATGTTTATATAAAGACGATTTAATGCCACGAGAATTAGCCTTAACACGCATTTGGCACGACGATAATTATTTCACTTCCAGAAGTATGGACGTATACATAGCCAAACTCCGAAAATATCTTAAACCGGACACCTCAATAGAAATTGAAAATATTCATGGAGAAGGTTTTAGATTAACCATCTTTTGATTAATAAAAAGAATTTTTTTAAGTACAATATTCAAGAAAAGTACATTTTTTATGATAATATGATAAAAAATGTACTTTTTTCTTTGAAAGAAGCTATAAAAAGAATAAGAATTGTATTTTTATCACTTCTCAAAATTTAAAAAAATGTCAAACAAAAATAAATTAAAAACAGAAGCCTTAAAATATCATGAAAACGGTAAACCGGGAAAAATACAAGTTATCCCAACCAAACCACACGCCACACAACGCGATTTATCTTTGGCTTACTCACCCGGAGTTGCCGAACCTTGTTTAGCTATAGAAGAAAACCCCGAAGATGCCTATCGTTACACTTCCAAAGGAAACATGGTAGCCGTTATTTCTAACGGAACAGCCGTGTTAGGATTAGGCGATATAGGTGCTTTAGCCTCAAAACCGGTGATGGAAGGAAAAGGACTGCTTTTTAAAATATTTGCAGACATTGATGTATTTGACATCGAAATTGATGAAAAAGACCCTGAAAAGTTTGTTGAAACTGTCAAAAAAATAGCTCCAACTTTTGGAGGAATCAATTTAGAAGATATCAAAGCCCCTGAGGCTTTTGAGATTGAAAACCGTTTAAAAGAAGAATTGGACATTCCGGTTATGCACGATGATCAACACGGTACAGCAATCATTTCAGCAGCAGCTCTTTTAAACGCTTTGGAAGTTGCCAGAAAAGAAATTTCAAAAATACGAATGGTAGTTAATGGAGCCGGAGCTGCCGCCATTTCTTGTGCAAAACTATACATTTCTTTAGGTGTAAAAAAAGAAAATATTTTAATGTGCGATTCCAAAGGTATCATTTCAACTTCCAGAAAAGGATTAACCCGACAAAAATTAGAATTTGCTGTTGAAACGGATAAAACAACTTTACAAGACGCCGTAAAAGAGGCTGACGTATTTGTAGGATTATCGATAGGAGATGTTTTATCTCCCGAAATGTTATTAACAATGTCAGAAAATCCTATTGTATTCGCTATGGCAAATCCAACACCTGAAATCAATTATAATTTAGCTGTTGAAACACGGAATGATGTAATTATGGCTACCGGTCGTTCTGATTATCCTAACCAAGTAAACAATGTTTTAGGATTTCCCTTTATTTTCAGAGGAGCTTTGGATGTCCGGGCAACTTCCATTAATGAAGAAATGAAACTGGCAGCTGTACGAGCCATTGCAGAGTTAGCTAAAGAACCTGTTCCGGATCAAGTTTTACTGGCTTACGGAGAAAAAAATATAGCATTCGGAAAAGATTACATTATTCCAAAACCTTTTGATAACAGAATTATCGCAAAAGTATCGCCTGCTGTGGCAAAAGCAGCCATCGAAAGTGGTGTAGCAAAACAACCTATCACAGACTGGGAAACGTACACAGAACAATTACTGGATCGAATGGGTTCGGGTAGTAAGACCATTAGAATGCTACAAAACAGAGCTAAATTAGACCCAAAAAAAGTAGTCTTAAGTAACGGCGATGAACTCAATGTTATAAAAGCCGCCCAAATTGTAAAAGAAGAAGGAATTGCCGAGCCTGTATTATTGGGAAGTCATACCCGCATAACCCAATTAATGGATGAAAACGATATAGAATTGGATGTAGAAATCATCAATCCTAAGCATACCATGTTTGACGAAAAAGTAGCTGAGTACGCCCAAGATTTGTGGGAAAAACGAAAACGAAAAGGATTGAATTTACACGATGCAACCCGTATGATGACCAATCGGGATTATTTTGGTTCTATGATGGTTGAAAGAGGTGATGCAGATGCGTTCGTAACAGGTTATACTCGAGAATTAACTCAATCTTTAAAACCGGTTTTAGAAGTCTTGGGCAAACGAGAAGATATTGAAAAAGTATCTTCCGTCATCATGGTTTTAACCCAAAAAGAAACCTTATTTTTAGCTGATATGGCCGTGATAGAAAATCCTTCTACAAAAGATTTGATTCACATTGCTTTACAAACCTCAAGAGTTGCAAAGTTGTTTGCTGTTCAACCTAAAACAGCTATGCTTTCTTATACTAATTTTTCTTCAAAAGGCGATTCAAGAAAAGTAGCCGATGCCGTAAAATACTTACACGAACATTATCCTGAATTGGAAATTGATGGCGAAATGCAAGCCGATATTGCTTTAAATCCGACACGGATGAAAAATGAATATCCTTTTTCCAAACTGAGAAACCGTGCCAATGTTTTGATTTTTCCTGATATGAATTCAGCAGCATTATCCTATACATTATTAAGAGGAATAACTGATGTGGAAACATTAGGTCCGGCTTTGATGGGAATCAAGAAACCGGCTCATGTGATGTTAAAACAAGCATCCGTAGGCGAAATTGTTAATTTAATTACACTATCTGTAATCGATGCCCAAATGCAAGAAAAGTAATAGTAACACCCCAAAAATACCTAATATCGATAAAATAAGCCCAATTGGTAATAGAAAAATTTGCATATTCCTATATTGCAATTATAACTGCAAATGTCACTATAATAATAAGACCTACCCAATATAGAAATACACCATTGAAATAATCTTCATCTTCTATAATTTCTTTATAACTCTTCTTTCTACCTAGTAGTTTATTCCATAAGTAAATAAAAAAAGCTCCTAAATGGTATAAGCCTATTTGTTTTAATATCATTTTAAATAAATCGTCCACTACTTCCAACTCCCTTTTTATTATCATTATAATGGACTTTCTCATCCTTTCCTCGATACCAATCATCTAGCTTCATCCCCGTTGGATTCACATATTTAACAGGGTTTTGGTAGGTGTATTGGTAAGGTGTCATGGTTTGTTCCGCCAGCGGATCCACGCTCAACCACAAACTTATCCTTGGCTCGTAATAACGTGCTCCGTAATAATACAAACCAGTCTCTTCGTCTAACTCAGCACTGCGTACGGTTCGTTCGGGGTAAAGAATCTTTACCCCTCCGAAATCGTTAAAGAGGTAAGGCGTGTTCCAAGTGTTTTCTATATGTTGTATTGGTTTATTCATTTTAACCATATTTAACCCTCAAACTTTAACTTTTTAATAATGCTAAAGGCCTTATCGATCACTTCGTTGTTCAAAATTAAGGTGATTTCGTTTGTCGTAGAAACTACTTCATAAATACTGATTCCTTCCCAAGCAATCCGTTTAAACAATTGATAATACAGACCTTTAATCAAACTACTCTCTTTTGGAAGTTCAATACTTATGGCAGATAAATTTTCCTGTAATGAAAGCAAAGTTTCATGATTAAAAATCATAGCCACCTGTTTTTTTAAATTACGGTTAACCAAAAGATTTGTTTCATGAATCCCTCTTGTAAAAGCCAAAATCTCCTCTTGATTACCATCGGAAGACTGTAAAAACTTCAATTGGTTTTGAATAATGGAGGGCGAATTCTTAAATGTATAATCTACAATATTCATCCGTAAGGTAATGTTACCCAGCTGGTTCAGCCTTGAATCTATATCATTTTTAATACCCAATCCGGTTGGGAAATGCAGACGCCTCAAAGCCATCATAACGGCACCCGGCTTTACCGATTTTCCCATTTTTTTTTCAACCTCCGGAACTAAGTATTCTGCCAAAGCACTGTAATTGACAATCTTGAGCTTTAAAGATTCCTCTAAGTATAAACTTTCTTGTATGATTTCTTCGACGTAGTCGGCAATGGTTTTCATGTTAAATAGTTAACCTTTTGTGATAAATCGGTCTAAAAATAATCAAAATTTATCTATAAATTAGCATAAAATAATATATTTGATTAAAAAAATAAAAGGATAAATCACATGAAAGTTTTAAAGTTTGGCGGAACTTCGGTTGGAAATGTTGAGAATATGCGTCAGGTGATGAATATTGTTAACGACGGGGAACGAAAAATAGTTGTTTTGTCGGCAATGGCAGGGACGACCAATTTTTTAGTAGAACTGTATGAATTAACTAAAAAGCAGAACGATGGTTTTTCGGTTAAACATAAAATTGATTTTTTAAAAGAGCAATACATTGAAGTGATTGAAAATTTATATAAAACCGATGATACAAAAAACGAAGCCTTGCGTTTTACGCGTAATTGTTTTGGAAAAATTTATCATGTAATTGATGAAAACCCTAAAGATTTGGAAGGCTATATTTTAGCACAAGGCGAAATTTTATCAACCAATCTTTTTACATATCTGTTAAAGGAAAACGGAATTAATGCAGAATGTATTCCTGCACTGGAGTTTATGCGTATAGACCCCAATGGAGAACCCGATGGATTTTTTATTAAAAAGACTTTAGGCTATTATATGGAAAAATATTCTGCCACTATTTATGTAACACAAGGATTTATCTGCCGAGATTTTAAAGGTTATATAACCAATTTAAAACGAGGAGGATCAGATTATACTGCCTCGATTATAGGTGCACGTTTGCGAGCAAAAGATATTCAAATATGGACGGATGTAGATGGTTTTCAGAATAATGACCCTCGTTATGTAAAGAAAACGAAACCTATTTCAGAACTCTCTTTTGAAGAAGCTGCCGAATTAGCTTATTTTGGAGCTAAAATTTTACATCCACAAACGGTTTTCCCTGCACAAAACAAAAATATTCCGGTTTATCTAAAAAATACTTTGGACCCAAAAGCAAAAGGAACTCGTATTTCATCGGATGTAAAAGCAAATGGTGTAAAAGCAATAGCTGCAAAAGACGGTATTACAGCCATAAAAATAAAATCGGAAAGAATGTTGCATTCGTATGGTTTTTTGAATAAAGTTTTTGAAGTATTCTCTCGTTTTGAAACACCGATTGATATGATTACAACTTCTGAAGTTGCTGTATCATTAACCATTGATAATGCGACAAATTTAGATAAAATAATACCCGAGTTAGAAAATTTTGCCAAAATTGAAGTAGATCAAAACCAATCTATAGTATGTTTGGTAGGACATGAAATTACAAAAAGTAACGATACACATAAATTGTTTGGAATATTAAAAGATTATACCGTTCGTATGATTTCGTACGGAGGCAGTTCAAATAATATTTCTATTTTGATTGATACAGACAAAAAGATAAATGTTCTAAACAAACTTCATCAATTGGTTTTTTAACAATATAATCACAATTTTTTAAGATTTTTTTAAAGTTTTTTGTCAAAATTCTTAAATTTGTCAAAAATCAAGAGAGAATATGAGCCGATTGTGGGTTTTTCAATCAAACAAACCTTTTACAGAATCAGAGACAGAACATATTTCAACGACAATAAAACACTATTTGACTCAATGGAATGCACACGGTGCTTCTTTAGAGGGTAATTTTACCATTAAATACAATCAATTTATCATTATTATTCTTGATGAAACCCATGTACAGGCCCCGGGTTGCTCTATTGATGATATGACCCGAACACTCAAAAAACTTGAGCAGGAATTGAACCTTTCTTTATTAGGCAAAACGAATATTGCGTATAAAGAAAGTGAAAGAATAAAAATGCTCCCTTTGAAAGAATTTAAAAAAGCTGTTTCAGAAGGCATTATAACTCCTGAAACCCTCATTTTTAATAATTCGGTGAGTACATTGGAAGAATTCAACACCCAATGGGAAATTCCGATAAAAAGAAGTTGGGCAAAAACTTTGGTAAAATAATTGTTATAATAGAAATAAATCACGGAAATTAAGATGATTAAAAACATAAAGATTGTATTTGCAGTGGTGTTAAGTCTTTCCTCTGTTGTAAAGGCACAGCAAAAAAATATTTTCTATAAAGATACAAATCAAAAGGCATGGGTTGACAGTATTTATAATTCGATGACACAAGATGAGCGAATAGGGCAGCTCTTCATGGTTGCTACTTATTCAAATCGTAATGAAAGTCATAAAACCGCTATTACAAAACTGATTAAAGAAGAACATATAGGCGGATTGATTTTTATGCAAAATGATCCGGTTAAGCAAGCCGTTCTGACTAATTATTATCAAGAGAATACAAAAATCCCTCTTTTAATAGGAATTGATGGAGAATGGGGTTTGGATATGCGTTTGAAAAATACTTTTCGCTTCCCTTGGAACATGACATTGGGAGCAGTACAAGACGATGATTATATTTATGAAATGGGCGTTCAGTTGGCACAACATTGTAAACGATTGGGAATTCACATGAATTTTGCACCTGTTGTCGATGTCAATACCAATCCTGAAAACCCTATAATCGGGAATCGTTCGTTTGGTTCAGATGTAAGTAATGTGGCACGTAAAGGGCAAGCCATTACACAAGGAATGCAAGATAATGGTGTAATTGCATCTGCAAAACATTTTCCCGGACACGGTGATACCAAAACCGATTCCCATGAAGCGTTACCGATAATAGCGTATGACCGCCAACGTTTAAACGAAGTGGAACTGTATCCTTTTAAAAAACTAATCGATGCTAATGTAGGAAGTATTATGGTGGCTCACTTAAATGTTCCTTCGTTGGAATCCAATTCAAAACTACCCTCTTCTATTTCTCCTACAATAATAGGCGGTTTATTAAAAAAAGAAATGGGCTATCAAGGCTTGATTATTACAGATGCGTTGAATATGAAAGGTGTAGCAGATTTGTATCCTCCGGGTGAAGTTGATTTAATGGCTTTTAAAGCAGGAAACGATATTTTGTTATTTTCTCAGGCAGTTCAGGCCGGAAAATCAAAAATTAAAAATGCTCTGAATAAAGGAATTATATCGGAAGCCCGTTTGGAAGAAAGTGTTAAAAAAATCTTAAACGCTAAATATTTTGTAGGGTTAAATCATTATCAACCAATTAATTTAAATAATATTATAAACGATTTAAACGATAATCGGAGTAAGGTGGTTAACCGAAAATTGGTAGAAGAATCCATTACGGTATTAAAAAACGAAAAAAACGTTCTTCCTATTGTAGATTTAGCTGATAAAACATTTGCATATGTACATTTAGAGGAAGATGAGGGAATAGAATTTTACAAGATTCTTAGAAAATATGTAGATGTAAAAAAGATTGAAATAAAATCAACAGCTGATGTTTCTAAACTAAAATCATACGACTATGTTTTTGTCAGCGTACACAAATCCAACAAAAACCCTTGGAAAAGTTATAAAATTTCAGAAAACACAAAAAATATTATCAAAGCTATTGCTACTCAAAACCAAATGATTGTATCGGTTTTTGCCAGCCCGTATAGTTTATTAAAAATTGACATGACAGGAATTGAAGGGTTGGTATTATCGTATCAAAATAGTGAAGAAGCTCAAAATGTTACCCCTCAGATTATTTTTGGGGCTTTACCGGCAAAAGGAAAGTTACCGGTAACTCTAAATAAAACTTTCAAAGCAGGGTACGGAATTGTTTATCAGGATATTAAAAGACTCGGCTATGCTTTTCCTGAGTATGTGGATATGAGTTCGGTAAATATCAAAAAAATAGATGAAATAGCTCAAAAAGCCCTGACACTTCCGGCTACTCCCGGTATGCAAGTACTTGTTGCCCGCGACGGAAAAGTCATTTTTGAAAAATCATACGGTTATAAATCAAAAAAACATTATCAAAAAGTAAAAAACAGCGACTTGTATGATTTAGCTTCAATTACCAAAATAGCCGCTACTTTACCTATGATTTTTAAGTTGAAAGATGAAGGTAAATTAGATTATGACCAACCTCTAATTGCTTATACTCAAAAAGCTCGTGGTACGAATAAAGCTAATTTAACTTTACGCGAAATTTTAGCACATCAGGCAGGGTTAAAATCTTGGATACCTTTTTATAAGGAAACTTTAAATGAAGATTTATATCCAAGTAATCACTATTATTCAAATACACCCAAACCCAGTTTTAAAACAAAAATAGCTGATGGATGGTATATTATGGATACGTATAAAGATTCGATTTTAAGTAAAGTATATGCCTCTGAATTAGGAAGTAAAAAATACAGTTATTCTGATTTAGGATATTATATCATGCAGGATATTATTGAAACTAAAAGAGGAAAAACATTGGATAAAATAACGAAAGAAGAAATTTATAAACCGTTGGGAGCTTATACAATGAGCTATCTTCCTTTGGAACACTTTGAAAAAAACGATATTATTCCCACAGAAATGGACACCTATTTTAGAAAACAACTGATTCAAGGTTATGTGCATGATCAGGGTGCTGCAATGAAAGGAGGCGTAGCCGGTCATGCCGGTGTTTTTTCTGATGCCAACGATTTGGCTAAATTAATGCAATTATACCTTCAAAAAGGTTATTACGGTGGAAAGCGTTATTTTCAAGAAAAAACTATTGAAGAGGCAACAGAATATCAGTATAAGTGGAATGATAACCGACGAGGCTTAGGATTTGATAAGAAACCTTTAGACGGAATAGGGCAGACTTGTAAAAGTGCTTCAGAAAGTATTTTTGGACACTCAGGCTTTACCGGAACGATCACTTGGGTAGATCCAGACGAAAAGTTAGTTTATGTGTTTTTATCAAATCGTATAAATCAACAAATAGATAGTAATGTTTTATCAAAAAAAAATATTAGAGAAGATATTTTTCAAGCTATTTATGATGCTATTATGATTCGTCATACACCTCAAATTTCTAATTAAATTATTGTTTTATACAATTCCATCATTTCTTTAGTGAGTTTTTTATGCTCAAACCTCTTTACATATTCCAACCCTTTTAAAATCATATTTTCCCTTAGTGAATCATCTTTTAATATCCATTTCATTTGTTCTACCAACTCTTTGTGGTTATGAGGATTAACATAAACGGAGCTTGGACCTCCTGCTTCTTCAAGACATGAGTTTGTCGCTCCAATAACAGGAACTCTTGAATGCAAAGCTTCTATTATTGGTATGCCAAACCCTTCAAAAAGAGATGGATACACAAATAATGATGAAAGCTGATAAATAACGGGCAAATCATCTATACAAACATCTTTAAGAAACAAAACCTGACCTTGCATATGGTTTTGTTTTATAAATGCGTCTATTTGTTTAGCATACTTTGTACGCTTGCCTATCACTACCAACTTTACATCTAATTTTGAAGTTTTTAGGGCTTTAACGGTTAAGAGCAAATTTTTACGACTCTCAACGGTGCCTACTGATAATATAAAGTCAGAAGGCAACGTATATTTTTCTTTGATTTTTATTTTTTGCTCATCACTCGATTCTCGCATAAATAGCGAATTGCAACCTTGATAAATAACACTTATTTTGTCAGGAGAAATATTATAATATTCAATAATATCACGCTTTGTGCATTCACTCACAGCGACTATATGCGTTGCCTCTTGGCATGCACGACGAAATTTGTAATTATAAATTTTTCGATCTATGGAATTATAAAATTGTGGATAACGTAGAAATATTAAGTCGTGGATGGTAACAACAGAAGGTACATTTGTTTTCTTTATGGTAAATGGCAACTCGTTTGTTAATCCGTGATATAAGTCAGGTTTTACTTCCAAAATATCTCTTGCTATACCCCACGAACGCCAATATGCTTTTTCGAAACCACTCAACTTGTTTTTGGGTAATACAAACTTTAAATTCGGATTGTTATTTATACGCCCCTTTATCTCAGGTTTGATCCGATTTGGTGAGAAAAGCAACAACTCACTTTCAGGATACTGAACAGATAAGTTATTGACTATAAACCTACTGTAATTTCCCAGTCCGGTAAAGTTATTTGTTATTCGTTTGGCATCGTATGCTATTTTCATATTGGGCATTAAATTGTAAAGGTACTATTTCTTGATGAGATTTTACTAATCTAAGAATCTAAACCAATTGCGAAAAAAAACGTATTTTTGGATTTAAAATTAAAATTATATTAAAATTGAACTTATCCGTTGCAATTATTACTCACAACGAAGAAAGAATCATTAGAAAAACGCTTGAATCAATACATGATATTGCTGATGAGGTAGTTATAGTTGATAGTTATTCAACGGATAAAACGGAAGAGGTTTGTAAACAATTTTCTAAAGTAAAGTTCGTTCGGCGAAAATTTGATGGTTTTGGTACTCAAAAAAATTATACTATAAACCTATGTTCAGGTAAGTGGATTCTTTTTATTGATGCAGACGAAATTATTGACAACCGCCTGCAACAATCCATATCTGAAATTATTAAAGATGATCATCCTGATTTCAAAGTATATAATTTAGCATTACACAATGTTGTTCTTGGTAAAATTATTAAGCACGGTGGTTGGGGCAAAATTTTTAGAGAAAGGCTTTTTATGAATGGTGTTGCTAAATATTCTAATGATATTGTACATGAATTCCTTATAACGAATGAAGAAAAAGGTGTTCTTAAAGGAAAAGTTTTTCACTACACCTATAAAGATATTAAGCATCATATTGGTAAAACCAATGATTATACGACTTTAATGGCCAAGAAGATGTTTGACAACGGAAAAAAATCATCCTTTTTAAAAATCTATCTAAAACCTAAATTTGACTTTTTCAAAACCTTCATATTACGTTTGGGCTTCTTAGATGGTTTTGTAGGATACTACATTGCAAAAACGGGTGCTTTTTATACATTCTTAAAATACACTAAACTTTACGAACTATCTAAAAACAAATGATTTACTTATTAATACTCATCACTCTATTCTTGGTTTTTTTGATATTTTATCTAAGACTGTACCTTCATTTGTTTCCTAAAAAACGGGTATTAATTCTGATGTACCACAATATTTTACCTGATTCTGATAATAAACTTACCGTTACAATTGATAAGCTGGAACAACAGTTTAAGTATTTGACTCAAAAATCGTATAACACATTATTTTTTAGTAAATTAAAAGAAAATAAAGCCTTGCAAAAGAAAATAATTTTAACCTTTGATGACGGTTATAAGAATAATCAAGAGTATCTTCTTCCTTTACTGAAAAAATATAATCTAAAAGCAACTATTTTTCTACCTACGGGACGGATAGGTGTTGATGATGATAAAATGACATTCTCAGAACTGAAAGAACTAGATACAAATCACATTGAATTGGCTTTACACTCACATGATCATCCTGATTATACAAAGATGTCTGAGAAGGAAATAGAACAGGATTTAATTAAGAATATCACCTGTTTAGAAAAGAATAAAATCCCATTCACTAAAGTACTTGCATATCCTTATGGCAAATATAAAAAGAAAGACCCTGATTTTTTCAAGACAATTGAAAAATGCGGAATAGACCTTGCTTTAAGAATCGGAAATAAGATTGAATCATATCCGTTTCGTAATAAATATGAAGTAAACCGAATTGGGATTAAAGGTGGTGATACTATGCTAAAATTCAAATTACGACTTTTTTTTGGAAAGTTGAAGTTTTAATGTAAATGAAGAGAATACTTGTAAATATCTATAAAATAAAGGAGTTATACTCGGGCTTGGGGCAATTTTCAATTAACTTCGCCAACGAGTTATGCAAACAGTTACCTGAAGACTGGTCAGTTGATTTTTTAGTTCCTCAAGGTTCTGATATTCATTTTGATCATCCAAGTATTCGAACTGTTAAGAGTAATTTTGTTAGAAGACATTTACCTTTTCTAAATGAAAAATATAATCTTTGGCACAACCTTTATCAGACATCAGATTTTCAGCCAAATAAGAATACGCCTCTTTTAATGACTGTACATGACCTGAATTTTCTTTATGAGAAATCAGGATGGAAAGCAAATCAATACCTAAGAAAAATTCAAAAAGCAGTCAATAGAGCTGATTATTTATCTGCTATTTCTGATTTTGCTATTTCTGACATAAAATCTCATATCAATATTAATAACAAATCAATACATAGAATATACAACGGTATTGATTTTGGAGAAATGGTGCAGAGTGTAAAACCAGAGTTTATAGATGATAAGCAAGCATTTTTTTTTACGATTGGTTATCTTACTCCTAAAAAAAACTCACATGTTTTGATACCGTTATTAACTAGTCTTAAAGACTATAAATTGATTATTGCCGGTAATAATCAATCAAAATATGCACAAAATATACAAAAAGAAATAGATAAACTTAAACTGAATAATCGGGTTTTCATGGTGGGGAATGTTAGTGAAGAACAAAAAAAATGGTTGTATGAAAATTGTTCTGCATTTTTGTTTCCCTCTTTGGCAGAAGGATTTGGAATGCCCGTTATTGAAGCTATGCATCATGGAAAACCTGTCTTTCTCAGCAAGTGTACTTCTCTCCCTGAAATAGGAGGAGACCTCGCTTTTTATTTTGATAATTTTGAACCTAAGCATATGATTAAAGCCGTTAAAGAAGGGCTTCAACATTATAAATCAAATGAAAATGAATGGAGTTCAAAAATAAAAATTCATGCAGATAACTTTTCTTGGGAGCGATGTATTAAGCAATATCTTCAATTGTATAGTGAAATTATAAAAGATTAAGGACTAAATAATTAAGTAGCTTTAAATTCCTAATCTCAAGCTATTCACCAATATATTTTATTCCATTGATACATTTAATCTCGTTTTGCGTTATTTTTTCTTCCAAAATTCTTCGATTCCCTTCAGTGCCTTCTTCAACATACCATCTGTCATGGTACAAATGATATACAATAGCCATATTCTTTACAGATTTTCTACGTATTCCATGAGCTATAAGACGCCATTCAATATCTGTATCTTCACCCAAACAAGCATATTTATAATCTTCGTCAAATCCATTGATTTCAATAAGAGATTTTTTATGACATCCCCAATTCCTGCCTACTAATCCTTTCGTTTTTAGTGATAAATGAAAATATGGAAAATAAATGCCATCTTTCATTTTTTTAGATTTTGAAAATAGTAATTTATAAAAATTTAGTATGCCTAAATCCTGACAATCCTTTATTTCTTCTGTTGTATCTTTGTCTAACATTACAGCTCTTCCTACGCAGAAACTTTCTTTGTCAATACACCGTATATACTGTTTTACAAAATGCTTGTGAGGAATACAATCACCATCAATAAAAGCTATTTTCTCTGTATTTGCTCTAATGATGGACTTGTTAAGCATTGAATTTTTCTTAAATCCAGTGTCTTCTTCTTGATTTAGATGAATAATTGAAAAGTTTAATTTTGGTTTTATCTCTTGGATGTATTTGATAGTTTCATCATTATTATCATCCTCTGATAAAATAACTTCAAAATCTATGCAACTTTGGTTATTCAATGCTTTTAAGATGATCTTGAGATTATTGAGAGATTTGTAATACGATATAATTACGGTAAGTCCCAGCATAAATTTATTAGGTTTAATAACTACTTATAAATTAAAATTTAAAAAAATACAGGCTAATGATAACAGGAAAAACCTATTATTAAAATACTTATTATTTCAAATATAATACATTACTTCAAATAATATATATTAAAATAACAAAAAGTAGAGACGAGATTTTCCTATTTTTCAAATATTCCATTCTTTTGACTCATAGTTTTGCTTTTTAGAAAAGCATTTTTTACATCTTATTTTATTTTTCTTTTTTTGCTAAAACTATCTACGATACTCAAAATAAAAAATTGGATTGGGAATTTTTTTTCATGACTTTTTGGTGATGATTAAAAAGAACTTCACTTTTTCTAACGATTTCTTTAGATATTAGAGCGTTTTTATTATTGATTTTTGTTGATAAGGTTTGGTGTTTGGTATAACTTTGACTTAATCTTTTCAAAAATTTCTTGTACTGAAAAAAAGTTTTTTTCTCCGAAAATAAACTGAAAAGACTAAGTAGTCTCTTCTTTGTTGCATCATTATTTGTGTATGTTACACCTCCAACTTGTTGATTATTACGGACTCTATACTGAAAAAGTTTTTCATGAATCATCATGAATCTTTTTTCATGAGCAGAAATCAAAGCAATCCATTCGTCATGATAAAAACCTTCTTTCGTTGGAATGGGCAAAATCTTTTCTCTGACGTGACTTCTAAAAGCCATTCCAGCTCCGGTTGCAATATTCTCAATAAAAGCGATGATATCAAGAAAATTCACTTCTATGTAATGATCAATTAATAATTTAGGAATACTCCATTTTGTAAAATGACAATTAAGCAGTTTTCCTTTTTCATTCATGATTGTTCCATCACTACAAATAACATCCATTTCGGGATAGCTTTCAAAATAATTAACAACGGTTTTTACTTTAATTTTTTCCCAAATATCGTCTTGGTCGCTAAGAAAAATAATTTTATTAGAACAGAGTGCTATTGCTTTTTCAAAGTTTTTTGTACTCTGTAGCGTTTTTTCATTTTGATAAATTCTAAAAATATAAGGAAACTTTTCTTTATAATTTTTTAAAATTTTTAATGTTGAATCTGTAGATCCGTCATCGCATACAACAATTTCATCAACCGATTTTGTTTGGTTAAGAATGGAGTCTAATTGTTCTTTTATGAATTGTTCTCCGTTGTATGTACAAATGGCTACCGATGTTTTCATTCTATATCAAAAACTGTTTTTACCCAATTATCAAGAGTGTATTGATAATAGATTTCTTTGGAAAGTTTTTGATAATCAGACTCAAAAAAATATTTTTCTAGATTTCTGAAATCATCATTCAGAATAAGAATGTTTTCAGAGTTGTAAAAATTATAATTTTTTATGGCAGAATTATCGGTTATTATCTTTTTTTCCAAAGCCATTGCTTCAAAAATACGAAAGCTAAGTCCTTCTTGATGTTCTCGTTGCAAATCCAACATCACTTTTGTATTTTTATAGTAATTTGGTAAAGACTTTTGAGGAATATTTTTTAATCTAAACTTTAAAATTCCCCTGTTTTTTCTATTAAAAAGTTGAAAGATTTGATTCTTCCAACTTTTCTTTCCAGCGATGATTGTTTCAAATTTAATGGACAGAGGATTCAGTTTTTCAATTAAAAAATCTAGTCTTTTCAATCGCGTTTTTTCATAGGAAGTAATATAAAAAAGGTCAAATTTTGGGTGTTGTTTTTCTACCGGAAGATAGGATAAATAATTGTAATTGGTAATCTTACAAAATCCAAATTTTTTTACATCTTCATCATCAAAAGAAAAAACGGTATCAAAGAAATGTAAAAGGTGCTTGGATGGATTTCTTAATACACTATCATAAAGATAAGCAATATTTTTTTTAGTGTAGTTTCGTATTTCACGATGTACTTTTTCTTCAATTACTTCAGGACTAATTACCAAAATTTGATCTTGTTTTCCTATTTTTTTTAGTGATTCGATGATGAAATCTTGTCTTTTTATGTCTTTGATATTTTTTCCCAAAAAAATTTTACTACATGTATTTTTTAACCTTGCTATAAAATTTTTATGCGTAAAAGCCCCAATATTGATATGGTAAGCGTCGATCCCTTTTTCCTTAAGTTTTTCAACAATATACTTGTCATAATGCCAAAAATCATAACTAATTAAACAGATTTTCATAAAAACAAAAGTAAAAGTTTTATAGTTAAAATAAAAGTAAATGTATCAAAATTGATACATTTACTTTTGTTACAGATTTATAAACATGAAAATTATAATGAAAAATATCTGAATATTCAAGACTGTATCAAGTTGCTAAGTAACAAGATTAACATCTTTGGACATCTTACATTTCCATTCTACTTAAACTTAAAAACAAACTCAAAAAACTATTAAAAATACCTTTTATTTAAGTTACATCTTATTAGCAAAGCTTTCCTAAGATGAACGCCTTGTTTTTTTGAGTAAATAAGAGCTTAATAGTATTTTGTTATATTTGCTAAAAATATCATTTAGAATGAAAAAGTTAATTCTACCCGTATTACTATTTGGTAATTTCTTAGGAGCTCAACTTTTTATAGGGCGGTTAGACAAAAAAGTTCAAGTTGGGGTTAATCTCCAAAATAAAGCAAAAGGTATTGTGTTATCTTATGATAAAGGAATGGGGTCTAATTTTTCTTTAGGAATTGTAGCGGGTTATTTAATTGATGTAAAAGAATGGTCGGGTAAAAAGGCTGATTTTGTTGATCGGTTTAACATACAAGGTCGAGCCAATGCCAACATTGCTGAGGTCTTCGGTATTGAAGATATTGTTGATCTTTATCCGGGGTTAAATATAAATCTAAAAAACTTTGGGGCTCACTTCGGAATTCGGTATTTTCTTACTAAAGGATTCGGGGTTTACAGCGAATTTCAACTTCCGATAGTACATTATGATAATCACATAACAGATGTTGAAAATTATAATAATCAATTTAACTTTTCCATAGGAACAAGCTTTTATTTAGACTAATGAGTATAATAGAAAAAAAATTAAAAGATCGCAGCAATTCTATATGTGAATTGTGTAATCACGAACATGATTTACAAGTTTATACCGTATCCCCTCACAAAGAAGATAGTTTAGAACATTCTGTTTTAATTTGTAAAAACTGTCTTACTCAAATAGAAAATCCTGAAACGACAGACACAAACCATTGGCATTGTTTGTCAAACAGCATGTGGAGTGAAATTCTACCTGTTCAGATTATTTCTTGGAGAATGCTAACCCGCCTAAAAAAATACGATTTACTGGATATGATGTATCTCAATGAAGAGACTTTGAAATGGGCAAAAATTGAAGAAAATAACCCCGGTGAAGAAACCATTATTCACAAAGACAGCAACGGAAACATTCTAAACGATGGAAACTCCGTTGTTTTAATAAAAGATTTAGATGTAAAAGGAGCTAACTTTACGGCTAAACGTGGCACACCTGTTCATAATATTAAATTAGTTTGGGATAATGCCTACCAAATTGAGGGTCGTATTGACGGACAACAAATTGTTATTTTAACTCAATATGTTAAAAAAACAAAATAATCATTCACTTTTTACTTAAATTTTCATTTCGTCGTAAGAAACATTCCAAACATCGAATAGATTTATCATTTAATAGATTTTTTATTCTTTTTTTAAACAATATATTTGAAATTTGTCTCAGAATATTTGGTTTTAAGGTTATGAGACCATATTATAAGCGACTTGAAGAACAACACGCGGAGACAACTTTAACTATTAAATTGAACACACATTTAAAAACCTGTTGGAAATTTCCAACAGGTTTTTTTCTTATTTTTTCCAAAAAGATTTCGCATATGCTCCTCTTGCATCTTTATCCCCTTTTGCTACCATTTGGGTAGATAAAAAATTAGCTCGTTTTAATAGAGAATAAACACCATTTGGAATATAAAATCAAAAAAGTCAACTATTTAATGTAACATTATGGAGTTATGAGTTACTTATCGAACTCATTTTAACTTTTAGTAAGATAAGAGCAAAGGCTGAATAATGCCAACTTAACCAGCAAGAATCTAAATAATCAAACCGAACCGAAAGCGTCCTAAAACTGTCCAACCAGGCAAAAGCACGTTCGTTGACAAATCTTTGATTGTAAATATCTTGGTTAAAAAACCACTTTTTCCCTCTTTTGTTTTTTTTCTATTACGCTTGTTTTCAACAATATTGGCAAACATCTTTCTTCGGTGGATGACTCGCCTAAGTTTCTTGGAATCAAATCCTTTACCTGCGTTTTGGACACTAATAAAATAACGAAATACACCTTACAACAAAGTACAGAGAATCCAAACTACTCTTTTATATTAAATTAAAGTTAAGTTAGTTAAAAGTATAGGTTAAAAGAATGCAATTAAATATCTTTGTTTCTTTAAATTTTCAACTAAAAATTATGGCTGTAATTACATTAGGAGGTAATGAAATAACTACGTCAGGAAATTTACCTGAAATTGGACATAAAGCTCCTGAATTTGTTTTGACAAAAGGAGATTTATCCGATATTAGATTATCGGATTATAAAGGGAAAAAAGTAGTACTAAATATTTTTCCCAGTGTTGATACAGATGTTTGTGCTGCTTCAGCCAGGCATTTTAACCAAGAAATATCAAAATTGGATAATACGGTTATTTTATGTATTTCATGTGATTTACCTTTTGCTCAAGCTCGTTTTTGTGCTGCAGAAGGAATTGATCGAGTAGAAATGTTATCTGAGTTTAAAAACCGGAATTTTTCAGAAGCCTATCAAGTTCAAATAACCTCAGGACCTTTGAGCGGATTACACTCGCGGGCAATCGTCATAATGGATGAAGAAGGCATTGTGCAATATACGGAACAAGTTTCTGAAATAAAAGATGAACCAAATTATAAAAAAGCACTAGCGGCAGTGAAATAGAAGTCAAGCACCCGTTTGGGTGCTTTTTTAGTTTGAAACTTTGATTAATCCATAATGGAATAGAATATTAAATTAATGAACAAACGAATTCTTATTCAAAAAAAAGAAGCCTTTGATGTGGAGAGTAAACATCAATTAGCCAATCTTCAAAAGAGTTTACCGATTCAAAACCTCAAAATTAGTTATATTTATGATATTTTTGGAATAGATAAAAAAGATCTGATAAAAGCGGTTGAAAATGTTTTTTCTAATCCCATTACAGATGAAGTTCAGTTAGATTATACATTTAAAGAGCATACTTTGGTAATAGAATACTTACCGGGAAACTATGATCAACGGGCTGATTCGGCAGAACAATGTTTGGCTATTTTAGGAATTGAGAATGTACGTGTTTTATCTGCAATATTATATGAATTTGAAGGAGTTTCATCAAAAGATATAAATGAAATTAAGAAATTGCTGATAAATCCTATCGAAAGCAGGGAAAAGGATCTTAGTATATTGGAATTTCCTGTTTCTCCTGAAATTAAACCGGTTCCTATTGTAGAAAATTTTATTGAAAAGAATGAAGAAGCATTAAAGCAATTACACCAAACCTTTGGTTTTTCTTTTGAATTAGATGATTTATTATTTATTCAAAAACATTTTAAATCCATTCATCGAAATCCGACTGAAACGGAGTTAAAAATGTTGGACACATACTGGTCAGACCACTGTCGTCATACGACATTTGAAACAGAAATTACCGATATACAAATACAATCACAATTTCAAAAGACAATTCAATCAACTTTGGATTATTATCTGAAATTACGAGAAGAATTGAATATAAAAAAACCGATTCGTTTAATGGATTTGGCAACCATTATGGGAAAATATTTTATCAAGTCAGGGATGATGAAAAACATTGAAGTCTCAGAAGAAGTCAATGCTTGTTCTATTGAAATTGAAGTAGATGAAGATGGGAAAGAAGAAAAATGGTTGTTGATGTTTAAAAACGAAACACACAATCACCCGACAGAAGTTGAACCTTTTGGAGGAGCATCTACATGTGTAGGAGGAGCCATTCGAGATCCATTATCCGGAAGAGCCTTTGTGTATCAGGCTATGAGAGTAACAGGATCAGCCAATCCTTTAGAAAAAATAGAAGATACTTTAGAAGGAAAATTGCCTCAATATAAAATCACTACAGAAGCAGCTGAGGGATACAGTTCATACGGAAATCAAATCGGGTTGGCTACAACACACGTTCGAGAAATTTATGATGAAGGTTACAAAGCAAAAAGAATGGAAGTGGGTTTTGTAATCGGAGCAGTTAAAAAAGACTGGGTTCGTCGTGAGTCACCTGTTCCGGGAGATAAAATTATATTGTTGGGAGGAAGAACGGGACGGGACGGAATAGGAGGAGCTACAGGATCTTCTAAAGTTCATGATGGGCAAAAACTAACAGATTTGAGTGCAGAAGTACAAAAAGGAAATGCTCCTGTAGAGCGAAAAATACAACGATTATTTAAGCAGGAAGAAGTTATACGGTTGATGAAAAAATGCAATGATTTTGGAGCAGGAGGTGTTTCAGTAGCCATTGGTGAAATTAGTGATGGTGTTCAAATTAATTTGGATGTGATTCCGACAAAATATAAAGGTTTAAATGGGACAGAATTAGCCATATCAGAATCACAAGAACGCATGGCAGTTGTGGTAGATGCCTATGATGTCCAAAAATTTATTGAATTGGCAGAAAAAGAAAATTTAGAGGCAGTAGAAGTAGCTGAAGTAACCAACGATAACCATGTTACAGTTTTATGGAGAAATGAAAAAATAGTCCATTTAGATCGTGATTTTTTAAATACGAACGGTGTTAGAAAACAAACTGCTCTAAAGGTGATTGATTCACAAAATGTTTCAAATCCTTTTAAAAATAAAAATCAGTTTACAAAGGAGAATTATTTGGAATTATTACAAGATTTAAATCACACTTCGCAAAAAGGAATGATTGAAATGTTTGATTGTAATGTAGGGCGTTCAACTGTTTTAGCACCTTTTGGAGGAAAATACCAAGAAACACCGGAAGATGTAAGTGTGCAGAAAATTCCAACCAACGGGTTTACCAATACGGTAAGTATGGCTTCGTTTGGATTCAATCCTAAAATAAGTAAATGGAGTTGTTATCACGGAGGGTACTATGCCGTCATAGTTTCTGTAGCTAAAATTGTAGCAGCAGGCGGAAATTATAAAGAAATTCGTTTGACATTTCAAGAATATTTTGAACGCTTACGAAATGATCCAACACGTTGGGGAAAGCCTTTTGCATCTTTATTGGGAACCATTGAAGCTCAAAAAATATTTAACATTGCTGCAACTGGCGGTAAAGACAGTATGAGTGGAACTTATCACGACATTGATGTTCCACCAACGCTGATATCATTTGCAGTAGCTCCTAACAAAGTTGAGTATGTTATATCTTCTACATTGCAAAAAGAAAACACGTATTTATATGCTTTTATTCCACCTATGACAAAAGATTATTTGTTGGATGCAAAAATTTTAACTGATTTTTATGAAGAAACCTATAAAATTTTGGCAAAAGATATTTTATCTATGAAAGCTATCGAATTTGGAGGTATTGCGGAAACAATTTCTAAAATGGCTTTTGGAAATGAAATTGGCTTTGAAATTAATACGGATTTATGTGTAATGCAATATTTTCCGGGAGCTTTGATTTTTGAAACGGAGACAATATTAGAGTTAAGAAGTGGATTAAACCAGTATCTGCATCTTTTGGGTAAAACTAACTCGATAAAAACAATTAAAATTAAAGACATAGAAATAACGTTAAAAGAAGCAAAAACAGCATGGAAAAATACATTAGAACCCGTGTTTCCAACAAAAACAAATAAAAAAAGTATAATAGCGTCCGATACTAATTTTTATCTGAAAGAGTGTAAAAAGGATGTTGAGAATCAACCCGCAATTCATGCTATTCAACCAAAAGTAGTAATTCCTGTATTTCCAGGTACCAATTCTGAATATGATAGTCAAAAAGCATTTGAAAGAGAAGGAGCTTTAGTAAAACAAGTACTTATTCGAAATTTAAAATCAGATTGGATTGAAGCCTCTTTAAAAGAATTAGTAGCTGAGATAAAAAAATCGGATATTATTTTTATTCCCGGAGGGTTTAGTGCTGCTGATGAACCAGAAGGGTCAGGTAAGTTTATTGCTACCATATTACGAAATGAAAAAGTAAAAAAAACCATTCATGATTTTTTAGATCGTGATGGATTGATTTTAGGTATTTGTAACGGTTTTCAAGCCTTGATTAAGAGTGGTTTACTCCCTACCGGAAGAATTTCGGATTTAAAGGAAGATTCTCCGACATTATATTATAACGATATAGGACGCCATGTAGCACAATTGGTTCGTACAAAAGTCGTAAATGATAATTCTCCTTGGTTAAAAGGAATGAAAGGAAAGGAGTTTTGGATACCGATATCGCATGGTGAAGGAAAATTTATTGCAGATGAAAACCATTTGAATCAATTGATAAAAAATAAGCAAATTGCAACACAATATGTAGATTTAGAAGGAAATTTGTCAAATGAAATGCCATACAACCCCAATGGTTCTGTATATGCTATTGAAGGAATAAGCAGTCCTTGTGGTCGTATTTATGGTAAAATGGGGCATCCTGAGCGTGTTGAAGAAGGTACTTTTAAAAATATTCCAAATTTAGAAATAATGAATATCTTTAGAAACGGAGTGGAATATATAAAACAGAAAAATATTAATAAAATATATTAATTTTAGGACATCAACTAGTGTAAAAAATATAGAAATGAAAGCAGTAATCGTATTTGGAAGTACATCAGATAAAGAAGTAATGGCAAAAGCCGCCAGAGGTTTAGAAGAGTTTGGTGTTCCGTATGGAGCATTCGCTATTTCAGCACATCGCTTACCGAGCATTTTGGCTGAAAAATTAAATGAATGGGAGCAAAACGGAGTAGAAGTTATTATAGCAGGAGCCGGTTTGGCAGCACATTTGCCGGGTGTTATTGCTTCTAAAACAACAATTCCGGTAATCGGAGTACCGCTAAAAGGAGCTATTGAAGGTTTAGACGCTTTATACAGCATTGTACAAATGCCTAAAGATATTCCGGTGGCAACGGTTGGAATTAACAATGCACGAAATGCCGCATTTTTAGCAGTTCAGATACTTTCGATTAAATATCCTGAATATAAAGAAAAACTGAAAAATTACCGCATAAATCAGGTGAAACAATTATCAAAAGAGGTACAACAAAATCTATAAATAAAATTAAAATGAGCATAGAACAAAAAGAATTCCTTTACGAAGGAAAAGCCAAGCAAATATACGCAACCAATGACCCTGATAAAGTAATCATTCATTATAAAGATGATGCAACTGCATTTAATGCACAAAAAAAAGGGCAAGTGGCAGATAAAGGAGTGTTAAACAATAAAATCACAGAGATTATTTTTAAGTTTCTTGAAACAAAAGGAATTAAAACTCATTTTATAGAACGCTTGAACGAACGTGACCAATTGTGTCATAAAGTAACCATTATGCCTTTAGAAGTAATTGTACGTAATGTAATTGCAGGTTCTATGGCAAAACGGCTGGATATTGAAGAAGGAACCACTCCTCCAAATACGATTTTTGATTTATGTTATAAACGAGATGATTTAGGCGATCCTCTCATCAATGATGACCATGCAGTAGCTTTAGGAGCAGCAACTTATGATGAATTAAAGTATATTTATAAAGTAACAGGGCAAATCAACGACATTTTAAAAGATCATTTTTTAAAAGAAGATATTATTTTGGTAGATTTTAAGATTGAATTTGGAAAAGATAAAAAAGGAAATATTTTATTAGCAGATGAAATCAGTCCGGATACGTGTCGTTTTTGGGACAAAAACACGATGAAAAAATTAGACAAAGACCGCTTCCGAAGAGATTTAGGCGATGTACGAGAGGCTTATGTAGAAATATTGGAACGACTTTCATAATACATATTGAGAATATTCATAAAATGATTAGCTATTCTAAAAATGATCAAACTTTATCAAGTAACGAACTACGGGAAGAATGTGGTATTTTTGGAGTATATTCCACCAAAGATATTGATACCTTTTCTATAGCACAATTTGGTATGTTTGCTTTACAGCACCGGGGTCAGGAAGCCTGTGGTGTGTCGGTTTTAAAAAAAGGGGAAATCAATACATACAAACAAGTTGGATTGGTTTTAGATGCCTTCAAAGCAATTGATGAAGTAGAAAATTTCCAGGGCAATGGAGCTATCGGGCATACTCGCTATTCAACAACAGGCGACAGTAGCAGAAAAAATATTCAGCCTTTATATGCCGTAAACCGTTATGGTAAACCTTATTTTTCAGTTGTTCATAACGGGAACTTAACAGGACACGAAAGTTTAAGAGAACAATTGATACAAGAAGATTTACCTTTTATAGCAACTTCCGATACTGAAATTATTCTTCGTAAGATTCAAAAACATGCAACACTTCCGGCTCAAGAAGCCATTCGTATGGCAATGAAAAAGATAAAAGGATCTTATTCCACTTTATTGCTGACAGATGATAAATTAGTTGCCTTTCGTGATCCGAATGGAATCAGACCGCTTTGCTATGGAAAAATAGATGAGAATACATGGGTCTTTAGCTCAGAAAGCTGTGGATTGGACGCAGTAGGAGCTGAATTTGTCCGAGATGTTGAACCGGGCGAAATCATTGTTGTAGATAAAGAAAAAGGATTTCAATCTTTTAAAATGAAAGAGAATCATCCTAAGGCCTCTTGTGCTTTTGAATTTATTTATTTTGCACGACCGGATTCCAATCTTGAGAATAAAAACATTCATGAAATTCGTGTAAAAAGCGGTGAAAAACTATACGAACAATCTCCCATAGAAGCGGATGTAGTAATCGGTGTCCCTGATTCAGGCGTTCCCTCTGCTATCGGCTATTCCAGAGCTTCAGGGATTCCATTTGAACCTATTTTAGTAAAAAACCGCTATATGAGCCGATCTTTTATCGTGCCAACGCAAGAAATGCGTGAACGGATAGTAAATTTAAAGCTAAATCCAATTGTATCACAAATTAAAGGAAAACGTGTGGTAGTTTTAGATGATTCTATTGTTCGAGGGACAACCAGCAAACGTTTGGTAAAAATACTGAAAGATGCCGGAGCCAGAGAAATTCATTTTAGAAGTGCCTCCCCTCCTATCATTGCTCCTTGTTTTTTAGGAATTGATACGCCTGATAAAGAACAATTGATTTCGGCTAATATGACCGTTGAGACATTAACAAAATACATGAATGTTGATAGTTTGGATTTTCTATCAGTGGATAATTTGAAATGTATTTTAGGATCTTCCAATCATTGTTTCGGATGTTTTACAGAACAATATCCCATTAAAAAGTTAAAAAACCAATAATTGTAAAAAAATGCCAGCAGTATTAAAAGAAGAAATTTTTGCTTTTTTAAACAATTTGAAAAAAAATAATCATCGTGATTGGATGCAGGAAAATAAAAAACGTTATCTGACCAATGAAAAAGAATTGAAAGTATTTTTCCAAGAAATAACACATAAATTAAACACGTTTGATGAAATTGAAAAATTTAAAATCTTCCGAATTAATCGGGATATTCGTTTCAGTAAAGATAAGACGCCTTATAAAGTGCATCGAAGTGTTCGTTTTTTACGAAAAGGAATACATCGGAGAGGCGGATATTATTTACGATTAGAACCGGAAAATTCAGCTATAGCAGGAGGTTTTTTTGCTCCTGAACCTTCTGATTTACAAAGAATCCGCAAAGAATTTGAAATGGATAGCTCAGAAATTCGTACCATTTTATCAGAACCTGATTTCAAAAAAATATTTGGCAATTTTAATCAGGAATATAAGGTAAAAACTACTCCGAAAGGCTTTGATAAAAACAACCCTAATATTGATTTAATTCGCCTAAAAGCATTCTTTGTAGTACATAAATTTACCGATAAAGAAGTATTTTCCAAAGATTTTCAGGAAAAACTAATTGAATATTTTCAATTGTTAATCCCTTTTTTTAATTACATGAGCGATGTTTTAACAACGGATTTAAATGGAGAATTGATTATTAAACATTAAAACTATTAATATGTCAACATACAAAAAAGCTGGCGTAGATAAAGAAGAGGGCTACGCAACCGTAAATAAAATAAAAAGATCTGTTCAATCTACTTATAATGAGAATGTTTTAAATGGTATCGGTAGTTTTGGAGCTTTTTATGCTTTAAAAGATTTTACCAATCCTGTTTTAGTAAGTGGAACAGATGGTGTTGGAACTAAATTACGAATTGCTTTGGATGTTAAAAAGTACGATACGGTAGGTATTGATTGTTTTGCCATGTGTGCCAACGATATTTTGTGTCATGGAGCAAAACCACTGTTTTTTTTGGATTATTTGGCTTGTGGTAAATTAGATTCGGATGTAGCTGCAGAAATTATTTCAGGAGTTACTCATGCCTGTAAACAAACAGGGACAGCATTAATTGGTGGTGAAACAGCTGAAATGCCGGGAATGTATCAAACAGGAGATTACGATATTGCCGGTTTTTGTGTAGGAGCAGTAGAACGAGATCAAATAATTGACGGTTCTAAAATAAAAAAAGGGGATGTAATTATTGCCCTTCCTTCAAGTGGATTTCACAGCAATGGCTTTTCTCTAATCCGCAGTATATTTACTGATTTTAAGGAACAGTTTGAAGGAAAACCGCTTTATGAAACTTTATTAATACCTACGAAATTATATCAAAATATAATATTCTCAGTGTTGAAAAAACATAAATTAAACGGGATCGCACATATAACAGGAGGCGGTTTAATTGAAAATATACCGCGTGTTTTACCAAAGGGATTAGCTGCCTTTATTGATCAATCAAAAATCCAAATTCCTAATATTATGCTTGAGCTTTCAAAACGAGGAAATATTAGTATAGATGAAATGTTCGGAACATTTAATATGGGAATAGGAATGGTTTTGATTGTTGATTCAGAGAAAGCAGAAAAAATTATAAACGATATTCATGCACAAAATGAGGAGGCTTACATCATTGGAAAGATTGTAAAAAGTGAAGAAAGAATTCGTATAAAATAATTTTTCAAATCTTTATATTATTGATTTACAAGTATTTTAAATATTTTCTATCTTTGATAAAATTTTAATAAAAAATATGAATAAGATCGCCCCGTCAATTTTAGCTGCTGATTTTGCCAATTTACAGCATGATATAGAAATGATTAACCAGAGTGATGCAGATTGGTTTCACATAGATGTAATGGACGGTGTTTTTGTTCCAAATATATCGTTTGGAATACCTGTAATCCAAGCAGCTAAAAAGTATGCACAAAAAACATTTGATGTTCATTTAATGATTGTACAACCGGAACGTTATATTCAAGATTTCAAAGAGGCAGGAGCTGATATTTTAACAGTTCATGAAGAAGCATCACCTCATTTACACCGAACGATTAGTGCTATCAAAGAAACTGGTATGCAGGCGGGTGTAGCATTAAATCCTCATACTCCGGTATCAGTTTTAGAAGATATTATACAAGCGGTTGATTTAGTCTTAATCATGTCGGTAAACCCGGGATTTGGCGGACAGAAATTTATTGAAAACACATATTCAAAGATAGAAAAATTAAAAAACTTAATTCTTCAAAAAAACAGTAAAGCTCTGATTGAAATCGATGGAGGAGTAAATAAAGAAAATGCCCAAAAACTATATCAAACAGGAGCAGATATTTTGGTGGCAGGAAGTGCAGTTTTTAATTCAAAAAATCCTTTAGAAATGATTTCGTTGATTAAAGGATAAGTTTTACATTTGCGAAGAAATTTTTAACAGGCCGCGTAGTTCAACTGGATAGAATAACGGATTTCGGCTCCGTTGGTTGGGGGTTCGAATCCCTCCGCGGTCACAAAGTGAAAAATGGCATCTTTATTCGTTTTTTATGATTTTTTCAGAAGTAAATCGCAACTTCACATTTGGATATTTTTCTTGTGTCATGGTAATGGTAAAAGGAGAGTCTGCTAAAAAAACCAATTGATTATCTTTATCGCGTGCTAAATACCGCTGTTTTACTCGTTTAAAATCTTTAAATTCCTCAGTGGTTTCATCTTCAATATCAATCCAACAAGCTTTATGGATGGCTATATTTTCGTAAGTACATTTAGCAGAATATTCGTGTTCTAAACGGTATTGAATTACTTCATATTGTAAAGCTCCTACAGTTCCGATTATTTTACGGTTGTTCATTTCCAAAGTAAAAAGCTGGGCTACACCTTCATCCATTAATTGGTCAATTCCTTTGCTTAGTTGCTTTGCTTTCATAGGGTCACTATTATTAATATAACGAAAATGTTCAGGTGAGAAACTTGGAATCCCTTTAAAGTATATTTGTTCACCTTCGGTTAAGGTATCGCCTATTTTAAAATTTCCTGTATCGTGAACACCTACAATATCGCCCGGGAATGATTCTTCTACAATTTGTTTTTTATCTGCAAAAAAAGCGTTTGGAGAACTGAATTTCAACTTTTTATCATGTCGGACATGCAAATAATTGGTGTTTCGTTTAAATGTACCTGAAACGATTTTTATAAAAGCCAGACGGTCGCGATGCTTAGGATCCATATTGGCATGGATTTTAAATACAAATCCGGTAAAATGAGTTTCATTAGAATTTACGTAACGGATATTACTTTCTTTTCCTCGTGGAGAGGGTGCTATTTCTATAAATGCATTTAATAACTCACGAACCCCGAAATTATTCAAGGCTGATCCAAAAAACACAGGTTGTAGATGACCTTTTAAATATGTTTCTTTATCAAAATTGGGATAAACTTCGGTTACCAATTCCACTTCTTCTCTTAGTGTATCAGCAGCTTTATTTCCTATTAATTCATCTACTTTGGAATCATTTAAATTAGAAATCTTAATAGAACCGGCTATTTTTTGTTTATTCTCTTCTGTAAAAAGATTAATATTCTTCTCCCAAATATTATATATGCCTTTAAACTCACTTCCTATTCCTATCGGGAAAGACATGGGAGTAACATTTAAATTCAATTTACTTTCTACTTCATCCATCAAATCAAAAGCATCTTTTCCTTCACGGTCTAATTTATTGATAAACACAATCATAGGAATGTTTCGCATTCGGCAAACTTGAACAAGTTTTTCTGTTTGTTCTTCCACTCCTTTTGCTACATCTATTACAACGATTACGCTATCAACAGCAGTTAATGTCCGGAATGTATCTTCTGCAAAGTCTTTATGTCCAGGCGTATCTAAAATATTAATTTTCTTTTCTTGATATTCAAATGCTAAAACAGATGTAGCAACCGAAATTCCTCTTTGCCGCTCAATTTCCATAAAATCAGACGCAACCCCTTTTTTTATTTTATTACTTTTTACAGCACCTGCTTCTTGAATAGCTCCACCAAAAAGTAATAATTTTTCGGTTAAAGTTGTTTTACCAGCATCCGGATGTGATATAATTCCAAAAGTTCTTCTTCGTTGTATTTCCTTTGTAAATCCCAAAATAAATGTAATTTTAATCCAATTAAAAAGCCCAAAGATAGTTATTAAATAGATATCTTACATTAATGTTAAAACTGATTTCTAATACGGATCAACATCAATTATAATTTGAATGCTTCTGTAAGCTTTTATGGTTTTAAAGTTCTCCAAAATTTGTTCTATATGTTTTTTTGCCAGATTAATTTTCTTAGGATTATTTAATTTGATTAAGATTCGTTTATAATACAAATTTTTAATTCGGGCAATAGGAGGTGCTTCAGGACCTAACACTTCTTCTCCAAAAGATTTTTGCAAATGTTTTCCCAATAAATCAGAAGCTGTATCTAATTTGGTTTGATCTTTATGTTTTAGAGTTAAAATAACGATCCGGTTAAACGGAGGATAAGCAAATTGATGTCTTTCATACAAAACATCTTTCGCCATTCCCTCATAATTATAGATCGAAATTTGTTGTAAAATAGTGTGTTCAGGATTAAAAGATTGAATGAAAACTTTTCCCCGTTCTTTTTTTCGTCCGGCTCTCCCTGCAACCTGAGTTATAAGTTGAAAAGCACGTTCGTATGCTCTGAAATCAGGATAATTTAAAAGTGTGTCGGCTCTTAAAATCCCCACCAATCCGATATCCTCAAAATCCAACCCTTTTGCGATCATTTGAGTACCAACTAAAATATCAATTTCTTTTGCTTCAAAAGCACGGATTATTTTTTCAAAACCGTATTTTCCTTTTGTAGTATCAGCATCCATTCGTCCAACTTTATAATTTGGAAACAAAAAAGTTAGTTCTTGCTCGATTTGTTCGGTACCTAACCCTTTTGTATCTAAATTAAATCCATGGCAGGAAGGACAAAATTTGGGTTGAGCCTGTGTATGCCCGCAGTAATGACATTTTAAGAGTTTTGAAAGTTTATGATAGGTTAGTGAAACATCACAATTAGGACAATGAGATGTATGTCCACAAGTCTGACATTCAACAACCGGAGCATAGCCTCTTCGATTCTGAAAAATAATAACTTGTTTTTTTTGTTCTAAAGTTTCTTGAATTTCATTTAATAAAATAATGGAAAAATAACCTTGAATTTCTTTCTTTTTATACGCTTTTTGTAAGTCAATAAGTTGTATTTCAGGCATTAATACATTTCCAAAACGCTCTTTTAATGAAATGAAATTGTATTTTCTTTTTTTTGTATTATGATAGCTTTCCAAAGAAGGGGTAGCAGATCCTAATAAAACGCGGGCTTTATGTAAATCTGCCCATACCAAAGCCGTGTCTCGGGCATTATAACGAGGATTAAGCTGGCTTTGTTTAAAATTAGTTTCGTGTTCTTCGTCAACAATAATTAATCCTACATTTTTAACGGGCAAAAACAATGCAGAACGTGTACCGATTAAAATTTTATATTGATTATAAAGTGTTTTTAACCAAAGTTCTACTTGTTCCTGATGATTAAATTTAGAATGATAATATCCTACATCATTTCCGAAAAATTGTTTTAACCGATAAATTAACTGTGTTGAAATAGCTATCTCAGGAAGTAAAAAAAGCACCTGTTTTCCTTCTGCTAAAGTATCTTGAATTAACTGAATATAGATTTCTGTTTTTCCACTTCCGGTAACGCCGTACAAAAGCGAAACATTTTTTTCTTTAAAGGATTGATTAATTTCTTCATAAGCCCTTTTTTGTGCTTGGGATAAGGCATAAACAGGTTCAATTTCTTGTTCTTCTATATACGTTCGGTCAGTTTGTAATTGATATATTTCAATAATTCCTTTTTTTACCAAGCTATTCAAAATAGTATGCGAAGTGCGGGTTCTTTTAATAATTTTAGTAACTTTAGTAGGTTTGTTTTCAAGTTCTAAAGTCAATAAATGCATTATAATTTCTTTTTGTTTAGGAGCTCGTTCCAATTTTAAAAAAGCTTCTGAAAAGGCATTTTTATTATTTTTTAATTCTTTATTAAACCGAACATAGTTTTCAATTTTTGGAATGTATTTCTGTCTGAGCTTTTCATCGACTAAGATTAATTTTTTGTCCAACAATTGTTTTATTGTTTTTAAAAGATATCTATTTTCTAAAATAGCGGATAATTCTTCGACAGATACAGTGGATTTTTTATCAAGAATTTCTACAATTTGTATTTCGTTTTTTGTTAATTCCTCTTTAATAAAATTTGTATTATCGTTTCGTTTAATGAAAGTTTCACTACTGATTTTTAGGGCAGAAGGCAATGCTTGACGAAAAACATCACCCATTGAACACATATAATAATTAGAAATCCATTCCCATAAACGAATTTGTTTTTCGGTAACGATTGGAGCAGTGTCAATAATTTGTTCAATGGGTTTTGCCTTATAGAGTTCAGGTTTGTTTTGATGCAAACGATACACCAATCCAGTATATATTTTTCGAGAGCCAAAAGAAACTGCAATCCGACACCCAATCGTCAAAGAATTGAAATCTTTTTTTTCTATTTTATAGGTAAAAGTGCTTTTTAAAGGCAAAGGCAATATAACATCGATAAAATATTCTTCTAACACATGAAAAGATTAATAACACAAAAGTACAATTTTTGATTAAGAAGTGATTTAAACTTTTAAATCACTTCATGGTTAAAAGAAATACTTTGAAATTACACATTGTTTTTCACAAATCCGACATTTTATTTAAGGTGTACTCAATCATTTTTTCTACTGAGGCATAGGGGTCGTGACTAAAAGTCTGTGTAGCACGATTAGCTATAATGCAATTCATTGAGCAGGCTTTATGTCCCAACAATTTTGATAATCCGTAGATGGCAGAAGTTTCCATTTCCATATTATTGATTTTCAAATCGTTATACCGAAAACTTGAAATTTTATCATTTAACAAATGGTCTTTGGCATGCAGACGTATTTCACGTCCTTGTGGACCATAAAATCCTCCGGCAGTTCCCGTAAAACCTTTTACTGTGTTTTCTCCCAATAACGAATGAACCAAATTGGAATCGGTCTTTATTACATAAGGACGCCCCATATCAGGATTCCAATGTGTATGTTTTATAAAAGCTTCTTCTATATCCGTTTCAAAAAAATGGTCTGGCGTTTTATATGAATGCAATACATTATCAAAACCTATTGAATATTCTGCTGCTACATAAGAATCTACCGGAATGTCAGCTTGAAAAGAACCGGATGTTCCCATTCGAACAAAAGTTAACGAACGTAATTCTTTTTTAACTTCACGCTTTTCAAAATCAACATTGGCTACGGCATCCAATTCAGTCAAAGCAATATCAATATTATCAGGTCCCATTCCGGTAGAAATAACGGTAAATTGTTTTCCATTAAAAGTTCCGGTATGTGTTACCATTTCACGTTTCTCTCTTTTAAATTTGATTGTATCAAAAAAAGCAGATACTTTAGGTACTCGATTAGGATCTCCTACTAAAATAATACGATCTGCTAAATGTTCCGGACGAAGATTTACATGATAAATACTTCCATCGTTATTTAATATTAATTCTGATTCTTTTATTTGCATATGATTGTTTTTTAAAGCTAAACTTACTTAATCATTTTGATATAATTATCCACCTACTCGTTTCACCTGATATCCTTTTTTAGTTAGATAATCCATGATTTTATCACGAACATTCCCTTGAATGATTATAGTATTATTTTTTACAGAGCCTCCGGTTCCACAGTGCGTTTTTAATTCTTTAGCTAAGATTTTTAATTCCTCTTGAGTTCCTATGAAACCCTCTATGATACAAACAGTTTTTCCTCCCCTTCCTTTTTTTTCCAATTTGGCTATTAAAACCTGTTCTGATACTTTCAAAGTATCCTCGTCTTCAGTATTAAATTTGAAGTTCTCATCTGTAGAGAAAACCATTTCTTGTAATTTATTTTTCCAATCCTCTTGATTGTTAATCATTTTGCCATTTTTTTTAGATAAAAAGCTAAGATAGTGAAAATTTATACGGCTTATAATACGTGTAAAAGTACATGAACTTTATCACAATTCCCACGTTTTTAATTCTTCAATAAATTGGTAGGCTGTTAAATCAAATTGAACGGGTACAACTGATATATAACCTTCTTCTAAAGCCTGAACATCGGTGTCATTCCCTGTATCTTCATTAATAAATTTTCCTGCCAACCAATAATATTCCCGTCCACGAGGATCTTTTCGTTTTTCATAATCTTCATTCCATTTAGCCTTAGCTTGTCGTGTAACTTTTATTCCTTTAATATTTTTAATTGCCGGAATATTTACATTTAAAACAACGCCTTTCGGCAATCCTTTTTCCAACACATTTAAAGTAATTTGCTTAATAAAATGTTTTGAAGGTTCAAAATCGGCTCCCCAAGAAAAATCAGCTAACGAAAATCCTATTGCCGGAATACCTTCTACACCTGCTTCTACAGCAGCAGACATTGTTCCGGAATAAATTACGTTTATAGATGAATTTGAGCCGTGATTAATCCCTGATACACAAATATCCGGTCTTCGAGGCACAATTTTATCAATCGCTAACTTTACACAATCTACCGGTGTACCGGAACAAGATCTTTCTTTCTGTGGTCCGCCATCGATTATAATTTCATCACAACTTAACGTTGAATCAACAGTTACTGCATGCCCCATTCCCGATTGCGGTTTATCGGGGGCTACAACGTACACTTCTCCTATTTCATTCATTATCGAAATTAAAGCACGGATTCCGGGTGCAGTGATTCCATCATCATTGGTTACTAATATGAGAGGTTTATTCATAATTTTTGTCTTTTATAAGATTATCATTTATTTTCTTATTATTTTTGATAAAGTTTTTAAAAAAAAACAACCACACCATAAATTTAGTTAAATTTGTGGTACCAAAGATACAGGAAAGTATGAATTTAAAAAAAATAAGCCTTGCATTTATCGGTGTAATTGCGGCATCACTTTTGGTCTTTAGTTTTTGTAAGCCTCATAACAAAAGTGATATAGATGATGACCAAAAAACCATCTTGAAAAGCATAAGAAGAATTCTGTCTTTTAGACATTTTCAACCAAAAGAATTGGATAACCAATATTCACAAAAAGTATTTGACAATTATTTGGAACGTATCGACCCTTACAAACGATACTTAACACAAGGAGATTACGACCGAATGGTAAAAAATCGTGATCGAATGGACGATGATATTAAAAATTTAGATATAACTTTCTACAATAACTCCATTGATACTTTACAAGTTCGTATTCAGTATATTAGAGATCATTTTTCTGAATTATTGGAACATCCTTTTGATTTTAGTGAAGAAAAAGATTTTATTATTGATGAAGAACAATATACGTACCCTAAAAATAAAAAAGATATTTTGGTTAAGTGGCGAGATATTTTGAAATATTCTACCCTTAACGAGCTATCATCCATGATGGAAGACCAAAAAAAGAAGAAAGAAAAGAACGACTCTGTTTTTACTGAAAAGACATTTGCAGAAATTGAAAAAGAAGCTCGAAAAAAAGTAAAAGAAGATTATCAAGATTTTTTCAGACGATTTTTACAACGCGATAAAAAGGATTGGTTCAGCAGTTACATCAATTCATATACCGAATTATTTGACCCTCATACCACGTATTTTTCTCCTAAAAGTAAAGAAGATTTTGATTTTAGTATTTCCGGTAAATTAGAAGGAATTGGAGCTTTGATTCAAGATGTAAAAGGATATCCGACCATTAAAGAAATCGTTATTGGAAGTCCGAGCTGGAAGCAGGGAGAATTAGAAGCAGGGGATAAAGTTTTAAAAGTAGCTCAAAAAGGAAAAGAACCTGTAAACGTTATAGGAATGAAACTGGATGATGCTATTCGTCTGATTCGAGGAAAAAAAGGAACGACGGTTATTTTAACTGTTGAAAAAGAAGACGGAAGTACCAAAGAAATTCCTATTGTACGCGATATTATCGAATACGATGCCTCTTATGCCAAATCAGCTGTCATTGTGGATAATCATAATACTAAATACGGTTTAATTAACCTTCCCGAATTTTATTTTAACCCCAATAATTTAAAAGATCGAAATGCGGCGACCGATTTTAAAAAAGATTTATTAGCCTTAAAAACAGAAGATATTAAGGGAATTATTATCGATTTACGCAACAATGGTGGAGGTTCATTGGCTACCGTAGTCGATATTGTAGGAATGTTTATTGACAAAGGACCTGTTGTTCAAGTAAAAACCCAAGCAGGTAATGAGCGTATTTTAAAAGATACCGACCCTTCTATCGAATGGGAAGGATCTGTTGTTGTATTGGTTAATGAGTTTTCAGCTTCGGCCTCTGAAATTTTAGCTGCCGCATTGCAAGATTATGAACGTGCGATTATCATTGGAAGTAAACAAACTTTTGGAAAAGGAACTGTTCAAAGTTTCTATTCGGTTAATATTTTTGGAACGACCGATTTAGGTTCTATTAAATTAACCATTCAAAAATTTTACCGAATAAATGGAGGATCCACTCAATTAGAAGGCGTTGCTTCGGATATTATATTACCGGATAAATTCTTATACACCGATATTGGCGAACGAGATTATGACAATGCTCTACCTTTTGATAAGATAGATCCTGCTCGTTATAAAAAGTGGGCACCTAAAATTAAAATGAATAAAATTAAAGATAAAAGCAACAATCGGATTAAAAAAAGTCCTAATTTTAAATTATTAGACGAAAATGCCAAATGGTTTGGACAGTTAAAAGACCGGAAATCAATCAGCTTAAATTTTGATCAATATCAAAAAAGTAAACAAGAACAAGAAACAAAAGCAAAGTATTTTGATTCTATTTTCGAAAATTACAAAAACGGATTACAAGTTTATTCTCCATTATATGAACAAGAACTTATCAAAAAAGATTCTGTTTTGGGAGAAAAACGTAAAGTATGGCACGAAAGCATCACTCATGATATTCAATTAGAAGAAGCAATTCATGTGTTACAAGACTTGAATGACCAATAACATAAAAAATAAATCCTTAATTTCCATACTCCTGACGGTATTTAGAAAAAGTATCATAGGGAGTTTTTCTATTATCATTATTCTATTTTCCGGATTTATTGCAATTTTCGGATATTGTATAGCTCCTGACTCGACAGAAAATGCAAACCAAATGCATATTACACTGGTTAATAAGCCCATTGGATTTGTAACCCAAATTTTACAAATACCTATACAAAATGCAGAGAAAAAAAATTTTGTTTCATCTTTATTTTTTGGAGAAAAAGTACATTTTGAAGAAATTCCGGTAAAACAGATTGAAGTAAAGAATGACCAAATTATTAATTATACAACGTTTTCTGAAGAAAAAAAAATACTTCAACCGTCGCTTCACAAGGACTACCTGAAAACCAAAACATTTTATTTAGGAACCGACAAATACGGTCGTGATTTTTTTTCACGATTACTTATCGGAACAAGAATTTCCTTTTTTGTAGGATTTATAGCTGTTTTTATTTCCTTAATGGTAGGCGTTACATTAGGAGCCTTAGCCGGTTATTTTGGAGGAAAAACAGACGCCTTTATCATGTGGATTATCAATATAATATGGTCTATTCCAACCTTATTATTAGTCATCGCCATTACTTTAGCCTTAGGAAAAGGTTTTTTTCAAGTCTTTATAGCCGTAGGATTAACCATGTGGGTTGAAGTTGCCCGCATTACACGCGGACAATTTATATCCATTAAAGAAAAAGAATTTGTTGAAGCGGGAAAGGCTCTCGGATTTTCTGATAAACGTCTTATATTTAACCATATTTTACCCAATGCGTGGAGTCCTATTATTGTCATATCGGCTGCCAATTTTGCTTCGGCAATTCTGATTGAAAGCGGGTTAAGTTTTTTAGGAATCGGTGCTCAACCACCTACACCCTCTTGGGGAAATATTATCAAAGAACACTATGCCCAAATTATTGTCGGAAATGCTCATTTGGCAATTGCCCCCGGAATTTGTATCATGCTTCTTGTTCTTTCTTTTATGCTTTTAGGTAATATGCTTCGCGATGAATTGGATGTAAAAGAATCTTGATGTCTTAATACACAATTGGGGATGCATCATGTTACTCCCTTTTTTCATTTATCATTTGTTGGCATTCCTCTTCTGATAAACCTAATTGATAGTAAATTTCTCCACTTTGCCGTCTAAGTTGGTAATAAAACTCGAACTTCCCAAATGGTAGGGGTGGTAGTAATACTGGTACAGCTCCGCGTTCTCGTTTTCTGTTGGTATGCGGTTACTTTGCTTCTCGCCTTGTTTCATTACTCTACCCACTCTACTTCTAAAATAGTGTACATTGCCTGATACTTCCCTTTTCTAAAGGGGATGGTCTGAGCCTTTGGCTTCAACAGAAACAATGTTTTTTGGATAACAATTTATCTTATTAAGAGATGGATCCCCAGAATAAGACATAGCATTGTTCTTTTCAATGGCTTTTTTAAATATCCTAACATAATCCTTTGAAAAACTCATTGACATTTTGGGATCTTCTTCATAAGAATTAACATAAACACTCATCTTATACTTAAAATCCTTATGTTTCTCAATATAGCATAATAATTCTAATCAGAAGGATATCATCCGGTTTATGAAGTTTGTTTATATCGCTTCTGGGGTCGTCTATTTGGCTGAAAATAGACTCGAATTTACTTGTTGTTTTCAAAATATTTAATGTGTTACTTATCAGTACAATATACGGATAATTTATTTGAAAAACAACGGTTATTCCACTAAATATCAAATAATTGACAACATTTTTTTATCATAGGTGTGGGAAAATGTATGAGTTTGACCTGAAGTAATGCCAACTTAAATTGTTAATCAAATAAAAAAATACTACCTTTAAGTCCTAAAAAAATTCTTATGAAGAAAATTATTTTTTTCACTGTTATATTCTTGGTAAGTTTTATTACAAAAGCTCAAGTTTCAGAAGACCGAACCGTAAATCATTTTTCAAAATTAAAAGCATCAACATCAGTAGATGTCTTCTATACCCTATCAGACCAAAAAAGTATAAAAGTAACTACTGACGATAACGAAAAACTACAACTTATAAAAACAAAAGTTGATGACGGTACCTTAAAAATTTATGTAGATACCGATTCATATAAAAGGAAAAACAAGAAAAAATCCAATCAGAATATGGTAAACAACGTTTCTTTTAAAGTTCTAAAAGTTGAAATTTCAGGTCCGGCTTTAGAAAGTTTTGAGACTACGTCTTCAGCTGAAATTAAAATAAACGGAATCAACACAACCCATGATTTAGCGATAAAATGTAGCTCCTCGGGTTCAATATCAGGCAGTTTCAAAAGTAGAAATATGATTATCAATACCTCATCCAGTAGTGATTTTATTGCTGATATAAATACTGAAAATGCTACAATTGAGACCAGTTCTTCTTCTGATATAGAACTAAAAGGCTACGTAAATAATTTGGTTTTGGATTGCAGTAGTTCATCAGATTGTGATTTAAAAGGTTTGAAAGCAAAAAATGCCAAGATAAAAGCAAGTAGCTCATCAGATGTAATTATAACTGTAGTAAATGAGTTGGAAGCCCATGCATCATCTAGTGCTGAAATTAATTATTATGGTAATCCAAGCATCGTTAAAGTAAAAGAATCGTCATCTGGTAAAGTCACAAATAAGTGATTCATAGCTGTTTTTTTTTGCAACTTAATCATGTGAAGCCCTTCCTGCAACTTTTCTATATTACTAAATTCCTTGTTGCAGACCACCTGTGGGAGGTTTTATTACGATAGACGGCTTGATGCATTAGGAATTAGGAAAAATACGTTTTTTTGGAAAATACACATTTGGATCATTATTACCAATTTCAAGAGTAAATATTAATAGAAAAAATATATATTTGCACTTATATAGCGTATGCTAATACATATTCTTTAAAATCATATTTCGGAGTTTATGGGGGCTTTTAAGGTTAATTGCTTTTCTGCCAAAAGGTATTCATTCGTGTTTACTTTTGAAAAGGTAACACTGCCTTATGATAGCCCCTTTTTTATTTATTGAAGTTTTTATACCTCTTCAACCATATAATTCAAAGGTCTACGTACTTTTTTATACTTTCTATACTTATCATCTTCAGCACTATAACCTATTGGTAAAACCAAAACAGCTGATAAGTTTTTTTCCTTCAAACCTAATATTTCATCATACATAGCCGGAACAAAACCCTCCATAGGAACGCTATCCACATCTTCTTCGACACATGCAATCAATAAAGTTCCCAAAGCTAAATAGGCTTGTTTGGTTGTCCATATATTTATTTTTTCGGAAGTATTCTGCTTTTTTAAAAAATTTTTTGCCATTTTTTTGTATTTATCCAAATCTCCTTTGGGTAAATTTCGTTCGTTTTCTATAAAATCAACATAATTATCCACGTAATCATTATCTATATTTGTGCGAATAGCAATAACCAATAAATGAGATGCATCCACTACTTGAGTTTGGTCAAAAGAATGTTCCACCAAGGCTTTTCTCTTATTTCTGTCTCTCACCAATACAAATTTATACGGTTGAAGTCCCATTGAAGAAGCACTTAAATTAGCTGCTTGTAAAATACGTTGAATTTTATCTTCCAGAACTTTTTTTGAAGAATCAAATTTTTTAGTTGCGTATCGTTTTTGTAATTTTTCTATTAATGTCATATCCGATTTTTATATGGTAAAACTAATATAAAACTATTTTTCTTTAAAATTTAACAATCGTAACGCATTGATTACCACTAACAACGTTGAACCTTCATGAATAGCTACGGCTACCCCGATATTAGCAATTCCAAACAATGTTGCCGGAATCAAAAGTGTTACAATACCCATACTGATCCATAAATTTTGCTTGATAATTGATTTGGATTTCCTGCTTAATTCAATTACAAAAGGAAGTTTCTCAATTTTATCTGACATCAAAGCTACATCAGCTGTTTCCAAAGCCACATCACTTCCGGCTGCTCCCATAGCTATACCCACAGTACTGTTTGCCATTGCAGGAGCGTCGTTTACTCCATCTCCAACCATGGCTATTTGTGTTTCTTGCTCTTTTAGTTCCTGAATGACTTTTACTTTATCTTCAGGCAATAAATTTCCTTTGGCTTCAGTTAATCCAATTTGTTTTGCAATGGAATCTCCTACGTTTTGATGATCTCCGGTTAGCATGATCATTTTTTCAATTCCTATTTCTTTCAATCGTTTTAAAGTGCTTTCCGCCTTTGATCTTGGAACATCCATAACACTTAACAAGCCAATTATTTGGTTTTTAAAGGCAACCATCATCACCGTGTGTCCTTCTTTTAAAAGATTTGTAGCATGCTCTTTTACAGTTTGTTTTATTGGAATATTCTGATCTTCCATTAACTTCATATTTCCTATAAAAACAGGTTCTTTTTTATATAAAGCTGAAATTCCTTTTCCTTGAATCGATTTTATTTCAGATGCTTTGTATTCTTCCTTAACACCATATTGTGTTTTTATATCTTTAGAAATTGCTTTTGCCAACGGATGGTTACTTAAACTTTCTACTTCAAAAACTAATTTTAAAAATTCATTCTCATCAAAATTATTCAAAGCTATACTATTTGTCAACTTGGGTTTTCCTTCAGTAAGTGTACCGGTTTTATCAAAAGCAATCGTTTTTAAACTTCCCAAGTCTTCTAAGGCTTTTCCTCCTTTTATCAACACACCGCTTCGGGCAGCTCTTGCAACACCACTCAGAACAGCACTGGGCGTGGATATAGCTAAAGCACATGGACTCGATGCTACCAAAACGCTAATTGCACGGTATAAACTTTCATTAAAGGTTTCATCAATGATTAAGTAAGCAAAGCAAAGTGCAACAACCAAAATAATAACTGCCGGGACAAACCATTTTTCAAACTTTTTCGTTAATCGTTGGGTAGGCGATTGTTGTGTTTCTGCTTCATTTACCATTTTTATCAGTCTGGCAATGGTTGAGTCTTGACTTAATTTTAAAACCTGAACTTCAATAATATAATCTCCGTTAATTGTTCCGGTATATACTTTATTCTCTTCATTGATTTCTTCAAAGTCAGGAAGATTGGAATTGTTTTTTACAGCTGTTTTGTCTATCGGTATGCTTTCTCCTGTAATGGAGGCTTGATTAATACTACTGCTTCCTTTTATAATAACACCATCTGCTGCAATTTTTGTATTGGGTTTCACAATAATAACATCGTTGATTTTCAATTCTTCAACAGGAATTTCAATATTCTTTCCATCTTTTTTTACCAAAGCAGTTTTAGGCGATAATTCTCCCAAAGATTCAATGGATTTTTTTGCTTTACTCATAGCATAATTTTCCAAAGCATGCCCCAAACTGAATAAAAAAAGTAAAAGAGCTCCTTCTTCCCAACTATCAATGTATGCAGCACCTAAGGCAGCTATAATCATTAAAAAGTCAATCTCAAAACCGCCGTTTCTTATTTTTTCAAATGCTTCTAAAGTAGCATAATACCCTCCAAATAAATAAGCTAATAGGAAACTAACCAAAGAAACCCATTCGGGTAAATTTTTTATATAACTTTCAATAATAACTCCTAAAAAGAAAAATACTCCACTTAAAATTGCAAAATAAAGTTCTGTTTTCTCACCAAAAATTCCTTTATGGTCGTGATGATGATTTTTTTTCTGTTCTTCTACCATTTATCTAATGTGTTTTTGAAAAAATACTGTTTTTTTACAAAATTTAAAATTAGTGGTTTTGATTCAAAAAAATTCAACTTCAGTAGCTCCCTGTTTATACCGTTGAAATGAAGCATCGAAGTAATGGCATTGTTTTGCATAACGATCGAATAATTTATATAATTCCCGCTTTAAAACACCTTGCCCATGACCATGAATAAAAACAATGCGCTTGGATACATTTTCTTTTATCACTTTCTCTATCGTATTTTGGGCTGTATCGAGTTGAATGGTCAGCATTTCAAAATTGGATAATCTTTTAGGATAATCAACCAAATGTCCAATGTGTAAATCTACTTCGATAAAATCATTTTTTTTAGTGGCTTTCTTTTTGATTATTTTCTTTTTTTGAAAATCAGCTTCTTTTAATTCCAAAGATTCTATCTTTTCCAAAACAGCAGTTATTTTGACCAGTTTTGATGCTGAATACGTTTCAGAAAAACCATGAATGTTTTCAAAAGTTACCTGATTTTTCTCTATGGAAATAATTTTTCCTTTTACATCTTCATCAATAACCGCAACATCATCTCCTATTTTGAACTTCATTATTCTATGGTTTGTCGTTTTCTAATGCTTCCCAATATTCTACCGCCCGGCGTAAATGCGGAATAACAATCGTTCCTCCAACCAAAGTCGCTACCGACATGGTTTCCATCATTTCCTCTTTTGTTGTTCCTAAATTATGAGCCACTTCTAAATGATATTTAATACAATCATCGCAACGCAAAACAGCTGATGCTACCAAACCCAATAATTCTTTGGTTTTAACATCCAAAGCTCCTTCTTTATAAGTATTTGTATCCAAATTGAAAATTCGTTTAACAACTTTGTTATCATACTTCATGATACGTTTGTTCATCTCTTCTCTATAATCGTTAAACTCTTTTACCAAATTCTTTTCCATTTACTTATATGTTTATCATTTTATACCAATCTGATTTTTTAATGATGACGGATTGTGTCCACACATTATGAAAAAATCGTTTTTCTTTAAAGAAAAATCCTAATAAAGGAAAAAGTAGGTATTTTAAAAAATTTCGCTTAAAGCTTTGGTCATATCTTAATCTTTGTCCGTTTTCATTGATTACAATCAAACCTACTATTCTTTTTCCTAAAGCAACTTGCTTTCCGGAGCTTTCAAAAGAAGTATGAAACAAAGCTATGAATATAATTTGACTTAATGTTATCAATAAACAAAACATAAAATGGATTTTTGTAAAAAATATAGATCCTAATAGAAAGACCCAACTCCAAGAAATTAAATACATCATATCATCTGTGCTTCCTCTAAAAATTCCTAAAATAGTTATCATACTCATTATCAAGCAGAAAATAAATAGGGAAATTGTTCCGAATAATACATCCAATACAGAGGCTACAAAACGTTTAAGAAAATATTTTTCCGAATTTTCAAACGGCATTTTTTTTAAGTCATCCGTATATTTTTCTTTTTGAATACGGTTTTTGGAATGTTCTTCTATATCATAAATATAAAAATCTTCTTTTTTTTCAACTTTTTTTCGGAAGCGATTGTTCGGATTCATTTTTATTGTAAACTATGGTTGAAACGATAATACTTATTTCGAATAATCCATATAATGGAACAGCAGCAACCAACATGCTAAAAATATCTGAAGGCGTTATAAATGCTGATAAAATTAATATGATTATCAAGGCGATTCGTCTGTTTTCTTTTAAAAAAGATGGTGTAATCAATCCTATTTTAGTGAAAAAATAAATGAATATCGGAATTAAAAAAACAACTCCCATGCTTAACGTTGAAGTTGTGATGGTTGAAATAACGTCGCCTAATCGGAATATATTTTCAGTTTTCTCAGAAATTTTAAATGTATAACCAAAATGAATTGCCAAAGGAGAAATGATAAAATACCCAAAAGTAACTCCTAAAAGAAATAAAAAAGAAGTAATTCCAATAAAAGAGGCTGAATATTTTCGTTCTTTTTCTGTTAATGCAGGGCTGACAAATCTCCATATTTCAACTACAATATAAGGAAAGGCAACAATGATTCCTGCTACTAAAGCCACCCATAAAAATGTATTAAACTGCCCGAAAACAGCTAAATTCTGCACATGAAACTGTTCAGCAGAAAATGAAAACGGTTTTCCCATTCCTAAACTTTCGGTAAAATAATTTAGCCCTCTATACGTAATGAAATTAGGATCGACCATTCCCAACAAAAAATCATCGACAATCTTTTCAATAAAAATACCGCAAAATACAGCCCCTATAACAATAGCTATCGCACTTCGTATCAAATGCCAACGTAGTTCTTCTACGTGGTCTAAAAAAGACATTTCTTTTTTTCGTTCTTTCATATCAATCAGATAATTCCTTCTTTTAATAAATCTTGAAAATCCAATATACCAAAATATTTTTTAGTCGAATCTACCACTAACAATTGTCCTATCTTATGCAATTCAATCATTTCCAATGCTTGTGTTGCCAATGCTTCTTTTTGAATCGTTTTAGGATTTTTGCTCATAATCTCCTTAACCAACGTATCCTTAAAATCAATTTCATTAAACAACATTCTACGCAAATCTCCATCGGTAATAACGCCAACCAACTCTCCTTGATCCTCTACTGCTGTAATTCCATTACGACTTTTAGAAATGGCAACAATTGCTTCTCGAATGTTATCATTAACATTGACCAATGGTTTTTGGTCTCGGTCAACCAAATCTTCGACTTTCCAATACAAACGTTTTCCCAGCGAACCTCCGGGATGCGATTTTGCAAAATCAGCCTCTGTAAATTTATTTACATGCATTAAAGCAACAGCCAAAGCATCTCCCATTACCAATTGGGCTGTAGTTGAAGTGGTCGGGGCTAAATTATTAGGTCCTGCTTCTTTTTCTATTGGAACATGCAGAACATAATCGGCATGCTTAGCCAAATAGGATTCTTTATGCGAAGTTAAACCAACCAGTGTAACAGTATATGATTTTAATAATGTAACCAAATTTTTAATTTCAGGCGTATTTCCGCTTTTTGAAAGCACCATAACAATATCTTCTTCCCTAATCAATCCTAAATCTCCATGAATAGCCTCAGCCGCATGTAAAAATTGAGCAAAGACTCCCGTAGAATTTAATGTTGCTACAATTTTATTAGCAATGTGAGCACTTTTTCCAATTCCGCTTACGATAACTTTTCCTTTCGATTTATTTATTACATGAACTACATTTAAAAAATCATCTGATAATTGATTTGCAATGTTTTCTAAAGCCTTAGCTTCATCACAAAAGGTTTCTTTTCCTAAATTTATAATCCGTCTATCATCCAATTTTAATTTTTTTTACCAGTTATTAATTTTGATTGTAAATTTATAATAAATAATACAAAACTATATAGTATAAGTGGGATTAAAAAGTGAATTAAAAAAATACTTTGGATTTGAAGAATTTAAAGGACGACAAGAAGAGATAATCAATAGCTTATTAGAAGGCAACGATACCTTTGTTTTAATGCCTACCGGAGGCGGGAAATCGCTATGTTATCAACTTCCTGCTTTAATTAGCGATGGCTTAGCTATTATTATATCTCCTTTGATAGCTCTTATGAAAAACCAAGTTGATGTAATTCGCGGAATATCTGAAAATGAAGGTATTGCCCATGTTTTAAATTCCTCTCTATCTAAAGCTGAAACTAATAAAGTAATGGAAGATATCGATTCAGGAATAACCAAATTATTATTTATGGCTCCTGAATCTTTAACAAAAGAAGAACATATTAATTTTTTAAAGCAATATACTATCTCGTTTTTTGCCATTGATGAAGCACATTGTATCTCAGAATGGGGACACGATTTCAGACCGGAATACCGCAATATTAAAGAAATTATTGGAAAAATTGGAAAAGCCCCCATTATTACCTTAACGGCAACAGCAACACCTAAAGTTCAAGAAGATATTCAAAAAAATTTGGGAATGCAGGATGCAAAAGTTTTCAAAGATTCTTTTAACCGACCTAATTTATTTTATGAAGTTCGCCCAAAAATTGACGTTGATAAAGAAATTATTAAATTTATTAAAAACAATCCGGGCAAATCAGGAATCGTTTATTGTCTAAGCAGAAAAAAAGTGGAAGAAGTTGCTCAAATTCTACAAGTAAACGATATTAATACACTACCCTATCATGCTGGTTTTGACTCAAAAACAAGAGCCAAGCATCAAGACATGTTTTTAATGGAAGATATTGACGTTATCGTAGCAACCATTGCTTTTGGAATGGGAATTGACAAACCGGATGTCCGTTTTGTTATTCATTACGATATTCCAAAAAGTTTAGAAAGTTATTATCAAGAAACAGGGCGTGCAGGACGAGACGGTGGTGAAGGCTACTGTTTGGCTTTTTATAATTACAAAGATATTGAAAAGTTAGAAAAATTCCTTGCAGGGAAACCCGTTTCCGAAAGAGAAATCGGGATGCAACTATTGAATGAAATGGTTGCATATGCCGAGACCTCAGGATCAAGGCGTAAATTTATTTTACACTATTTCGGAGAAGAGTTTGACGAAATCAATGGTAAAGGAGCTGATATGGATGACAATATGCGTAATCCTAAGAAAAGGATTGATGCCCAAAACGAAGCCCTCACTCTATTGAATGTTATAAACAAAACCCATCAAATCCTTAAGATAAAAGAATTGACCAATACACTTATCGGGAATGAAACAGCAATTATTAAATCCTATAAAATCAGTCAAGAAGACTTTTTTGGAATTGGTAAAGAAAAAGATAAATACTTTTGGACTACCGTCATACGGCAGGCTTTGGTTCATAACTATTTGAAAAAAGAAATTGAGAGTTACGGCGTTATTAAAGTAACAAAAAAAGGAGAGGACTTTATACAAAACCCCATACCTTTCATGATTGCAGAAGATCGCAACTATGCAGATCTACAAGAGAATACAGCCTCCTCAAAAGTTATTGCCGCTTTTGACCAAGTATTATTAAATCAATTGAAAAAAATCCGTAAGAAAGTGGCTCATCAAAATTCCATCCCTCCTTTTGCTGTCTTTCAAGATTTAAGTTTGGACGACATGGCAACACGGTATCCGACAACTCTCGATGAAATGAAAGATATTTTTGGTGTTGGAGAAGGAAAAGCAAAGAAATTCGGAAAACTCTTTGTGGAGTTCATTGCAAAATACGTTGAAGAAAATAATATTGAACGTCCTGATGACTTGGTTGTTAGGCAACTAATCAAAAACTCAAACCATAAAGTTTATATCATCCAAAGTACCGATCGAAAACTTAATCTTGAGGACATAGCGAAGAACAAAGGTCTTCAAATGGAAGAGCTGATAAAGGAAATGGAAAGCATTGTTTATCAAGGAACTAAATTGAACATTGATTATTACCTAAATGAAATCTTGGATGAAGACCAACAAGAGGAAATTTTTAACTATTTCATGGAAGCTGAAACAGACAAAATCACAGATGCTTATCATGAATTTGAGGAAGAGTTTTCAGAAGAAGAGCTACGTCTTATGCGAATCAAATTCTTTTCTGAGGTTGCTAATTAGGAAAAAGAACCTGCTTTCTTACATGTAATTTTTAAATCAAATCCTATTTTCAAATCCTATTCCTCTAACGGTATAACATTGTCTTAACCACGATTATCCCGATCGCTCACTTGCTTACTTACAAAAGATACGTACCTTTTTGTAGAATCCTCCTTACCTTTTTACAAAAACGTACGTACCTTTTCATAAAAAGGTAGGGAGCTTTTGGTGAAATACCATGCAAGTTAACTATATAAGACTACCATATTTTGATTCGGTCTTCTTGTTTTTTGAACATTTTATCTCCTTCTTTTGTATTAAATGCTTCATGAAATCCATCATGGTTTACCAAAGGGGCTGTCGCACGGTACATACCCGGTGCGTGGTAATCAGTCTTAATTCGGTTGATTAGAGCATCATCTCTAAATTTAGTTCTCCAAACCGTAGCCCATGATACAAAAAAGCGTTGTGCAGGAGTCATATTATCAATTAATTCTTTTTCATCTTTGTTTTTATCTTTTAAATACATTAACATTGCATCGTAAGCTACACTTGTGCCTCCTAAATCAGCAATGTTTTCTCCTAATGTAGAACGACCGTTTACATGAATATCATTTCCTTTATCTTTTAAAGGTTGATACGTATCGTACTGGGCTACCAATTTATCTCCCAGTTCATTAAATTTTTTACGATCTTCTTCTGTCCACCAATCTTTTTGATTTCCATCTGCATCAAACTGAGATCCGGAATCATCAAACCCATGTGAAATTTCATGACCGATCACACTTCCTATTCCTCCAAAATTTATTGCTACATCGGCATTGAAATTAAAGAAAGGAGGTTGTAAAATTGCTGCGGGAAAAACAATTTCATTTTTAGAAGGATTGTAATAAGCATTAACTGTTTGAGGAGGCATTCCCCATTCTGTTTTATCAACAGGTTTACCATATTTCTTTCTATTATCTTCTTTGTACCATTTAGTGGCGTTTTTCATATTTTCATAATAACTTCCGCCATTATTAGATGCAGTAATTTTCATGGTAGAATAATCTTTCCACTTATCGGGATAACCTATTTTGACCGTAATCTTATTTAGTTTTTCAAGGGCTTTTTCTTTTGTTTTATCTGACATCCATGTCAATTCATTAAAATGTTTTTTATATGATTTAAACAAATAATCAACCATTTCTTTTGCATTTGCCTTTGCTTCAGGAGGGAACACTTCAGCAACGTAAACTTCCCCTACGGCTTCTCCTAAAACTCTATTAACTGCTGTTAAAGCTCTTTTTTTAATAGGTCTCATTTCTTTGACTCCTCTTAATTCTTTTGAATAAAAGTCAAACTTTTTCTGCTCCAAGTCGGTCGTTAGTAAATTAGCAGCGTCATTAAAATCAATCCACTTTAAATACAATTTAATAGTTTCTAAAGATGTTTCATTTAACAATTTCTCTAATCCTTTAAAATAATCTACATCTGATACAATTAATCCTTCAACATTTTCAATACCTGAATCTTTAAAGAAAGATTTCCAGTCAATTGAAGGTGTTAAGTTTTTTAAATCTTCTACCTTGTAAGGATTGTTAGTTAATTTATTATCTCTCGATTTTTCAATTGGAATCATATTATTTGCCAAAGCTTTCTCAAAATTTACTATTTTAGAGGCTTTCTCTTTTGCTTTGGTTTCTGATTCTCCTAAAATTTGCACCATATTAGTTATGTACATTTGGTACTTTTCAACTTTATCTTTAGCATCATCTTTTTGATAATAATCTTGGTCTAAACCTAAATCTCCTGCTTCTAAATAAAGAGTATTCTTATTACTGTTATTCATATCTGAGTAAATATAATAACCAAAAGGAGAGGCATAACCTTCTCTTTGTGCTTTGGCTAAATATTTCTGCAAATCTTCCTTTGTTTGAATAGCATCAATTTCGGAAAAGTGTGCTTTAATAGGCTCTATACCTTGTTTATTTCTATTTTCTGTATCTAAAACCGAAGCAAACAAATCAGCTACTTTCTTTGATGTTGACCCTTCTTTTAAATCCTGATTCATTGCTTTTTCCAAAACAACCAACGTAATAGAATCATTCATTTCTCTTAATTCATTAAAAGCCCCCCAACTATCTTTATCACCAGGTATTTTAGCTTTTTTTTCCCAACCACCGTTTGCATAATTATAAAAATCATCTTGCGGCTTCGCAGACTCATCCATCATAGTTATATCCAATGCAGGAATTTGCTTTGCTTTGTCATTTACAATTTCCTCCTTTTTTGGTTCTTTTACTTCATTCTGTTTCGATTTATTACAGGAATAGAAAGACATCATTACTCCTATAATCATTAAAGATTTGTACATTAATTTCATAATTATTTTAAATTTTTAGTAACTCCAGGTTATTAATTATTTTGACTTAAGCATTTAATCACTAATGTTTTTAATGTAACAGGGTTGAGTATTTACCATTCTAAGCATTAGGTTGTCGATGATGCCGTCCTTCATAAACTTCGGTTGAAACGATAGCAATACTCGTTAAGATAATCTTGTAAATCATTGACATGGTGATGTAAGCCTCTGAGCCAACAGTAGTTTTTTTATCCCCGAGCTGTGCTTCTCATCAATTTCAACGACCTGTATTTCATCGGAACTCCTTATCTCTTCCTCCTGACCACCAAATACCGATTCGTCCACCTCCCCTGTTCCCTCAATAGGATAATCTCCCGAATTTTTCATCAACTCATTTTTCTATTCCCTTCCCAATCTACAACATTTGGCTCGTGTAGCTCGTGCCAACGCTTTACAAAATCATCTATATTTTCCATATCCGACCTAATTAATTTTTTCATTTTTTTACTTCTACTTAGTATCCTGATTCTGTGTAATACCTTCCTATTTTATGCTCAGGCAAAAACAACATATAAAATATTGGTGGGCCTTTATAATCATCGCTTCTTAACCGAATTTTTGTTATGCTATTTTGGGGTAAGTGAAAGTTTATTCCATCCTTTCCTGTTAGATCTTCTATTCTTTTTGGATTAGGTTCTAATTCAAAAATATTCAAATGGATCTTAATCCAGGGTTCCCCTTTTAATGCAGAGAAATCAATAATTTCTAAAAATTTATTATTTTTCAGTCTGCATAGTTCGTAGGAATAACCACCAATATTACGATCATATTCTCCAAACCAAATACCCAAAAAAGGTGACTTCGTATAACCATTTTTCAAAAGAGAAGGAATCCCTACTTCTTTTATTAGATTATTTCTATCACTCAACAATCTCTTATCTGACACTTTATATGATAGGCTCTTGAATCTTTGCTCCATATTTTCTTATATTTACTCCAATAAAACAGTACCTTTTAGAATATTTACAAAATGCCTAAGTCGATAATTATTTTTAAAAAGCCAAATGTAATCATAAATAAATTAACAAACATTCAAAAACAATAACCTTTTTTAAACGGCAAAACACCGTAAAAGATACGTACCTTTTTGTAGAAACCTCCTTACCTTTTGTTCAAAACGTACGTACCTTTTACCCAAAAGCTCCCTACCTTTTCATGAAAAGGTAGGGAGCTTTTTTATGACACGTCCTGATGTGTGCTCTCAAGGCTTAGGGTTCTTAAACCATTTGGCATATTTTATATAGTTATCCGCTATTCGCCTTATTTCATTTTCTTGAAGATCGTTGCTTACCTCCTTTATTTTCTTTGCCGGAACACCTGCCCATAATTCTCCTTTTCCGATACGGGTTCCTTGTGTTACAATAGCTCCCGCTGCTACAATACTTCCTGATTCAACAACGGCTTCATCCATGACAATGGCTCCCATTCCTATTAAGACATCGTCATGAATGATGCACCCGTGTATAATGGCATTGTGTCCAACGGATACATTGTTTCCTATCATGGTTTTGGTTTTTTGGTAGGTACAATGCACTACGGCTCCATCTTGTATATTAACCTTCTCTCCCAGTACAATGGAATTTACGTCGCCTCGCAAAACGGCGTTAAACCAAATGCTGCAATTGCTTCCCATGGTAATATCGCCTACTAAGGTTGCATTTTCGGCAAGAAAGCAATCCTTTCCTATTTTAGGTTCTTTGTTTTTGATTGTTTTAATAATAGCCATTGTGTTCTTTTTCGATAAAAATATCACTTTATTTAGTTCCCTCCAAAATTCTTTCTTAGATTAATCCGATGTACTTAAAACATTTAGTATCTTTGATGATTGTAATCTATTGGATTCATTCGATGAACGTATTATTGTTCTTAAAAGGTGTTTTTCCCCATACTATTCCAAATACGGCGTTATACGATCTTGTTTTTTGTACGGATGGGGCGTATGATTCGTTACAAGAGCATCGGATAAAGCCTCATGTTATTTCGGGAGATTTAGATTCTTTGAGAGAAAGACCTTCTGATATCGAAGTTATAGAAACGCCTGATCAAAACTTCACGGACTTTGAGAAAGCCTTAGAAATTATTTTAAAAAAGGGGGGGACTTCTGTTGATGTATACGGAGCCAGTGGAAAAGAGCAGGATCATTTTTTAGGAAACCTTTCCGTTGCTTTAAAGTTTGAAGTTAAGATAACCATTACTTTTTATGATGATTTTCACCGTTATTTCGTTACGTCAAAGGGTTGTTCGTTTCATACCCGAGTAGGAAAGATTGTTTCGTTATATCCTTTTCCTTCTGCTCAAAACATTACTACCAAAGGGTTGAAATATCCTCTTCTTAATGAGCCTCTTGAGTTAAGAAAGCGTATTGGAACACGAAACCAAGCAATCAATACCTTCGTTGAAATTGTTTTTACGAAAGGAACGCTTATCATTTTTGTAGAAAGAGATTGAATGATTTATTTATTCCTTAAAAGGATTGGATTCTAATTTTCTTTTGGTAGATAGAAAAATTATTGTACCTTGTGAGCTTGAATTTTAATCGTATTAAAGACCATATACAATACAAAATGCAAGATAAAATAGAATTTGATTACAATGGAAAAGCTGTAGTATTGCCTTTGCTAAGAGGTACCATGGATGAAACAGCTATCGATATTAGCAAATTAAGAGATGAAACAGGATTAATTACACTGGATTTAGGTTTTAAAAACACCGGATCTACTTCCAGTAAGGTAACTTTTTTAAACGGTGGAGAAGGAAAGTTATCTTATCGAGGGTACTCAATAGAAGAATTAGCGGAAAAAGCAACTTTTACAGAAGTTTCTTACTTATTAATCAACGGCGAGCTTCCTACTAAAGCACAATTAAACGATTTTACAGATCAAATCGAAAAGCATATTTTGGTAGATGAAGAAATGAAAAATATCATCGATGGGTTTCCTAAATCAGCTCATCCAATGGGAATTTTAGCATCACTAACTTGTGCTTTAACCGCTTTTAACCCTGATGCTGTAAAAAGTGAAGCTGATATTAAAAGAGGAATTGCTAAATTATTAGCAAAATTCCCTGTATTAGCCTCTTGGGCTCATAGAAAACGTGCAGGCTTACCGGTTAATTATTCTAAAAAAGGATTAAATTATAGTGATAACTTATTGCAATTGTTATTCGCTACGCCAAGTGAAGAATACAAAATCGATCCTATCATCTCGAAAGCATTAAATAAAACGTTGATTTTACATGCCGACCATGAACAAAATTGTTCTGCTTCCACCGTTCGTATTGTAGGATCATCACATGCGGGGTTGTTTGCTTCTATTTCAGCAGGTGTTTCTGCTTTATGGGGACCTCTACACGGTGGTGCTAACCAAGCTGTAATCGAAATGTTGGAAATGATTAAAAATGATGGAGGGGATTTACAAAAATGGGTGAATAAAGCAAAAGATAAAAATGACAACTTCCGTTTAATGGGGTTTGGACATCGTGTTTATAAGAACTTTGATCCACGTGCCCGTATCATCAAAAAATCATGTGATGATGTGTTGGATTTATTAGGAATTGATGACCCTATTTTAGAAATTGCTAAAAAATTAGAAGAAGTTGCTTTAAATGATGATTATTTCAAATCACGTAATTTATACCCTAATGTTGATTTCTACTCAGGAATTATTTACCGTGCTTTGGGAATTCCGACAGAAATGTTTACCGTAATGTTTGCTTTGGGTCGCCTACCGGGATGGATTGCCCAATGGAAAGAAATGAGAGAAAACAAAGAGCCAATCGGACGTCCTCGCCAATTATACATTGGTGAAACACCAAGAAATTATGTAGCGATCGATCAACGTTGATTTTTAGGAAATATAATTTAAGTTATAATTTTAAGGTGCTAAAAATTGATTTAGCACCTTTCTTAATCAAGAATGTATGTTAGATTTGTATGTAAATAATGAAAATTCAACCCTGAAAACAGTTGTTTTAGGAACTTCAGAAGGTTTTGGAAATCTTATTCCTTTTATCGAAGATTGTTACGATCCAAAATCAAAAGAAAGCATTAAAAAAGGCATTTATCCCAATCAAAATGCTATAAAAAAAGAATTTGAGGCTATTTTAGAAATTTTTAAAAAATATCATATTGAGGTAATCCGTCCTGAAAAAATTGAAAATTGTAATCAAGTTTTTGCAAGAGATGTAGCTTTTGTTATTGAAGATAAATTCATTTGCTCTAATATTATCGAAGACCGTGAAAAAGAAATCTATGCCCTTCAGCACAAAATCATCCATAAAATAAATCCTAAAAAAGTAATCAATCTTCCTGAAGATTCACATGTCGAAGGAGGCGATGTAATGCTTTATAACGACTATATTTTTGTAGGAACTTATCGTGGTGATGATTATTCAGAATTTAAAACGGCTCGTACTAATTATAAAGCTGTGCGAATGCTTAGAGAATATTTTCCAAACAAGAAAGTCATTGCTTTTGAACTAAAAAAAGACAATGATAAGCCGCGTGAAAATATTTTACATTTGGATTGCTGTTTTCAACCTGTGGGTGATGGAAAAGCTATTATTTATAAAGAAGGATTTATTTTTCAAGACGATGTAGAGTTTATTGAAAATCTTTTTGGAAAAGGAAATCTTTTTGAAATAACTCAAGAAGAAATGTACCTCATGTTTCCCAACATTCTTTCGATAAGTCCTCATGTTGTCATTTCTGAAAAAAAATTTACACGCTTAAATAACCAATTACAAGCATGGGGAATTACCGTCGAAGAAGTTCCTTATGCTGAAATTTCAAAAATGGGCGGATTATTGCGTTGTACAACCATGCCTTTGAGAAGAGAAAGATAAATTTAATAAAAACTCTATAGTAAAAACTAATTACTTATACTATTATAAACTTTAGACTTTCTTTATTTAATTATTCAAATCCTCATAAATCTTTTTAATTTCTTGCATTTTTTCAGCCGGACTAACCATTTCGACATTTGTGGCAGTAAACTTTCCAAGACCTAAAATCATTATTTTTTCTTGATCTTTCAGCAATGTTTTTAATGACTCTTCTTCAAACATACGCTCAATCTCTGAAATATTACCTACCATAACTTCCGGAATCCTTGATATTTTTACTGTCCCATTTTCAAAAACCGTTAATTGTGCTAAAAAAGTTGTTTCTTTTTCATGATAAAATACGTTGGTAGATTTTCCTTTAATTCGTTTGCTGTTGATTTGTGATACTTCTTCTTCGTAAATTGAAAAGGAGTTTTTCTTAAAAACAGGTATTTTTACACCGCTAATTTCCTGTGTATTATCACCAAAAAAATCGTAAAGATTTTTAAGTGACGGGTTTAATGTTTTTAAATATTTTTTGGCTAATTTAAAAAATGCTTTATGGTCTTTAAACTCCCATGCAGGTTCTTGAACACATAAACTTCCTAAATTACTTATTATAAATCGTTCGCCTTCAGGTACCTGATAATTAACCCATTGTTCTTCTAATCGTTCTTTTAGAAGTGGTTGATCAACAAAATCATTGCAATAAAAGATACCGTCTTCAAAAATTTCAAAGTCAGCAAAAACATATTGTTCCTCTTGCTTTATAAATGATGGAAAAGAAATACCACGAATGATTCGTGTACGAGCAATAGCAGTATAACTTCCAAAATAGTCTTTTTTTCCAAATAAATTACCTAAAATTCCCATAATTAAATCTTATTTAATACAAACAAATATATTAAATAATTAACAATCCACTAAAAATGTTTGAATGGCTAATCCTCCTTCCGAAGTTTCTTTATATTTTCGATTCATGTCTTTTGCCGTTTCCATCATAGTTTTTACTACCTCATCAAGAGATACTTTTGAATGCTTTGTATCAGTTTCTAAAGCTAATTCGGCAGCACTGATTGCTTTTACAGCTCCCATATAATTACGTTCTATACAAGGTATTTGTACTAAACCGCCAACCGGATCACAGGTCAATCCTAAATGATGTTCCATAGCTATTTCTGCCGCTACTAAAGCTTGTTCAGGAGTTCCTCCCATTAATTCACAAAGAGCTGCTGCTGCCATAGAACTTGAAACACCTATCTCTGCCTGACAACCTCCCATTGCTGCTGAAATTGTTGCTCCTTTTTTATAAATACTGCCTATTTCTCCTGCTATCAATAAAAATTTTTGTATTTCTTCTTCGCCTGCCTCATGATCAATAAAACATAAATAATACATGATAACAGCCGGAATAACCCCTGAACTTCCATTTGTTGGAGCTGTTACAACACGTCCTAAAGAGGCATTTACCTCATTGACACTTAATGCAAAACAACTAATCCATTTTAAAATTTGTTGAAAACGAGTAATGCGAAGATTTCGAAAAGATTCAATCCATTCGGTATGTGTATGATAATTCTTATGCGTATTATGCTTATTATGAATATCAAATGCTCTACGACGTACATTTAATCCTCCGGGAAGAATTCCTTCTGTATGACAACCCATATACATGGACTCCAACATCACATCCCAAATACGATTTAACTCAGATTGAATTTCATTAACTGTTCGTAACGATTTTTCATTACGTAATACAACATCCGATATGGGTAAATTAAATTCTTTACAATAATTCAACAATTGTTTGGCCGTATCAATAGGAAAATCAAAAGGTTTTTCAGATACTGAATTTCCCGAAGTGTCATTTTCTTTAATGACAAACCCTCCTCCTATTGAATAAAAAGTTTCTGAAACCATTTCTTCATTACTTAAAACAGCCTCAAAAGTTATTCCATTAGGATGGAAAGGTAAAAACTCTTTGTGAAAAACAATCTGTTTTTCCGGATCAAAAGACAATTTACGTTCACCTCCCAGACGTAGTTTTTTGGTCTGTTTGATACGCTTTAAAATCATATCCATTTGAGATACATCAATGGATTCAGGATTCTCTCCATTTAATCCTAAAATAGAAGCCAAATCAGTTGCATGTCCTTTACCTGTAAGCGATAATGAGCCGTATAAATGAACTTGTAAAGTTTGTATTTTTTCAAAAAGATTTGCTTTTTTTAAATCTGATATCCATTGTTCTGCCGCTCGCCAAGGACCTAATGTATGAGAACTTGAGGGACCTATACCTATTTTTAATATTTCAAAAACACTAATTCCGGGCATTTTATCCTTTATATTTATTTACGCAGGGAAAGTACACATTATTTTTATATTTTGTCAAAAAAAATAGTTGCACCTTAAATACCTATTAAACTTTGCTTGATAATTTATCCAAAATAGTATCTTTGCTAAATCCAAAAACGTATACTAAAAACGTAGAATAAATACACGTGATTACACAAGAACAAATAAAAACATTACATGACCGTATTCAACAGCTAAATGACTATTTGCGAATTGATCAAAAAAAAATAGAAATCGAAAACGAAGAAGAAAAGACCAACGTTCCTGAATTTTGGAATGATCAAAAAGAAGCACAAAAAGTCATGAAATATCTTCAAAGCTTAAAACGTTGGGTGGAAGATTATACAAAAATTGTATCTAATTTTGAAGATTTGACCGTTTTGATTGATTTTGCTAAAGAAGGAGAAGTTACAGAAAACGAAATAGACCAAGCTTACCACAACATCATCACTAAATTAGAAGAAATTGAATTCCGAAATATGCTATCGGATGAAGAAGACCCTCTATCAGCTGTATTACAAATTACAGCCGGTGCCGGAGGAACCGAAAGTTGCGATTGGGCGAGTATGCTGATGCGTATGTACTTAATGTGGGGCGAAAAAAATGGTTTTAAAGTAAAAGAACTTGATTACCAATCCGGCGATGTTACAGGAATTAAAACCGTTACCTTAGAATTTGACGGCGATTATGGCTTTGGTTATTTAAAAAGTGAAAACGGTGTACACCGATTAGTTCGTGTTTCACCTTTTGATAGCAATGCCAAGCGTCATACTTCCTTTGCTTCGGTTTATGTATATCCATTGGCAGATGATTCTATTGAAATTACAATTAACCCTTCTGACTATAGTTTTGAAACCATGCGAGCCAGCGGTGCAGGAGGGCAAAACGTTAATAAAGTTGAAACGGCTGTTCGTTTACGCCACCACCCTACCGGAATTATTATTGAAAATTCAGAATCACGCTCACAATTAGCAAATAAAGAAAAAGCCATGCAATTATTAAAATCACAATTGTATGAAATAGAATTGGAAAAAAAACGTGCAAAACGAAACGAAATAGAAGCCTCTAAGAAAAAAATAGAATGGGGTTCACAAATCAGAAGTTACGTTTTAGATGACCGACGTGTGAAAGACCATAGAACCAATGAACAAACCAGTAATACTGAAGCTGTTTTAAACGGAAATATAGACCCGTTTATCAAAGCCTATCTTATGATGATGGGACAAGAAGAAGAAAAAAACGATTTATAATGAATTATTTATACGAACTCATAAAAATAACCCTTCCTTCTCTTATCATGGGAGTAATGGTTTTTATTGCCTTAAAATTATACTTTAACCGTACATTAAAACTATTTTTAAACAATGAAGCCAATCGGAAAACCTTTGAATTACACAAACAACAAAGCAAGCAATTAACCTTAAACAAAATACAAGCTTGTGAACGTTTCGCTATTTATTTAGAACGTATTAATCCCACTCAGTTGGTTCTACGTATAAAACCAACAACAACACAAGTACCTATTTATATACATACCCTAAATCAAATTATTGAACAAGAGTTTGAACATAACATTGCACAACAGATTTACCTTCAAGATCATACCTATTCCGCTATTAAAAAAGCAAAAAAAGCTACTCAATCAATGATTATTCATGCCGGAGAACACGTTGAATCTGCAGAAGAATTACAAAAAGTACTTATGAGTCAAGCTGATGATCATGATATACCATCAAATATTGCCTTAAGGATTTTAAAAGATGAAATGGTTTAAAAAACCAAAAGAAGTTATATAGAATCGGACAGGTAGGTATTTTTTGTAAAAATCTCATAGTTCTGATGAGCGGAGACATTGTGTAATGATTATTACTTTTGTAGCAACAAGATATACATGTAAGGACTGATGGCAAGAATATACTACAGAGAAGAAAAACTAAGCGGACAAGCATTTGAAGATAATTTCATAAATACTGAATTATTCAATTTTATCTTCGAAAATTCAAACACAAATAAATTTCAACTTCAAGATAAAAAAAGCAGATCCTTTTTTGGACTTGTAAAATCCAAAAGGAAGGTTTTTAATAACGTCCAACTATTAAACGATGGGATACATTACAAAGCACGTGAAGGGAATTTCTTTTTGCCTTCTGCAATTATTTTTTTTGACTTAGACGATTATGTTTTCCCTTCCGAATACTACTTTATAGCAAACGTTGGAAATGAGATTGAGCTTTTAAAGTACAATGCAGGAAAGGATATTAAGTGGTTTCAAACGCCGGAATTATACACAGCGGTAAATGACAAAGGCATAATATCAAAGATTATCAATTCACTTGTAGAAATAAAAAGTCTTGTAGAAACCGTAAATAATAAAAAACTCGAGGACGAGCGAAAAAAAATAGAACGGGAGGAAAAACAAAAGATAGAAGCAAACCGACCTCTACTCAATGATATTCAGAAAAAAGCATTCCAAGAACTAACGGAACTATGTGCTCATAATAGTCCGAACAAAAACAATATTCTAACATTTATAGAAACGCTCAAAGACTACGATGACGATAGGGCTCTATACTGTTTCATTGCCTTTTTAGAAAGTAATAACTTTGGATTTATAATGCGTATGGACTGGAAGGCGGAGGTCGAAACCCTAGAGTGGATGCTAAATTCAGTAATCGAAGAGAATTATCATCTGAAAATAACCCTACCAAATCCTCAAAACTACGATGAGCGTTCAACCGTATCGGAGAAAGGCATTTTTGAAGATTACGGCAAGGCTCTAAGAGAAGACAATCTACAACTGGGCTTCATCGATACTCAATCAGACGAATACATCGCAATTGTTCACAAAATTCAAGACCTAGAAAGTGTAAAGAAAGCAATCAATATAATTGGGGCTGATTATTATGAGAAATAAAAATAAAGCCCTGAAATTAATTTACAGGGACTTTTGCGGAGAGAGAGGGATTCGAACCCCCGGACCTGTGACAGTCAACGGTTTTCAAGACCGCCGCATTCGACCACTCTGCCATCTCTCCGATGCGGTTGCAAATATAAATCTTTTTTTACTTTTGCAAAATGCTTTTTACTATTTTTTAGTTTTTATAAAGCGATTTCTATTTGATTTTTTATCAAATCATCAAAATCCTGTTGCTTGCGAATCAGATGTGCTTTACCGTTTAAAATTAATACTTCAGCAGGAATCAATCGTGAGTTATAATTAGAAGCCATCGAGAAGCAATAAGCACCTGCATTTTGAAAACACAAGATATCGCCTTCTCTAATTTCTGTTATTTTACGATTTATACCAAATGTATCTGTTTCGCAAATATAACCTACAACCGTGTAAAAGCGGTTTCGTCCTTTTGGATTTGATATATTAACAATATGATGATAGGCATCGTAGAACATGGGTCTTATCAAATGATTAAATCCTGAGTTGATTCCTGCAAAAACGGTTGAAGTTGTTTGTTTTACAACATTGGTCTCAGCTAAAAAATAACCGGCCTGACTTACTAAAAATTTACCCGGTTCGAACATTAAGGTCAATTTTTTTCCATATTCGGAACAAAATGCATTAAATCGTTTTCCTAATTCTTTTCCTAATTCTTCAATATCGGTTTCAATATCACCTTGTTTATAAGGGACTTTAAACCCACTGCCGAAATCCAAATATTGTAAATCTTTAAATTCTTTGGCTACATTAAATAAAATTTCAGCTCCGTTTAAAAATACTTCTATATCTAAAATATCGGAACCTGTGTGCATGTGTATTCCTTCTACAATCATGTTTGTATTCTCTACAACACGTTTTACATGTGGTAGCTGATAATAGGAGATACCAAATTTTGAATCGATATGCCCTACGGATATTTTTGTATTTCCACCTGCCATAATATGTGGATTAATGCGTATGCATATAGGATAATTTGGAAGGTCATGACCAAATTGTTCTAAAACGGATAAATTATCAATATTAATTTTCACCCCTAATTTGGCAGCTTCTTTTAGTTCTTGTAGGGAGACTCCATTAGGTGTGAAAATAATTTCCTGAGGAGCAAAGCCTGCTTTTAAACCTAATTTTACTTCTTCAATTGAAACTGTATCCAACCCGGAGTTTAATGATTTGAAATATTTTAAAATGCTAATATTAGACAATGCTTTGCAGGCGTAGTTTAATTGTAATTTTTCAACTTCTTTAAATGCTTTGTTTAAACGATCGTATTGTCTTTTCATTATATCAGCATCATATACGTACAACGGATTTCCGTAAGTTTTTACCAAATCAGTTAGTGCAATTCCTTGAATTGTATATGGGTTGGTTTTTAACTTCATTTTTATAGTATTTCATGCGAAAATAGTTGCAATCTTGCTAATAAACTAACTTTTTTTAGTTTCATACTGATTTTTACGTATTGTTAAATAATTAACTCTTTTTTTAAATAATTTATATATATTTACTGAGCGAATTTCTTCTTTATGATAAAGCCTTCTACATTAAAAATATATAATGCTTCGGCAGGATCAGGTAAAACATATACTTTGGTAAAAGAATACTTATTGATTATTCTTGGAACAAATGATTACTATCGTTTTTCAAACATTTTGGCAATTACTTTTACGAATAAAGCTGCTGCAGAAATGAAAGATCGTATAATTGAGGCTTTAAAAGAATTTTCTTCAAAAAATCTTTCCAATCAAGAGAACGATTTATTTAAAACATTATGTCATGATCTACAAATAAAACCGGAACAATTAAGAGAACGAGCACAAAAAACACTATCGAGAATTTTACATCAATATTCTACTTTTTCTGTCAGTACGATTGATAAATTTACCCATCGCTTAATCCGTAGTTTTTCTCAAGATTTAGGATTGTCATCTAACTTTGAAGTTGAAATGGATGCAGATAAACTTCTTCATGAATCGGTTGAAGTTTTGCTTTCAAAATTAGGAAAAGATTCTAAAATCACCCCTTTATTGCTTCATTATGCTTTATCAAAATTAGATGAAGACAAAAGCTGGAATATCAGTTCAGATTTAACTGATATTGCTAAAATATTACTAAAAGAAGACCATCAAGGTTATATAAAAAACTTGAAAACACATACTGTGGAAGATTTTGTTGAACTAAAAAACCGCATTATAAAACAACAGCAAGCCATAAAAAAGCAACTTACATTATTTTCAACTTCTTTTTTTAACCTTTTAAACAATAATGCTATTTCACCCACTTCTTTTGCTCATCAAGATTTACCTAATTTTTTCGGAAAATTTAATCAACCGGACTTATCTAAAATTATTATCGGAACACGGTTACAAAAACAATTAGATTCACAAAAATTTTATTCCAATTCTACTGATTCTGAACAAATGGTAAAAATAGATACTGTTTTTAACCCAATAAAAAACATAATTCATTCTGCTACAACGTTTTTGGAAGAAAATAAACCTACCTATTTTTTAAATCAATTGATTTTACAAACCGTTTCATCTTTGACCGTAATTAATGAAATTGAAAAAGAATTGACTTTTTTAAAAGAAGAAAATAATATTTTATTAAACTCGGAATTTAATAAAATTATCAGTGAAGAGATTAAAAACCAACCTGCTCCATATATTTACGAACGAATCGGTGAAAAATATAATCATTATTTTATCGATGAATTTCAGGACACTTCTGTTTTGCAATGGCAGAATTTAAAACCTTTAATTGAAAATCAGTTGGCTCAAAGCGGAAATGCTTTAATTGTAGGCGATTCAAAACAATCTATTTATCGGTGGCGTGGCGGAGATCCTGAACAATTTATCAATCTGTCTGAAAATGGAGATGGGCTTCCTTTTAGAACCGAAAATTTAAACACAAACTACCGTAGTTTTAAAGAAATCATACAATTTAATAATCAATTTTATCAAAATGCTTCAAAAAGTTTTGAAAATGAGTCTTATAAAGATTTATATCAAACAACAACCAATCAGCTGACTAATAACAAAGAAAACGGTTTTATTGAGATTCATTTAATCGAAAAATCAAAAAATTCAGACTATAACCAAATACAATTGGATTATGTACTTCACACCATTCAATCATTGCACAAAGAAGGTTTTAAATACAAAGAAATTACGGTTTTGGTTCGCTATAATAAACACGGAATTAAAATTGCTCAACACCTTATTAAAAACGAAATCCCAATAGTATCAAAAGAATCATTGCTTTTAAAAAATTCAATTGAAATTCAATTAATTGAAAAAATTTTACGAATTATTCATACCGAAAATGATTTCAAAACGCGTGCTGAATTTTTGATGCAATTACATCAAAATAATATACTTTTTATTGAAGAGGACTTGCATTCTTTTATTAAAAAAACCATCCCATTACCTTTACATTTATTTTTTAAACAACTTGAAAAAAGTGCTCTTTTTTTTGATTTAAAAGAAGCTCGTTCAAAATCGTTATATGGCTTGGTAGAATATTGTTACCGACAGTTTCGTTTAATCCAAAAAGGAAAAAATGCTTACATTCAATATTTTCTTGATTTTGTTTTAACTTATACATCAAAAAAATCAAACGATTTAGATAATTTTTTGCTTTACTGGAATGAAAAAAAAGAGAAAGAAAGCATTGTAATGCCTAACGAGAATGATGCTGTTCAAATCATGACCATTCATAAATCAAAAGGTCTGCAGTTTCCTGTTGTTATTCTTCCTTATACAGATTGGAATGCTTTTTCTGATAATAATGCATATGTTTGGATTCCTTTGGAAAATGAACATAATAAAGTCTTTGATTATTTTTACGTACCTGCCGGAAAAAATTTATCAGAAGGAAATTCTATCGGAAAAAAAATTATAGATCAAAACAATAATCAAATTCAGCTTGACAATCTGAATGTCTTATATGTGGCAACAACAAGAGCTGTCGAACGCTTATATATTGCTACTTTACACCAAAAAAAAACAGAAAAATCATCCATAGCCTATTATTTTAATGATTATCTAAATCAAAAGAATATTCCTAAACCCGAGCAGTTTTTGTACCAACAAGGAAGTAAAGAACGTGTAGTCAATTCAGATATTCCCAAACCGATTATTCCTATTCAATTTTATTCAAACGAGTGGAAATCTATTTTAGAAATAAACAAAACAGCTCCTTTGTTTTGGAATACGGAAGAAACATCCGCCTTAGAATATGGAAATAGGATTCATCATATTCTATCAAAAATTGAATACGAAGAAGAAACTGATTTTGTTTTAAACCACTTCCTATCAATCGGTTCTATTTCAAAAAAAGATTTTGAGGTTACTCAGAGAAAGATTAAAGAAATCATTCAAACAGAAAGCTTAGCTCCTTATTTTAAAAGAGATTATAAAATTTTTAATGAGCGAGAAATTTATTTTAATCATCAAATTTTAAGACCTGATCGTGTTATTGTAAAAGGAAAATATGCCGTTTTAATTGATTACAAAACAGGAAAGCAACATCCACAAGACAAAACACAAGTACAACAATATGCTGATGCTTTAAAAAATTTAGGTTACATCGTTCAAAAAAAATTATTGGTCTATATTCATAAAACAACCCAAATTATAGAATTAAAATAGCCTGCTGGTTTTATTATTTTTAACATCAAAGTCTGTGTAAAAGAATTCTCCTTTTTTGCTTAAAAGCATTAAAATAGAGGAAAAATAAGGTTCAAAAATGCTAAAACACCATAAAATATACACGAGTTAGAGCTATTTTTGTTTCAAAAACTTTCTATTTCTAAAAAAAACTCTATATTTAGGGAATTTTCCAAAATAATTTAAAATATATGAACAACGAAATTACAAGAATCTTTGACATTCCTTACTACCAGTTAAAGCATAAACCATTAGAAAAAGCCCTTATAACCAAGTATAACGGGGAATGGGTTGCTGAATCTACTCAATCTTATTTAGAAAAAGCTACTTTGATTAGTAAAGCTTTATTAGAAATCGGTGTACAAAAAGATGAAAAAATAGCTATAATCACTTCTACCAACCGAAACGAATGGCATATTATAGATATTGGAATCCAGCAAATCGGAGCAATTAATGTCCCTATTTATCCAACCATCTCAGAATCCGATTACGAATATATTTTTAACGACGCCGGTATTACATACTGTTTTGTTTCTGATAAAGAGTTAGTCGATAAAGTAAACGCCATAAAAGACAAAGTTTCTACATTCAAAGGTTTATATTCATTTAATGATGTAAAAGGTTGCCCTAATTGGAAAGAACTTTTAGAATTAGGAAAAAAAAGTACCAAAGATCAAGAAGTTGAAGACCTAAAAAAAACCATTCAACCGGAAGATTTAGCTACGATTATTTATACTTCCGGAACAACCGGAAATCCTAAAGGCGTTATGCTTGTTCATAAAAATATAGTTTCCAACGTATTAAACAGCGAAGAACGAATTACAACGAGTGTAGACAGAAGCCTTAGTTTTTTACCGATTTGTCATGTATTTGAACGGATGATTACTTATTTATACCAAAAAAAAAGTATTTCGATTTATTTTGCAGAAGCCATAGAAAAAATAGCCGACAATGCCAAAGAAATTAAACCGGAGGTGATGACGGTAGTTCCTCGTCTTTTAGAAAAAGTATACGATAAAATTATCGAAAAGGGACAAGAACAAACCGGTATAAAATTTCGATTATTCTTTTGGGCAGTAGAATTGGGAGAACAATATATTCCTTTTAAAAATCAAGGTATTATCTATAATTTAAAACTATCCATTGCACGTAAACTTATTTTTTCCAAATGGCAAGAGGCTCTGGGAGGAGAAATAAAAGCTCTGATTTCAGGAAGTGCTTCCTTGCAAAAACGTCTCACCAAAGTATTTACAGCAGCCGGATTACCCGTTGTAGAAGGTTATGGACTAACGGAAACTTCTCCTGTGGTTTCTGTTAATACTTTACGAAAAGGGATGATGGAAGCCGGAACCGTAGGAAAACCTTTAGAAGGTGTTCATGTTAAATTTGACACAGATGGAGAAATTTTGGTAAAAGGCGATAACGTCATGAAAGGATATTACAACCAACCTGAAAAAACCGCCGAAGTTTTTACCGAGGATGGTTATTTTAGAACTGGCGACATCGGCGAATTTACCGAGCAAGGACTTTTACGTATTACCGATCGTAAAAAAGAGATGTTTAAAACATCCGGTGGAAAGTATATTGCACCCCAGCTTATTGAAAATATGATAAAAGAATCCCGTTTCGTTGAACAAATCATGGTTGTCGGTGCAGGAGAAAAAATGCCTTGTGCCTTTATCCAACCCGATTTTGATTTTTTAAAGTCATGGATTAAACTAAAAAACTATAATGTAGATACTTCTTCAAACCAATCCATCGTAACCAACCAGATTATAATAGACCGTATTCAAAAAGTGGTTGATGGATTTAATACAAAATTGGGGAAATGGGAACAAATAAAAAAAATAACCATTACACCTAATTTGTGGACTATTGAAGATGGACATCTGACACCTACCATGAAATTAAAAAGAAAACAAATCAAAGAAATATACCACGATGAATATGAAAAAATGTATGAAAGGGCATAACGATCAACTCAACTAATAAACTCCATCTATTTCAATCTCTCATTTTATATAATCTGAGGGATTCTTTTTTAAACCCTATCTTTACAAAAAAATAAACGATGGGCAATACATTCAAAGATCTAAATTTAACCGAGGCTTTAGCTCAGGCTTTAGCTCAATTAGAATTAGACACACCCACTCCTATTCAAAAACTTTCACATAAACCTATTTTGTCGGGAAGTGATGTAATAGGTATTGCCCAAACAGGTACCGGTAAAACATTTGCGTATCTTCTCCCTATTTTAAAAAATTTAAAAACAACTTCAGATATTCCTCCAAAAGTTATTGTTATGGTTCCTACAAGAGAATTGGTATTACAAGTTGTGGAAGAAGTTAAAAAATTAACCCGGTTTAGTTTTGTTCGCGTGGGGGGCGTTTATGGTGGCACTAATATAAATACACAAAAATTTATTGTTTTAGAAGGGTTGGATATTCTAATTGCTACGCCCGGACGTTTGTATGATTTGGTTATAGAACAACATCTGAACTTAAAATTGGTTCGCCAATTTGTAATTGATGAAATAGATGTAATGATGGATTTAGGCTTTCGTTATCAAATAACCAACTTGATGGATTTGCTTCCTAAAACACAAAACATCCTATTTTCGGCAACCATGACAGAAGAAGTGGAAACTTTAATACAACACGAATTTAAAAACCCTATAAAAGTATCTGTTGCAAAATCAGGAACTCCTCTTGAAAATATTGAGCAATATTATTATAAAGTTCGTAACTTTTATACCAAAATCAATTTAGTGGAATACTTAGTTTCCAACCGAGATACCTACTCCAAAATTATTTTATTTACTGCTCATAAACGTATGGCTGATTTGGTTTATAAAGAATTAAATGACCGTATTCCGGGTGAATGTGTCATTATTCACTCCAATAAATCACAAAATTACCGCATACATTCTATTAAACAATTTTCAGAAAATGAAAAACGAATCTTAATTTCTACCGATATCATTGCACGTGGTTTAGATATTGAAGATATTTCCCATGTAATTAACTTTGACACACCTGAATTTCCCGAAAATTATATGCATCGAATCGGGCGTACCGGAAGGGCTGAAAAAAAAGGTGTTACCATTACTTTAACTACTGAAAAGGAGCTACATTATAAAAAACAAATCGAACGTTTAATGGAAATTGAAATTTCATCACTTCCTTTTCCTGAAGAAGTAGAAATCACAACAAAACGAACTATAGATGAAAAACCGCGTCAAACTGAAATTCAAAATAAATTAAAAGAAAAGAAAAAAGAAAAAAACAAATCTTGTGGAGTTGCTTTCCATGAAAAAAAAGCTAAGAATAAAAAAACAAATTTAGGCGGAAAATATCATCGTGAAACAAAAAAGAAATATAAAAAAGCTAAAACCAAAGGTGATAAAGCTCTTAACCAACGAAACAAAAATGCAAAACGAAAATATAAGTAAAGTCTTTTTGAATTGAAAAATCACCACAAAACAAGATAATATTTTAAAATAGAAATTCTAACGCTGATTGGATAAACTTTGACTAAATAGTCGAACACCGAAAAACCAATTAGGCAATACGTAATTTTTAATTATTTTTACCTATATTTAATCATTCAATAGAAAAATAGACATGAACCAAGACTTCAACCAAAACGAAGATCATAATAAATTATTAGCAAGTGATTTACGAAAAAAATTACAAAAAATATATTTGGGAGGAGGTAAAAAAAGAATTGAAAAGCATAAGAGCAAAGGTAAATTAACTGCCCGCGAACGTATTGCCTATTTATTTGACAAAAAAACAAACTCTATTGAAATTGGTGCTTTTGCAGGTGATGGCATGTATCAAAACCACGGAGGATGCCCCTCAGGAGGTGTTGTTGTTAAAATAGGTTATGTATCGAGTAGGTTGTGTATTGTTGTAGCCAATGATGCTACCGTAAAAGCAGGAGCTTGGTTTCCCATTACAGGTAAGAAAAATTTACGGGCTCAAGAAATTGCTATGGAAAACCGTTTACCTATCATCTATTTGGTAGATAGTGCAGGCGTTTATCTTCCTATGCAAGATGAAATATTTCCTGACAAAGACCATTTTGGACGCATTTTTAGAAACAACGCCCAAATGTCATCGATGGGAATCACACAAATTGCTGCCGTAATGGGAAGTTGCGTTGCAGGAGGTGCCTATTTGCCCATTATGAGTGATGAAGCTCTTATTGTTGATAAAACCGGCTCTATTTTTTTGGCGGGATCTTATTTGGTAAAAGCTGCTATTGGAGAAAATATTGATAATGAAACCTTAGGCGGAGCAACCACTCATTCTGAAATATCAGGCGTAACCGATTATAAGTGTGAAAATGATGAAGCCTGCTTAGATCAAATTAAACGAATAATGGATAAAATCGGGGATTATGATAAAGCTGGATTTAACCGAAAAAAGACATTTCCGCCTCAATTAAAAGAAGAAGAAATATTTGGGATATTACCCGCTTCACGATCTGACCAATACGATATGATGGAACTCATTTACCGTTTAGTTGATAATTCTCAATTTGATGCTTACAAAGAAGGTTACGGACAGTCTTTAATTTGTGGTTATGCCCGCATCGAAGGTTGGGCTGTTGGAGTTGTTGCTAATCAACGTAAATTGGTTAAATCTAAAACAGGTGAAATGAAGTTTGGAGGCGTCATTTATTCTGACTCTGCTGACAAAGCTACCCGTTTTATTGCCAATTGTAATCAAAAGAAAATCCCTTTACTTTTTTTACAAGATGTAACCGGTTTTATGGTAGGAAGCAAATCAGAACATGGTGGCATTATCAAAGATGGTGCAAAAATGGTCAATGCGGTAAGTAATTCTGTTGTACCTAAATTTACGGTTGTAATAGGAAACTCATACGGAGCAGGAAATTATGCCATGTGCGGCAGAGCATACAACCCTCGTTTTATGATTGCCTGGCCTTCTGCTGAATTGGCTGTCATGGGCGGTGTTCAAGCTGCCAAAGTATTATTGCAAATTGAGAAAGGAAAATATAAAGCTCAAGGAGAAGAAATTTCACCCGAAAAAGAAGCAGAATTATTAGCTCAAATCAAAGATCGGTATGATCAACAAGTTTCTCCTTATTATTCGGCTTCACATCTTTGGACAGATGCTGTTATCAATCCTCTTGAAACACGTAAATGGATTAGCATGGGAATTGAAATGGCTGACCACGCTCCTATTGAAAAGCCTTTTAACGTAGGTATAATCCAAACCTAAAATTAACCAAACGTGGCGTGTTTTTTATCTCATTTTCTTTTTTAAATTTGTATGTTGAAAATCAATTTATATGAAAAAACGACTCATCATTCTATTAGGAATATTTTTAACAACACTCCTCCAAGGGCAACAGATAAAAGAGCTTTTAGATCAAGGAAAGATCGATGAGGCTTTAGACCTTATTAGTCAAAATGAGAATCTAAGTGCTGAAGATTATTATTACACATCGATATTTTATCATCAAAAAGGATATTCTCAAGAAGCCATAAAATACATTGGGTTAGCAATTGAAAAAGAGAAAACGGCAGAATATTACCAATTTTTGGCTTTTTTACAAAATAAAAATGGCGATTGCCAAAATGCTTTAAAGTCACTTGATGAAGCGTATAAATTAGAACCTTCAACCCAAGCACAGTTGATGAAAGCTAAAGTATATCATTACTGTTTTAAAGAACCTAATTATGATAAAGCCATTTCTATTTATCAAGAAATTTTAAAAATGGAGCCAAATATGGAAGCCGTTCAAAGTCTTTCACTGCTTTATACCAACCAAAATCGTTACAAACAAGCTCATGACTTTCTTGAAAATTTATTAAAGGAACGACGTTTTTCAGAACATAAAGATTATATTCAATTTATTAATGCAACACTTTATTTTGAAGAAAAAAATCTTGAAAAAGCAGAAGAACAGTTAAATGCATTATTGACACGAGATCCGAAAGATTATATTTCATTGGCAAAATTGATTCAAGTTCGTTATGCTCAAAATCGTTCTTACGACACAGAAACTTTGCGAAAACGTTTGTACAAAGGTTATGAAACTAAACAATTACCTGAATTTATCAAAGATAGATTTCAGTTTGATCAATTTTCGGTCGGCAAAAACACAGTAAAAGCCTTTGAAACTTTTTCCAACGAAAAAGATGATGAGGAGGGAACTCAGGTGTTACACAAACACATTTTTGAAGTGTATAATACAGACCAGTTTTTATATACCATCCAAACGGAATATAATGCTGCAATTCCTATGTATAAGCAACATAATTTAGATTATAATTACTATATAGGCAAAACGGTTTACGGAGAAAAATACGAACATTTTAATTATGGTCCACACCATGTTGATGTCGTTTTACAGTATCCTAAAATAAAACAACTTGTAACGGGTATTGTTGAAAATAAATTACAACCTCAGAAAAATTCTAAAACTACCATTGAAAAATTTTAGGGTTAATTTAAAGATTATTGAAAAAAAAATAATTATTTTTTGGTTTTGTCATACTTATCGTTTACATTTGTTGCGAATGGTCAAAACAGAATTACATAAAACATCATTAAACTTTCTCTCTAATGAGGGAAATAACGGTACTTGTATGTGTTGTCGAACGCATTTGTTGTGCTGTTTTTAAATTTGCTAATAAATAATAGAATTTATACATAAATCCAGCACCGTGAAAAAGTACTGGATTTTTTTTAAACAATAAATTTTAACTTATGAAATTTTCAGAATCAAAAATTAAACAAAACGATTTTAGCTACATTACTCGATTTAAAACAACTTCTTCATACGATAACACAGTGATAATGTGTTGCTGCAACTACTGTTGCTGTTAATTTCTCTTTCCTTTTATCATTTATCAAAACTCAATCAGTTTATATCGATTAACACAAAACTTATTAATCAATTAAAAAATGACTTTAGAACAAATGTTTATAAATCCGTTATTCAGAAAAGACCAACTAAAAAATTTTGAAGAAGATAAGGCTTCTGAATCTCCTTTTCGAAGTGTCTTGAAATCACTTAGTTGGCGAGTTGTTGGCACCTTGGATACCATTATAATTTCATGGTTCGTTACCGGAAAAGTTGAATTAGCAGTCTCTATCGGCTCAATAGAATTATTTTCTAAAATGCTCCTCTATTTTTTCCATGAAAGAATCTGGAATAGAGTAAAATGGGGAAAACAAAAAGTAGATTAGTAAATTTATTTACCATTTAAAAAATAAGTATCATTAAAATGAAAAGTTTTAGATCAGAAATAGAAAATCCCATTGTTGCTAAAGATATTATTGAACTGGATAAAAAAATTCGTCTGTATAAAAATGGAAAATTAGATGATACCCGGTTTAAAAGTCTTCGTCTGGCAAGAGGTATCTATGGACAGCGACAACCCGGTGTTCAAATGGTTCGTATTAAAATACCGTTTGGTAAATTTTCTTCTCAACAATTACGAAAATTAGCCGATGTATCGGATGAATATTCAAGAGGACGATTGCACGTTACGACCAGACAAGATGTTCAAATACATCATGTTAATATTAATAGAACACCACAATTGTGGGAAGAATTAGAGCAAAGTAGCCTCACAATTCGAGAGGCCTGTGGAAATGTTGTTCGAAACATTACAGCCTCTGAAACATCCGGTATAGACCCTGATGAAGCTTTTGATGTTTCTCCTTATGCTTATGCCTTGTTTCAATATTTACTTCGAAATCCTATGTGTCAGGAAATGGGTAGAAAATTCAAAATATCCTTTTCTGCTTCAGACAAAGATGTCGCAGTAAGTTTTATTCATGATTTAGGTTTTATAGCTAAAATCAAAGATGGAAAACGTGGTTTTAAAGTTATGTTGGGAGGAGGAATTGGGGCTCAACCTCTCCATGCACAAATAGCTTATGAATTTTTACCTGAAGATAAAATAATTCCTTTTACAGAAGGCGTATTGCGTGTGTTTGATTATTATGGAGAGCGTACTAAGCGTATGAAAGCACGTATGAAATTTTTATTAAAAGAAGTCGGATTGGAAGAATTTTTAAGATTGGTAAAGAATGAAGAAAAAGCCTTACCTCATCATTCTTACCCAATAGATACTTCTGCTTTTGAGCAAGAAATTATATTGCCTACATTTCAACCTACATCGGTAAAAATTGATAATCCGGAAGAATTTGAGGTATGGAAAAAAACCAACGTTATAAAGCAAAAACAATCCGGTTTATTAGCTGTGGGTATTCGACTGATTTTAGGAGATTTTTATACTACTGAAGCTCGAAAGTTAGCTGATATCATTGAAAAATACAGTAACAATGAAGCTCGATTTACCATAGGACAAGGTATATTGTTACGTAACATTAAAGAGGAATATTTACCTGAAATTTATCTTCTTCTAAAAGAAATCGGGTTTTCAAAATCAGGATACAAAACAACCGTTGATATAGCTTCCTGTCCGGGAACTGATACGTGTAATTTAGGGATTTCCAGTAGTACAGGGATTGCACGAGAACTTGAAAAAGTAATCGAAAATGAATATTCTGAATTTATATCCAATCAAGATATTACCATTAAAGTAAGTGGCTGTATGAATGCCTGTGGGCAACACAGTTTAGCCCAAATCGGTTTTCAAGGAATGAGTATTAAATCCGGAGAATTGGTCGCTCCTGCTCTTCAAGTTTTATTAGGAGGAGGAATTTTAGGCAATGGCGAAGGTCGTTTTGCCGATAAAGTTATCAAAATACCCAGTAAAAGAGGGCTACAAGCTCTACGATTACTATTGAATGATTATAAATCGAAGAAAGAAGAACGTGAAAACTTTTTAGATTATTACGACCGTCAAGGAAAAATATACTTTTTTGATTTGTTAAAAGAATTATCTCAAACCGATAATTTAACAGAGGATGATTACATAGATTGGGGACATGAAAAACCTTATATCAAATCAATTGGTGTAGGAGAATGTGCTGCTGTGATAATAGATTTGGTAGCGACTCTTTTATTTGAAAGTGAGGAGAAGATAAGTTTTGCACAAGAGAATCTTGAAGTGGGAAACTGGGCGGATAGTATCTATCATTCCTATTCCTCTTTAGTCAATAGTGCCAAGGCTTTATTAACCTCTGACCAGCATGAAACCAATCGTTATAACACCATTATCAAACAATTTGACGAATATTATGTTAAAACAGGTAAAATTCAATTGAATCATTCATTTGAAAGTTTGGTTAATCAAATAAAAAATAATAACCCTACTGAAGATTTTGCCCGTAATTATTTAGATTTAGCAAAATTATTCTATAAAAAAGTAGATCATTTTCGTGTAAATCAATTAATAAAAGACAAAAAAATTACTGAAATTCAATGAAAAAAAATAAAAATCCAAAACTAACTGTAATAGGTGCCGGACCAGGTGATCCGGATTTGATTACGCTAAAAGCCGTAAAAGCGTTGGCTTCAGCTAATGTAGTACTTTACGATGCTTTAGTCAATACAGAATTACTCCAACATGCTCCTGATGCCGTTAAAATTTTTGTCGGAAAACGCTATGGAAAACACTCTTGTAAACAAGATTCTATCAATACGATGATTGTAAATTATGCTTTTAAACATGGTCATGTAATACGTTTGAAAGGTGGTGATCCTTTTATCTTCGGGCGGGGATTGGAAGAATTATCTTATGCAGACTCATTAGGTATTGAAACGGAAGTTATTTCCGGAATATCTTCTTCCAGTGCTGTTCCTGCAAGTGTCGGGATTCCTTTAACTCACAGAGGCGTAGCAGAAAGTGTTTGGATTATTACTGGAACTACAAAAAAGCATAAGCTAAGTTATGATGTATATCTGGCAGCTAAATCAGTAGCAACTGTTGTTATTTTAATGGGAATGAATAAAATCAATCAGATTGTTTCCATTTTTGAGAAAGAAGGGAAAAAAGATACTCCCATAGCCATTATTCAAAACGGAACAACAAAAGATGAAAAAATAGGAATCGGTACTATTGAAACGATCATTGATGAAGTACATGCCAAACAAATATCCAATCCTGCTGTTATTGTTATCGGAGAGGTGGTAAAAGAAAGTATTCGGTTAAAATCATTTTATGAAGAAATACACCATAATAAAACATTCTTAAACAACCATTTAATACACTAAATACCATAAAAATGAATGAATTATACCCTATATTCTTAAAAGTTCATCAATTAAATGTACTAATTGTCGGAGGTGGATTTGTAGGATATGAAAAATTATTTTTTCTTTTAAAATCAAGTCCCAAATCCCAAGTAACAATTGTTGCAAAAGAGTTTAGTCTCAGTTTATTAGAATTGGTAAAAAAAAGAAAAAATGTCACACTAATTCAAGATGCCTATCATTCAGATTATTTAAAAAACAAACAATTGATTATTGGAGCAACTAATTTTCGAGAAATTAATCATCAAATTTATCACGACGCAAAAAAACAAAATATATTAGTTAATATCGCTGATACACCTGACTACTGTGATTTCTATTTAGGTGGAATTGTTACCAAAGGAAATGTAAAAATAGCTATTTCAACCAATGGTAAATCACCTACTATGGCTAAGCGTCTGCGTCAATTTTTTGAAAAAGTATTACCTGAAGATATCAACGAATTAACTGAAAATTTAAACCACTATCGTAAAACACTTCGAAATGATTTTGAGTATAAAATACAAACCTTGAATAAAATCACAAAACAATTGATGGATTAATTAAAGAAGTCTATGTAAATTTACAAACTATTTATAATCACTTTAAATAAGTGCTCAACCTTTTAAAAATTAAATAATGATCAAAACAGATATTCTTATTATTGGAGCAGGTCCCGTCGGAATGTTTGCCGTATTCGAAGCCGGTTTATTAAAACTAAAATGCCACCTAATCGATGCCTTACCACAACCCGGTGGTCAATGCTCCGAA